>NZ_JABUMS010000049.1:0-5697 GCF_013336705.1 Myxococcus sp. CA051A | reverse complement strand
AAGTCGCGGATGAAACAAGCGGCTCGGTCTTTGAAAACCAAATAGCAAGCCCAAGAAGAAGAGAAGGATTGCGGAAACCGCAGTCAATCTTTGAGAAGGCACCAGCAAGGGAGCGCTGAGAAGCGCATACCAGCAGTGCCTGCAGTGAATCAGCGAGCCAAGGTTCCTTAGCCGGACACTTGGTGAACGCCGGTTCAACCTTCAAATTAAAATTGGAGAGTTTGATCCTGGCTCAGAACGAACGCTGGCGGCGTGCCTAACACATGCAAGTCGAGCGCGAATAGGGGCAACCCTTAGTAGAGCGGCGCACGGGTGCGTAACACGTGGATAATCTGCCTGGATGCTCGGGATAACCAGTCGAAAGATTGGCTAATACCGGATAAGCCCACGGTTTCTTCGGAGACTGAGGGAAAAGGTGGCCTCTGTATACAAGCTATCACAACCAGATGAGTCCGCGGCCCATCAGCTAGTTGGCGGGGTAATGGCCCACCAAGGCAACGACGGGTAGCTGGTCTGAGAGGACGATCAGCCACACTGGAACTGAGACACGGTCCAGACTCCTACGGGAGGCAGCAGTGGGGAATTTTGCGCAATGGGCGAAAGCCTGACGCAGCAACGCCGCGTGTGTGATGAAGGTCTTTGGATTGTAAAGCACTTTCGACCGGGAAGAAAACCCGTTGGCTAACATCCAACGGCTTGACGGTACCGGGAGAAGAAGCACCGGCTAACTCTGTGCCAGCAGCCGCGGTAATACAGAGGGTGCAAGCGTTGTTCGGAATTATTGGGCGTAAAGCGCGTGTAGGCGGCGTGACAAGTCGGGTGTGAAAGCCCTCAGCTCAACTGAGGAAGTGCGCCCGAAACTGTCGTGCTTGAGTGCCGGAGAGGGTGGCGGAATTCCCCAAGTAGAGGTGAAATTCGTAGATATGGGGAGGAACACCGGTGGCGAAGGCGGCCACCTGGACGGCAACTGACGCTGAGACGCGAAAGCGTGGGGAGCAAACAGGATTAGATACCCTGGTAGTCCACGCCGTAAACGATGAGAACTAGGTGTCGTGGGAGTTGACCCCCGCGGTGCCGTAGCTAACGCATTAAGTTCTCCGCCTGGGAAGTACGGTCGCAAGACTAAAACTCAAAGGAATTGACGGGGGCCCGCACAAGCGGTGGAGCATGTGGTTTAATTCGACGCAACGCGCAGAACCTTACCTGGTCTTGACATCCTCGGAATGCCTCAGAGATGAGGCGGTGCCCGCAAGGGAGCCGAGAGACAGGTGCTGCATGGCTGTCGTCAGCTCGTGTCGTGAGATGTTGGGTTAAGTCCCGCAACGAGCGCAACCCTCGCCTTTAGTTGCCACGCAAGTGGATCTCTAGAGGGACTGCCGGTGTTAAACCGGAGGAAGGTGGGGATGACGTCAAGTCCTCATGGCCTTTATGACCAGGGCTACACACGTGCTACAATGGCCGGTACAGAGCGTTGCCAACCCGCGAGGGGGAGCTAATCGCATAAAACCGGTCTCAGTTCAGATTGGAGTCTGCAACTCGACTCCATGAAGGCGGAATCGCTAGTAATCGCAGATCAGCACGCTGCGGTGAATACGTTCCCGGGCCTTGTACACACCGCCCGTCACACCATGGGAGTCGATTGCTCCAGAAGTCACTTCACCAAGAGGTGCCCAAGGAGTGGTCGGTAACTGGGGTGAAGTCGTAACAAGGTAGCCGTAGGGGAACCTGCGGCTGGATCACCTCCTTTCTAAGGAGACCGGGCACCAGGCAGACACTTCGGTGTCAGCAGGTGGTGCCAGCGGCTTTCGAGCCGCGTCAGGTCGACCAGGTCAACGTTTCCGAGTCCAATCCGACTCTCTCTACTTCGGGCTTGCTGTTTGGTTTTGAAGGACTGAGTGCGCGAGAAGTCGCGGCACCAGCTCTTTGAGAATGAAGGACGCTGTAGAATCGACGCGGTAGCTCCTGGGCCTATAGCTCAGCTGGCTAGAGCGCGCGCCTGATAAGCGCGAGGTCGGTGGTTCAAGTCCACCTAGGCCCACTGTTTCCGCAGGCTTTAAGCCTGGGCAACGGTGACGCACCCAGCTAAATTGGCCCGGACACACGGGGCTGTAGCTCAGTTGGGAGAGCGCCAGCTTTGCAAGCTGGATGTCGTCGGTTCGATTCCGATCAGCTCCACACAAGTTTTCCCTGTCGCATTGAGGGAAGCGTTCTTTGACAAGTGCATACGAAGGGTAAGTTGCAATTTCTGCTGAGTAACAAGTTCTCGCAGAAGGCGCGCAACTCCCCACTGAAACCGACGCCGTGAGGCGAAGGCGAGGTGAGAGAGGGTTGGCGCTAACTACAAGCGTAGAGTGATTTTTTCCGGGCCTGCTGCGAAGAGCAGGGGTCTGGGCCTTGGTTTCGAGTTTCGACAATCCGCCGTGAGGCGGGCGTTAGACAAGAGATTAGGGCAAGTAAGCTACTAAGGGCGTGCGGTGGATGCCTAGGTGCCAAGAGGCGATGAAGGACGCGGGTGGCTGCGAAAAGCTTCGGGGAGCTGTCAACCAAGCGTTGATCCGGAGATGTCCGAATGGGGAAACCCAGCACTGCGAATAGCGGTGTTACCTCCTACTGAATACATAGGTAGGCAGGAGCTAACCAGGGGAAGTGAAACATCTCAGTACCCTGAGGAAGAGAAAACAACGAGTGATTCCCAAAGTAGCGGCGAGCGAAATGGGAACAGCCCAAACCGATGTCACGCAAGTGGCAGCGGGGTAGAGGGTCCACGGTAGGACTTTGACTGGCTAGCGGAAGTCTCTGGAAAGAGACACCAAAGGGCGTGATAGTCGCGTACGCGAAAGCTGGTTGGAGCTGAGTGGGTTACCCAAGTAAGACGGGACACGTGCAATCCTGTCTGAATCAGCCGGGACCATCCGGTAAGGCTAAATACTCCTTGGCGACCGATAGTGAACAAGTACCGCGAGGGAAAGGTGAAAAGAACCCCGGCAAGGGGAGTCAAAAGAACCTGAAACCGCATGTCTACAAGCAGTCCGAGCACTACGGCGCAAGCCAGTGCGAGGGCGTACCTTTTGCATCATGATTCGGCGACTTAATATACGTAGCGAGGCTAAGCCGTTAGGTGGAGCCGGAGCGAAAGCGAGTCCTAAAAGGGCGAATTAGTTGCGTGTATTATAACCCGAAGCGGGGTGATCTACACATGGCCAGGTTGAAGTGCGGGTAACACCGCATGGAGGACCGAACTCATGAAAGTTGAAAATTTCTGAGATGAGCTGTGTGTAGGGGTGAAAGGCCAATCAAACTCCGTGATAGCTGGTTCTCCCCGAAAGATATTTAGGTATCGGCTCGGGCAATTCAATACTGGAGGTAGAGCACTGGAACGGCTAGGGGTCTCACCAGATTACCAAACCGTACCAAACTCCGAATGCCAGTAATTGTTAGCCCGGGACGCAGTCAGTGGGTGATAACGTCCATTGGCAAGAGGGGAATAACCCAGACCGACAGCTAAGGTCCCCAAATCTAGTCTAAGTGAACACTAGAAAGGATGTGGCAGGTCATTGACAACCAGGAGGTTGGCTTAGAAGCAGCCATCCTTTAAAGAAAGCGTAATAGCTCACTGGTCAAGACAGGCCGCGCCGAAAATGTAACGGGGCTCAAGACTAGTACCGAAGCTTCGGGTCACACGCAAAACGTGTGGCGGTAGGGGAGCGTCCCAGTTGCAGCGAAGGTCGACCGAAAGGGCGGCTGGAGCGGCTGGGAGTGCTGATGCCGAAATGAGTAGCGATAAAGGGGGTGAGAAACCCCCTCGCCGTAAACCCAAGGTTTCCTGGGTCAAGTTAATCTTCCCAGGGTTAGCCGGAACCTAAGTCGAGGCCGAAAGGCGTAGATGATGGAAAGCAGGTTAATATTCCTGCGCCATCTTGTAAGCGTTGAACTAAGGGAGGACGGAGAAAGCTAGGCGAGCTGACCGGCGGTTGTGTCAGTCCAAAGGCGTAGGGGTGTCGCGTACGATTAAAGGCGCGGCAGCTATCCCCGAGACCCCATGGCGCCCCGTAAGGGGTAAGTCGCTGATGCTCTGCTTCCAAGAAAAGTCCCGTAGGGAGCTTGCAGGGTGTCCGTACCGTAAACCGACACAGGTGGGTGAGGAGAAAATCCTAAGGCGCTTGAGAGAACTCTCCTCCAAGGAACTAGGCAAATTTCCACCGTAACTTCGGAAGAAGGTGGGCCTCTGGTAGGTGAAGGCGTACAGCCGGAGCCGAGAGAGGTTGCAGAGAAATGGCGGTAGCGACTGTTTACCAAAAACACAGGACTCTGCGAAGGCGACAAGCCGACGTATAGGGTCTGACTCCTGCCCGGTGCTGGAAGGTTAAGGGGATTCGTCAGCCGCAAGGCAAAGCGATGATCCGAAGCCCCAGTAAACGGCGGCCGTAACTATAACGGTCCTAAGGTAGCGAAATTCCTTGTCGGGTAAGTTCCGACCTGCACGAATGGAGTAACGACTTCCGCGCTGTCTCGGAGAGGGACTCAGCGAAATTGAAATAGCTGTGCCGATGCAGTTTACCCGCAGCAAGACGGAAAGACCCCGTGAACCTTTACTATAACTTGACAGTGACACTAGGGATTGACTGTGTAGGATAGGTGGGAGCCTTTGAAGCCGGGCCGCTAGGTTCGGTGGAGGCAACGGTGAAATACCACCCTGTTGATTTCTGGTGTCTAACCATGTCCCGTAAGCCGGGATTGGGACACTGTCTGGTGGGTAGTTTGACTGGGGCGGTCGCCTCCCAAAGAGTAACGGAGGCGCGCGATGGTTCCCTCAGCCCGATTGGAAACCGGGCGGCGAGTGCAATGGCATAAGGGAGCTTGACTGCGAGACGGACACGTCGAGCAGGTGCGAAAGCAGGTCATAGTGATCCGGTGGTCCTGAATGGAAGGGCCATCGCTCAACGGATAAAAGGTACTCCGGGGATAACAGGCTTATCTCCCCCAAGAGTTCACATCGACGGGGAGGTTTGGCACCTCGATGTCGGCTCATCGCATCCTGGGGCTGGAGCAGGTCCCAAGGGTTTGGCTGTTCGCCAATTAAAGCGGTACGCGAGCTGGGTTCAAAACGTCGTGAGACAGTTTGGTCCCTATCTGCTGTGGGCGTAGGATACTTGAGAGGCTCTGACCTTAGTACGAGAGGACCGGGTTGGAGGCACCGCTGGTGTACCAGTTGTCTCGCCAGAGGCATCGCTGGGTAGCCATGTGCCGATTGGATAACCGCTGAAAGCATCTAAGCGGGAAACCGACCTCAAGACCAGGTATCCCGGGCGCAAGCCCCTGAAGACCCGTCGAAGACTACGACGTTGATAGGCCAGGTGTGTAAGCGCGGTAACGCGTTGAGCTAACTGGTACTAATTGGTCGAGAGGCTTACTTCCCCCTATCTCTTGCATGCCCCCTCAAGGGGAGTAAGGGACTCGGGGCCAAGGCCGAGACTGAATGCACTATGCATTCACCCGGACGAAACACTAGACGCACAGCGAGACTTGTACTCGCAGAATGCTGCAACTTACCCTTCGTATGCACTTCATGCTTTTCCGGTGGCTATGTCGGAGGGGTCACACCCGTTCCCATCCCGAACACGGAAGTTAAGCCCTCCAGAGCCGATGGTACTCCGCGGGAAACCGCGTGGGAGAGTAGGTCGCTGCCGGATTCTTTTT
>NZ_JABUMS010000048.1:0-5783 GCF_013336705.1 Myxococcus sp. CA051A | reverse complement strand
CGCCTCTCGCAGAATGGCGACCATCTGCTCTTCGCTGAACCGACTCTTCTTCACTGCCTGCCTCCGTGGTGTCCGGAGACGGCATCCTCTCAAGCTTCAGGTGGTCCGAAAACCGCAGGGCATGTCAGTCTGGCAGGTGCAACGAGTCTCAGGCGGCTCGCGCAGGCGGTGAGCGTCAAGGTAGATGTCGCGTGAGAGGGTTCAGCCGATGCGCTTCATCTCCTGCACGGCCGGGGTGAGACTGGGCGAGGGGCCCAGGCGGACGGAGCCCGCGGGAGTCCAGTTGCGCGTGACGCGGCTCCAGCGCTCCGGGTGACGGGATTGGGCGCGCTGGTACACCTGGTGGCGTCGCGCCAGCAGCGAGGCCTCGCGACCGAAGTGCCTGTCGTCGGGCGTGACGAAGCGGATGGCGGAGTGAAGGTGCTCGGTGTTGGTAAGCGACCGACGGCCGACGTCCTGAACTGGGGTGGACCCGCCGGTTCACTCCGGCATGCGACGACCCAATCCGGATGAGTGGAAGCAGTTGGTAGAAGAGTTCGAGGCGAGCGGGCTGACGCAGAAGCAGTTCGCGACCAGGCATGAGGTCTCGCTCAGCGCCTTCCAGTACACGCTGTACAAGAAGCCGAGGTCCGCACTGGGGCGGAGGCCCGAATCGACAGAGAGGCCACGGGGGAGGTTCCTTCCCGTGGAGGTGGTCGCGTCCCCCGTGCGGCGCTACCACGCTGCGTGCCCCAAGGCACGACCCACGGCCTGAGGCCAAGCAGCCCCCTCACATCGCTGCCGTGTCGCCCGTGCTGCCACTCTCCGTGGCAGGGGTGGCGCACGCGACTGGCAAAGCGATCAGCAGGGTGCGGAAGGGCCGGGACGAAGCTCACGGCGGCGCCCGGCCCGAGGGAGTCGTCGAGGTTTGGCGCATCGCCGGCAAGCGGCCGTGGATTGATCGCCGGCGACTGGCATGATGGGGTGCGATGCACTCCCTTCGACGCCTCCGCCACGACCGCATCTCTGCGTGGCTCACCGCCCACAGTGCCGACGAGCTGGCGGCGGCCCTCCGAGCCGCGCCCACCCACGCCGTGGGGGTGGGCGGTGGCACCTCGGTGCTCGACGTGGACGGCGTGCCGGTATTCGCCAAGCGCATCCCGATGACCGACCGGGAGCTGGCCCATCCACACAGCACCGCGAACCTGTTCGACCTGCCGACCTCCTGCCAGTACGGCATGTACCGCCTCGCAGGTCCGGGTTTCGGCGCCTGGCGCGAGCTGGCTGCGAACCTCCTCGTCACCGAGGGGGTCCTCGCCGGTGAGGCGGAGTCCTTCCCCCTGCTGCACCACTGGCGGGTGCTTCCCGGCCGTGCACCTGTCGCCTCGGAACAGCTGGACATCGACGCCGTGGTCGCCCAGTTCGGCGGCGACCCGGCCGTGCGCATCCGCTTCGAGGAACTGGCCGCCGCGACCTCCAGCCTCGTGCTCTTTCTCGAGTACGTCCCCTCTTCGCTGCACGAGAGGCTCACCGACCCGGTCGGCCAGGCCGGGACCCTCGAGCGGCAGTTGTTCGAGATGGTGGCGTTCCTGCGTGGCCGCGAGCTGCTCCACATGGACGGACACTTCGGCAACATCCGGGCCGACGATGAGCGCATCTACCTCGTCGATTTCGGGCTGGCCACCTCGCCTCGGTTCGACCTGTCGAACGCCGAGCGCGACTTCGTCGCGCGGCACGTCGGCCACGATGCCGAGTACGCGGCGATGCGGCTGGTGAACTGGCTCGTCACCACGGTGTGCGGGCTACCGGTGCCGGCGGGCGGTGGCCCCGTTGAGCGCAACGGGTACGTGCGCCGATGCGCGAGCGGCGACATTCCGCAGGACGTGCCGGCCGCCGTGGCGGACATCCTCTCTCGGCACGCCCCTGCTGCGGCGCGGATGAACGACTTCTGCTGGCGGCTGCGCGACGGCGACATCCACGCGGAGTATCCCGGCGCGTAGGCCCGCCTCGCCGCGGGCATGCTCCCGTTGCCGACGCCAGCGCCGCTACCCACTCCACCGTCGGCCCTCGACCCGCGGGCCACCGGGGCCGTGCACCTTGAGGGCCCCGGGCGACTACAGCCCTCCGGCCTCGCACACCACGAGCACCGGCTGAAACGCGGCGACTGTCACTCCTGCGCGCGCTGACCGCTGCTTGCAGCGGCTGAGAGTCCAGGGACTCAGCCCCGTTCCTCGGCCACCCCCTCTTGGCTTGCGCCCTGAGCCTTCCGCGCCTCCAGCACCGCGAGTGCCTCCTGCCGCAGCGCGTCCGTGAAGCGCCCGCGCGTACCAGCCCCCCGCTCGCTTGGCCGTATCCGTCCGACGGACGACGTGCTGCGGGGTGTTGCCGGGATGAGTGTGGCAGGTCATCCCTCGACGGATGCTGAAGAGAGCTGAGAAGCCGGAGTGGGTACGCGTCGCGGAGGAGTTCGAAGCGAGCGGGCTGACGCAGCGGGAGTTCGCCGGGCGCCGGGGGTTGCGGCTGAGCATGGTGCAGTCATGGGTCTACCGCCGTCGGCGCCAGGTGAGCACCAAGGCCGAGCCAGCCGTGCGCATGCTCCCAGTGCAGGTGAGCAGTAACCGACCGACGGGTGACGTTCGCCGGATGCACCCTTCCGCTTGCTCAGCATGGTAGCCGCGCACGGACGTCCTGGTCGCCAAGGTTTGGGTGGCTTCAGGAGGAGTCAGGCGCGGAGGCGGAGGACGGTTGCCAGCGGTGAGGCAGCAACTCGTCCAGACGTGATGCGGGGTGGCTGCCAAGTCGCATCAGCACGTCGGCGAGGTACGTCTCGGGATTGACGCCGTGGACCTCGCACGTGGCGACCAGGGAACTCAGCTCCGCCAGATTCCGACCTGCCTCGTCATTGCCGACGAAGAGATAGTTCTTCCTGCCCAGGGCCATGGCGCGCAACGCACGCTCCGCGGCGTTGTTGTCGAGGGGAAGTGAGGAGTCCTCCAAGAAACGCGTCAGTGCACTCCACTGCCCCTTCGTGTAGCGAAGAGCCCTGCCCAGGGGACTCTTGGGGGGATGGAGCGGAAGCTGTTCATCCACCCACGCAGCCAGACGCTCGAGGATGCGTGCACTGGTGGTGCTGCGAGCGTGGAGGTGTTCCGGAGTGCCGAGCGTCCCGGAGTCTTGGGCGGCGTGCTCGACGCTGTACAACGCGAGGATGAGGTCGAGCGCCGTCCTGGACTCGGGCGCGGTGGTGAGCGCGTCGAAGAATTTGCGGCGCACGTGGGCCCAGCACCCCACGCGCACACGCCCCTCCGGCAGCGTCACGCGGTTGTAGCCCGTGTAGCCATCCACGCGCAGGAAGCCCTGGGTTCCCCCGAGCACTTCCAGGGGCGTCACGCCGGAGCGACTGGCGCTGTGGACGTAGGCGATGAGCTCATCGGTGCGGAATGTCCAGACGTAGGCCCGGCGCGTCTTGCCTTCGTCCAACACGCGTTGGGGTGTCTCGTCGGCGTGCACCAGGCGGGCCTCTCTCACCAGCGCCAAGAGGCGCTCGGCGAGTGGCGCCGTGGCCCGGCCCACCTCGTGGAAGACGTCGCAGAGCGTGGTGCGCGCGACGGGCATGCCCGCGCGGGCGAGGGCCTTGGCCTGGCGATACAGCGGAATCGAGTCGCAGCACTTCGCCGTCACCACGTGCGCCAGCAAGCCCGGGCCATACTGGCCTTGCTCAATGGCCTTCGGTGCGGGGGCGGTGACGATGCCCGCGCCGCAGGGGCAGACGAGCGTCTCCTGCAGATGGACCTGCCGCTCCATCCACGTGCGCGGGCACATACTCGATGAGGTCAGTGCGCTTGCCGGGGCCCAGGGGCTTCAACGCCGTGCCACCGCAGGACGGACACCTCCGCGCTTCCTCGGGAACGCGGTGATGAATCAGCCGCTCGGGCAACGTCGCGCGCGCCTCGCGCTTCAGCCTCCGCTCCTTCAGCGTCGCTTCACGCGGCCTGGGCGCGTTGCCCGAGGCCTTGCGCAGCTCGTCTTCGAGGCGGAGGAGCTTCTCGCTCTTCTTTCCGAAGACAGTCCGCTGGAGGAGCGCGAGCTGGGATTCGATGCTGCCCACGCGCTCTTTGAGGGTGAGGTTTTCCTGCTCGAGCCCTTCGGCTCGCTCACGCCACTCGCACTGGTGCGTCGCATCGAGCGCTGCCATCTCTCTGGGAAAACCAACCCACCGCTGGCGGGCATTGCCTCGGCGGCAGGGGGCGGTGCCCACTTGCCTGGTCTGCGGACGTGCGTGACGTCGATTCCGTCGAGCAGCATGGCCAGCTGCGTGGCATCCAGTTGCGCTCCCAAGGCGTCCTCGCCGAAGGCAGGCAGGCGAAAGCGGCCCTGCTCCAAGCGCTTGTAGGTGAGGACGAAGCCTCCCGCGTCCCAGGAGAGAATCTTCACCTTGTCCCCGCGCCGCGAGACGAAGACGAAGAGGTGGCCGGCGTAGAGACTCTCCTTCCACTCCGCGCGCACTATCGCCGCCAACCCATCGATGCTGTTACGCATGTCCACAGGCTCACGTGCCAGAAGGATTCGCACCGCCCGGGGCAACAGCGGCATCAGCCGAGCACCGCCACGAGATGCGCGAGGTACTCCGCCTGCGTGCCCTCCGGGAAACGCAGGAGCACTCCTCGCGGCAGCGCCACCTCGAGCATCAGTCCTTCTCTCGTCCGCCGCACGGGGGACGCGACCACCTCCACGGGAAGGAACCTCCCCCGTGGCCTCTCTGTCGATTCGGGCCTCCGCCCCAGTGCGGACCTCGGCTTCTTGTACAGCGTGTACTGGAAGGCGCTGAGCGAGACCTCATGCCTGGTCGCGAACTGCTTCTGCGTCAGCCCGCTCGCCTCGAACTCTTCTACCAACTGCTTCCACTCATCCGGATTGGGTCGTCGCATGCCGGAGTGAACCGGCGGGTCCACCCCAGTTCAGGACGTCGGCCGTCGGTCGCTTACGAGCAGCTTGTCACGCAGCGACATGGTCTTCTCTCCTGAAAGGCACTTGGCCATGAACGGACACCCGCCGTACTTGGTGCAGGCGGGGCCGAAGTTCGCGGGCACATCGGCAGCTCGGGCGGCTTGCGCGTGCGCCTTCATTGCTTCGACCTGGGGCTCGACCTTGGTCCGCCACTCGCGCGCGACGTGCCCGACAGGTACGGAGGCGACGACGGACACCGCAAGGTGCTGGCCCCGGGTCTGGTAGTAGAGGTGCTCCAGCTCCAGTTCGCGCAGGCCCGGGAATCGCTCGACCTGGCTGAGTGCCCACGCGGCATAGCCGACCATTTGCAGGCCGGGTTCCGTGTTGGCGTCGGCGAGCTGCTCGGGCGTCGCGGCGTTTCTCGCGACGTTGCTCGTGAACTTGTGGTCGGTGATTCGCAGGACGCCGTCGGAGGCGAGCTGTCGAGCATCCACGAGGTCGATGAAGCCGGTGAACGGGATGCCACCCGCCGTCAGTGGCGGGGCACCGTCGAGGGGCTGTTCGACGAGTAGGTCGGGGCCGGGCGTGGGCAGCAGGTGCGCCCCCGACTTCGCGAACACCCCGAGCACGTCTTCGCCCGTCGACAAGTAGGGCTCAAGCTGGGCGTGTCCTTCGGTGCCGACCTACTGCGCCCCCGTGGTGGGCTCGGGTAACCGCAACACCTTGGCGAGGTCGTGTCCCTATAAGTGTGTAGTCGGCGAGCAGGGATGAGCGTGAAAGAGGGAAGCTCCTCGGTGAAACCAACCGAGACGGTCTCCCCCTGGCAGGGGAGCCGAGGAGTTCCCGCCGTGGACGAT
>NZ_JABUMS010000047.1:0-8850 GCF_013336705.1 Myxococcus sp. CA051A | reverse complement strand
ACTTCCTGCTACCTTGCTGCCGCCTTCTACTTCTTTCCGGCGTCAGCGGGGCGCCTCTTCTATTTCATCTTCGCGCTCCCTGTCAACCACCCAGTTTCGCTTTTCTTCTCTGCTGCTTCCCGAAGTCCTCAGCGCCGCCCAGTGGCTTCCGCTGCTTCTTTCGGGAGGGCGCGGCTTCTATCTCTTCGCCGCATCCCGTGTCAACCGTTGCTTCGTTGACTCCCTCGCCGCTTCCGCCCTGCTGCTGCCCGGGCTTCTTCGTCGGGGCGCGGCTTCTACCACCGCCGCATCTTCTGTCAACTCGCTTCGTTGACCGCTGTATTCCGTGCTGTCGGTACATCCTCACCACGGAGTGATCCGCGCCAGTGCGCGGGCTTCGTTGCGAGGGGGGCGGCTTGTACCATCGGGATTCGGCGAACACCAGCGTTCTGATCGCAGGGCGTCGGATTTTTTCGGCCTGGGTCAGTGACCTCTCGGATCTGGCTCCAGCGCACGTGCGCATCGGCCATCAATGAAGGGCCGCTCCCCATCACCCGCCCGAGCGGTGGCCCATCGACGACCGCCGCTGCGGGCACCGAAGGCGTCCTGTGAACAGCTCTCCTGAAGCGCCTGACAGGCCACTCGCTGGGCGGCCCATGGACAGGGCGAGTCCGCGTCCCCTCGTCCCAGGTTCTCTCACCAGGACGCCAGGCGCCTTCCGCGGTTGGCAGCGCGGGAGAGATTCTCGGTGCTCGAACAATCGGAGCGGCAGGCCTGGGCAGTCTGAAGCCCACCCTACCGAGGAGTTGTGCGAGTGCGCCCAGATGAGGTGGCTCGGTTTCTCCCTGCCTGAGGGGGCCGCCCTTCACCTGCGACGGGGGCACTGCGGCCCTGGCTTCGCCCACTCGACGTCTATTTGCACCGTAGTGCCTACGAATCGCCCATTCGACGGCGGCGGACTTGCTGCGCGCTTCGGGAAGAGTTGCCAGGGAGGCCCTCCGCAAGAAGAACGTGCATGAGTTCCTTCAACGCCCTGACGAGTCTCCGAGGAGGCAGCACTCACCCGGGAGCTACGAACCTGGTCCGACGTTCATGGACGGGGATTCACCAACGGAGAACGAGCCCTCAGGCAGTTTCCCGTCACGGACGGCTTCCCCTGAAGGTTCGCCGCCGAGCGCTTCGCCATGGGCGCGATATGAGGCCCGCAGTTGAGAGCAGAGCCGGAGCTCGCGTGACGCGCTACGCAGGAGCGGGTGGCTCGACACCGACACGCTGAGCGCCACGCCATCTCAGTCCAGGGGTGATCCCTGAGACCGTTCTCCGGGCATGCGGCCAGTGACCTCTCCGGGTTGCACTCGGGCTTCAGCGAGCCCGCGCGTGGTGACCAAGCGACGCCACAGAGCCCGCTCTGCGCGACCCGGTACGAACAACTGCCCCGGATAGAACACAACGAGTACTCGCACATGGCCAATCCAGGGCGCCCACTCCTGAACGAGGCCTTCGCCATCGTGAAAGAGGATGCCCCCACGACTCAGATCACTCGAAGGGTGGGGGTCCTGACGAAAGAGGATGCCTGTCGCTCTGATGCTCCATCCCCGGAGTCCCCCGAGTCTCTCGGGGAGGCGACGTACCTGTCACGGGCGACAGGGTCTTCTGCCTCCCCTTCTCGGGGGACGACTCCTTCGAGCTCCGCCAAGAACCCGCTGTCCTCTTGGAAGACCGTGTGGCTTCGCGGCGGCATCCCTCGTGCTGCTGATGCTCTTCGTCAGGGCGACTACATCGCCACGCCGACGAGGGCGCTTGTTCGCGGAGCCCAAGTCGCGAAAGGCGCCTGTCCCCTCACGCGAGCCTGCGCCAGCGCGACCGGGCGGCGAACGAAGAGGTTACGAGCGTCTTCACCCGGGCAAGCCGAAGCAGCTCGGGCCAGATTGAACAACACGAGTTCGGACGCGGCACAAGTAGCTTCGAGAACAAGTGCCCACCTCTCCAGCGCCCACGCAGGGCGCTGGCTGGTGGCCTGACGATTGGAGCACGGGTCGTGGTGCCACAGGGGTTCCCGCGGCCACGCCGGTCCATCCATCAAGCACTCGTGGTTGCATTCCAGTGGGTCGGAGAACCGCAGGCAACCACCTCTTTCCATCAGAATGCGGAGGACAACGGGGACCGCCTGCTCGGGACAGCAGTCCTCGGTCGACGGGGCTTCGAGACCCTGTTGCCAATTGTGACGGCTCCGAAGACTGACCGGCGACACTCTTCCCTCCCTCAACCCGCATCCCGCCCATGGGAATGGTGCTGCATGCCACCGTATCGCTCCTGACCCAGGCCTCTCTCACAAGCCACAGCTCGGGTCGGTCAACAGAGTTGCTGGTGGTCTCTGCATGAGACATGGAGACCTCGCAAGGGACGACCTCAACTTCGGGAACTCGATCGGCATCCCTGTACGCGACGACCATCGGCGCGCTCCGGACGCCAACCTCATCCATCTCTGCCGGATTCTTTTTGAGAGAGGCCCTCGTCGCCTCGTGCGACGGGGGCTTTTCGCTCTTGATGCGTCTAGAGTTTCCGACGCCACGCGGGGCCCCAGTGCCCGCTTCGGCCGCCAGGGCGTCTCCGCAGGCTTGCGGCCCGAGGCCGCCCTCGAGGCCTGAGGGCCCGCAGCGGCTTCAGGGCACTTGCAGCACCACCTTGCCCACGTCGCGCGCGACTCCAGCCGCTGGTCGCGTGCGCGGCTTCCTCCAACCCCACCACCAGCCCCAGCTTCACGTGCAGCTGCCCTCCCGCCAGTGCGCGGCCTCGCGTGCCCGTCGCTGCAGCGCCGCCGGGTGCGGCGTGCGCAGCCAGTACGCGCTGACTTCCAACGACTTCGCGTCCAGCGTCTCCACCTCCACCGTGCTGCGGTGGCATTTGCCACGCCTCGAGTGTGCGAGCCGGCCCCAGGGTCCTCTCCAGCGGCGACTGGGGCTGCTCGATCGCAAAAGTTCGACCGTCGTCTCCGACTATCCGCCGAGGATGTTTCAGGGCAGTCTGAGAGTCCCCCGCTTCCGTGGCTCTCCCGCACTTCGTGTGGTTCCCCTCTGGGGAGTAGGCAGACGCGGCAAGCTGCCAGCGGGGCGAATACACCCTGGGAATGGAAACGCTGTACCCACTTCCTGGGTGTCGGGTGGACCGGGTGGCCCACGGT
This sequence comes from Myxococcus sp. CA051A, assembly GCF_013336705.1. Taxonomy (NCBI): domain Bacteria; kingdom Pseudomonadati; phylum Myxococcota; class Myxococcia; order Myxococcales; family Myxococcaceae; genus Myxococcus; species Myxococcus sp. CA051A. The sequence goes on along the minus strand of NZ_JABUMS010000047.1, from coordinate 5,690 downwards.
AGCGCGGCGGGTGTCGTCCTCGGGGTGCGCATGGAGGGCACGGGAGCACGATGTCCCTCCTGCCAGACGCCCAGTACCGCAGTGCATGGTAGCTACGTCCGTCGCCCGGCGGACCTGCCCGCCACAGGGCGCGTCGTGCAACTCGAGCTGCGTGTGCGGCGCTTCTGCTGCCGAAACCCGGAATGCTCCCGCCGCACGTTCTCGGAGCGGCCGGTGCGCCTGGTGGCCGCTCAGGCTCGGCGGACGCGTCGGCTGGCCACCGCGCAGTGCGCCGTTGCAATCACAGCCGGAGCAGAGGCTGGGGCCAGGCTGCTCAAGCCCCTGGCCATGCCCACCAGTCCCGATACCCTCCTGCGGCTGATTCGCCGCGCTCCGCTGCCTGCTCCCAGCCCCGCTCGCGTCCTCGGCCTCGACGACTGGGCGCTGCGCAAGGGACGAACCTACGGCTCCATCCTTGTCGACCTGGAAGAGCACTGCGTGCGGGACGTGTTGCCAGACCGCTCGACTCCCACGGTGAGCGCATGGCTGAGCCAGCACCCGGCGTGGAAGTCATCGCCAGAGACCGGTCGACCGAGTACGCACGAGCGGCGGTGCTGGGCGCTCCAGAGGCCCAGCAGGTGGCGGACCGCTGGCACTTACTGCTGAATGGACGGCAAATGATGGAACGCTGGATGACCAGCGCTCACCCCCGCCTTCGAGCGCTACCAGCCGTTTCGAGCGGAGACACTCCTCCCGCGCGTCGTCACACCAGCTTCTCGCGAACTCACGCCGAAGCTCACGCCCGAGCGGAGAGCCGCTCCCGGCATGTCGCTGCATACGAAGCCGTACAGCGCCGTCACCTGGCGGGAGAGCCCCTGCTGAGAATCAGTCACACACTGGGACTTGCGCGAGGGACGGTGCGCAAATACGCCGCCGCCGAAGTCTTCCCTGAGCGCGCGGCGCGCGTGCCCAGACCGAGCATCCTCGACCCTTATCTGGAGTACCTGACGCGGCGACAAGCCGCAGGGTGTGAGAACGCCTGCGAACTCTGGCGGGAGATTCGCGCCCAAGGCTTTCGTGGCACCTCGCGGCAGGTCCACCGTTGGCTCCAAGTGCGACGGACCGTTCGGCCTCGCGCAGGGGCGCGCGGATACCCCGGCGGCAACTGGTGGTCGAAGGGCACGAGCCCTGACGCACTTCCCTCGCCGAAGCAATTGGCATGGTTGTGCGTGAAGAGGCCCTCGGAGTTGACCTCCGCGGAGACCGCGACGTTGGCGCGCATTGAGCAGGACGAGGAAGCGTCGCGTGTCGTCGCATTGACCCGGCGGTTCTGCGAACTCGTGCGCTCGCGGGGCGTTTCACAGCGAGCAAGGCCAACGAGGTCCTGCAGGCCCTTCGAAGCGTGGTTGGGCGAGGCTCGTGCGTGCGGAGTACGCGCGGTGGAAACCTTTGCGGAGGGCCTCGAACAGGACGGCGATGCCGTCCGGGCTGCCCTGACCTCTCCCTGGAGCAACGCCCAGGCCGAGGGTCAAATCACGAAGCTCAAGCTCCTCAAGCGTCAGATGTATGGCCGCGCCAACTTCGACCTATTGCGTCGTCGAGTGCTGCTCACCGTCTGAACCAACGGTCCACACGAAGTGCGGGAGAGCCACCGAAGCGGGTGACGCTCAGTCCCATGAAACGGTCGCCGTGGTGCGCGCGGGCAGTGGAAGTGCCCGGCGCGCATCGCAAGCTCGGCGGCACGAACAAGCACGTAGAACGCAAGGGACTCTTTCGCTTCACAGAGTCAAAGAGGGCAACCGCACGTATTCCACTGCAAGAATGCCTATATTCAACGCGGCGGCCCCTTCCACAGCAGAACGTGGAGACGTCGACGCGCAAGCTCGATGTGAAGGCCGTACCACGCTTGAGTCTCGGATGGCGATAACCTGAGACTGGTCAGCCGCATTGTGCCCCCCCTTACTTGCCCTGCTCTTGACGTCGACGTGACACGGCCACACCTGGCCACCGCCAGGGAACTCCTCAAGCCGAAACATAGTCACTCCAAAAACATGAATACACGGCTATGAATTTGCCCCGGGCGAAGCGCACTGCTTTGTGCGCGCGTCATCCGTCCCTCGGGCGCTCAATTGGAGCCTCACGGCACGAATCCCTCGGAACCGCGCTGTGTACTTCGGACATGGAGGCACGATCGTCCGAGGACAGCCCCGCTAAGAATCTATCGAGACGAGAGGCTCGCATGTCGGCGGGCGCAACCAACGTTACGGTCGACCAGGATGTCATGGTGGACGGGCGGACCTGCTGTGGCTGCGAGGCGTCCTCTCGCGTCTTCACTGCAACGGGGACTGGTAGCTCACAGGCCGAATGAAGGCGGAGACTTCTGTCACGGCCGTCGTGTCTCACCCCAGAGACTGAGCGAGGCGCAAATCACCTGGGAGACCTCACCGAGTGGTCCGACAACGGGTCCATGGGCGTGGTGTGACGGACCGGGGTATTGGCGCGCAGGAGGGTCTTCACCGAAGTTGTGCTGTGCGCAGCGCGGGCGGCCAAGCGGAGCGCGAATCGGGGCAGCGCGCGGATCCTGGCACTGGAAAGACGGTTGGAAAGGCGAGGCTGGCGAGAGGGCTGCGAGTCTGCCCAGCCAGTCCTCCCATGCCCATGCATCCTCATGAGTCACGAGCACCGCCACGGCGGCGCTCCCTGGGGCCCGAGGGTGAGCTACCGGGGGGCGAGACATGACTCTGGCTGAGAGCGTTGGTGCGGCTGCACCCCGTATAGCGAAGAGTGCGAGCCAAGTATCCCGGCAATTGGGCATGGGGCCGAATAGGGTGAGGGCGCATCGCGGGCTCTCGTGGCGGTCCGGCGTACTGGTGCCCCGCTGACGAGGGACCTGAGCACGAAGCGCTCAAGGCGGTGGTGCAGGCGCACCTGCCGTCGAAGGTGTCACCGAGGCAGCCATCCTCACCGGTGTCCTGGACAGGGTCGAGTGGAGGCGCTGCTCGTCCAAGGCCTGTGGCTTCAGCACCCACCGCGGGCTTGACTGGAGGTAGGCGGCTTCGAGGCGAGCGCCTCGGCCATGAAGCGCATGGGTGCAGAAGGCTCGGGGCGCACGCGTACGGAGCGAGGACATGACCGTCCCCGGCCAGGAGAGGTGGCGCAGGCGGATTTCGATGATGTCGGCAAGCTGATGAATTGATTCCCATGCGCGAGAAGCTGCGCCTGGCCGGCGTCCCTCAATCCCCGCAACTGCGCACCCAGCGGGCTGTGGACGACCCCCTCCCCCACTCCGATTTCCTCTCCGAGTTGCCGAGCGACACGGTGGATTGTCTCGACTCCGAGCAACTGTCCCAGCACGTGCGTCACACCTCCTGCGAGGATGCCAACTTCAACCCCTCTGGAGCCATGCATGTGTGGCGTCCTGGAGCGCCAAGACAAAGTGCTCATCGTCGGCCACCACCACTGAGAAAGTCCCACCTGACACAGGACCTCGGCCACGGTGAGTGCCGCGCCGGCTACAGTACCCTCTACCTCGGCACCGACAAGTTGCTCATGCGTTGGGGCGCACGGGTCTCATGGGCAGCTACGAGAAGCGCCCGCTTGCGCTTCACCTCGCCAGACTTGCCCATCATCGATGACCGCGTCCTTCGCGGACTGTCCCAGGATGAGCCGGTGGACCTCTACGAGGGCATCCGCCAGTGGTACGCGCGCAAGAGCAGGATCACATCACCTCCAACCGAGAGATTGGAGAGCGACCTCGGCGTCTCAGGGACCCGCTGATGGCCGGTTCGGCCATGGACCGACCGCCCCGCTCCACCACATCACGGTCCTCGTCATGGGAAGACGACAGCTACCGCCCCCCTGTCCGGCGCCAGAAGCCCACTGCCGCGACAGGGAGGACCCGCTTTGGGCCACTCACCTCGTCAACACTACGAGCTCGAACAACGGCCCCCTGATGAACACACCTGGGGGCTCCGCTTGGCCACCCGTCGAGCACTCCAAGACCCAGGTCCTCCGCCAGGAATGCCCTTCCATTGAGCCTTCGGCTCACCTGCGAGCAAAGCGGGGGCGCGCCACGGCCCCGAGCTTGAGCGCGAAGACACCGAGCACAGTCGCGGCCTGTCCTATCAGGAGCACGATGCCCACAAGCGTCATGCTGGAACCGTGAGCGACCAGGAGCCCCACGCTCCCCATCACCCACAAGCCATCCACCGTGAGATGCACCAGCGCGGCCAGGGTGGGAACAGACGGTTGGCCGGAGACCCAGGCATTGAAACCAGCCCACGGCACGAGAAACAACCCCACGCCGAACAGGAAGGCAGGTGGCAACGACCAGCCTGCGAGCGTGGTGAGGGGCGTCGCCACAACCAGGAGGGCACTCCCCATGGTGATGGCGGCAATGGCATCGAAGCGATAGACGAGGCGGTCTGTCATGAGGAAGCTTTCCGGTGACGAGAGAGCCTGAAGATTCGATTTTGCCCAGCCGCCTCGCAATGACCTCGGAGGGAAGTGCGCCGGCGGGCATGAATCGACTAGAGCCACGAAAGGGGCCTTTTGATGCGCGATATCGACGACGTGCCGGCGAGGGGCCACCGGAAGAACGGCCCGGGAACCACCAGCGAACTGGGTACGCTGCTGAAAGACTGGCGTGCGTTGCGAGGCAAAAGCCAGCTTGGGCTGGCGCTCGACGCCGAGGTCTCTCCTCGACACCTGGCATTCATCGAGTCAGGCCGGACGACCCCTAGCCAGTACATGGTCATGCGACTGGCTGGAGCATTGATGCTTGGCTTGCGAGAGCGCAACGCCCTGCTTGTCGCGGCGGGCTTCGCGCCTGAGTTTGGCGAGAGTGATTGGAACAGTGAGGAGATGAAGGAGATCCGCCAGGCCGCGGCGATGATTCTCAGAACGCACGACCCCTATCCCGCCCTCGTGCTCGATGCGGCATCAACGGTGCTCGACGCCAACACCGGCGCACTCACGCTGATGGGCCAGGGACGAGACGCGCTCGGGAGAATCAACCTGATGGACCTGGTCTTTTCCCCAGGTCGCGTGCGAGCGGCGATTGGGAACTGGCCCGAGGTCGCGGGCTTCCTGCTCAGTCGGCTCAGGGAGAATGCACGGCTGCGCGGTCCCCGCTCCGAGGTCGCACGCGTATTGGAGAGAGTACTCACCTGCCCGGAAGCCCGTGCGCTACCAGCAACAATGCCTGGCGGTGCTGGATCCGTCCTGGTTCCGCTGACCTTCGAGGTCGACGGAGCCACCACCCAGTGGTTCACAACGGTCACGACCTTTGGCGCGCCCCTCCATGCGTTGGCGGAGGAGATCACCATCGAGCAGTTCTACCCACGCTGAGGCAAAAAACCTGATCGATGGCAGGGGCTCGACAGCGAATCGCGCTGTCTCGTCAACGAGAGAGCCCCTGGCGGCCTTCGGGCATTTGGTGGCGTACGGAAGCGCGAGCGGGCCCCCGGCGGCGGTGGAAGTGGAGTCGCTGTACGCGAAGTCGCTGAAAGTCAGCGCGTACTGGTTGCGCACGCCGCACCCGGCCGCGCTGCAGCGGCGGGCACGCGAGGCGCTGGGAAGCGCGCTGGCGGGAGGGCAGCTGCGCGTGAAGCTGGGGTTGGTGGTGGGGCTGGAGGAAGCCGCGCAAGCCCACCAGCGACTGGAGTCGCGCGCGACGGTGGGCAAGGTGGTGCTGCGAGTGCCCTGAAACC
>NZ_JABUMS010000046.1:0-9079 GCF_013336705.1 Myxococcus sp. CA051A | reverse complement strand
CCCGAGAAAGGATTCGGGACGAAGGCCTGAGCGGTGATGTCGGGGCGGGCGAGGTAGCCGTGAGCGAGGTGGGTGCCGCCGACGTACACCTCACCCGAGACGCCAATGGGGACGGGCTGGCCGAGGGAGTCGAGGACGTAGAGCTGAGTATGTCCGACGGGGGAGCCGATGGAGGGCAGGCGAGGCCAGGAGGAAGGTGCGCCCTGGAGCCGGAAGGCGGAGACGACGTGCGCCTCGGAGGGGCCGTACTGGTTTTCGAGGACACTGCCCGGGAGCTTCTCGAAGAAGGAAGCGAGGGTGGCGTTGACCTGGAGTTGCTCGCCGGCGGTGACGACTTCGCGGAGGGCGGAAGGAAGCGTGGCGCCGTGAAAGACGGAGTCCGCCATGGCCTGGAGGGCGACGAAGGGAAGGAAGAGACGCTCCACCTGCTGGCGGTGCATGAAGTCGAGCAGTGCGGGGATGTCCTGGCGGAGTCCCCCGGTGGGCAGGACGACGTGGGCGCCGACCCACCAGGAAGCGAAGAGCTCTTGAATCGAGACGTCGAAGTTGAGGGAGGCGAACTGGAGGGTGACAGCGCGAGGGTTGGGGGACTGACGAATCTGCCAGGCGAGGAGGAAGCTGAGGGCCCGGTGGGGCATGACGATGCCCTTGGGGATGCCCGTGGAGCCGGAGGTGTAGATGACGTAGGCGATGTCCTCGGTGGAGACGAGGACGCCCGTGGCCTGTGAGGACTGGCGGGAGATGGCGTCGGCTTCGGAGTCGACGAGGACGAAGCGCGCACTGGTGCTCGCGGGGAGGACGGAGGCGAGCAGGGAGTGGGTGAGAACGACGGGGGCGCGAGTGTCCGCGAGCATGAAGGCGAGGCGCTCGGGGGGGTAGTTGGGGTCGAGAGCGACGTAGAAGGCGCCGGCCTTGAGGGTGGCGAGGACGGCGACGGCCATGTCGAGGGACTTGTCGAGGCAGATGCCGACGGCGCCGCCAGGAGTCACGCCGCGAGAGGCGAGGTGGTGGGCGAGCTGATTGGCGCGTGCATCGAGGGCGGCGTAGGTGAGCGAGCGCGAGCCATCGGAGATGGCGATGGCGTCGGGCGTGCGGAGTGCCTGGGCCTCGAAGGGGCCGTGCATCGTCGTGACGGCGTGAGACTCGCGTGACGTGTCATTCCAGGAGACGAGGAACTGGTGACGCTCCTGCTCATCGAGCAGGGGAAGGCGCCACAACGTCTGGCTCGGGTCGCTGATGGCGGATTGCAGCAGCCGCGACAGGTGCGCGCCCATTCGCCGAGCCGTGTCCGGATCGAACAGGTCGGTGTTGAACTCGAGCAGGCCGCTGATGTCATCGCCATGGTCCGCGAGCAACAGGGACAGGTCGAACTTGGCGCTGCCGTAGGTGACTCCCACGGGGCCCGGAGCGTGTGCCGGCTCCTCATTGCGCGCCTCGGTGCGACGCTGACGCGGCGTGTTCTGCAGGGCGAGCATCACCTGGAAGAGCGGAGACCGGCTCAGGTCACGCTCGGGCTTCAGCTCGTCGACGAGCTTCTCGAAGGGCACGTCCTGGTGCGCATAGGCACCGAGCGTCGTCTCCTTGAGCTGAGCCAGCAGCTCACGGAACGTCATCGCCCCCGTCAGCCGTGCGCGCAGCGCGAGCGTGTTGGCGAAGAAGCCGACGATGCCTTCCAGCTCCGTTTGCTGCCGGTTCGCGATGGGTGAGCCGACGACGAGGTCGTCCTGCCCCGAGTACCGCGCCAGCAACGTGTGGAACGCGGCGAGCAGAACCATGAAGGGTGTGACGCCTTCGCGCTTGCACAGTGCACGCAGCGCCTCGGTCACCTCGGTGCTCAGGTGCACCGGGAGCGACGCGCCGACGTGGGTCTGCACGGGCGGGCGCGGCCGGTCGGTCGGCAGTTCGAGCGCATGAGGTGCGCCTGCGAGCTGCTGCCGCCACCAGGAGAGCTGTTGCTCCAGTGCCTCGTCGCGCAGCCAGCCGCGCTGCCACAGCGCGTAGTCCGCGTACTGGAACTCCAACGGCGCGAGCGGGGACGGACGCCCCTGGGAGAACGCCTCGTAGAGCGCGCTCACTTCGCGCAACAAGATGCCGTTGGACCAACCATCCGAGACGATGTGGTGCACCGTGACGAGGAGCACATGGCTCTGCTCGGTCACTCGCAGCAGGGATGCTCGCAGCAGGGGCGAGCACGTCAGATCGAAGGGCTTCTTGGCCTCGGCGGAGGTCAGTCGCACGAACTCCGTGTCCAGGGCCGTGCCTGTCAGGTGTCGGAGGTCGGTGACGGGAACGGACAGCTCGGCGCGCGGATGGATGACCTGAACCGCGGTGCCGTCCTCCTGCACGTGGAAGGAGGTACGCAACGCCTCATGGCGCTGCACGAGTTCCTGAATCGCGCGCTCCAACGCGGAGGTGTCCAGGTCGCCATCGAGCTGCTTGCTCGAGTGGATGTTGTAGGAGGCGTTGTTGGGCTCCAGCCTGTCGAGGAACCACAGGCGCTGCTGCGCGAAGGACAGCGGCAGCGGCCCGGTACGAGGCACCGCCACGAGCGGAGGCCGCGTGTTGGCCGGAGTCTCTCCACGGGCCGCTTCGACCCGCAGCGCAAGCTCACCCACGGTCGGCGCCTCGATGAGCGCGCGAAGGGGCAGCTCGACGTCGAAGGCCTTGCGGACGCGAGAGACGACCTGGGTGGCGAGGAGAGAGTGGCCGCCAAGGGAGAAGAAGTCGTCGGAGACGCTGACGGAGTCGAGGTGGAGGACCTCTGCCCAGATGGCGGCGAGGCGAGCCTCGGTGGGATTGCGAGGCGCGAGGAAGGAGTCGGTGGGGCCGGAGTCGGGAGCCGGGAGGGCCTTCCTGTCGAGCTTGCCGTGGGTGTTGATGGGCAGGGCGTCGAGGGCGACGAAGGCCGAGGGCACCATGTACTCGGGGAGGCTGAGGAGCAGCTCCGCGCGCAGGGAAGAGGTGTCGACGGAGGCCGGGGTAACGTAGGCGACGAGGCGCTTGAGGCCCGGGACGTCCTCGCGGACGAGGGCTGCGGCGTGGTGGACGGAAGCCAGCGCTTCGAGAGCGGCCTCGACTTCGCCCAACTCAATGCGGAAGCCGCGCAGCTTCACCTGGAAGTCGATGCGGCCGAGGTACTCAAGGTGGCCGTGGGCAAGCCAGCGAGCCTTGTCACCGGTTCGGTAGAGGCGAGCGCCAGGGACGGAAGAGAAGGGATTGGGGACGAAGCGCTCGGCGGTGAGGTCCGGGCGGAGGTGGTAGCCGCGAGCGAGGCCATCGCCGCCGATGAAGAGCTCTCCAGGGACGCAAATGGGAGCGGGCTGGAGAGAGGCGTCGAGGATGAAGGTGGAGACGTTGGAGAGCGGCCCACCGAGTGCGGGACGCGCAGAGGAGCGGATGGAGAGCGCGGTGGTGTCGACGGTGGCCTCAGTGGGCCCGTAGACGTTGAAGGCGCTCAGCGAGGGCGAGGACGAGAGCGCGGCCCAGAGGGAGTCGTCGATGGCCTCACCGCCGATGAGGACACGGAGGTGACGCCCGGACTCCGCGAGGCCCTCGTCGAGGAGGAGGCGGAGGTGAGAAGGGGCGCAGTCGAGGACGTCGAGCTGGTGCTTCTGAATCCAGGAGAGGAGCAGGGGGACGTCTTCGCGAGCGGCCTGAGGGACGAAGCAGAGGCAGTGGCCCTCGGCGAGGAAGACGAGCTGCTTGACGGAGGCGTCGAAGGAGAGAGGAGCGTTGAGGGAGATGCGGAGGGGGCGCTGGACGTCGGAGTAGACGGCAGAGGAGAGGGCGGAGAGGAGATTCACCACGGAGGAGTGGTGGACCATCACGCCCTTGGGCCTGCCGGTGGAGCCTGAGGTGTAGATGACGTAGGCGAGGTGGGAGGGAAGGGAGACGCGAGGAGGATTGGAGGTGGGGAGCGCGGCGAGAGAGGCGCGCAGTGCGGCGTCATCGAGGCAGAGGGCCGAGCAGGAGGCCGAGTCGAGACGAGGCAGGAGGTGGGACTGGGTGAGGACGAAGGGAGCGCCGGAGTCCTGGAGCATGAAAGCCAGGCGCTCGCGAGGGTAGGCGGGGTCGAGAGGGACGTAGGCGGCGCCGGCCTTGAGGATGGCGAGGAGGGCGACGAGGGAGTCGACGGAGCGCTCCAGGCAGAGGGCGACGCGGACTTCGGGCCCGACACCACGGGCGCGCAGCAGGTGAGCGAGCTGGTTCGAGCGCTGGTTGAGCTGAGAGAAGGAGAGAGAGGAGGAGTCGTCGAGGACGGCGAGGGCGTCGGGCGTGAGAGCGGCCTGGGCCTCGAAGCGCTCGTGGAAGGCGCCAGTCCAGGGCAGCTCGCGGCGGGTGTTGTTCCACTCGACGAGCACCTGACGGCGCTCCTCGGCCGGCAACATCGGCAGCTCACCCACAAGGGTATCGGGAGTGGTGATGGCGGCTTCCAGCAGGGTGTTCAGGTGTTCCACCCAGCGCGTGATGGTGGCCTCCTCGAAGAGGTCCACCCGGTAGCTGAGCCCACCGGCCAGGCCTTCCGGCGTCTGTGACAGGGTCAGCGTCAGGTCGAACTTCGTGACCTGAAGCTCCTGCGCGAATGACTCCAGGTGCAGCGGAGAGCTGTCCGTGGAGGTGCTCTCCACGGTGCGGTTCGCCACCGGGAGGTTCTGGAGCGACAGCATCACCTGGAAGAGCGGCGTGTGGCTCAAGCTGCGCTGAGGCTTCAGCTCTTCGACGAGCTTCTCGAAGGGAACATCCTGGTGCTCATAGGCGGCCAGCGTGGTGGCGCGGACCTGGGCCAGCAACTCCCGGAAGCGCAGCCCGGGGCGGACCTGCGTGCGAAGCACGAGGGTGTTCACGAAGAAGCCGATGAGGCCCTCGGTCTCCGTCCGGGTGCGCCCCGCGATGGGCGACCCGACGGCGATGTCGTCCTGTCCGGAGTAGCGAGCGAGCAACACCTGCCAGGCGGCGAGCAGCGCCATGAACGGCGTGGCCCCTTCCTGGCGGCAGAGCGTCATCAGGCGCTCCGTGAGCTCCTTCGACAGCCGCACGGGGCGCGAAGCCCCACGAGGATTGCGCACGGGAGGACGGGGCTTGTCCGTCGGCAGCTCCAGCAGCGGAGGAAGCGCTCCGAGCTGACGACGCCAGTACCCGAGCTGCTGCTCCAGCACGTCACCCTTCAGCCAGGAGCGCTGCCAGGCCGCGAAGTCCGCGTACTGGATGGGGAGCGCGGGCAGTCGAGCGTCTCCGCCCGTGGCGAAGGCTTCATAGAGCGCCGCGAGCTCCTGGATGAGCACCCCCATGGACCAACCGTCCGAGACGGCGTGGTGCATGGTGACCAGCAACACATGCTCCTCGGGTGCGAGCCGCACCAGCATCGCCCTGAGGACGGGGCCCCGGGCGAGGTCGAACGGGCGCTGAGCCTCCTCTGCGGCGAGTCGCCGTGCGTGCTCCTCGCGTTCCTCGGCGGGCAGGATGCCCAGCTCCACGATGGGCAGTGAGAACGGCGCGGCCGGATGGATGTGCTGAATCGGCTCGCCATCACGCGCGAGGAACGTGGTGCGGAGCGATTCGTGGCGTTCGAGCAGCGCGGTGAAGGACCGCTCCAGCGCGGCGGTGTGGAGCGTTCCACGCAGCCTCAGCGCGGAGGGAATGTTGTACGCGGAGCTGCCGGGCTCCAGCTGATCCACGAGCCAGAGCCGCTGCTGCGCGAACGACAGCGGCAGCTCTCCGGTGCGCGGCGTGGGAACCAGCGGAGGCGCTTGCCGTGAGTGCTCCTGCCGAGCAGCGGCGATGCGCGAGGCCAGCGCCGCCACGGACGGCGCCTCGAAGAGCGCACGCAAGGGCAGCTCGACCTCGAAGGCCCTGCGGATGCGAGACACCACCTGCGTGGCGAGGAGGGAGTGGCCGCCAAGCTCGAAGAAGTCGTCGGAGACGCTGACCTTGTCGAGACGGAGGACGTCCGCCCAGATGGAGGCGAGCACCTCTTCGGTGGGATTGCGAGGCGCGAGGAACGACGCGGAGGACGCGAATGCGTCGGGAGACGGGAGGGCCTTCCTGTCGATCTTGGCGTTCGTGGTGAGCGGGAACGCGTCCAGATGGAGGAGGAAGGAGGGCAGCATGAACTCGGGCAGCTTGAGCTTGAGGAACGAGCGCAAGGCGGCCGAGTCGATGGGAGCCGAGGACGTGAAATAGGCGGCGAGGCGTTTGTCGCCCGGCGTGTCCTCGCGCAGCAGGGCGAGGGCCCCCGTGACGGACGGATGAGACAGCAGCGCGGCTTCGATTTCGGGAAGCTCGATGCGGAAGCCACGCAGCTTCACCTGGGCATCGGAGCGGCCGATGAAGTCGAGCGCGCCGTCGTCGCGCCAGCGGACCAGGTCGCCGGAGCGGTAGAGGCGTGCTCCGGGCGTGGTGCTGAAGGGGTTGGGGATGAAGCGCTCGGCGGTGAAGTCGGGGCGGAGGAGGTAGCCGCGTGAGAGACCCTCACCACCGATGAACAGCTCACCCGTGACGCCAGGGGGAACAGGCTGGAGTGTGGCGTCGAGGACGAAGAGCTGCGTGCCGTGGATGGGGCGGCCAATGGGCAGCGACGTCCCGACGTCTTCGGGCCGGGAGACCGTGAACACGGACGCGAAGACGGTGGACTCCGTCGGGCCGTAGGCGTTGGACACAGGCACGCGCCACGCGCCGAGGGCCTTGCGGACGTGGACTGGCGAGACGATGTCGCCGCCGGTGAGGACGTGCTGCAACGAACTCCAGCCCGGAAGCTCGGAGTCCGCGAGCTGGGAGAACAGACCACTGGTGGCCCAGAGGGTGGTGACGCCGTGACGGGAGACGGCGAGTTCGATCTCCTCGAGGGACAGCGCATGCGGCGGCGGGACGACGAGCCGCGCGCCGTGAAGCAGAGCGCCCCAGATTTCAAAGGTGGAGGCGTCGAAGGAGATGGGCGCGAGCAGCAGGTGCGTCTGCTGGGGGCCGAACCTCGTGTAGTCGGGACCCACCAGGGTGCGAAGGACCGCGGAGTGCGGAGTGCCGACGCCCTTGGGCCTGCCAGTGGAGCCGGACGTGAAGTCGACGTAGGCGAGCGACATGGGCAGCGCAGCGAGCGGCAGCGCCCCCGCGGGCTGAGACGAGAAGTCGACGTCGTCGAGGACGAGGGTGGTGAGGCCCTCCGAGGGGAGCTTCGACGCGAGGGCTCGCGAGGTGAGGAGGAGCAGCGGCTGTGCGTCCTCCATCATGGAGGCGAGGCGCTCTAGGGGATAGCTGGCGTCGAGAGGGACGTAGGCGCCGCCGGCCTTGAGGATGGCGAGGAGGGCGACGACGAGGTCGAAGGAGCGCTCCAGCGAGAGTGCGACGCGAGAGTCGGTGGAGACGCCCAGGGCACGCAGGTGCCAGGCGAGCTGGTTGGACCGGGCGTCGAGCTGGCCGTAGGTGAGGACGTCCTCTCCGAAGAGGAGCGCGGTCTTGTCGGGAGAACGCGCGACAACGCGCGCGAAGACCTCTGGGAGGGTGGTGTCGGTATCCGTGACGAGCGGTGATGAAGCCCAGTCGACGAGGACGTTGCGGCGCTCGGCCTCCGTGAGGATGGAGTGCGCGGCGACGGGGACGTCGGGACGGGTGACGACGGCTTCGACGAGCAACTCGAAGTGACGCGCCATGCGCTCGACGGTGGAGCGCTCGAAGAGGTCGGAGTTGTAGCCAATTCCTCCGAAGACGCCGTCCGGTGTTTCGACGAGGCTGAGCTGAAGCTCGAATTTCGACGTGCTTCCGCTGATCTCCACCGGGCTGAGCGTCAGCTCCGTCTTCTGGATGGCGGAGGCCGGAGTGTTCTGGAGGACGAAGAGCACCTGGAACAGCGGGCTGCGACTCATGTCGCGGCTGGGCTGGAGCTCCTCGACGAGCCTCTCGAAGGGGATGTCCTGATGAGCGTAGGCGCCCAGCGAGGCCTCCTTCACCTGCCGCAGCAATCGCGGGAAGGACGCCTGTGAGTCGATGCGGGCGCGCATGACGAGCGTGTTGACGAAGAAGCCGATGAGCCCTTCGAGCTCCGAGCGGTGACGCCCCGCGATGGGTGAGCCGACGGTGATGTCGTCCTGGCCGGAGTAGCGGGACAGCAGGAGTTGCCACGCCGCGAGCAGCGCCATGAAGGGAGTTGCGCCTTCACGCTGGCAGAGAGCCTTGAGCTTCTCCGCGGTTGCGAGCGGGACGCTGACGTACACCTGCCCGCCGGCCGTGGTCTGCACAGTGGGTCGAGGCTTGTCGAGCGGCAGTTCGAGGGCCGTGAGGTCCGCGAGCTGACGGCGCCAGTACGCAATCTGCGCGTCCAGCACGGCACCCTGGAGCCAGCCACGCTGCCAGACGGAGAAGTCCGCGTACTGGATGGCGAGCGGCGCGAGGGGCGACGGCTTGCCGTGGGCGAAGGCGTCGTAGAGCGCGGCGACTTCCTGGGTGAGCACGCCCATGGACCAACCGTCGGAGACGATGTGGTGCATGTTGAGCGCGAGCACATGCTCCGTGTCGCTCAACTCGAGGACCTGAGCGCGGATGAGCGGGCCCGTGGAGAGGTTGAAGGGCTGCTGGTACTCCTCCTTGAGCCTGCGCTCTACCTCCGCACGGGTGCTCTCCTCGTCACGGCCTCGGAGGTCCACGCGAGTGACGGGCAGCTCGGCATGCGGCGCGATGACCTGCAAGGGCTGGTCGTCGCGCTGGATGAAGGTCGTGCGGAGCGCTTCGTGGCGGCGAACGAGTTCATCGAAGCTGAGCTGCAGCGCGTGGATGTCGAGATGCCCGTCCAAGCGGACGAAGGAGGGCATGTTGTAGATGGAGCTGCCGGGCTGGAGCTGGTCGATGAACCAGAGGCGCTGCTGAGCGAAGGAGAGAGGCAGCGGGCCGGAGCGCGGCACCGGGAGGATGGGGGGAGGTTGCGCGCTGAGGCTCTCGTGTGAGGCCGCGAGAATGCGCGCGGCGAGGGAGGCGACAGTGGGTGCCTCGAAGAGGGCGCGAAGGGGCAACTCGACGCCGAAGGAGGAGCGGACGCGAGAGATGACCTGGGTGGCGAGGAGGGAGTGGCCACCGAGTGCGAAGAAGTTGTCGG
>NZ_JABUMS010000045.1:0-9214 GCF_013336705.1 Myxococcus sp. CA051A | reverse complement strand
AAGGCCTTGCGGACACGAGAGACGACCTGGGTGGCGAGGAGGGAGTGGCCACCGAGGGCGAAGAAGTCGTCGGAGACGCTGACGGAGTCGAGGTGGAGGACCTCTGCCCAGATGGCGGCGAGGCGAGTCTCGGTGGGGTTGCGAGGCGCGAGGAAGGAGTCGGTGGGGCCGGAGTCGGGAGCCGGGAGCGCCTTCCTGTCGAGCTTGCCGTGGGTGTTGATGGGCAGAGCGTCGAGGGCGACAAAGGCCGAGGGCACCATGTACTCAGGGAGGCTGAGGAGCAGCTCCGCGCGCAGGGAAGCGGTGTCGACGGAAGCCGGAGTGACGTAGGCGACGAGGCGCTTGAGTCCGGGGACGTCTTCACGGACGAGAGCGGCGGCGTGGTGGACGGAAGCCAGCGCTTCGAGAGCGGCCTCGACTTCGCCCAACTCGATGCGGAAGCCGCGCAGCTTCACCTGGAAGTCGATGCGGCCGAGGTACTCGAGGTGGCCGTGGGCAAGCCAACGGGCTTTGTCACCGGTGCGGTAGAGGCGCGCCCCCGGTACCGAGGAGAAGGGGTTGGGGATGAAGCGCTCTGCGGTGAGGTCCGGACGGAGGTGGTAGCCGCGAGCGAGGCCGTCGCCGCCGATGAAGAGCTCTCCAGGGACGCCAATGGGGGCGGGGTGGAGAGAGGCGTCGAGGATGAAGGTGGAGACGTTGGAGAGCGGCCCACCGAGTGCGGGCCGCGCGGAGGCGCGGATGGAGAGGGCGGTGGTGTCGACGGTGGCCTCAGTGGGCCCGTAGACGTTGAAGGCACTCAGCGAAGGCGCGGAAGAGAGAGCGGCCCAGAGAGAGTCGTCGATGGCCTCACCGCCGATGAGGAGACGGAGGGGGCGGCCGGACTCCGCGAGGCCCTCGTCGAGGAGGAGGCGGAGGTGAGAGGGGGCGCAGTCGAGGACGTCGAGCTGGTGCTTCTGAATCCAGGAGAGGAGCAGGGGGACGTCTTCGCGAGCGGCCTGAGGGACGAAGCAGAGGCAGTGGCCCTGGGAGAGGAAGACGAGCTGCTGGACGGAGGCGTCGAAGGAGAGGGGAGCGTTGAGGGAGATGCGGAGCGAGCGCTGGACGTCGGAGTAGACGGCAGAGGAGAGGGCGGCGAGGAGATTCACCACGGAGGAGTGGTGGACCATGACGCCCTTGGGCTTGCCGGTGGAGCCTGAGGTGTAGATGACGTAGGCGAGGTGGGAAGGAAGGGAGACGCGAGGAGGGTTGGAGTCAGGGAGCGCGGCGAGAGAAGCGCGCAGGGCGTCGTCGTCGAGGCAGAGGGCCGAGCAGGAGGCCGAGTCGAGACGAGGCAGGAGGTGGGACTGGGTGAGGACGAAGGGAGCGCCGGAGTCCAGGAGCATGAAAACCAGGCGCTCGCGGGGGTAGGCGGGGTCGAGAGGGACGTAGGCGGCGCCGGCCTTGAGGATGGCGAGGAGGGCGACGAGGGAGTCGACGGAGCGCTCCAGGCAGAGGGCGACACGGACTTCGGGCCCGACACCGCGGGCGCGCAGCAGGTGAGCGAGCTGGTTCGAGCGCTGGTTGAGCTGGAGAAAGGAGAGAGACGCGGAGTCGTCGAGGACGGCGAGAGCGTCGGGCGTGAGAGCGGCCTGGGCCTCGAAGCGCTCGTGGAAGGCGCCAGTCCAGGGCAGCGCGCGGCGGGTGTTGTTCCACTCGACGAGCACCTGACGGCGCTCCTCGGCCGGCAACATTGGCAGCTCACCCACGAGGGTATCGGGGGTGGTGATGGCGGCGTCGAGGAGGGTGCCGAAGTGCGCGACCATCCGAGCGATGGTGGACTCATCGAACAAGTCCGTCCGGTAGCCCAGCGCGCCTTCCAGTCCCTCGCCCAGCGTCAGGGTGAGGTCGAACTTCGCGCTCTGCGCTCCCGAGTCGAAAGCCTCCAGGCGCAGCGGTGACGTCTCCACCGTGCTCCCAGGCACTTCCATGCTCGTCGTCGGTGCGTTCTGCAGGGCGAGCATCACCTGGAACAGCGGCGAGTGACTGAGGGTGCGGTGAGGGTTGAGTTCCTCGACGAGCTTCTCGAAGGGGACGTCCTGATGCTCGTAGGCTCCGAGCGTGGTGCGTTTCACCTGCGCGAGCAGCTCGCGGAAGCGGAGTCCCGGCTGGAGCTGCGTGCGCAGCACGAGGGTGTTCACGAAG
Organism: Myxococcus sp. CA051A; assembly: GCF_013336705.1. Classification (NCBI taxonomy): domain Bacteria; kingdom Pseudomonadati; phylum Myxococcota; class Myxococcia; order Myxococcales; family Myxococcaceae; genus Myxococcus; species Myxococcus sp. CA051A. Next base: position 7,033 of record NZ_JABUMS010000045.1, on the reverse strand, counting down.
AAGCCGATGAGCCCCTCTGTCTCCGCTCGGGTGCGTCCCGCGATGGGGGAGCCGACGGAGAGGTCGTCCTGCCCGGAGTAGCGGGAGAGGAGGAGTTGCCAGACGGCGAGCAACGCCATGAAAGGCGTCACGCCTTCGCGCTGGCAGAACGCGAGGAGTCGCTCGTTCACGGAGGGAGGCAGGCGCACGGGGAAGGAGGCGCCCCGGTTCGACTGGACTGGCGGACGCGGCCGGTCGGTGGACAGCTCCAGGAAGGGAGGCGCGCCGGAAAGCTGCTGTCTCCAATAGGAGAGCTGCTGCTCCAACGCGTCGTCACGCAGCCATGAGCGCTGCCAGGCGGCGAAGTCCGCGTACTGCACGGGGAGGGCTTCCAGCCGAGGCGGCTGCCGGGTGGCGTGCGCGGAATAGAACTCCGCCAGCTCACGGAGCAGGATTCCCGTGGACCAGCCGTCGGAGGCGATGTGATGGACCGTCCCGACGAGGACATGGCGCTGCGCGTCCAGCCGCAGCAGCAGCACGCGGAAGATGGGGCCGTGCTCCAGGTCGAAGGGCCGTGAAGCCTCCTCGCTCACCAGTCGCCGGGCCTCGACGAGCTTCGTATCTTCCGAGAGGGACTCCAGCTCCCTCACCGTGACGAGCATGGGCTTGGGGGCGTGGATGTGCTGACGCGGCTCTCCGTCGCGCGTCACGAACGTGGTGCGCAGGGATTCGTGGCGCTCGACGAGCGACGTGAAGGCGCCCTGGAGCGCGTCCACCTCGAGCGGCCCTTGCAGGAGCAGGGCGAGGGGAATGTTGTAGGTGGAGCTTCCGGGCTCGAGCTGGTCGATGAGCCACAGGCGCTGCTGCGCGAAGGACAACGGGAGGTCGCCCGTGCGCGGCACGGGAACGATGGCGGGCGCGCGGGCGCGCGGGGACGCTCCTCCATCCTCGCCAAGGCGGGTGGCGAGCGCGGCGATGGTGGGGGTCTCGAACAGCGTGCGGAGAGGCAGCTCCACGTCGAGAGTCCTGCGCACGCGTGAGACGACCTGCGTGGCGAGCAGGGAGTGGCCGCCGAGCGAGAAGAAGTTGGCGGTGACGCTGACCTTGTCGAGCTGAAGCACTTCGGCCCAGATGGCCGACAGCGTCTCCTCGATGGCACTGCGAGGCGCGACGAAGAGGCTGTCCTCCGTGCCCTGCTCGGGGACGGGTAGGGCCTGCCGGTCGACCTTGCCGTTGGGCGTCAGCGGCAGCGCGTCCAGGCGCATGAAGACCGTGGGCAGCATGTACTCGGGCAGCCGCTCGCGCAGTGCGGCGAGCAGCGTGTCCGTATCGAGCGGCGCGGAGACGAGATAGGCGACGAGGCGGTGCTGGCCAGGGACGTCCTCGCGCACGAGGACGATGCTGTCACGCACGCCCGGTTGCGCGCGGAGGGCGGCTTCAATCTCGCCCAGCTCGATGCGCAGACCGCGCAGCTTCACCTGGAAGTCGGTGCGGCCCAGGTACTCCAGTCGCCCTTCCGCGAGCCACCGGACCTTGTCACCGGTGCGGTACAGGCGCGCTCCAGGCGTGGCGGCGAAAGGGTCCGGGATGAAGCGCTCCGCGGTGAGCGCGGGCCTGCCGAGGTAGCCCAGGGCCACCTGCGCACCGCCCAGGTACAGCTCCCCTGGGACACCCGGCGGGACGGGCCGCAGGGTGTCGTCGAGCACATAGGCGCGTGTGTTGGCGACGGGACGACCGATGGGAATGGAGACGCCCGACGTGACGGCATCGACGACGGTGTAGGTCGAATCGATGGTGACTTCGGTGGGGCCGTAGAGATTGACGAGCCGCGCCTGAGGGAGCCGCTCGCGGGCGAGGGACGCGAGCGAGGCGGAGAGCGCCTCACCTCCGCAGAACAGCCACCTCAGGGACGTGGCGCGAGCCAGTGAGGGCTCGTCGAGGACGAAGCGCAGCAGGGACGGGACGAGTTGGAGGACGGTGATGCCCTGCCGGACGACGCAGTCGAGCAGCAGCGCCGCATCGCGGTGGGCGTCAGTGGGCGCGAGCACGAGCGGCGCACCCGCGAGGAGCGGAGCCCAGCACTCCCAGACGGACGCGTCGAAGGCGAGCGGCGTCTTGAGCAGCACCCTGTCCCGCGCGGTGAGCGGGAAGACCTGGAGGAACCAGGCCATGTGATTGGCGAGCGCGCGGTGGGGAATGAGCACGCCCTTGGGCTGTCCCGTGGAGCCCGAGGTGTAGATGACGTATGCGGGAGCTTCAGGCTCCGGCTTCGACAGGAGAGGCTCAGACGGTGTGCGCGCGAGTTCCTCCGCGTGCGAGGCGGAGTCGAGGCAGAGGATGTCGAGTCCGTCGGGCAGGAGCGAGACGAGCGCCTCCTGGGACAGCACGATGCGAGCCCCGCTGTCGCGCAGCATGAACGCGAGGCGCTCACGCGGGTAGTCGGGAGACAGCGGGAGGTAGGCGGCACCCGCCTTGAGGATGGCGAGCAGGGCGACGGGGAGCTGGGGCGTGCGATGCGTGAGCAGCGCAACGAAGTCGCCAGGGCGCACCCCTCGCGAGCACAGCACCCGGGCGAGCTGGTCGGCGCGCTGGTTGAGCTGCGTGAAGGAGAGCGCTTCGTCATCGGAGAGGACGGCGAGGGCCTCGGGCGTGAGGCGGGCCTGCTGCTCGACGAGTCGATGGACGAAGGGTTCGGTGGCGACGTCCGTGCCCGTCTCGTTCCAATCGAGCAGGACCTGCCGCTGCTCCTGCTCGGTGAGCAGCGAGCAGGACGCGACGGGGATTTGGGGCCGCGAGACGAGTGCTTCGACGAGCGTGGTGTAGTGAAGGGCGAGTCGCTCGACGGTGGCGTGCTCGAACAGGTCTGAGTTGTAGCCGAGCGAGCCCGCGTAGCCCTCCGGCAGCTCCACGAGGTTGAGGTTGAGCTCGAACTTGGACGTGACGCCGTCGACGTCCACGGGGCTGATGGTCAGCGCCTGCTTCTGGATGGCGGAGGCGGGCGTGTTCTGGAGGGAGAAGAGGACCTGGAACAGCGGGCTGCGGCTCAAGTCACGGGCCGGCTGGAGCACCTCGACCAGTCGCTCGAAGGGCACGTCCTGATGAGCGTAGGCGCCGAGCGCGGACTCCTTCACCTGTCGCAACAGGTGCTGGAACGAAGCCTGTCCGTCGATGCGCGCCCGGAAGACCAGCGTGTTGACGAAGAATCCGATGAGGCCTTCGAGCTCCGCGCGCTGGCGACCCGCGATGGGCGAACCGACGGTGAGGTCGTCCTGGCCCGAGTAGCGCGAGAGGAGCAACTGCCACGCGGCGAGCAGCGCCATGAACGGCGTGGCGCCCTCCTGCTGGCACAGCGCCTTGAGCTTCTCGGCGGTGGAGGCGGGCAGGAACACGCCGACGTTGCCGCCGCGCGAGGTCATGACCGGAGGACGCGGCTTGTCGGTGGCCAGCTCCAGTGGCACGACGCCGGAGAGCTGGTTGCGCCAGAAGGTGAGCTGCCGTTCGAGCACCGCACCCTGGAACCAGTCGCGCTGCCAGACGGCGTAGTCGGCGTACTGGATGGCGAGGGGCGAAAGCGGTGACGGCCTACCGTGGGCGAAGGCGTCGTAGAGCGCGGCGACTTCCTGGACGAGCACGCCCATGGACCAACCGTCGGAGACGATGTGGTGCATGTTGAGCGCGAGCACGTGCTCGGTAGGCGACAGCTCCAGGAGCTGCGCGCGGATGAGCGGTCCCGTGGAGAGGTTGAAGGGACGAGCCAGCTCCTCGAGGAGCAGTCGCTTCACTTCCTCGCGAGCGGTGGAGGGCTCCAGGCTCCGCAGGTCCACGCGCACCAGGGGCAGCTCGCCGTGGGGGGCGATGCGCTGGTAGGGCTGGTCGTCCTGCTGGAAGAAGGTGGTGCGCAGCGCCTCGTGACGCCGCACCAGTTCGTCGAAGGAGCGCTGGAGCGCCGCCGTGTCGAGCGGCCCTTCCAGGCGCACGAAGGACGGCATGTGGTACTCGGCCCCGCCGGGCTGGAACTGATCGATGAACCAGAGCCGGAGCTGCGCGAAGGACAGGGGCACCAGGCCTTCGCGCGACACGGGGACGATGGGCGGCGCGAGCGCCTGCGTCTCTCCCAGCCCCTCGTCTTCGATGCGGGCCGCGAGCGCGGCGACGGTGGGCGCCTCGAAGAGCGCGCGCAGCGGAAGCTCGACGGCGAAGGCGGACCGGATGCGCGAGATGACCTGGGTGGCGAGCAGCGAGTGACCACCGAGCGCGAAGAAGTTGTCCGTGACGCTCACGCGTGGCAGGTGCAGGACGCTGGAGAACACCTTGGCAAGCTTCTCTTCCTGGGGCGTCCTGGGCGCGATGAATGGGGCCTCGCGCTCCTGCGCACCCAGGTCGGGCGCGGGCAACATGCGCCGCGCGAGCTTGCCGCTGGGCGTCAGCGGGAGCGTCTCCAGCGAGACGAAGGCCGTGGGCACCATGTACTCGGGCAGGTGCTGGAGCAGGAGGGTCCGCAGGTTCTCCGCGCTCGGGGGCTCCGATGCGGACACGGGGACGAAGTAGCCGACGAGGCGCTTGAGGCCGGGGGCGTCCTCACGGACCGTCGCGGCGGCGTCGCGGATGCCGGGGATTGCGCGCAGCGCGGCCTCGACTTCACCCAGCTCGACGCGGAAGCCTCGCAGCTTCACCTGTCCATCGAGGCGACCGAGAAACTCGACGGTGCCGTCCGCCTTCCAGCGCGCCGAGTCACCCGTGCGGTAGACGCGAGCGCCGGGCGTGGTGCTGAAGGGATGGGGAACGAATTTCTCCGCCGTCAGCTCGGGCCTGCCCGCATAGCCGAGGGCCAGGTGCGCGCCGCCGATGAAGAGCTCGCCCGGCACGCCGATGGGCGTCGGCTGGCCCAACGCATCCAGTACGAAGAGCTGGGTGTGCGGCAGCGGCCCGCCGATCGATGGAAGGCGGGGCCAGGACGCGGGAGGGCCCTGGAGCCGGTGGGCGGAGACGACGTGCGTCTCGGAGGGGCCGTACTGATTCTCCAGGATGCAGCCCGGCAGCTTCTCGAACAGCGCGATGAGCGCGGGAGTGACCTGGAGCTGCTCACCGGCCGTCACGACTTCGCGCAGGGCGGTGGGCAGGGTGGCGCCGTGAGAGACGGCGTCCGCGATGGCCTGGAGCGCGACGAAGGGCAGGAAGATCCGCTCGACTCGCTGCTGATGCATGAAGTCGAGCAGCGCCGGGATGTCCTGGCGCAGTCCTCCGGTGGGAAGCACGAGGGTGCCGCCCGCCCACCAGGTGGAGAACAGCTCCTGGCAGGAGACGTCGAAGCTGAGCGACGCGAACTGGAGCGTCGTGGCCGACGGCTTTTCGGACTGGCGCAACTGCCACGTCAGCAAGTGGCTCAGCGCGCGGTGTGGCAGCGCGACGCCCTTGGGCCGTCCGGTGCTGCCTGAGGTGTAGATGATGTACGCCGGAGACTCGGTCGAGACGGAGACGTCTGGCGCGTGCTCGGGCAGTGCCGCCAGCGACCCGGCCTGCTCATCCAGCAGAACGAGTCGTGCTCGCGACGAAGGAAGCACCGCGCGCAGGGCGGAGTGCGAGAGGACGACAGGCGCCGCGGAGTCCTCGAGCATGAATGCGAGGCGCTCGGCGGGGTAGTTCGGGTCGAGCGGGAGGTACGACGCACCGGCCTTGAGGGTGGCGAGGACGGCGACGGCCATGTCGAGGGACTTGTCGAGGCAGATGCCGACGGCGCCGCCAGGAGTCACACCGCGAGAGGCGAGGTGGTGGGCAAGCTGATTGGCGCGTGCATCGAGGGCCGCGTAGGTGAGCGAGCGCGAGCCATCGGAGAGGGCGATAGCGTCGGGCGTGCGGAGCGCCTGGGCCTCGAAGGGGCCGTGCAGCGTCGTGACGGCGTGAGACTCGCGTGACGTGTCATTCCAGGAGACGAGAGACTGGTGACGCTCCTGCTCATCGAGCAGGGGCAGGCGCCACAGCGACTGACGCGGGTTGTTCACCGCGGACTTCAGCAGGCGCACCAGGTGCGCGCCCATCCGCTCCGCGGTGCTTCGGTCGAACAGGTCGGTGTTGAACTCGAGCAGGCCGCCGATGTCGTCGCCAAAGTCACCGCAGAGCAGGGACAGGTCGAACTTGGCCGTGCCGCTGTCCACCTGCATCGGCTCGAGCGGACTCTTCTCCTCACCGTCCTGCGGCCCGGCCGAGCGGCCCGTGTTCTGAAGAGCGAACATGACCTGGAAGAGCGGAGACCGGCTCAGGTCGCGCTCGGGCTTCAGCTCGTCGACGAGCTTCTCGAAGGGCACGTCCTGGTGAGTGTACGCGCCGAGCGTCGTCTCCTTCACCTGAGCCAGCAACTCGCGGAACGTCATCTCCCCCGTCAGCCGTGCGCGCAGCGCGAGCGTGTTGACGAAGAAGCCGACGATGCCCTCTATCTCCGAGCGCTGCCGATTCGCGATGGGCGAGCCGACGACGATGTCGTCCTGGCCCGAGTAGCGAGCGAGCAACACCTGGAACGCGGACAGCAGAGCCATGAAGGGCGTGACGCCTTCACGCAGGCACAGCGCGCGCAGCTCGGCGGTGAGCTGTGAGCCCAGCTCGATGGGGAGCGTGCCGCCGTTCGCCGTCTGAACGGGAGGACGCGGCCTGTCGGTGGGCAGCTCCAGTGCGTGGGGAGCCCCGGCGAGCTGACCTCGCCACCAGCTCACCTGCTTGGAGAGGGCTTCGTCGCGCAGCCAGCCTCGCTGCCACGCCGCGTAGTCCGCGTACTGAAGCTCCAGCGGCGCGAGCGGCGACGGGAGTCCCTGGGCGAACGCGGCGTAGAGCGCTCCGACTTCCCGCGTGAGGATGCCGTTGGACCAGCCGTCCGAGACGATGTGGTGGACGGTGACGAGCAGGATGTGGCGCTGCTCGGAGAGGCGAAGCACGGAAGCACGGAGCAGCGGGGCCTGGGAGAGCTCGAACGGCTTCTGCGCTTCGAGTTGGGCCAGTCGCCGCGCTTCTGTCTCACGCGAGGCTTCGGGCACGGCCTCCAGGTCCGTCACCGGGACGGACAGCT
>NZ_JABUMS010000044.1:0-12095 GCF_013336705.1 Myxococcus sp. CA051A | reverse complement strand
ATCGTCCACGGCGGGAACTCCTCGGCTCCCCTGCCAGGGGGAGACCGTCTCGGTTGGTTTCACCGAGGAGCTTCCCTCTTTCACGCTCATCCCTGCTCGCCGACTACACACTTATAGGGACACGACCCCTCCACTGCTGCTCGTTCAAGTCGTAGCGCATCATGCTGGCTTGCCTCCCTACGGAGGACAACAACCAGCGCAGTTCCTTCCATCAGGCATGGCCTGGTGCGTACCGTGATGCGATGTGGTGTTCTGGCGTGTGGTGTTTAGTCTTGTCGTAAAAAGCTACCCCGGCTGCTTGGTTCGGTGCGTGATCGATGGCAGTCTTTTGCTCCGCTGGAAGGATTTTCTCTGGAGCGAATCTGGGATGGGGCGGAACGTTGGGAGTGGACAATCGGGGTTTGCTCCGACTTTGATTGGTGAGCCCTCGGCAGTCGAGGGTGCTGCTGTAATTGGAATTGGGGGTGGCAAGTGAAGAGCTGCTTTGCGAGCGCTTTTGAGTGTGCGCGGCTTGGGCGTATTCTTGCGTGCTTATTGCTGGTGAGTGTGGTTGGAGCCTGCTCTGGAGGAGAGCTAGGAGATGGTCATGAATCTGTTGCGTCCAGGGCAAGGGACTCCAGGAGCCAGGATTGTGGTGCGTCTGCGTGTAGTTCTGAGCCGTTCCATCGCTGTGGTGATGGCCTGTGTGGGGTAGGCGAGGACTCCTGGAACTGTCCGGCTGATTGCGGAGGTGGCGGCGGCGAAGGGTACTGTGGGGATGGCTTCTGTAACCCGAACGCAGGCGAGACCACGGTCTCTTGTGACGATGATTGTGGTGCTTTCTGTGGTGACAATGCTTGTAATGGCAATGAGACCAGCACTAGTTGTTCCGCCGATTGTGGTCCATCTGTCTGGTGTGGTGATGGCATCTGCAATGGAGGCGAGACGAACTCAAGCTGTCCAGTCGACTGTGGGAATTCTTCGGCCGATGTGCTGGGGCGATTCTCTCGCTGGTGTGGTAAAGTGAATACCCACCAGTCGGCAGGGGGCGGTTGGACGACGGATTCTGACTGCACGTCTGGTTGCGATATTGGTGGTTTGGCTTATTGTAAGAAGTTTTGGCCGAACTCTACAGCCGTTCGGCAGGTGTCTGTGACACCGAAACCGGTCAGCGGTGTCTGGACGAACGCAGGGTGTCACCCGGTTGTCGATCACTACGACGGGGGGGACGAGTTTGAGTGTTTGGGGACTGGGAGTTCTCCTAACGAGACGGTGTCGGCCTCCTCCTGGGGATTAGGGAGGCATGGAGTGGCATCCTACTACCTGGAGGAGGGGAGTTCCGTAATCAAAATCCAGGGCTATGGTAGCGATGGCGGTCAGTTGCTCAACCTGCAGTGGTCTGGGGGACCAGGAGTAGACCAAGTTGAGTTGATTGCCTCGCAGGGTGGGGTCAGCGTGCGGTTCTCGTGTCTGATGTCGAGTGGTGCATGTGTGTTGCGAGAGAACGGGGCGACGGTGACGTTAGAGGGACTGAGTCCGCAGGCACGGACAGTGTTGGTGACGGCCAATGACTACTTTGCTGATGTCCAGGGTATTCTCACTGTGCCGGCCTGTAGTGTGAATGTCGCAAAGGTGCAGGCGAAGTTGAGTGAGAGGGGACGTCGATTCTTGAATACTGTTTGCTATGCTGCTAGTTTCTGCGCAGGTTTCTGGCCCATAGGCACCGCTATTTGCGGTCCTACTGCTGGCGGCTGCTTGATCGCATATGCAACCGGCGTCCTGTAGTTTGATGGGAGTTATACGATAGACGCAGTGTCTTCAGTGGCGTCCGCTGACTCGCAGGTTGTCGGCCAGCGGGCGCTGCGATGAAGAGCCTGTTTAGGTCGTGTCCGTTCACTAGTTCGCGGGACAGGTTGCTTCCGCTAGAGCATGATGAATTGATGCGCTAGTGAGGATGAGGGTATTGTGTCAAGGCGAACTTGGCGAGAGTGCCCCGGCCTGCCAGCCGTGCTTGAGTTCCTTCTGGGAGCATCTGACGCGCTCTCCCTCGGTTCGGAATCGGTCAAGGGCTTTCAGGACACGCTGTTCCATGGCGTGGGCGTCAATGCTTGATTCCCAGCGATGAGTAAGGAACACATGCCAGTTCTCCCCGAGAGCTTCGCTCGGCACGTGGGTGTTCACGTCCTGCAGGCGCGTCTTCACATCGCCTGTGTGGCCAATCTTCCAGAGGTCCCGCTTGCCGAACTGGAAGCAATAAGTGAATGCACGCTGCTCCGCGATACGCTCAACGAAAAATGTCGCCGACGTAGGCGTGGGACCCGTAGTGGGCTTTCTGCGGGGTAGTGCATTGACGAGGGCGCGATACGGCTCTACCACCTGAGGAAGGTCCACCGGCTCGGTTCGCAGTTGGCCGACGGCCCTCGACGCGCGGTCATCCAGCAGAACTGCCTGCGAGGTTGCGTTATAGGGAAGCTGATGGCCCAGGGCTTCAACCGTATTTGGAAGGTCCGGGAATCGCCACGCGTTTGTCATGGGGAGGGCGAACGGCCACCTCACTTGGCCAGTTTCATCAAGGTCATTGAGAGACATGTGGTCGCGCCGAACAAGCTTCTCGGTACGTGCGATCTGTCGGCCGAACTCGGCCATGCCCAAAAGCCGCCCCCTATTTTGAGCTTCGACTCGCTCCTGGTCGAGTGTGGCCGCGAAGATGATTCGGTCCCCGGGCAAGGACCTTTTTAGGAGGCTATTGAGGTCACCCTTTCGTCCAAAGACCACGACGGGCCAGTTCCAGGGGTCGAACCCCCAAACGCGCGTAGCGAATAATTTCATCGCGTCTTCCTCGGCATTAGGGACAGTGTACCAGTGTTCCGCAGGCTGCGCTGCGGCGGTCTCCCAATGTGAATCCTGTGCCAAGGGTTACTCCGCGCGAGGCGATGCCCCCCTGGATCACGGAAGCTGTCGCCTCTGCCGTTCGCGCCTTGCTCACTCGCCTTGACGTCCTGCCGAATGTGGCCTTGACGCTCCCATGTTGCAGCGAACGGATCTCGGGGAGGCACAAGCGTCTGTCTCGTAGTGTCGGGGATACTGATGAAATTAAGTTACATCAAGTAGGCCTCCTGGACTATGTTGTTCCCTGAGGTCGGCTCGAGACTGCTTGCGCATCCCTCTGACGTAACAGGACACGCGGTCAGTCGACGGCCTGCCCCGATTGCAGGGACCCATCACGGGCGTCGCTGGTTCGGCGCCCGATACACGAGGACTCATGAATACGAGAGTAAACCCGCTGGTTGTCACACTGGTTGTTCTGGCGATGTCTACGGGCACGAGCGTCGCCGCCACCTCTGCCGCGGGGGATGTGTGTGGGGGGCAGGGCTTGCCGCCGTCCGGCTTCCCGAGTTGCGTGTGGTCGATTCCGGTGGCGGGTGGCGAGGTGCTGCTCGACACAGTGGGCAGTGCCAGCGCGTCGGAAGTCCGCCAGGCGCTGGCCGAGGGGCGAGCGCCGAATCTCGCCCCCCACGTCGTGAGTGACGAGGAAGGCGCGCTCGCGGTCGAGGCGTTGGTGCTCGTGACGAGTTCGCTCTCCGACGTCATCGTCAGCGAACTGCCAACCTACGAGCTACCAAACGGCGATGTGCAGGTGTCGGTGTTGGCTGGCACGCTCACGGGCCCGTGGGGCCCGACGGGCCAGGAGGCCATGCTCAAGATTTATTTCTACAACTGGGGCCACGGTGACTGGACGATCATCATCGAGTTCAGCGAGCACAACGGCGTTGGGTACGACAGCAAGGGCGGCTGGTTCAATCTTCAATAACGTACCTGATGACCTCTCGCGCTGGGCGGGGGATGTCGGGGCGTTGAATGGCCACGAGCGTCCGGAACCGCGGCGCTCGGCACTACCGCAGCAGGCTGGGCCACGGAGAGGTGCTTGACGAAGTCCAGTGCCGCCGGGCGCCGAGCACCCTGAGCCAACGACCATGATTCCCGCATGGCCTCAGGCGGTGCGCCTAAGGTCGGCTCGGCGCGGGCATTGGGCGACCGGATTTGGGGAGGCACAGGACCGGTGCACCGCGCGCCTGACGCTTCCGCTGCCGCGCGTGATTGCGTAGCGTGAGGTCCCCGAGTCGCGAGGAACGCTCATGGCCAAGAAAGTCGCAGCCAAGAAGGCGCCAGTCAAAACGCAGAAGAACAAGGCCTCCGTCGCCGAATTCATCGCCGCGGTCGATGACGACGCCCGGCGCGCGGACGCCAAGGCGATTGACAAGATGCTGCGCGCGGTCACCGGCGAAAAGCCCGCCATGTGGGGGCCGTCGATCATCGGCTATGGCTCATACAAATACACGAACACGATGGGCGAGGCGGATTGGCCGAAGATCGGCTTCAGCCCACGCAAGGGCGCGACCGTGCTCTACATCGTGCCAGGCTTCCTCGCGTCCGAACCGCTGATGAAAAAGCTGGGGAAGTACAAGAACGGAAAGAGCTGCCTCTACATCAACAAACTCGCCGACGTGGATCAGCAGGTGCTTCGCGAACTGGCCACGCGTTCGTGGGCGCACATGAGCGAGAAGTACGGGTAGGAAAAGGGGAGCCCGGCACACTCTGTCGCGTGAGAGGGGGCAGCCGATGCGCTTCAGTTCCTGCACGGCCGGAGTGGGCTTCCCTTCGCCATGGGTGCGGCGCGCTTGACCTGGCCTCCTGGATGGAGCCTGGAGATTGCAATCGATTCACGGGCCGTACATAGGGGCTTCGTGTCCTCCACACCCGTCCTTGGATTTGGTCGCTATCTCGGCACACCGCTCCAGCGCCTGGAGGTGGCGGGGCTCGTCTTGACGGAGAGCACCTATCCTCCCGACGTCGTCCTCCCTCTTCACCGGCACCGGCACGCGGGCTTCCGGCTCACGCTGGAAGGCGGTTTCACCGACGTGTTGGAAGGACGCGCCCGGCAATGTCCTCCCAGGTCGGTGGCCTTCCAGGCACCCGAGGTCGCCCACGAGCAGCGCATCGCCGGTCGGCTCACCCGCACCTTCAACGTCGACTTCTCCGAGGCGGTCTGGCGGTCGCGCTACCCCCTCGTCTCCCGGCTCGACAGCCGGATGGAGCTTGCGTCGGCGCGACTGTCCACGCTGACCGCGCGCCTCTATCAGGAGTTCCGCCACGGGGATGACATGACGGCGCTGGCCATCGAAGGGCTGGCGTTGGAGTTGCTGGCTGAGGCCGTGCGCGCCACGACGCCCCCGAAGGCGTCGGCCCCTCCCGCGTGGCTCGCACGGGTGCGGGAGTTGCTTGATGCGGTCCGGGGGCCGCCTCCCACACTCGCGCAACTGGCTCGCGAGGCAGGGGTGAGCCCCACGCAACTGGGCCGCAGCTTCCGCCAGTTCTTCCAGTGCACTCCCGTTGACTACCTGCGCCGCTCCCGACTGGAGCGCGCCAGCCGGGCACTGCGAGAGACGGCACACCCCATCAGCGACATCGCGCTGGAGGCGGGCTACTGCGACCAGAGTCACATGACGCGCGAATTCAGCCGCCGACTCCACCTGGCACCGGCCGAGTACCGGCGCCTGCTCGCGGGCCGCTCGTTTCGTCCAACGGGATGAGTTCCGTCCAAGACATCCTCGCGCGGACGGGGTCAGCTTCAGCGCCATGACTCCGGACCCGCTCGCCTCCACCGTCCCCGTTTCCTCCCCGACCTCCGACGCCCGCTGGGGAGTACCCACAGTGGCCCTCGTCGCCACGCTGTGGCTGGCATCCGCCAGCTGCGTCTCACGGCAGGAGGTCCCCACAGCTCCCGCGCCGGCCATCACCCGCGTGGAGGCCGGGCGCACGCACTGGGTGCTGCGTCCCTCCGAGGCCTACGACGCCCTCTGTCTGCTGAACCTGCTCCGTGGCGACGCGTTCTACACGAAGTACTATCCCGTGGAGTTTCAGCGCTTCTCCGTTCTCCTCGAGCCCAGGGAGAAGGCCGCTCTCGCGCACCTCACCGAGCGGATGGGAAAGCAGGCCGGGAAGATGGTGGGTCCCCACCTGACGCTCGTCTTCTCCGTCACGGGTGCCACCACCGTGGAAGACCTGGCCAGGACGGTGTCGGACGATGCCGCCTGGAAGGCGATGCGCCGGGACTTCGAGGCGACGAGTTACAGCGAGGACTCCGACTTCACCGAGATGGAGGACGTGCGCCAGGACCTGGGGGTGCTGTTCGCCTTCCTCCAGCGCATCGGCTTCTCGCGCATCTGGCGCGCGGAGTACCTGCCCCAGGTGGAACAGGCCATCGCGCGATTCGGCGTCCAACTGGCGCCCCATGACGTGGTGGGCTGGGACGAGGACGTCCTCGGCCGGGTGCTCCACGTGGAGGCGCTCAACGCCCACGTGCTGAAGTTCGTCAAACCCCACGGCATCCGGGTGACGGGCTGGAACTTCCTCACCGACCTCACCTATCCGCTGAGCGTCACGGTGAAGACCGCCGTGCATGAGATGCTCCACCCGCCGTTCAAGCGCGAGGGTGCCATTGACGCGCGGTTGACAGCCCTGGAGGCGGACCCGTACTTCCAGCGACTGGTGCGTGAGCACGACCCGGCGTTCGGCTACACCACCGCCCAGGGGCTGACGGAGGAGGACTGCGCCGAGGCCATCGACGTCTTCGTCAGCGAGCGCCAGGGCTTGCTCCGCGCGAGGGACGGCAAGCCGCTCACGGGCGCGGCCTTCTTCCGCGACCACGACGATGGAATGCACGTATTGGCCTATGTGCTCTATGAGGAGCTCCGGCGCGCGGACTTCTCCCAGTGGACGACGTACGAGGGCTTCCTGCTGAAGCTGTTCGACACGGGCGTGCTCGTGCCCGGGAAGCTGGAGCAGCGATTTCGTTCCTACACCGGCAACTATCCCGTGAAGGCATTGAAAGAATAGGCCCTCAGGCGCGCGCGGCCCCGGGCATCGGCGTGTCGGGAGAAGCCTTCCGTGCGGCCCGTGCCTCGAAGGTGGAGATGCCCGCGGACGGTGCGGGGGTTGGACTGGCATCAGCGGAAGGGCGACGCGGGGTTCCTCGAGTGGCTCGCCCCTCCGCATCTGGGCGGCGTGACGCGGAGGCTCGGCGTGGAGGTGGATGGGCCCGCTCGCGTTGGCGGGCATGTCGCCGCCTGTGCGGAGGCTGGAAATCTTCAGGCGGTATACGCTGGCGACGTGACCGAGGCCCTGCACAGCTACCTGGAGCGCGCGGCGGAGTGCTTCGCGCGGCAGGAGGAGGAAGAGGCCTTCGGCGCCGTGATGGATGCGTGGCGCGAGTGTCGCGCGAGCGAGCTGGTCCTGTTCGCCCAGGAGTTCGAGGCGCGTCTCGACTCGACGCATGCGGGGCGGGAGGGGGAGTCCGCGGAGGCTCGTCGCGCGGCGCGGGACCTGGCTCGCGGGCTGGGGGCGCAGGGGCAGCCGCGCGAGGTGGATGCGCGGCTCGATGCCCTGCTCGACTGCCTGCCCGACCCCCGGTTCATCCCCGGGTTGCTCGCCATCGCGCGACTCCCCTCGGCGGAGGAGCCTCAGCGGGTGTTGAGGCTGTGCGCGGCGCTCCGGCACGTGGGGCCGCCCTTCGACGTCGAGCCCCTCGAGGCCCTGTATGAGCGGATGATGCCGGAGGCTTGGGCCTCGGCCGCGCGGCTGTCTTTCGTCATCAGCCTGGGGCGTGACTGGGTGCCGCGGGAACTCGACGCGAAGGCGGGGGAGCTGCTCGCGGCGCTGTGGGAGGCCCTGCGTGTTCGCGCGGAGAAGGAGTCGCGAAACGCCAGCATCCGGGAGACGTGGTTGCCCCGTGTCTATGCCAACCCCGAGGACGACGACGTGCGGCTGGTGATGGCGGACCAGTTGATGGAGACGGGCGACCCCCTGGGCGAGTTCATCGTGCTCCAGTGCTCTCCCACTCCTGACGAGGAGCGCATCGACGAGTTGCTCGCGACGCACCTCCGGAGCTGGGAGATGCCGCTGGGGGGCCACATCGATAGTGGGGCGACCCGCTTCGAGCGGGGCTTTCCCGTGGCGGTGCGGATGGCGAAGGAGGCGGCCTCTCTGATTCTCCCCGAGCCGGGACCGGCCTGGAGCACGGTGCGGGAGATCGACTGGGCGACGGTGGCCTGGTCGGTGGTCCACGCGCAGTGGCTCGCGCATCCGCATCTTCGGGGCGTGACGCGGATGCGACGGGTGGAGCCGTACTGGGCCCGTTTGATGGGGCCGCCGCCCTCCGTCAGTCGGCTGGAGCTGTGGGGGTCTGTCGCGGACCAAGTGTACCGCACGCCCGCGCTGGGGGATGTATTCGACAGGCTGGCCCTGTGGCCGAACCTGTCGTGGCTGGAGTTGCACGCCGGGCACGAGGAGGACGTGCGCCTGTGCGCGACCTCCACGCTGGCGACGAAGCTGGAGCGCTTCGATGCCACCATTCCGGGAGCCTGGACGCTCACGGTGCGCCCGGGCGACAAGGTGCCCATCGAGGTGACGCTGGTGAGCGCCCGGGCTGGCGAGTCGTTCTGGAGGCTCCTTTCCGCGGCGGAGGGTTTCGGGAAGAGGGGCCTGCGGGTGCGCTGTCATCGCCAGGTCGACGCCGCGAGCGTCAACGCCCTGCGGTGGGCCACGTCTGGCTTCTCCCACGTCGAATGGGTGAGCGTGTCTGCCTTGCGGTAGAATGGCGACGTGGATGACAACGTGTACGCTCACCTGGAGCGCGCCGCGGAGGCCTCTGCCCGGCACGACGAAGAGCAGACGCTCGCCGGACTGTTGGCCGCATGGCGGGCGTGTCGCTCACCGGCTGCGGCTCCCGGAATCTCGGGTCCAGTGCCCGCGTGCGTCAGTGAACGTGTCATTGTATGTCTGGAATTGAGATGAGGATGGCGTGGCGTTTGCTCGGGCTGCGTTCGCCAAGATTGGCATCACCTTCCCGCAATGAGGTGCATGATGGAACCCAAACAGCTCAGGGTGCGACGCTGGTCCGAACTCTCCAGCAAACCACTCTCGGAAGAGAGTGTGCGTGCCCTGCACTTGCCCGCGAGGAAATATCGGGTGAGCGTTAAACGGTATTCGCCGGGGGCGGATGTCGGTGGCGAAATGCGGGCCGGTACGTGCTACGTGTTGGCTGGGCACTGCCAGATTGAATTCGGCACGCAGGTCGCTCAGCTCGCCGCTGGGGATGTCGCAGAGTTTCCTGCCGACAGCTTTCGCGTGGTGGTGAGTCGCGAAGCTGGGTGTGTTGTTGTTTTTGCTTGGGAGCTTCCAGAGGAGTTTGCTCAATAGGAGAAGGTCGGACTCTGCGTTGCGGAGTCCTTCCAACTCAGTGCCCAGGTGTCAGCCTGGGCACATGTAGAACCCGGGCCACCTCGCGCAAGCTGCGTCCCGTGGTGGATTGCCCCGCCACGGGACGCATGCTCACGTTCCGCCTGGGGCGGCCCCATCCCCAGCGGCTCCACCGGCCGGTTGGAGGTGATGAGGGTCGAGGCGCTCCGTCACCGCTACCACGGCGGTAGGAGGGAGCGCTGCGCCTCACCGGGGGCCAGCGCAGACTGTCAGGGTTCGCCGTATGTGGTGCAGGAGCTGAAGCGCATCGGCTGAACCCTCTCACGCGACAACTACCTTGACGCTCACCGCTTCCCTCGGGAGCGGCGGCTAAACCGGAAGCGGATGCCTCCCAAAGACAGCGCAAAGGCGGCGCCTTCCGAGGCGCCTCCTGCGCGAACATTGCCCGGTTACGCTGGATTCGCCTGCGCGCTCAGCTCGCGCTGCTGCACTGGGGAGCGCTCGCACTGCTGGGGTTCAGGTTGCTCCTTCAGAAGCTGTTGCTGGCCGGTGATGGAATCACCACCGCTACTGCAGTCATCCAAGCAGAGGGCGTGCTCTGCTACGCATACGGCGGGGTCTGACGTGTGTGCCAAACAGTCTTTGTAAGCCCGAACGCAGATGTTTTGGCACGACGCCTCTGCTGCCTGAGCCAGCACCAGTCCGCCCACCAACCCGCAGGTCGTAGCGATCTTCCTCAATCGACTGTTCATGCTCGAACTCCTTCTGACGGGGTCCCCTGCGCTCCAAAATTTAGCACGGGGCATGTCTGTGCGGCAAATGGCCCGCCGCGATGAGCAAATTCAGAAGCAGGCCACCCCGGGGCGGCCTTCGTGCGACACAGACGCCAGTCCTCCGCCCGAATGAAGTCTGCCGGAGTGGCGTGTTGGCCAAGGTAGGAGTGCTGACATGCAACGGTTCGAACTGCAGCAGGCGGATAGGGAGTGACATGCCCTGCGGTTTTCGGACCACCTGAAGCTTGAGAGGATGCCGTCTCCGGACATCACGGAGGCAGGCAGTGAAGAAGAGTCGGTTCAGCGAAGAGAAGATGGTCGCCATTCTGCGAGAGGCGGAGCGGTCGTCCGTGCCGGAGACCGCGAAGAAGCATGGGGTGAGCGAGCCCACGGTCTACGCGTGGCGCAAGCGCTTCGGGGGCATGGACGCCAACGACACGAAGAGACAGTTGGAGGCGGAGAATGCCCGGTTGAAGAAGCTGCTGGCTGAGCGAGGCCCTGTCCTGGGGCGCCTGTGGCCAATCGCGGCCCGCCCGGCTGGCGTCCACCGCCTGCGAGGGCAGTCCTCCGCAGGCGGTGTCGAGTCGGCCGCGTGCAGCGGCAGGTTGCTTTGCCCCAAGGCCCTATCCCCAATGCTCCACCGCCCCTCTCTTCCGCTCCAGGAACTCGGTGACCCCGTAGGCGCTGCGCTTACCTACCTTTGACGTATGCCTGACGCAGCGATCAAACTTTGGGTACGCACAGGGGCGCGTTACAGGTCCTTCACGGCGTCATACAGGCTGCCCGCCGTGTCGTAGCTGAAGTAGGGGCCCTGCCACTTGTTGACCATGGTGGGGTCCGAGTCCCAGAACATCCAGCTGTTCACCGAGTACAGATAGGCCCAGTAGTTCTGACCATAGCTTTCCAACCAGGGCCCGCCGCTGGCGCCGCCGGTCATGTTGCAGGAGATGGAGGGAAAGCCGCCCTCGTTCCACGTGCCGCCCTGGCAGAAGAGCAGTTGGGAGCCGTTGAAGGGCGGGGCCGCGGGGTAGCCGAACTGGTAGATGTACGCACCGTAGGGAGCTCCCCACTTGATGCCTTGTCCCCCCACGGCATCGACGATGCGCGTGCCATTACGGTCGTTCATCACCGCGGCCCCCACGTCGTAGGCCCGGTCCCCGTTGTTGGTCCACCCGTTCTTCGACCAAAGGCTGGTGGACGTCCAGGTGCCGTGGGGGGAACCCGAGTGGTAGTTGGGGACGAAGGCCCAGTTGCTGAACCAGTTGCGACCGGAGCCGCCACCATGCACACAGTGTCCCGCGGTGAAGACGACCCGTCTGCCATTGCTGTACACCGTGCTGCCCGAACACACGTAGTTCTGCCCGCCGTCCGTATAGAAGACCTTCCCGCTCATCGTATGAATGTCGGCCAGCGGCGCGAGGCCGCCTCGCGGCTCGGCGCCGTCCACGGTGCGGCTCACGTTCTCCGGCGCGACGGGCTTGAGGCTGATGGGCGCCTTGCCGGACGTCGTGGGGGGCACCGCGGGAATTGCCGAGGCCATCCGTTCCGGAGTCCAGTAGGCGAGGATGCGAGCCTCATCCAGCGCTGACGCGAGCGTGGAGGAACTCATGTTGTCCGCCGGGTCGGCGGTGGGCGCGGCTCGCGTGGAGGGGACCGCGCCCAGGAATCCAAACACCGCGACGGCAAGAGCGACTCGACTCCGCGACACGAATGGCATCGGCCAGCCTTTCCAATGACGACTGCGGGTGAGGACCGCCATTGTCATGGTTGGCAGGGGAACGACTCAATACGCGGAACCTCGTAATGAGAGGAAATAGATCGGGGAGGCCGCGCTACTTCTTGGGCCCGGACGTCGGCGGAGCAGGGCGTGACAGCCGCCCCCTGTGTCAGGGAGTTTGTCGCCTCTGCCGTGCGCGCCTCGCTCACTCGCAGTGACGCACGGTTCGACAAGGCCGTGACGGGTCAAGTCCCGAATCGTGTGTAGTTGGTTCGGAGGGGGAACGGGGGAGGAAGGCTCCTTGGCGGATTCATTCAGCGGTGTCTGGGTTTGAAGTCAGCAGGGCCATGTCGAGGTAGCGGCGGTCA
>NZ_JABUMS010000043.1:0-15341 GCF_013336705.1 Myxococcus sp. CA051A | reverse complement strand
ACGTCGGTTGGGACACTCCTACCTGCCGGGCCAGCGTCGAGGCATTCACCGCGCTCGGGCCCATCATCCGCTTCACCATCTGCGCCTTGAATGCGTCTGTGTACGGCACTTCAACCGCCTGCGCTCGCCCCCAGGGCGTCGTCAGCTCGGCGCGTCAGCCGAGGCGACATCTTCCCTGACACAGGGGGGTATAGCTCTTCTCTTACGACGTTTGTGGCCACCCACCAAATCGCATGAAGGGCTCGCCCCTGGTAGGGCTTGATGATGCCCTCGGCAATGGCCTGCCGGATGAAGTCCTGGGGCATGTGGCGCCAAGGCTCCTCGTCATAGAAGCCTTGCCGGTGCGGCTCCCGTTTCCAGTACTCAAGAAAAGCCATCCATTGAGCATCGTTGAAATGCCCAAAGGGCATCACATTACTCTCGAGGGCCCTCTTGAGCCGCGCATCCAGGATTGCCTCGGGCGGGATGAATGCGTACCAATCCAAAACCCAATCGGGCGCATCACGTCTCTTCCATAGGCTCAGTGGCGCTTCCGAGCCAAGCCAAGCGCGCCAGAGGGCGGCTGCAAAGTCCTCCCAACGGTCGCCTTTCTGCTCGACATAGGCACGCATAAGAGGCATGAACATCTCGTGCGAGCGGACATCGAAGTCGCTCCAGGCAAGAGCACCACTCTTAGCGGTCTCCGCCAGATAGTCTGGCATCTGAAGATCATGAGCGAACGCCTCATGATGCGGCACTGGCCCCACTGTCCACATCAGTTCCCCGTAAAGTTCGAACACAAAAAGACGCGCCTGGTCCTCAATCCGCTCATCACAGACAACCTCCTGAACAAGGGTCAACACGCGTTCCTGAAGAGAAGCCTCGCCGCCCCCACACCAAGGATTTAGCAATGGGTGGTCCACTCCCATAGATGGCTCTCTCTGTCTGGACAAAACATGTGCTGCGAGCAACCAAGCCCCAGGCTTCAACATCGGGTGCCAAGCATCCTGACCATACCCCAGCCGTGGTAGCCCTCTGTGTCAGGGAAGTTGTCGCCCCGGCAGTGCACGCACTCACCGGGGTTGCTCCACTCGCGTGAGCGCTCTGCGATATTTCCAAGCCGGAACAATCAAGCCCTGTCAACGACGATGGATATGCGCCGAGTGACCGAGAAGGGACGCTGACGGGAGCCACTTGGTCTGTGCCCCAAAGCTGATAGGCATCGAACGGACTCTCGCCGAGCCAAGCTGCTCTCCCATCAGGGCATGGTGCGGGAGGTTGGCGGGCAACCGCTCCTGTGCAGGCTATTGAAGAATTGCGACGAGGAGATCGACCATTCGCCCTCGGTCATCGGAAGGGAATCGCATCAGGGGTTGCGATGCGTGGAACGCCGAAGCAGCGCGCGACGAGGTTTAGACCAAGGACGTCCGAAGAGCGGAGGCGGAGGAGCCCCGCCGCGCCGTGTGAAGGCTCCGGAGGACGCGGGACAGGAAGAACACCGCATGCTCTTTCCATACCAGGAGGCCGCGCGCCGCTACCCAGAGACCAGCAGCTTGACTCCGTAGGCCACCAGCACCAGCCCGAGCAGCCGGCGGATGAGGGACTCGTGCTGGGAATACATGCGCCGGAAGTGCCCGGTGGACAGCCCCCAGGCCAGCAGCCCGTACCAAGTCATCGCGAGACACACGATGCCCGCAGCCGCGGCCACGCGCACCCACAGGGGAATGCCTGGCACCACCGTGGGCGCGAGGATGCTCAGATAGAACGGCAGCGTGTTCGGATTGGACAGACTGGCCAACAGGCCACTGCGAAACGGCCGTTCGCCTTCCGTTGTCGATGCGCGCGCCTCGGGAGCCTCGGAAGAGACACGTGACGCCGTGCCGGCCACTCGCAGTCCCTTCACGCCCAGATAGAGCAGGAACAGTCCGCCCGCGTAGCGAACGACGCGTATCGCATCGGCGTGTCGCTGCATGAGCACGGCGGCGCCGCCCAGGATGACGCAGAGCCATGCCGCGTTCCCCAGTGCAATCCCCAGCACGGCGGTGATGGAATGCCGGCGCGAAGCGGACAGCGCCAGCCGTGTGACGATGAAGGTGTTCGGCCCGGGCGTGATGACCGCGAGCAGATACAGGCCATAGATGGAAACGAGCAGGGGAACGGGCGGAGTCATGGCGACGGGCCCACATATATTCCCCGGAGTTCTCCGGCACCACCTGAGCGGCGGTTAGATGTTGATGCGCGAGCTGACCGTGCGGACATCCAGGCCCAGCGCGGCGAACTCGGCGGCGTGTGCACGCAGCAGCTCCACGAACCGGGGGTGCACGTCGGACTCCTCGTTCGCCAGGAGGAAGCCGTAGTTCGTCTTGGACAACATCCACGAAATCCACAGCATCTCCGTGGCCTCCTCCGGCGAGGGCGCGACGTCCAGGTCCGCCTCCGTCGACAGCACCCCGCCCTTTCCCCACCGCAATCCCAGACACGCGTACAACACCTCGCCCGCGTCGTCCCACTGAAGATTGTTGGCCCACGCGTGACGGAAGGTCGCGAAGTAGATGACATAGCGACACAGGCGCTTGAGCGCCTCAACCTCCCCAGGCTGGGGGACGTCTGTCCATGTCACGGCGCTGACGGCCTTCGGCGTGGGCTCCACGGTCTTCGCGTCCAGGTCCATGCGCTCGGAGCGCACGAACCACGGCGCGGCCTTGCCCGGCACCGTCGCTCGGAGATAGCGACACACGAAGGCCGGCGCGGAGTGCGCCACCAGGTCGTCCGAGAAGCGCCGAACCTCGCGCCACTCGGCCTCCACCGCCGCGCCGTGCTCCGCGAAGAACGCGTCCACGTGCTCACCCAACAGCTTCCAGAACAACCCCGCCGCGCGCGCGTAGCGGTGTCCCTCGCAGATGGGCGGCGCGGGCTCGAAGCCCTTCCAGTCGTAGCTTCCCATCAGGTGCAAGAGGCGCGACTCCACCGCCCGCTCCACCAGCGCGCTCGCACGCGTGATGTAGCCCGTGGACCCGACGAGAAACCCGTCGGCGGAGCGATTGATGAGCACCACTTCGCGCAGGTGCGGCATGAGCAACCACCGCAGCGGGCTGCGCCGCAGGTTGCGATGCGCGGCGATGGCGTACTGCTCGACGTTGAAGTGACACTGCCCCAGGTGATTGCCCAGCTCCGTGTCCAGCGTCGCGCTCACCCGCGCCATCCGCTTCGCCGCCTCCCAGCCCGCCCCGTCCGCGGGCGTGTAGCTCCGCCGCGTCACCGGTGAGCCCGGAGCCGTCGCGCCCGGCTCGCGCATGCCCAGGATGATGCGCACCGGCAACAGCCGCTCCTCCACCAACCGCAGCCGCACGTCCACGTCCGGCAGACAGTGCACGCCGTCCTGCTCGTACGCGTTCCACGGGTAGTAGAGCCGGAACGCCTTCGCGTCTCCCGGCACCTCCGGATCCCTGTCGAGGATGCTGGAGAACATGCCGTTGAGCAGCCGCTCTCCAAAGAACGCATCCGTGCGCGTGGAGCCCGGCGACTCGCGCTCCATCCGCACCGTCAGCGCCTCCGGATAGTCCGCCTGAATCTTCTCCAGCGCGGGAGCCTGTCCCAGCTTCCCCTGGAGCAGGTGCCCTCGCTTGATGAGTTCCACGGGCGCCACGGCCTTCAACATCGCAATCGCACGGCCCGGCGCATAGGCCGTGGGCGCTGTCCCCTCCTCCGTCACGAGCAGGCGGGCGAGCGGCGTCGTCGAATCGTATTCCCAGTACGGCAGCCGCAACGTGCCGAAGTCGAAGTGGAGGCCCCCGTGGTCATCCGGCCCCTGCTCGGAGCCGATGCGCCGCCACGTCTCCACCACCTGCCCATCCGGACGGAACGTGTGCTGCGGCTCGAAGAAGCGGACCTCCAAATCGGGCAGGTCTCCCACGCCCGCGTCCTCGGGGTCGTAGCGGACCGAAAACCCACCGTCCGGGTCCGTGAAACCCTCCCCCAGAAAGTCATCCGGCGCGCCGAAGTCCCGGTCCCACAGCTCCACCTTGACGTGATGCAAGGGTATGGGGCCGTCCGGCCCGTCCTGCTCGAAAACCAGACGTCCCACCGCCACCGCGGGCAACGTGGAGGTGTCCCGCACGGTGCGGCCCGCACGGACCCGAGGTGCGAGCTGACGACTGACCTCCAGCCGCTCCTCCAGCTTCAGCCCCGAGTACCACCGCGCCAGCTCCTCCGCGTCCAACACTTCGTTCGGGTCGCTCTCGTGTCCCCTGAACCCGAGAGAGCCCACCCACCGGCGCAGCGCCGCGAACATCATCCCCGTCCCCTGCCCCAGGCCGCGAGCCCACCAGTGCCACCGTCTGTCATCAGCCCCACTTCCACGGGTGTCCCTCACTCATGACAGGGCCACTGGAACCTTCGCGAATTCCGTGCGCTGAGCGACGCCTGCCTCATTCCGTGGGGAGGGTAGCATGGCTTGCAGCTCTCGCTTTCCCCGTCCTACGGTCTGCCCCCGTTCCGTAGAGGGTTCCATGACTGTCGAGTACAAGCTCAAGATTCGCACGAGCGCGAAGCTGGGCGCGGGCACGAACGCAGACATTTCCGTCACCCTGGTGGGCACGCATGGGGAGAGCGGCCCGCACGCGCTGAACAAGCGATTCCACGATGACTTCGAGGCGGGCGCGGAGGATGTCTACTCCGTCCAGGCCACGGACCTGGGCGAGCTGGTGCTGCTGCGCTTCACCAACACCGGAGGCGTCGCGGCGGACTGGCTGCTGGACCAGGCCCACGTCACCGCGGAGGGGAGGCAGTGGCGCTTTCCCTTCTTCCGGTGGGTGCGGGGTGGCGCCACGGTGGACGTGCTCGAAGGCACCGCGAAGCTCGCGCGACAGGCGAGCCACGCACGAGAAGCGACGGCGCGACACGAGCTGCTCGAGCACCGTCGGCGGATGTATCCCTGGCGTTCCGCCGAGGCCACCGCGGGACTTCCTGGCGCGCTCGACTTGAGTGAGACGCGGCCGTTGCCCAAGGACGAGCTGTACCGGGGACTCACGGAGGGAAGCTACGAGGTCGTCATCGCCAAGACGCTGGCGTCCATCAAGCTGCACCTGCCCATGTTGACCAACGCGTGGAACGGGCTGGTGGACATCTTCGACTTCTTCAAGGGGCTGGAAGTGCCCCAGCTCGTCCCCAGGTGGAAGGACGACTACGAGTTCGCGCGGCAGGCCGTCCAGGGCATCAACCCGATGCACATCACCCTCGTCCCCAACGTGCCCCAGGACATGCCGCTGACGGATGAGGACCTGCGCGGCCTCTTGTCCCCCGGCACCACGCTGGCGCGCGCTCTCGACGCCAGACGCATCTTCCTGCTCGACTTCGAAATCCTCGACGACATCCCCATGTACCGGAAGGTCAACGAGGAGGGCGTCGAGGAGCGGAGGTGGGCTCCGGCGTCCCGCTGCCTGCTGTACCTGGACGACTCCCGCCAGCTGCGCCCCATCGCCATCCAACTGGGCCGCGACGCGCGGAAGGACCCCGTCTTCACCCCGAACGACGGCGAGTACGACTGGCTCGCGGCGAAAATCTACGTCCGCTGCAGCGAGGGCAACACGCACCAGATGGTGAGCCACGCGCTGCGCACCCACTTCGTGGCGGAGCCCTTCGTCATGGTGACGATGCGCAACCTGCCGGACCCGCACCCCGTCTACAAGCTGCTGCGCCGGCACTTCCGGTACACGCTCGCCATCAACGAGGGAGCACGCAAGGGCCTGCTCGCCGAGGGCGGGGTGTTCGATGACTTCATCGCCACCGGCGGCCCGGAGAAGGGCCACCTCCAACTGGGCAAGAAGGGGTACCAGCGCTGGAAGCTCTCCGACAACAGGCCCCGGCAGGACTTCGAGCGCCGAGGCGTGCTGTCCCCTGACGTCCTGCCCAGCTACCCCTACCGCGACGACGCCCTCCCCTTGTGGGATGCTTTCGAGGAATACGTCGGCGGCGTGCTCAGGCACTTCTACCGGACCGACGCCGACCTCGAGGGCGACACCGAGATGCAACAGTGGTGGAAGGACCTCACCGAGCACGGACTGCCCGTGGACAAGCTGCCCTGCCAGGAGCTGCGCCGCGTGGACGACCTGGTCGACATGCTCACCACCGTCATCTTCACGGTCAGCGTCCAGCACACCGCGGTCAACTACCTGCAATACGAGCACTACGCCTTCGTACCCAACGCGCCGCTGTGCATGCGTCAGGAGCCGCCCCGTCAGAAAGGCGTCCTGCGCGCGGAAGACATCGCCGCCATGATTCCCAGCAAGTCCCAGACACTCTGGCAGGTCGCCATCGGCCGGGCGCTCTCCAGCTTCGGGGAAGACGAGGAGTACCTACTGCACGAGTTCGGCTGGCGCGAGGAGTACTTCCACGAGCCCGAGCTGTTGGCCATCCGCGAGCGCTTCCATCAGCGCCTGCGAGAGCAACTGGCGGCGGTGAAGGCGCGCAACGCGCGCGTCGCCGTGCCCTACACCGTCCTGCAGCCCGACAAGATTCCCTGCGGCATCACCGTCTGAGCAGCACCGGAGGCTCCCTCGTGCCGAACCTGCTCTCTCGCGGCCTGTTCAACCTGTTCTTCCGCGCCCGGCGCAAGCCGCTCGCCAGCCTCCCGGGGCCAACGCCGGGCCTGCTGGGCAACCTGGGGGACTTCCTGGGCGTGCAGCCGTGGGAGACGTGCGCTCGCTATGCGCGCGCCTACGGGCCCGTCACCGTCGCGTGGCTGGGGCCCTCCCCCGCGCTGGTGCTCAACGGCCCCGCCATCATCCGCGAGGTGCTGGAGACGCGCAGGCTGGAGTTCGAGAAGGGCAACATCGGCGAGCAGATCCGCCACTCCGCCACGGACGACACGCCGTTCATCGCGCAGCAGGGTGAGGACTGGAAGCGCAAGCACGGGATGGACCCGCTGGCGCAGCCGTGGACGGCGGCGTGGCAGGCGGCCCAGGTGGAGCCGATGCGGGCGGCCATCGCCGAGTCGGTGGAGGCGGTGCGCCACCAGCCGTCGCTCGACCTGACGCCCATGCTGCGCCAGTTGACGTTCGATGCGTTCTGCGTGGCCACGGTGGGAGAGAAGCTCCCCACGTCCGCGTATGACGACTTCATGCTGCTGGCCGCCGCGGCGGATGCACGCATCCAGGCGAAGCTGCCCCTGAGGTTCGTCTCGGTCCCCAAGGGCTTCGCCGCGGCGAAGGAGCGCTTCTACGGGCTGTTCGCGGACAGAATCCGCGCGGCACGACAGGCACCGGCCGCGCACCGGGTGGATTTGATGTCGTGGACGCTGCGGGAGATGCCGGAGCTGGATGACCAGGTGCACGCGAACCTGCTCGGCTCGTTCTTCTTCGGCGGCGTCTTCTCCTCCAGCACCACGCTCGTCGGAGCCTTCCACCAGCTCCAGAAGCACCCCGCCGCCGAGGAGCGACTGGCGCTCGAGTCCGCGCTGCTGGCGGAAGAACCGCTGAACCACGAGCGGCTCGGCGGGGCGCCCTGGGGCGAGGCCGTCGCCTACGAGGCCCTGCGCATCCTCCCCGCCGTCCGCGTCCTCATGCGCCGCTCACCGTCCACCGAGACGCGGCTGGCGGGCGTCATGCTGCCGCCGGAGACGACGCTGATGATCTCCAACCAGCACCTGCACCGGGACGCGACGCACTGGACGAGCCCGGAGACGTTCGACCCGGAGCGCTGGCTGAACGGCGGCGCGGCGAACGACCCGCTGGGCAGCGACTACTTCTTCCCGTTCGGCCGGGGCCCTCGTGCCTGTGTGGCCGGAGACTTCGCGATGGTGTTCCTGCGCACGGCGCTGGCGACCATCAGCGCCCGGGTGCGCGTCCACGTCGATTCGACGGAGCCCTTCGAGGAGGGTTTCTTCTTCGGCGTGGTGCTTCCCAAGGGCGTCACCGGAAAGCTTGTCCCGCGCGAGCGGCAAACCCTCTACCCTCCCCTGGGAGCCCGTCCCACCCCCGCTGTGGAAACCGCATGACATTGTTCCGACACCCCAGAGACCGCATCCCCGTCCTGCTGTTCGCCACGGTGTTCGCCCTGGACCTGACGGTCTACTTCACGGCGAGAAGCTGGTGGCTCCCCCTCCTGTGGCTCGCCCTCTGGGTGATTCCCAAGGGGTGGATCAGCGCCTGGAACCACCACCACCAGCACGTGCCCATGTTCCGCCACGCGCTGCCCAACCGGCTGCTGGAGGTCGTCTTCGGCTTCCAGACGGGCGTGACGTCCCACGCGTGGTTCCTGCACCACGTGGTCGGCCACCACCGCAACTACCTGGACCAGGAGAAGGACGAGGCCCGCTGGAAGCGCGCGGACGGGTCCACCATGGGCGAGGCCGAGTTCTCCGTCATCAACACGCTGCTGGCCTATCCCCGGGCCTACGCCGTGGGACGCGCGCAGCCGAAGGCCCAGCGCATCTTCCTGGCCATGGGCGCGCTCCAGGTGGCGCTGCTCGGCGTGCTGTTCTGGCACAACTGGTACAACGCCCTCTTCGTGTTCCTGCTCCCCATGGTGGCGTCGCTCTACGTCACCGTCTGGGCCACCTACTTCCACCACGTGGGGCTGGAGGCGACGGAGCACACCCAGGCCTCGTACAACATCGTTCACCGGGGCTACAACCTCATGACTGGCAACCTGGGCTTCCACACCGCCCACCATGCGAAGCATGGCGTGCACTGGTCCCAGCTCCCGGAGCTGCACGCGCAGTTGGCCAAGGACATCCCCAACACCCTCTACCGGCAGCCGGGCATCCCCTTCGTGTGGTCCAACCCGGAAGCGAAGATTGAACCGGGTGAGACGGAGCTGGGCGCCATCGTCCAGTGAGCGGCTTCGTCCCTCACCGCGAGCCCATATGGCCCGGGCTCGCGGGCGAGGGAGCAGCCCCCGGACAGGCGGAGGGCCGCGCGCCTTGACCGCCCCACCGCAATCCCCGATATCCCCCGGGGCGCGCAATTGATATTGCGTCGCAAAACCAAGTAGTCCGGGATTGCGGATGTTCTCACCGGTCACCTCCCTCGCGCTGCTCCTCTCGGTGGCCTCCCCGGCCCCGTCCACGCCGTCTCCCTCCCAGGAGCAGGCTCCGGCTACAGCCACGGCGGAGGCTCCTCCGAGCGATGAGGTCCAGGTGCCTCGGCGCCTCGACAGCGTCGCGGTCCCCTATCCCGAAGCCGAGCAGGCGGCCGGCCGCGAGGGTGAGGTCGTCCTCCGGCTCACGCTCGACGAGCAGGGCAGCGTGACGGACTCGGAGGTCGTCCGCTCCGCGGGCGCGGCCTTCGACGAAGCGGTGCGGACCGCCAGCCTGTCCTTCAAGTTCGAGCCGGCGCGCGTCCGCGGCGAGGCCGTGGCGTGCCAGATTGAACTGGCCCACACCTTCAAGCTCGACGCGCCTCCCCCGCCCGTCCCCCAGCAGCCCGGCTCCGAGCCCACGGCGACGCAACCCACCACCGAGGCCACGCCACCGGTCCCCGAGGAGAAGAAGCTGGAGACCACCGTCTCCGCGCGCTCGGACTCGGAAGAGCGACGCCAGTCCGCCGAGGCCGTGAGAGTCGTGAGCATCCAGCGCGCACGCTCCCGCTCCGGAGACCTGGGCCAGGTGCTCGCCTCGCAGGAAGGCGTGGAGGTGCGGCGCACGGGAGGGCTCGGCAGCACCGCGCTGTTCGCGCTCAACGGCCTCACCGACGACCAGATTCGTTTCTTCCTGGACGGCGTGCCGCTGGACCTCTCGGGTTATCCCTTCGGCATCGCCAACGTGCCCGTCAACCTGGTGGACTCCATCCAGCTCTACCGGGGCGTGGTGCCGGTGCGCTACGGCGCGGACGCGCTCGGTGGCGCCGTCAACCTCGTCTCCTCGCCCCAGGAGGTCGGCGCGCATGGCGCCGTGTCCCTCCAGGGTGGAGCCTTCGGCACCTTCCGCCTCACGCTCGGCGGTGGCTACAGGCCCGCGGAGGAGGGCTTCTACTCACGGGCCCACTTCTTCGCCGACACCACGAACAACGACTACTCCGTCGACGTCGAGGCCGCGGACGACCGGGGCTCCATCCGTCCCGTCACCGTCAAGCGCTTCCACGACGGCTACGACGCGCTCGGCGGAGGTG
Source organism: Myxococcus sp. CA051A (assembly GCF_013336705.1). Taxonomy (NCBI): domain Bacteria; kingdom Pseudomonadati; phylum Myxococcota; class Myxococcia; order Myxococcales; family Myxococcaceae; genus Myxococcus; species Myxococcus sp. CA051A. The sequence goes on along the minus strand of NZ_JABUMS010000043.1, from coordinate 5,256 downwards.
TCGAGGCGGGCTACACCGGCCTGTCCTGGGCGGACCGCATCGTCGTTCGCGCGTTCGGCGCCCGGCACGACAAGGAGCTGCAGCACAATCTGGTGATGTCGGGCGCGCCCTATGGCGAGGCCCGCTACGACTCCGACACGCTGGGCGCGCAGCTGCTCTACGCGAAGACGCTGTCGCCGAGCGCCCGCCTGGATGTGCTGGCCGGCTACGCGTGGCAGGCCACCAAGCTCGTCGACGTGGGCGAGTGGGTCTACGACTGGTTCGGCAACCGCGTGAATCCGCGCGAGGTGGCGGGCGAGCTGGGCGAAAACCCCATCGACCAGACCATCTGGCAGAGCTCCGTCTACGGCCGCGTCAACGTGGGCTGGGACGTGGCGAAGCATCAGACGCTGCGGCTCGCCTTCGCGCCGACGCTGATGGTGCGCACGGGTGAGGAGCGTCGCAGGGCCAGCCCCAGCGACCCGGACAGGCTCGCCGCGGAGCGCTCCCAGCTCACCTTCGTCACCGGCCTCGAGTACGAGGTCGACCTGCTCGACGACGCGCTGGAGGTCATCCTCTTCGGCAAGGACTACGTCTACGTGGGCAAGGCCGAGCAGCCGCTGGCGACAGGGGGATGGCGGAAGAAGGACCGCGAGCTGCATCGGCTCGGAGGCGGCGCCGCGCTGCGGCTCCGGCTGGGCTCGCCGCTCTATCTCAAGGCCAGCTACGAGCGCGCCACGCGCCTGCCGCGTCCCGACGAGGTCTTCGGCAACGGCGTGCTCGTCCAGGAGAACCTCGACCTGGAGCCGGAGCACAGCCACAACCTGAACCTGGGCCTCGCCTCCGTGCCGCTGCGCACGAAGCTGGGCAGCTTCCGGGGTGAGCTCAACGGCTTCGCCCGCTTCGCGGACAACCTCATCCTGCTCACGGGGAGAGACCGCGAGTGGAGCTACCAGAACGTGTACGCGGCCCGGATTCTCGGCGTCGAGGGCTCGGCGGGGTGGAGTTCACCGGGCGGGCTCTTCAGCCTGGATGCCAACGCCACGGTGCAGAACCCGCGCAACGTCTCCGGCCAGGGCACCTTCGGGGCCTTCGAGGGACGCCGCCTGCCGAATCGTCCGTGGCTCTTCGCCAACGCCACGGCCCGGGTGTCCCTGCGAGGGCTGGCGTTGGCAGAGGACGAGCTGTCCCCGTTCTGGAGCACGCGCTACGTGAATGGCTTCTTCCGCAACTGGGAGGGCCTGGGCACGGTGGAGTCGAAGGACACGGTCGACACCCAGTTCGTGCAGGCGGCGGGAATCGGCTACCGCGTCCGGCGGGGCAAGCTCACCGCGGGACTCACCGCCGAGTTGGAGAACGTCACCGACGCCCGCGTCTTCGACTTCTTCGGCGTCGAGCGGCCCGGCCGCGCGGCCTGGCTCAAGGGCACGCTCGAGTACTGATTGACGAGGGACGACGCGCCCGGCCTCGACGAAGGCCAGGCGCGTCAGGCACGGCTCAGCGCACCTTCACGAACTGGTACGCCCAGCCCAACGTCTCGAAGCGCTTGACCGCGGCGCCGCTGGTGCCCAGCTCCCAGACGGCCGTCTTGCTGTAGTCGGCCGTGGGCAGCAGCAGGAAGGTCCGCTGGTCGAGCGTGAAGGCGTAGTAGCCGCCCGCGATGAAGTCGAGCCCCTCGACGGGCGCCGCCGTGCCCGCCGTCAGATTGACCTGCCACAGCTTCCAGTGCAGGCCGCCGGTGATGTCCGTGGGCTTGGTGTTCGCGTCGATGGTCAGGTTCTCCTTGTAGAAGACCGCGACCACGCCGACGCCGTTGCCCAGGTAGCGGAACGCCGCCGTCTCCCGGTTGCCCACCAGCGAGGACAGCGAGCGGGTGAAGGCGGTGTCAATCTCCTGCGAGCCCGCCTTGATGCGCACCAGGCACGTGGGGGGCGCGCCCTCCTTGAGGACGGGCGCCGCGGAGCTGAACACCCAGTTGGAGAAGTAGATGTTTCCAGCCTCGTCCTGCGTCGCCACGTCGAGCCCGGGGCACGGCGCGTCCAGCAGCTTCACCAGGCTGTCATCCGCCTTCGAGTAGATGGCGATCTGCGAGGTGGGCAGGAAGTCGAAGTAGTCACCATCCGTCCAGTAGAACGCCTGGAACGCATAGTCCCCCCGCACCACGCGGCCGCGGTCATAGCTCGTCTTCACCACCAGGTCCTCGCGCTCGCGGACCAGGCCCGGCGCTTCGACGGGGCCGGAGATCTCCATCGTCGAGGGATTCCAGAGGATGCGCTTGGACTCCTCCAGCGACATGTACGCGGTGGTCGAGTCCACGAACTGGTTGAAGTAGAGCGGCGAGGTGGCGAGGCCGTAGTTGGCGAAGCTGATGCGCCCCGCTTCCTCCAGCGAGCCGTCATCGCGCACCGTGTAGCGAGACACCTCGGGCTTCTCGCCCGCGCCAACGAAGAGCATCCCGTCGACGGCGCCAATCGTCGCGAAGCCGGAGTGCTCGCGGGCCTTCGTCAAATCCAGCGCGGTGACGTCCAGCGAGTTGAAGACGCTCACGTACGTGGCGCTGCCGGCCTGTGAGAAGACCGACGTGGCCAGGCTGTAGACGGGGTCCTTCGTCTCGACCGGGGGCTTCGTCTTCTCGTCATCGTCCCCGCATCCCACGAGGGTGGTGGTGAGCAGGAGGGTGGTGGCGGCGGATGCCGTGGCGAGACGGCGGAGGGTGCTCATGATGAACTCCGTTGAGGGGGGTGAGGCGTGGAGGGTCAGGTCGGCACGGAGGCGGGGGCCTCCGGCTCGACGGAGGAGGAGGAAGCCACGGGCGTGGGCCGCTGGAGGCGACGGACGCCGCGCGCCGCGCCAGCGAGGAGGAGCGCCACCGCCACGAGGCCCAGCTCGGTCACCAGGACGTGCGAGGAGCCGGAGGCGAGCGGCCACCGCCCCGTCCTCGCCGCGTCGATGAGCGGGACGACGACGAGCAGTACGCTGGCGCCCAGGAGCAGGCGGCGCGCATACCGCGCGGGCTCGCTGTCGACGAAGGCGCCGACGACTCCGAGCGCCCACGCCGAGAGGAAGGCGGCGTGCTCCCAGCCCGGACGGGCGGCCAGCTCCGAGGGGAGCACCTGATTGGCCAGGAACAGGCTCGCGACCGCCAGCGCGAGTCCCGCGCAGACCCCGGAGGTCAGCTTCGCGAGCACCCGGTCGAACCGGCTGGACGCCTTCGCGCGCCGCCGCTCCAACCAGAGCAGGTTGCCCGCGAGGATGCCGAACGCGCAGACGAAGGACAGCAGGGCGTAGAGCACCTTGGCGGGGAGGCTGGCCCAGGTGGCGAAGTGCAGCCCATACAGCGGGTCCATCACCCGCGAGTAGAGCGTCCCGCCTCCCGTGTCGCGGGCCCACACCAGCTCCCCCGTCCGCGAGACACGCACGTGGGTGAAGGCGTGGAGCGTGCCCTCGCGCTCGCCCGGAAGGTGGACGAGGCCGTGCTCGTCACCGAGGTTGTCGAAGAAGAACCAGTGATGCGACGACGCGGGGAAGCGCTGCTTCGCCAGCGCGAGCGCATGGGCCAGGTCGGGCGCACCCGCGGGCCTGCCCGACGCAGCGGGAGGAGAGGGCCAGTCCACGGCGCGCTCCTTCACCTGGAGGTCGCCCTTCATCGATGTCTTCACCACGGCGGGCTCGAACCAGTCGTCGAACCAGAGAATCCCGCCCGTGAGTCCGAAGACGAGCAGGAACGGCGCGCTGATGACGCCAATCACCTTGTGCGTGTCGGACCAGAACACCCGCCGCGACGAGCCTGGACGGAACTGGACCAGCTCGCGCAGCATCCGGCCCAGTTGGAGCAGCAGCCCCGTGCCCACCAGCAGGACGAGCACCGCCGAGGCGAGCCCCGACAGGTGCCTTCCTCCCGGCAGCGGCTCCAGGAAGTGCATCGCGTTGAGGTACTCCCCCAGGTCGCTGCGCTCCCCGAGCTGACGGCCAGAGACAGGGTCCAACCAGAGCGGATGGATGGCGCCGTCGGTCATCCGCCACAGGCGCAGCCACGGCTCCTCTTCGGTGGGCAGGGAGATGCCGAACCAGACCGGGCGCGACGCGGCCTCCGTGTCCGCGAGCCTTTGCGCGAGCGCGACGGCCTGAGCTTCCGGCACGGCGATGGGCGCGCGGAACGTGGGCTCCTGCCAGGGCGACAGCTCCTCCGCGAAGAGCGCGAAGGCCCCCAGGAAGAACGTCACGAAGAGGACCAGGGACGAGAGCACGCCGGCCCACGCGTGGGCATCCCAGAGAATTTCGTACGCGCGGGAAGAGAGCTTCACGCGAGCACCAGGACGACGGCCGCCACGGCGGCCACGAGCGCGGAGGCCACCCACGCGCGCACGGCGCTGCGCGCGAGCAAGGCCAGACACGCGGCGGTGGCGACGGCGGGCAGCACCGCGAGCAGCGCGATGAGCAGCCGGACGTCCGCGGACACGGGCAGCACCGCGGGGACGGCCAGGCTCGCGAGCACCGCGGCCCCGGGAGCCCCCGTGACAGCGGCGGCGATGCGACCGGCACCATGCTGGTGGGCCATCAGACGGCTCCCGACCACAGCCACGCGAGCCCCAGGGCCCCCACCGGCCACACGTACCGCGTGGCGCGAGGCCACAGCGGGGCCGCCAGCGCGAGCACCGGAGCCACCAGCATCGCGAGGACAAGCGCGCAGGTCAGCCCCACGGCGAGCCCCTGGGCCTTCACCGCGAAGCCCACGGCGGCCATGAGGCAGCAGCCCCCCAGCCCCCTCACCCAGACTCGATGACGGGCCAGCACCGGAGGAAGCGCGACGCCACGAAGCACGGCGAGGCCCAGCACCATCAGCAGGGTCGATGTCGCCATGTCCTCCTCACGGGCCGCCCAGTTGAGAATGATTCGCAATTGCGAATCGCGGGCAGTTCAACCGCACCCATGAGGGGATGTCAAGGCGAGCCACGAGGCTCACCCTGGGAGTCACCTTCAATACGAGGAGCACCGGTTTTCAGTGCCTGGATTCAAACCCAGACACCTGAAATCCGAGACTTGAGGGAGAGGGCAAGAGGGCAAGCGTCCGAAGACCCCCTGCCCTCTGCCCCCTGTGTCAGGGAAGATGTCGCCTCGGCTGACGCGCCGAGCTGACGACGCCCTGGGGGCGAGCGCAGGCGGTTGAAGTGCCGTACACAGACGCATTCAAGGCGCAGATGGTGAAGCGGATGATGGGCCCGAGCGCGGTGAATGCCTCGACGCTGGCCCGGCAGGTAGGAGTGTCCCAACCGACGT
>NZ_JABUMS010000042.1:0-15834 GCF_013336705.1 Myxococcus sp. CA051A | reverse complement strand
TGACCGCCGCTACCTCGACATGGCCCTGCTGACTTCAAACCCAGACACCGCTGAATGAATCCGCCAAGGAGCCTTCCTCCCCCGTTCCCCCTCCGAACCAACTACACACGATTCGGGACTTGACCCGGCGGCCCCACCTCCCGCAACACCACCGACCCTCGCTGGGCCCCGGGAAGAACCGCTCTCAGCAGGGTCCTCTCCGACTCTGTCCTCCCACGCCCAATGCCCGCGATTCGCCGTCCGTGCGGGGCCTCCACTCTGGAGAACCGCGTACGGGCTTGCAGCTCAAAGTGGGCGAAAACCATAGGGCTTATGCCCAGTTTTCGAGCGATTCATGGACTGCTATCTTTATCGTTTTTCACAGTACGCGGAGGGGATATCCGTGGCAGCAGGAAGCCTGCTGAACCTCATCAGCTTCGGCTACGCCGGCCGGTATGAGTCAGCGGCCACCCGGGCGGAGGGCGCGAGTAGCACGCTTCGCACCCTGGAGATCGATACTCAAGGCTAGGCGAAGCTTCTCGCTCGCATCTCGAAACGCCTCGAGGCGGGCGAAGTCCTGGATTGGCGTCATGGCCACGTCCCGGAGACCTTCAAAGTGACGCATGCGATTCAGCTGGAGCGCAATAAGCATCTAAAGGCTCTCTGCCCCTACGTCGACGCCGTCGAGGGGCGCAGAGCAGTGGGCCAACCGCAGCGTGGCCACCGGACAAGTATAGATTGATGTGGAGCTCCCACTATGGCGGCGACCGCAGCCTGGAAGGAGCGCCGTCGACTCGACATCCGGGCAGTTCCCCATTGCTCCGCACTCGCTTGGGCTCTTCAGGAACTCGGAGGCCCTGTGCGTGCCAAACTCGCTAAGTTCGTGCGCCACTGGCGGCCTCTTCGAAGAGCAAGTGTTCAAATTCCCCTGTGGGTACTTCTGTCCAAAAATGAGCACATCGGTCTGCTAATCGGACGCCGGCTCAATTCCCTCACCAGAGCGGGATGAAGGTCACCACGGCGCCGCGGACAGACAACGAAGAGCCCCCATGGGCTGCCCTACAAGAACCCTACCGAGGGAGATGGCTGGGAGGCGGGTTGCCTTTACCTGTGCCTGGGAAGACACTTCGCCCGTGTCTGGTCCATAGTCTCTGGAGGAATCGCTTGGACTTTGCCGATGAGCAGGGCCTCTTCGAGCGCATTCTCAGTGCTCGTCGCGTCATCTTCGTGCTCGGCTCGGGGTTGACGCTCCCCGTAGTTCCAGGCGTCGAGGGGGTTATCGACCTCATCCGCCGGGAGTTCGCAGCAGAGCCAGAGAGCCTAGCACGCTTCATGGCTTCGCTGGATGCGCCACTGCCGTCGGGACAGGTGAACCGCTACCAGGCAGCCCTCCGGCACCTGCTGCACCACCGGGCTGGCCAGGACAGCGTCAACCGCATCATCCGGCACGCGGTGCTGCAGCCAGTGCTTTCGGTAGAGAAGGCACGCACCGAGGCGGCTGGCCAGCCGTGGAACGAGGACGCAGTGCTGGCAGGGTTCGATGCAGCTTCGGAGCAAGAGACCTACGCACTTGAGCATGCCTTCGACCGCTGGAAGTTGACGCCGGGCGTTGAGGCGCTCGGGAAGATTCTAACTCGCTACCCCGCACATTTCGGGCGTATTTCGTTGACCTCCAACTTCGACCCCCTCATCGAGGTTGCCATCCGAAAAGCCGGAGGCCAGTGCTACAGCAGCTTTCTGGACGCAGATAGCGGGCTGAAGAACACGGTGGCTCCAGGTCATCATGTGGTGCACCTGCACGGTGGGTGGTTCCGGTCGGACACGCTCCACACACAAACACAGCTCGACCAGCATCGGCCGAAGCTGTTGGCCTCGTTGCATCGGCTCCTGCGAGAGCACACTGTCGTCGTGCTCGCCTACGGAGGGTGGGACGATATCTTTACCAAGGCGCTCGCGGAGGCGAATGGAGATGGCTACGCCGGTTGCGATCTCCTGTGGGCGTTCTACGATTCCGACGCTACGAGGATTCAGACTTCCGCCGCTCCCCTGCTGCAGAAACTCCGCAGCGGGCTCGATGGCGGCCGGGTGTTGCTCTACAAGGGAGTGAACGCTCACGACTTGCTGCCAAATCTGGCCGAGCGGATGGCATCCCGGGTCGACCCAGTGAAGGCTCCCGCGCCGCTGACGGTGGGGGCGCGCATCGCGGAGTCCTCCGAGGTTCGCGTGACCGAGGCAGAGGGTATGCCGGCGCCCGCGCACACTCCTTCGCACGCGGCGGTGCATAGCCCCCCTGGATCAGCGACACCTCTAGAGAAAGCTGAGGGCACCGTAGAGGGGACGGCATTGGGAATGGGTCACGCTCCGGAGGGAAAAGGTCGCCGCAAGCTACTTGGCGGACGTTGGCTCTCCACCCTCGCAGTGGTGGCTTCCCTGAGTCTTCTCCTGGGCGTCGTTGCGCTCGTGCGGCGGCCGGACCTAGCGTATGGGGTGGACTTCTCGGTCCAGGGCGGCAAGCTCATTCCGGTCTCGCTCCTCACTGAGAAGCAGCAGCGGCAGCGGAACTCAAGCTACCGGTTCGAGTTCGTCGGTGGAAGGGTATCCCGGATCCAGCGCATCTCCGGACATGGGACTCTGCTGAGCTTGAATCCCGAAGAGCAACTGGACTCGCCACCTCCTGACTTGGGTGTAGGACGTAAGCCTGAGGTGGTCAGTCTCGTGCCCCAATACGGCGCAGATGGGGCGCTGCTTTCGGTCGAGTACCGAAGCCGGAGCAACGTTCTGCTCTCTGCGAAAAGGTTTGCGAAAGAGGGGCACCGACTCATGCACCAGGACAACACCGGACTGCCACTTGCTCTGGACTGGGCCGGGGTCTTTGGTTCCGAACTGGAACTCGATGCGTCCGGCTGGATCATGGGGGAGCGCTACATCAATGCCTACGGCGCCCGGCGCCAAAGCTCAGGCGGGGTCTTCGGAGTCCGGTACGAGCGGGATGGCCGGGGGAATATCACCCGGCAGACATATTTGGACGCTGAGGGACAGCCGAGTGCCGTGGCGAAGGGAGAAGCCATCCAAGTACGCATCCTGAGCAGCCAGGGTGACTTGCAGGAACTGAGGCTCTTCGATGCAGCGGGCGCCCCGACCTTGGGCAAGCGACTGTTCCACCGCCTCGTCCGCAGGCTTGATGCCGCAGGAAACTGCCTGGAGGAGCAAACCTTCGATGTGGACGGCAAGCCATCGCCTGATAGTGCAGGAGTAGCATCCAGAGTGTATGACTATGACGCTCACGCGAACCTCATCTCGGTCAGTTACTTCGACACCACGCGCAAACCAGTCTCCAGCCATGACGGGTATGCCCAGATCCGGCTGACCTTCGACGAGGAGGGTCGCGAGAAGGAGCGCTCCTTCTTCAATCCCGACGGGCAACCCACAGTAGGCAAAGAAGGCTTTGCCCGAGTCGTTCGCGTCTATGACACCGCCGGCAATGAGGTCAGTCGAGAATTCTACGGCCGGGGGAGGAGCCGGACCACGCACAGGGATGGCTACAGTGAGGTGCGCTTCACGTACTCGTCACTAGGACTACCGGTGGAGATCGCGTTCTACGATCCTGACGGAAAGCCGACCTTCCACAAGAAGGGGTATGCTCGCATCCGTCACGTCTGGGATGAGTTGGGCCGCGAACTGGAATCGAGTGCGTGGGGCGCGCAAGGAGAACGCGTGCTGTTCAACGGGTACGCAATTATCAGGAAGAAGTACGGTGAGTATGGCCAGACAGAGGAGGCCTACTACGACACCGCAGACAAACTGACCCTACGCACGGATTTCGGTGCAGCCATCATCGCCATGGGACAGGATGAGCAGGGAAGATCGACTTTCGAGGCGGCGTACGATGCGGCACGACGCCCGAGCATCAACAAAAAGACTGGGGCCTTCCGGCAGGACATGACCTATGACGCCCAGGGAAATCTTACGGCCATCGAGCGAAGGGATTCTCTGGGGCGGCCCACGCTGGGAGAAGGAGGATGGGCTCGGGTAACTGCCTCCTATGATCATCACGGCAAGTCGATTTCCCAGTCCTACTTCGGCCTGGATGGCCGCCCGGCCAACAACGAGACTGGGGTCTCCACGCTCCTTTTTGAGAACAACTCCCGGGGTCTGCGAACGAGCGAGCGCTACCTAGCGGAGGACGGCTCGCCGACGCTTATCAACAATGAGAAGATAGGCCAGCAGACGCTCTCTTATGACGAGCGCGGCAACCTACTGGAGAAGCTGCACTTCGATACGCAGGCTCGCCCAGTGCTTTGCAAGCATGGCCATGCAGGAGAGCGCTATACCTATGATGCTCGTGGAAACAAGACTCAGATCACCCCGCTAGAAGTGGACCTTCAGCAGGGCCGCCTGCGGGCAGCCTCGCACGAACTCCGGAAGTATGACGACAAGGGAAACCTGAGCGAGTTGCGGTTCCTCGACGCAGCAGGCAATCCCGCCGCCGACTCTGAGGATGGCTCGTTCGTCAGCCGGTACGAGTACGATGCGCGCGGAAATCAGACCGCATGGAGCGTGTACAGCCGCGAAGGCGCGCCCTGGATGGGAGCAAGCGGCATTTTCCGGACTGAGTTTGAGTGGGACGATTTGGGAAACAAGGTGCGCGAGCGCTATTTTGACAGCCAGCGGCGCCCCGCCGTGCTGGGCAGTGGCTACGCTGAGTGGGTAGCTCAGTTTGATGCCCGAGGGCGTGAACTAGAGCGGCAGTTCCTGGGCATCGATGGGAGGCCGGTCATTGCGCAGGAGGGATGTGCGAAGTATGCCTACCGGTACAATTCTCAGGGGCTGCAGACAGAAGTCGCATGCTTTGATGACACCAGTGCGCCGATTCCGGATGCTGAGGGCATCCATCGGTCCGTCACCGTGTACGATGAGCGCGGACGCAAGGTTCTCCACCAGTACTATACGGCAACTGGAACCCTGCTCGAGTCTCGGGACAAGCCGGCCCAGGTTAAGAAAGTGTTCGATGCCCGCGGGAACATTATCGAGTCCTGGAGACTTGATGCGAGGGGCCGGCTCTTCCAGATGCCCAATGACTACGCGCGGATGGCCATGACCTATGATGACAAGGACCGGCAAACCTCCCAGTCATACTTCGATGCCAGCAACAACCCGATGCTGCTCAAGAAGAGCAATGCCAGCCGCTTGGAGATGAGCTATGACGCCCGCGGACGGCTTACGGGCAAACGTGTCTTGGGGTCGGGTGGAGAGGCGCAGGTCGATCCCTCTGGGATCTCTAGCTCCACCTTTGCATACGACACACGCGACCGGCTGATCGAGAGGCGATACTTCGGTGCCGACGGAAATCCGACGGTACTCACCATGGGGTATTCAATTAAAAGGCTTGCATATGACGAACGAGGCAACTTGACGGAGGAGGGATTTTTCGGGGCCTCCATGAGGCCTGTCGTCCGCCTGGGAGGCTTCAGCTCGTACAAGTTCCGGTATGACGAGCGGGATCTCTTGCTGGAGATGTGGTTCGAGGACGCTCAGAAGCGGCCAGTGACGACCACCATGGGATTTGCGCGGCTTGTACTGCGATATACCTTGGATGGGATCGAGTTCCAGCGGATGTTCCTGAACGCCCAGGGACAGCCGGTTCCCGAAGTGAAGGGGATGTTTGTCGACTCCGAGTCGTTCCGGAAGCTGGAGCCGGATCTTTCGGGCCGGACTCGGGGCGTCATCGTGGCGTCGGTGGTACCGGAAGGGACTGCTGCGAAAGCCGGCCTGCGGCTCGGAGACGTAATCGCGCGGGCCGATGGCGACCGTGTTGGTCCGGAAGCCATTCAGGCAGGGAAGCTCGTGTTCTCCCGGGAGCGAGCAACCCACATGCCGCTGCGGCTGCAGGTGCTGCGCTGGTCTTCAAACGGGGTCGAGCAGCGGCTCGTAAGTATTGATGCAGCACAGCAGGGCATGCGGCTGGTCGCGGGAGACATCCTGGAACTGTAAGGTCCGCATGACAACGCTCAGCCGGCCGCTCGTCGCACGACTCCCTCCCGTTCGTGTTGCCGCGCACCTCACTTGCAATGGCGTTGTTGGTGCGCATTCGCTTGAGGCCGCAACTTGACGTCATGCAGCCTCCTTGTCGCGCAGGCCACGAGCATGGAGGAATGCAGCCATGCGAGGCCATTGGGCCCCCAGGTAGCTGAACTCCCCAGGCCGAACAGAATCCAAGCCCTTCTGCTCCTCGCCCGAGGCGCCTCCCTCCGCTGTGAGCGCATCCCACGCGAATGCCCGAAGCAGTCCGAAAAGCCTGCGGGCCTGCACCTGCTTTTTCGCAGTCGCATCCAGGCGGTCATCGAGCAAACGCACCGCCGCGCCGTAGCACTCCTCCCGGCAGAGGATGAGCACCTCCCCGAGGGAGAAGGTTGCAGCGACTGGCCTGTGGCGCCGATGGGCAATCTCCAGCCAGTGTCTTGCCTCGACCAACTCCCCCTCGAGCGCGAGACATGCAGCCAGCATGTCGGGGGCAGCAGCGTAGGCATCAGGCGCTTCCCAGGTCCGCCACCCACGAGAGAGCGCCAGGAGCTCCGAGCGCGCAGTGTCCACTCGTCCTTGGAACAACGCACAGCATCCCAGGTAAAGGCGCGCCAGAACATGCTCCGGGGCGAGCAGGGCATGGCCCTCGGCGTCCTTGAGCACGCGCTGGGCCGCGCTGAGGTCTCCCGCTTCAAGCAGCGCGGCCCCGTGTCGAAGGAGCGCCGCCCACCTCTCGGCGCGCCATGAAATGTAGACAACCATGGCGATAGAGATGACGAGAAGCAGCCCGACCTGGAGCCATTCCATCGCACGCCCTTCTGGTTTCCACACGAGCCAAACCGCACCCATGGAGCCTGCGACCATGCCAATAAAAGCCGACATTCCCGGATGCTTCACACTCCACCCCCACGCATGACATGACAGTCATTCACATCGAGACACCCGACCTCGCCCCCTGGAACCGCCACTTCAGGGAGAACTGGGTGGGTGAACGGCCCAACAGCAACGGGCTGGACGACGCGGCTCTGTGGCAGAGGCAGGCAGGAGCCCCAGGCGCGCCCAGCAGCACGCGCCCGCGCTCCTCCTGCTTCTGCCTCGTTCCTCACGGCCCGCGGGTACTGCCGTCAGGGCCGGTACCGCTCTACCTCATGGAAGAACTGGGTGAGCGAGTAGTCCAGCAACGACAGGCGGGACTGCATGTACCTGCGGGCACGGAGGAAGGGGAGCCAGACACGCTTTCCTACGCGTACCTGGGACTCCTCCAACTTCTGCCGCAGCACCCAGGTCCCACCCAATCGCCGCACCAGTACGTTCCCCAGATAGGCACCGAGCGCCGGCGCTGTGTGACTGTCGATGAGTTCGCGCCCGTACCGCTCGGGGAAGTTCTCCCGCCAGAAGTAGAAGTCGAGGTCCGTGAGGGACTCGGCCGTCTCGTCCATGATGGAGGGCACCTTGGTGTGCAGTGCTGCCACGAGCCCCTCGGACAAGTCACCGTAGGACTCGAGGACACGCTCCGGATTCGCCACGTCTGAGGGATGGGCGACTGGGAGCCACTCCTCCGGCACTGGCGGTCGGAAGGCGTTGAGTTCGGCAATCTTCCGTTGCCTCTCGCCTATGCCGAACTCGTCCGGCAGCCGCAAGAGGAACGGCGCCACATCAGGATGGAAGCTCGGCTCGACGGGAGCGAGCGCTGCGCTACGCGCCCTCAGCGTTCGCAGCACCGTGTCGAAGTCGAGGTCCGGCCGCAGGTGAACATGGGCGCGGGCCTGCACCACGCGCGCCTCATCGCTAGCGAACTCGGCGGCAGTGGGCCATAGCACCAGAAGAACGGAGCCATTGGGCAACTCCTCAACGTGGTGGGCAGGCGTCGAAAGCATCCGCTCTCTTCCTACTGACTCCACCAACTTCGGGCCGAAGACGTTCAGCCAGAAGAGTTCATAGACCTTGTCGAACCCATCCCGGCTACGTGTCGCCTCGTCGCGACCGAAGGAAGGGGCACCTGAGAGCTCTCGGTCAGCCATGCTATGCGCTGCCGCATGCTGTGCGTGGTATCGGGAAGCCCAAGCTCGGGCCACTGAAATAACACCCTGACAAGCCCCCTCATCCGCAAAGAATGAGAGAGGCTGCACACTAAGCCTGACACGTAGCCCCGGCGCCAAAGGAGGACCGTCTCGGGTTGACCTCCGAGGAGCTTCCCTCTTTTCCGCTCGCCCCTGCTCGACATCTACACACTTATAGGGACACGACCCAGAGAGGTATTGAGGCGTCTGAGCCGGGCGCAATTCCGACCTCTATCAAAGGGAAAAGAGGACCCAGCGGCTCGTCATGCGCATCGCTCACGTCATGACGCACATTTTGACGCACTCATGACGCAGCGACCGAATTTGGGGTAGGCACACCCATCGCACGCTCGGAGGCGTGCTCTCGGATTCGCCTGTCCCGGTGGTGCGGCACGGGCGATGGTGCTGGGCCCGGCATCCGCCGGAGCCTCTGTCACAGCGCCGCAGCGACGGCCCGGCGGTCCGCTCGCGCCGTGGGGGCCAGGAAGCTCTCGAGCTCCTGGTCGAGGCAGACCGTTCGAACGGCACGCAGTATGTCCTGTTGCACAGGGGTGTCCGCCGCGAAGCCGTCCGCAAACAGCCGCTCCCAGCGCTGGACGGCGCCACAGCGCATGAACCTGAGCATGTATTCATCGAAGGTCAGGCGTATGCGATGAAGCGACCGTTCGGAGTAGTTCCAGTGATACAGCGGATAGAGGTCCAGGGCCGCCATATCGATGAAGATTGGGTATTCGCCGTAGACGAGCACCCGGTACTTTCCCTCGGGGCGCCCGTTCAGCCGACTGTCTCCGAGGTATTTGGCGACGAGAGACTCCTTGCGCCAGAACAGGTCCATATAGCCGGAGATGCGTGAGTCCGCGAACAGGCCGTCTCTGCGCCACGAGAGGACGGTCCCGTCGAGCTGCCGATAGAAGTTCAGCACACCCGCCGGTACGGGATGACCGAGAATCAGGTGCGCAGCGATCATCTCGCTCGACATCGGCGCGCCGCCATCCACGAGCAGCCGCCCCTTCCCGGGCCTTTCCGGTCGCATCCATGCTCGGCCGGCCACGGCCTGTGCGAGTTCGGCGTGCCAGTCGACCCCCGGCGAGGTCGCCACCAGGAGCCCGGCGACCTCTCGCTCGAGCGCTTCGAATGATCCGGTCAGTCCGAGCTCGCGGCGAGCAGCCTCGGCGACGAGTAGCGGCCATAACGGCGCCCCGGCGCAACGAATCGCCAGCGCGAGGTACTCCTCCAGCCGAAACGGCAGCGTCCAGCGCTTCCTGTCCAGCGCGAGCACGAGCTCATAGCTGCCCTCCACGAATCGCGCGCACGTGTGCACATGGTGCCCACGATGCGAGGTGCACGCGAGCGGGAGCAGTCCTTCGCGAAGCAGCGGGTCCTGCGTCGGGTGCGCGACGTGCCGGACCAGCGCGTCCACCAGCGCCTTGATCGCCTGGAGCTGAATCTGACCGCCGGGCCAGCGCAGTCGCATGCGATTGACGGCGACGAGGCCGTCGCGCAGGTCGTCGGGCAGCGCGGGCAGAAGGTCGCGCAGCGCCTGCAGATCGGCACGCGCGACCTTCTTCGGCGGGAGGTACTCACAGCCGGCCACCGCCGCGAGCGCGACTCCCGGCGGCGGGCCGAGGCCCGAGGGACCACGAAGCGCGGTAAGTAGATCGTTCAGTGACATCGAAGCGAGATTGTGTGCGTGCTGGCTGTGGTGGGGTCAAGTCCCAAGGCGAACGCATCATGCGTCACTGAAACTAAAGGAATTTGCGTGCGAGGGGTCGGTGGCGGAGGGTGAGACACCATGCTCGCCCAGCCCCCCAAGTCAGCCCAGTGGAGTATGCGCAAGCGGCCTCACAGCGGAAGTTGGCTGCACAAACCACCTGTCCACCGACTCGGCTCTCCCGCACTTCGTGTGGGTCCCCGCTGGAGAGCAGGCAGGCGCGGCAAGCTGGCAATGGGGCGAATACACCCTGGAAATGGAAACGCTGTACCCGCTTCCAGGGTGTCGGGTGGACTGAGATGTATGGCCTCGCCAACTTCGACCTCCTGCGTCTTCGAGTGCTGCTCACCGTCTGAACCTACGGTCCACACGAAGTGCGGGAGAGCCACGAAACCGGGGCAACTTCACTTCGAACCATCGGTCGGGCTCCGGGTCGCGAAACAAGAGAAGAGGCTCAGGGGTGCAGTCGCGAACAAGGCGTCATCTATCTTTGGCAGAAGCAGGGAGCAACCCACGCCGTCCACTCGTATCGGCACCAGCCATGGGCACGTCGAGCGGCACGACAGGTTTTGAGTGACTCAGAATTGGCCCGACATCCCCATCATGGCCCCACCCTCGGGGAGCAGCGAGATGGACATCCGAGGCACTTCGCGAGGTGCGCGGTCGGAGCGCCAGGCTTCGAGGACATGCTCGGCGGGTGACCGTTGCAGGAAGGCGTCCAGCAGGAAGCTCGTCCCAGCAATCATGAAGGCCGGCCCTGCCAGCCGATTGAGGGCGCGACCATAGTTCTCCGGCAACGGGGGCTTCACGTCCTCCATCCACACCGTGAGGGCAGCACCTGTGGCGAGTACGAAGGCGCCCGTCAACTTGAGAGCAAACCTGTTGCGCTCCTCGGTGACCGCGATGCTCCGGAGGCGCTCTTCGGTGCGCGCAACCACCAAGGCGTGGTCCTCCTGAGTCAAGAGCGCCCGCCGATATTCCGCTTCCACCTCCTCCCCCTCCGTGCTGCTCAGCAGCGACCATGTACCGGCCCCAAGGAGGAGCGCGCTTGCCCCCAGATAGCTCCAGCTCGCAGCCTTGTACCCGCCCGCCCTCAGGTTGAGCCCTCCCGCGAGAGCCATTGCCGCGCCACCCGTGAGCCGGAGCGCACCTTCGACGTGTCTGCTCTGGCGCTGCTGTTGTCCCAGTTGCCCCAGAAGCAATCCCATGCGGTCACCGTCCTCGCGCGAGATGCCGTACACGGGAGTGGGGGTCGCCGCTTGTGCACTGCGGAAGTCAGCAAGCGCCCGGGGGCCAAACGGCTGAGCGAAGAGCATGCGCAGTGGGTCCGTGATTCCCCGCGCCTCCAGCACGCGCTCGACGGAGACGAGTGAGGAGAGGGTCCCCTTTTCCGCAGGCAACCCGAAGCGCTCGGAGCTCCCATCCGCGAGCACCCGCTCGACGCTCCCACCGCGAATGGCCTGGGGCAGGCGCAAGTGGACACGATGGCCCGCCTCGCTGTGGCTGTCTATCCAGCGCAGCCCCTCCGCATCCCGCACAACGAGCCGGACAGGCTCTGTCTCACCCACATCGAGCACCGCGCCGTTCGCGCCCCCGGACTCCATCAGATGGACCTGGTTGTCGCCCGAGGGACCTCGGGCAAACACATGCGGGCGGAAGGCGGGATTCTTCACGTCGTGGCTGGCGGTCTCCACGAAGGCAGCCAGCTCTTCGTAGGAGACCGCCCCGTCCCCGTCCCCGTCCGCCGCGCCGAGCAACCCCGAGCGGACCGCATGACTGAAGATTCCGGACTGGAGCTCCGACCACTCATACACCTCCGCCTCCGCGCTCGTGGAGAGTAGCACCCCGACATTCTGGAGCCTGCGCCCCATGGCCTCCGCGGAATCCACGGGCGTGGCGTAGCGCCGGCCGCCGGGCTTGCGCGGGTTGAGCATGAAGAACGAGTTGCAACTGTCGAGGACCACGTGGGCCCGTTGAACCGGAATCCTGGACAGCGCCTCCTCGAGCGCGTCGGACGTGAAGGCGCCATCGGCAAGCTCGAGGAAGCCCTTTCCTTGCTCGACATCCCCGTGACCGGCGAAGAGGAAGTACAGCTCACTCTCCCGTCCCTGGCGCGTGTTCTCTCGGACGCGCTGCGAGATATCCTCGAAGGCCTCCTGAAGCCGTGCGAGGGTGGGTGGCTCCGCCCGCTGCCGCACCTCCGGAAACAGCCGCGCGGTGTCCTTGTCGAGTTCCGTGAGCACGCGCACATATGCCCCCGGGGCGAGCACCCGAAAGACGGTGTCGTACTTGGCAGCGTCATCGTCCGCGAACTGGAGCCGGGGGCGTCCGAGGGTGGCACTCGTGTTGTTGCCGACAATCAAGACGAAGCGCTCGCGCGTTTCGGCCAAACAGAGCATGGGGAGGAGGAGCAACGTGTACGTGAGCGACTTCATGGCCGTGGAGAGATTCATGGCGCTTTCTCGAGCATCAACGTCCAGTGGGTGAGTGCGGCCTCCGGCCAACGCGCGCGGAGGAGTGGTTCCAGGTTCGGGCTCTTCTCGAGCGCCTCCACGTCGAGGACGCGGAGGGGCTCGGACGTCACCAACGCAAAGACTTGCAAGGGGCCCAACGCGGGCTGGTCGAGAAGCACCGCCTCCGGCATGGGGGTGTCGCGTACCGAGGGCGACAGCTCGACCGAGCGAGGGTCCTCCCCCGGCGTGAGGTACGCGGGGTAGAGCCAGTGAAGCTCGCCGGCTGCGTCCCTGGCGAAGAGGAGGAGAAAAGCGGGCGTCTCGCCCAGGTTGCGGAAGCGCGCGAAGAGCGGGGTCGACGGCGAGAGGACCGCTCCGGGACGAAGCAGCACGGGTGGGCTGCCGGCGGAGAGCAGGTCCACTCCAACATACCGTTGGAGTGGCGCAACGAATTGCCCGCCACGCGCGGCGAACTGCGTTCGGAGGGGAGAGAACTCTTGCACCGCATATCCACACAAGACGCCTGTCACCGCCAGGCATGCCGTGGCGAGTCTTGCGCGCCAGCCCGGTGCCCACCAGGCCACGGGGTGGCGGAGGGGCTTGTCCTTGAGACGGGCCATGAGGGCTTGGACGTCGCGCTCATCCACGGGAGGCGGTGGCGCGCTCAGGCGGGCCACCAACTGCTTCTGTGCGTTCAGCTCTCGGCGGCAGGATGCGCAGCCGGACAGGTGTCCTTCGAGCCACCGGGAACGATGGAGGGTGCTCTCGCCATCCAGCCATTCCAGCAGCTCCATGGGGTCGGGACAGGGGGCGCTCATTCGTCATCCTCCTGGGTGTGCGCGCGCAGTTGGCGGATGCCGAGAAACACGCGCGAACGGACGGTGCTGACAGGCACATCGAGGATCCGAGCAATCTCGGGGTAGTCGAGCCCCTGGCTGAATCGCAGCAGCACGGCCTCCTTCAGCTTGGGAGACAGCTCATGCAGGGCCACCAGGGTGCGGCGGCGGCGCTCGACGTCGAGGAGGGTGTCGAGGGGGGAGTGGGCAGTGACGCCCTCCTCCTGTGTGAGGTGCCGCTTCCGGCGCACGCGGTCGCGATACTGATTGCGACAGAGGTTGCGCACCACCGTGTAGAGATAGACGGAGAAGGGACGCGCTGGCCGGAACTCCCGGCGCGCATGCCAGACCTTGAGCAGGGCTTCTTGCGCGGTCTCCGCCCCCGCGGCGGCGTCGCCCAGATAGCGGGTCGCGAACTGCTGAACCTGCGCCAGGTGCCGCCGGACGAGAGCCGCGAAGGCGTCCTCTGCCCCCGCGCTGGCCAGGAGCATCAGCTCCGCGTCAGTGCGCTCCTCGACCGGCCTGTCTGGAGGCGGCACGACGAACATTCTCGGATTTCGCTCGGACATCGGCAGGAGAACACCGTAGAGCGAAGTCCGTTGAGTCCCTAGATGCGGATTTCTCCAAGAGGAAGAGGGGCCGCGCCACCGGAGCGCCGCAATCAGACCGCAGGTGTCTCACCGGGGCAGGTTGGGAGCAGACTCTGCCGCCCCGAAGCCCGGGCACTGAGTCACTCGTGCGTCGACCCATAGTCGCCAGGGCGTCAAGGTGAGTCGGCGAGGCGCACAAGGGCGTCGTCAGCGCAGACCATCTGCCGAGGCTACATCTTCCCTGACAAAGGGGGGCACCAAGCCACGCCGAGGCTGGGCTCCAATCCAAGGGACCCCGCATTTCGGCATTCGGGCCCACTTCTCTTCAGGGGACGTTGAGCGTTAGGCAGACGCGCGGGCCTGTAGCGCCCCCGACAGGCTCAACGCCCAGCGCCCCCATCCAGCCTGAGCGCGGCCCGCCACACCCGTCGCACAAACATAGCGGGCTCTCGCTCAAGGGTTGGAAGTTCGTAGCGACTCAATCGGACGCGGTTAACAGGCGCTGTTAACCGTTGGGGCAGCGGTTAACACAATTCCCTGAGAGTCTAATTTCTCCGCTCTATGGTTTCCAGGAGGGCCACTCTCTCTGCTTTCCGGTTTCGTCCCCTACATGCTTTGCAGGCTTCCGAAGGGAGTCGCGAGGCGGTTACGGGGCCCCAGCGGAGGGCCGACCAACCTGCGCGCTCCTGCCTGCGTCCACGGCGGACCCAACTCCCGCGACGCCACCGATCCTCGCGCTGCCCCCGGGAAGAACCGCTCCCAGCAGGGTCCGCTGCGACTCTGGCCTCCCACACCCGAGGCCTGCACTTCGCAGTCCTCAAATCCCGCGCTTCTCCGCGCTCGAGTGGTTCGAAGACCCGCGCTTCTTGAAGGTCGTCTCCACTCTCACGCGACAACTACCTTGACGCTCACCGCAAGCATCGCGTTCTTGGCCTCCGCGCGCCGACCTCGACTGCTTCGGGATAGAAGATAGAGGACCACGAACCCATTTCAACGACGGAGCGCGTTGTGACGAGCGACATCAGAGAGCTGGTTCGGAACCACGCTGAAGCGGAACAAGCGCTGAAGCAGGCAGTGGGCGGTAGAACAGTTCTTCAAGGCATTGGCGAGTGGATAGCGCGCGTACTACGGCGGGCAGTTGGCTATTGGCAACATGAAGGGCTTCGACCTCATTGCCGCCGACGGTCGCCGGATTCAGGCAAAAGCGCGAACAGCGCTCTCGCAACCACAATTCGAGCATGAGCCTAGCCTGAACTTCGACCTCAGCCTCTGTATCTGGCTCACGAAGGATCATCTGCATGTCCTCAGGGCGTGGGAAGTTACGCCTCAGGCCCTGCGGGCATCCGGTCGGTTCTCCAGCAAGGGTGACCCCATGATCACCGAGCCACAGCTCAGGCGCGGCGGAACCGGCATTACAGAAGTCACTACGGCGGTTGCCAGGGTGTGGCTGTGAGGCTGTTCACTTGGTCTCGTGCTCCGTAGCCGAGTCAGATGAGCGAGTCCGCATCATCGAAGAACGAGTGCAGAATCTACGCGCGTTGAAGCCAAGACCGTCTCTAGAGCGCCGATCATGTTGATAACTCGATGATTTTGATCGCTTGCGGGAGGGGACCGAGCCCGGGACGACCGTCGAAACGACGCCCTGACACAGGCTCGTCGCGGTGAACGGAATGGCGCCGTTGGGTGGCGCAGTTCGACAAACGCGTCTCCTCGCGTATCATCCATCGATGAGCGATAATCCGGTCTCGGACCGATACCATGCTTGCATCGCGCCCCTCGCGGCTTCCTCGGTGGCGAAAGCTGGTCGGTGCGTGCTGTCGTATGGCCACAATGGCGCCGATCTCGCCCGCGTACGACAGACTCTGACGCTGCCCGCGGCACTCGAGCGCTTCTACGAGCAGGCTGATTCCATGCAGATCCGATGGCGCTTGCAACAAGGCGCCGCAATCGAGTACCTCGACCGCGAGATCGACATCGTTGGGGGAGAGGCGAACGTCCTCCCTGTTTCCACATGCGTCGACGGCATCGACGGCCGACGTGGAGCGGAACTACTCGACGGTCGTGTCCCTATAAGTGTGTAGTCGGCGAGCAGGGATGAGCGTGAAAGAGGGAAGCTCCTCGGTGAAACCAACCGAGACGGTCTCCCCCTGGCAGGGGAGCCGAGGAGTTCCCGCCGTGGACGAT
>NZ_JABUMS010000041.1:0-16822 GCF_013336705.1 Myxococcus sp. CA051A | reverse complement strand
GGCTCGCGTTCGCCATGTCGCGAGACTTGCGTCGCACCCGCGTCACCGCGCTCGCCGTGACGCCCGGCTTCCTGCGCTCCGAGGAGATGCTGGAGGGCTTCGGCGTCACCGAGGCGAACTGGCGCGATGGCGCGAAAGTGGAGCCGGACTTCATCGCCTCCGAGTCACCGTCCTACGTCGGCCGCGCCGTCGCCGCGCTCACCCAGGATGCCGAGCACGCCCTGGGGTCGGAAGCCGACCAGTCCCAGGATGTTCATGAAGATCCGCGGTCCCACCGCGCAGTCTCCTGTCGCGGTGCCCTGGCTCGCCAGTATCCCGTTGGTGGAGCCGAACCAGGCGACCATTGCAGGTTGCGCTCTGGCTCGCGACAGGCTCCGTCTCTCAGGGCCTGAACGTGGCGTGCTGCTTCAGCCACTGGGAGGCCCGCTCTGCGTCCGCCTTTCGGTCCACGCCGTTCCAGTAGTCGCGGGCCTGGGTGGCCAGCTCGATGGCGCGCGCCCTGTCTCCGTGGGAGTCCCAGAGCGCGCGTGCCAGCGGGAATTGAACCCGCGCCCTCTCGTTGATCAAGGTCAGCTTCAGGGCGCCCTCGAGGAACGGCACGGCCTCGGCGGGCTTGCCCTCGGCCAGAGAGAGCCGGCCCATCCCCAGCAGGGGCCACAGGCGCCCCAGATCGTCCGGCGCCAGTACCTTGTCCTGAAAGGCCATGGCGCGCGTGAACTTCTCCCGCGCCTCCGCGTGGCGACCCAGCTCCACCAGCGCCTCGCCTTGGTCAGTGAGCGCCCAGGCGACGAGCGGGCTCTCGGGGCCCAGCAGCTTCAGGTTCAGCTCCAGCGCGCGCGCGTAGGCCTCGAGCGCCTCCTCGGCCCTCCCCATGTCGCGGAGCACGTGGCCTCGCGCGCCGATCGAGTCGGCCACGGACGGATGCTCGGAGCCCAGCACCTTCTGCTTCAGCGCCAGGGCGCGCGCCTGGGCCTCGAGCGCCTCCTCGAACCGGCCCATCTCCTGGAGCGTGGTGCCGAGGTCTCTGAGGGACTCGGCCACCCGTGGGTGCTCCGGGCCCAACACCTTCTTCCGCAGCTCCAGCGAGAGGGTATGGGCCTCGAGCGCCTCGTCCACCCGGCCCATGCTCTGGAACAGCAGGCCCAGGTTGTGGAGCGTGGAGGCCACCTCCCAGTGCTCGGGGCCCCACACCTTCTTCCTCAGCGCCAGGGCGTGCTCGAACGCCTGCCGTGCCTGCTCGTGCTTGCCAACGGCCATGAGGATGGTGCCCTCGCTGTTGGAGGCAAAGGCGCGGATGCGGTCATCGTCCGCCAGCTCCACCATGCTCTGCGCCATGGGCACCATCTGCAGCGCGTCGTGCGGCCGCCTCAGGCGGTTGCCCGTCACCCAGACCAGGGAGTTCGAGGCCTGGGCCAGCGTGTAGCTGTCCCTGCCACGGGCCGCCACCTCCATGGACTCGCGCAGGCCCTCCACGGTGGCTCGGTAGTCGCCTGCCCCTTCTCTCATCCATGCCACGAGGTAGAGGGTCTGAGCCTCCAGCGGAGCGTGGCCTGCCGCCTTCACCTGGGGGAGCAGGGAGTCCGCCAGCGCGAGCCCCTCCTGGACGCGGTGGGTATCCAGCAGCACCCGCAAGGAGTCGACCTGCTGCTGGAGCGCCTCCACCTTCCCGCGCACCACCGGGTCCTCGGGCGGCGGCACCGCGGCGGTGAGCGCCTTGGCGTCCTCGCAGTACTCCAGCGGCGGCAGGGCCTGCACCGCCTCCACCGCCTTGCTCACCAGGGGTGTGTCTGGACTCTGGGACAACAGTTCGGTGAGCGCGCGCAGCTGGCCGCGTCTGCGCTCCAGGCAGGCCTCCTCCAGCACCAGCAGCCCCGACTTCTTCGGGTGCCCCTCCTGGCTCGCGCTCAGGCACAGCGCGGTGCGCTGCCTCACCCAGGCTCCCGCATAGGCCTCCAGCCCCTGCACCACCCGCTCGGCGGTGGCCCGAGCGTAGGGTGCCCCCGTGGCGACCAGCCCCTGCTCCAGCCGGGCCCTGACCGCCGCATCCCAGACTCCGCTCAGCCGCAGCTCCATGCGACCGCACACCTGCTCCTGCGGGCGAGCCCACACCCACAAGGCCAGCCCCGCCGCCGCCCCCACCGCGCCGACCAGGGCCCAGCGCGAGGGCCTCGCCCGCCGCTTCTTCTCCGGGTCGTCCGCCAGCGCGTGCAGCAGCTCGTTCATGGAGGAGGGACGCTTCGCCGGATCGGTGCTCAGCCCCTGGAGGAGCGTGCGCGCCACCCACGCGGGGACCTGGGAGTCCTCCGGCGGCGCCACTCTGCCCGCGCGCTGAGCCGCGCGCAGTTCCGCCACGGTGTTGCCCTGGAAGGGGAGCTGGCCGTACAGCCCCTCATAGAGGGACACGCAGAAGGCATACAGGTCGCTGCGCGCGTCTCCCCGTTGGCCTCGGAACTGCTCGTCCGCCATGTAGCTCGGCGTCCCCATCCACTGGCTCGAGCGCGTGGTCAGCGGCGCGAGCGCCACGGCCGGCGGCGCGGGGAGGCGTTGCGCGGGGACCTCGCGCGGCTCGTCCACCGAGGCGGACTCGAGCCAGGCCAGGCCGAAGTCCGTCACCCGTGCCCGCCCGTCCTGGCCCACCAGCACATTGTCCGGCTTGAAGTCATGGTGGATGAGGCCCGCTTCGTGGGCGGCGGCCAGCCCCTGTCCTGCCGCCAGGTACTGCGCCAGCACCTCGGCCCACGGGCGCCCCTGCTGCCAGCGGCGCAGCGTCTGCCCCTCCACATATTCCATGGCGATGAAGAGCGCGCCGTCCTCCAGGGTGCCCGCGTCGTACACCGCCACCACCTGGGGGTGGCTCAGGCGGGCCATCGCCTGCGCCTCGCGCACGAACCGGGCCTGCTCCTCGTCGCGGCGGCTCTCTCCCGCGCTCCAGGGGCGCAGCAGCTTGAGCGCCACGCGCCGATCCAACCGCGCATCATACACGCTCAGGACCACCCCCATGCTGCCCTGGCCCAGCGTGCCCAGCACCGTATAGCGACCCAGCAGCGTGTAGCCGGGCTCGAGGGGGGGAGCCTTCGTGGGCTCCCCTTCATAGGGCCAGGTGGTGGGCCCCCCGTCTTCGAGCCTGGGCAGCGACTCCCCGTCGCGGGAAGGGACCTCCTCGGCATGCCCGCCGCGAGAGGCCTTCTCCCAATGCTCGTTCCTCATGGCCGCCTCTCCCCGTACATGCTGCACTCTCCAGCCCCGTCGGCGGCGTTGCGCGGATACTACTGTATCCAGGCGCAGGGACCGATGACGCGCGCGGCTGCTCGGGTGGTACCCGTTGTTACCAGGGCGCGACTTTGACACGCGGGAGACCCGTGCCTGGAGCCCGCTTCGCGGGGGCTTACCCACGCGTCCGCCGCGTTCAGGGCCGCTGGAGTGTCGAGGCGCTGGAAACGGGTGTGATCACGCCGAGGGCCCTCCCTGGGCACACGCGTTATCAGTGACAACACTCGTTACCAGGGCTCAGGAAGGAGCCAACCCCAGGATATCAAAGGGCTCTGCGGAAATAGAGCCGTCCCAGCGAGGGTGGCGCGCTGCGTGCACAAGGGCCGCGCGCCGTAACCATTCACTGGAGAGGCTCACCATGATGAATGCAGTATCCAAGGCCCTGGCGCTCCTGGCGCTCACTGCGTCCACCTTCGCGTCCGCGCAGGATTACCAAGACACCACGCCGTATGTCGTCGACTCGGCGAAGTACCCGTACACCCTCTATCCGTCCAACACCCAGCTGGACGACAAGACTCCGTGGGAGACGCCGATCCTCCCGTTCAACCCGAGCAGCACCTACACGCCGCCGGAGCAGGACGCCGTCGTCCAGGGCGAGTCGGAGCTGCTCAACGCGCCCGTCTATCTCGACATGAATGACGGCATGAGGCACCTGCAGTACGGCCAGAAAACCATTCCGGAGGCCACCACGCCGAACGTGCCGCTGCCGACGGAGACGGTGCCGACGCAGGACCTGGCCGGGCTGCGCTCCGCGGGGCTGGGGGCGGCGCTCACCGGGCCCATCACCAAGAGCTACCAGCGCACCGAGCTGTTCGGTAACAACATCTTCGGCGCTGGCTACAACGTCAGCGCGGCCATCACCGCGACGCCCGCCACCAGCACCACGGCGAAGAAGCAGGAGGCGCTCACCGAGGGCCGGGTCCACGGCACCGCCTTCAACATCCAGAAGGAGCTGGTGCGCGGTCGCGCCACCGTTTGCGGGCAGCAGGGCGGCTGCAACAGCGGCAGCGCGGCGCTGTACGCCATGAGCGCGATGATCTGGAGCACCAGCCTCTCCGGCAACTTCGCGACGACCCCGATCAACTGGAGCCGGTCCTTCTTCTCCGTGTCCAAGACGTTCATGGTCGGCCCTGTCCCGCTCACCGTGAAGGCCTCGCTGACGGGCGGCGTGACGATGCGCGTGAATGGCCAGGTGAACCCCCTGCTCGCCGCGATCACCGGCACCGTGGGCGGCTTCGCCAACGTGGTGGCCTCCGCGGCGGTGAACGTCGCCATCGCCAGCTTTGGCGTGACCGGCTCCCTGCAGCTGATCAACGCCACGGTGGCGCCCCTGGCCAGCCTCGACTGGGGCCTCTGCATGGCTTCATGGCAGCTCAAGGCGCCCCTCAACCTGAACGCGCTCTCGGGCACGCTGACGGGGTTCGTGAAGATCAAGCTCCTGTTCTTCAAGAAGACCTGGAACGTCACCATCGCGAACTGGTCCGGCATCGTGAGGAACGTCGTCCTGTACAACGCCTCCGGCTCCATCTCGGCCTCGGGCTGCTAGCCAGGCTGACCCTGCCACCGCGCGGCCGCGTCCCGGAGGCGCTGGCCGCGCGCGGGGCGGGATGACCGGGCGCTGGCTCCTCGACTGAGCAATCGGCCGAGGAGACCGGGCCCACCCCTCCAACCAGAACTGAAGCGGCCAAGGCCGCTGACTCGGGAGTTTCCCATGCGGAAGTCGGTGAACGTGGGCGGCAAGCCCTTCAGCAAGGTCCTCGGGGTGGGGCTCCCCCTCCTCCTCGTGAGCCTGCTGGGGCTCTGGGGGTGGGCATCCCGGTCCGTCGCGGTGGCCCCCTCGGAGACGTCGCGGTCCCCCCAGGCCGCTCCCGCGGTGGCGGGCCTGTCGACGCAGCCCCAGGGCGTATCTCCCAGGCCCTTGGCGGGGACGCGGGCGTGGATCCCCGGGGCGCTCTACCGCTACGCCCTGAACGCCGCGCAGAAGATCTCCTTCCGCCCCACCCAGCCTGGCGCGCAGGCGCTGCCCGGCATGAGGTTCATCCTCCGGGGCGAGTGGACCGTGGGGATCGTCTCCGCGGAGGCCGAGCGCGTCGACGCGCGGGTGAGCCTGCGGCTCTCCTCGCTGACGGTGGAGGTCGGCGACAATGGCCCTGTCGCCTCCGACGTCCAGCAAAACCTCGCCACGGCGTTGCAGCTCCCCTTCTTCCTCACGCACGACACGAGCGGTCGGGTGACGCTCACGCACTTCGAGCAGGCGGCCGACCCGCTCGTGCGAGGCATCCTCCGGTCCATCGTGGCGAGCTCCCAGTTCGTCGTGGTCGGAGCGCCGGGTGCCACCTGGACGGCGGAGGAGTTCGACACCACGGGGCGGTACAGCGCCGGGTACCAACGCCTGGAGCCGGGCCGCTTCGAAAAGCGCAAGCTGTCCTACTCCCACGTGGCTTTCCCGCAGGGGCTCGAGCCGCTGGACGAGCAGGTCCGCATCGACGTGAGCGCCCGAAGCACCTTCGCGCTGGAACAGGACCTCTGGACGAACTCGCTCGATGCCCAGGAGCGGGTGGAGGTGGAGGCGGGCCAGACCATGTCCCCCACCACCTATGAGTCCTCTCTGAGCCTGAGCCTGCTGGAGCGCCGCGTGGACCCGACGTTGATTGGCGCATTCGTGGCGCGCCGGGCCTCGCTGAGCTCCGCCGCCATGTCCGCCTTCCAGGGCATGGAGCAGGACCCGATGGACCAGTACCGCCAGGTGCTGGGCGGCAAGGACTTCGACACGTTGCTCAAGGAGCTGCGCGCGCTCCCGGAGGAGCCCACGGCTCGTGACGAGGTGCGCTCCATTGCCCTGGAGCGGCTGCGCGCGCTCTTCATGCTCCACCCCTCCGAGGCCGCGAAGGTCCCCGGCGCCATCCGCGCGGGCATGGCTCCGCTCGCGGCCAGCCCCATGCTCGGCGCGCTCTCCGCGGCCAGCACCCGCGAGGCCATTCAGGCCCTGGCGGAGGTCACGGGTGATCGCTCCATCCCCCATGACATCCGCATGGACTCGGTGGCCGCGCTGGGCGTGGCGAAGGATCCCACGGCTGAGGGCCTCGAGGCCCTTCGCGGCGTGGCGGGCGAAGAGGACGGGATGCTGCGCGACACGGCCAGCCTGGCGCTCGGCAACGCCGCGGCCCAGCTGACCGACACCGACCCCAAGGGCGCGGAGGACCTGGTCGGCGAGCTCACCCGTGGCTATCGCTCCGCCTCCACCGCGGAGGCGCGGGTGGGGGCGCTCAACAGCCTGGGCAACACCCGCTCGCCGAGCGCGCTCGCCACGCTGGAGGACGCGCTCCAATCGCAGGATCCCCGGGTGCGCCAGGCCGCGCTCAATGCGCTGCGCATCATCCAGGACCCTCGCGCCGACCAGCTCCTCGCCATGCATCTTCTCAAGGATCCGGCCCCGGAGGTCCGCCAGGCCGCCGTCTTCGCCAGCAACTTCCGGCCCCTGGCGCCCCTGCTGCCCGCCCTGGCGCAGGCGCTGCGCATGGATCCCGCGGACGGGGTGAGGAGCGAGGTGATCCACCTGCTGGGTGACCAGCGTGCCCTGGTGCCCGAGGCCCTGCCCTTGTTGGCCTGGGCCAGCCAACACGACGCGAACCCGGACCTCCGGCAGGCGGCCGCGGTCTTCGTCAACACGCCCACGACGCGCAGCTCCTCTCCGTAACGAACACTCACCGGCTTTCCGCGCCGCATGGCGCGGCATGAACAAGCAAGGACATTCCGATGTCGCGAAAGATCTGCGGGGCCATGGCCCTGGTGGTGGTGGCGATGGTGTTGCCAGCACAGGTGCGGGCGCAACCTCTCCTGCTGGGCCGATGCACCGTCGACAACCTGTCGACGAGTGACATGGCGAAGCTGCGAGTCGAGTGGGCTCGCAAGTGCGCGCTGAACCAGAACGTCGGGCATCCGGGGGCCGCGTTCAACACGGGCCTGAGCTCCGCGAGTGGTGGGACGCTGAAGGACTATCTGGAGTCGGACCTGGAGCGGAACTCGATGGGAGAGGGCTCGTTCGCGGGCTCGAACTTCCAGGTGAACAACGCGGCCATGTTCGCGCTCTATAACTCGGGCCCCACCTACCAGGCGTTGGACACCGACGGTTACCAGCAGTGGTCACGCGACTCGTGGCGGAGGAAGGGACGCCCGCTCTACCCCACCTTCGGCACGACGCCCGACATCGCCGATGGGGACAACCTCCAGCTCTTCCCTCACAAGGAGCTGGCGAACTGCAGGCTCTACTTCGACAAGGAGAGCACCCAGCCGGCCTTCACCGCCTTCTATGTGAACGGCTACTGCGAGTCGGCCTGCTACACCGCCGAGCAGAAGATCCTCTTCGCCGACGGCGACCTCCCCATCCGTGAGGCGATGGAGGCGCTGCGTGAGGATTTGATCACGCTGACGCCGGACTCCACGTTCGATGATCTCCAGCTCCAGCCGAACCTCACCTACAGCTACACGCGAGAGCTCCGGGACGCGGAGCACACGCTCTCTGTCATCACCGCCCGGTCTGGCGGTCAGCTCCGCCTCACCCTCGAGCACCCGGTCATCACCGGCGAGGGCCGCATTGTGCAGGCGCAGACCCTCAAGGTGGGCGACGCGCTGGTGAAGGCAGATGGCACCCTGGATCCCATCGCGGACATCCAGAAGGCCACCTTCTTCGGCAAGGTCTACAACCTCGCGCCGGTGACGACAGATCGGGTGTCCAACATCC
Source organism: Myxococcus sp. CA051A (assembly GCF_013336705.1). Classification (NCBI taxonomy): domain Bacteria; kingdom Pseudomonadati; phylum Myxococcota; class Myxococcia; order Myxococcales; family Myxococcaceae; genus Myxococcus; species Myxococcus sp. CA051A. The sequence continues at coordinate 8,811 of NZ_JABUMS010000041.1, read as the reverse complement.
TCGTGGCCCAGGGCTACCTGGTGGGCTCCGTGCGGTTCCAGAACGACGAGGTGGGCTACCTCAACCGCATCATCCTCTACCGGAGCATTCCCGCCGACGTGCTCCCCCAGGTGGAGAGCCCATGAAGCGCCCTCTCTACCTGCTCGTCATCGCAGGGCTCGCGGGGCTGGTGCTCATCGCCTCGGCGCTCGACGGCGCGGAGGACGCTGCCCCCGTGACGGCGGCTTTGGCGCAGGTCTCTCCCGCACCGACCTCGCTGGCTCGTGACACGGCGCCGGAGCCCACCCCCGCGCCTCGCCCGTCCCCCATGTCCGCGGCACCGGCGGCAGCCTCGGGGGACGACGGGGAGCCCGGCGAGTTCACCACCACCACCGACCGGGTCAAGGCGGAGATCTTCAAGATGGAGCCGGAGCTGGCTCGGTTCGACTCCTTCCGTGAACATGTCCTCCTCGATTCCAACGGCCGCGAGGACTACGAGGCGCTGCTCGCCGACACGCGGATGCATGAGCAGCTGCGCCGGGCGCTGAGCACCTCGACGGAGGCCGAGGAGACGCTGGAGTCCAGCTTCAAGCGCCTGATGCGGATCGACTACCTGCGCGAGGCGCTGGCCTGGAGGCAGAACCCGGCGCGCGCGCAGCTGGTGTCCACGGTCGAGCGCATCATCCTGAAGGACTCGTTCACCGCGGAGCTGTCGCCGGACGCCAGGCGCTCGATGGCCGCGACCCGGATGGAGCTCTTCGAAATCTTCGCGGACCAAGAGCCCGCGAGAGCGGGTGCCCTGGTCGAGGCCGCGAAGGGGACGCCGCTCGAGAAGCTGGTGCAGCACTTCGCCGCGCGCAACCAGCGTCGTCGGGTGAAGGAGCGGGAGCTGAGCGTCCAAGCACAGGCGCGCCGTGGCGCGACGCCCTGATGGGCCGCGCCACCCACTCATCGGTTGAAAGGGAGAGCAGATGCGAAGCGTGAAGAGCTTGAGCAGGTTTATCACCCTGGGCCTCGTCCTGGCCTCGGTGGGGGTGCTCGCCGCGCCGCCCCGGAAGTCAGGGCCGGGCCGGTTGATGCGGGCCGACAACCCCGTGACGGGCGAGTACCTGGTGGTGCTGAAGGAGAAGCCCGGGCGCGGTCTGTCGAGCATGGCGGCGAAGGCGGGCGCGCTGGCCAGGCAGTACGGTGCGCGCGTCCTCACCACCCACGAGACCGCCTTTCGTGGCTTCCTCGTCTCCGCCAGCGAGGAGCAGGCCCAGGCGCTCGCCGAGGCTCCTCAGGTGGACTACGTCCTGGAGAATGGCATCGTCCAGCCCTCGGGCGTCCAGAGCCCCGCGGACTGGAACCTGGATCGGATCGACCAGGAAACCCTCCCGCTGGACAACAGCTACCTGGCCGAGGACGCGACGGGCGTCAACGTCTACATCATCGACTCGGGCATCCGGGCGTCACACCTGGAGTTCGAGGGGCGCGCCCAGGTCGAGTTCAACGCTGTCCCCGACCAGACCGGGGATGACGTCACCGGGCATGGCACCGCCGTCGCGGGGATCATCGGCGGCAAGACACATGGCGTCGCCAAGAAGGTCAACCTTCTCGCGGTGAAGGCGTTCAACGAGTTCGGGACGACCGTGGATCGCCTGGTGACGGCGCTGGAGTGGGTGGCGAACAACGCCGACACGCCGGCCATCGTCAACCTGAGCTTCACCGCCGCGAGCGAGATTCCGGCCATCGATGCCGCCGTGGATGTCGTCGCGATGAACCCCGGGCTCGTCGTGGTGATCGCGGCGGGCAACGCGAACATCGACGCCTGCGGCTGTTCGCCGGCCCGCCTCCAGCCGGATGCGGTCCACCCCTTCCGGACGCGCATCATCACGGTGGGCGCGATCGACGAGAGCCAGACGCGCTGGGTGGGCGTCACCAACGCGTCCAACAAGGGAGAGTGTCTGGACCTCTGGGCTCCGGGCGCGAACCTCCGCTCCGTGAGCTCGACCAGTGACACAGACTCGACCTTCTTCCCGCTCGAGGGGACCTCCTTCGCCGCGCCACACGTGAGCGGCGCGGCGGCCATCCTGCTGGCCAACGGCGTCGCTCCCGCCGACATCCCCGCGCGACTCATCAACGACGCGAGCGTGGGGCAGGTGGAGCTGGACTTCGGTGACACGAGTTCACCCAACCTGCTGTTGTACAAGCGCCCTCACGCCACGCCCCTTGTCAACGGCGCGGGCGTGAGCGTGTCCGACGTCACGGGCGGCCGGCAGAACTTCAAGCTGGACGTCCCCGCGGGCCGGCCCTCGGTGACGTTCTCCATCTCCGGGGGCACCGGGGACGCGGACCTCTACATCCGCCACGGCAAGTTCCCGGAGCTGCACGCCTACCAGTGCCGTCCGCTGCGCAAAGGCAACAACGAGACCTGCGTGGTGAACAACCCCGCGGGGGGCACCTGGCTCATCCAACTGGGAGCCTTCTCCACCTACACCACCACCTTGAAGGGTCAGTACTGATGAGGACACAAGCGATGAAGATCTGGAACGTGTTGTGGACGTCGACCCTTGCGCTCGTGGCGGCGTGTGGTGTGCCCGCCGGCGAGGACGTGAGCGTGTCGGAAGTGACGCTGGCCACCCAGGAGTCGGCGCTGTGCGTGGGGGTGAGCTTCGACTCGCTCGAGGTGGAGGGGGTGAGTTCCTTCGCGGGAGAGCTGGCGGGAGCAGGCTCCTGGGTGGTGGGCAACGGCGCCAACGCGGTGTACCTGGAGTACTCCGTGGACGGCGCGGACCACGGCTTCGATGAGCGCGTAGGAGAGCAGGGGGAGTGGTTCTTCAGCGAGGCCGCGGCCGGACTCGGCTGTGGGGTGCATTCCTTCGTGGTGAAGGCCTCCCCCATGATCATCGACAGCAATGGCAACCGCGCCAAATGCGGCATCTCTCGGGAGGTGCTCCGCAACTTCGTCCAGTTCTGCCCGAGCGTGAACCCGGGCGGCTACCACACGCTGGAGGTGAAGTCGGGCGGCAACGTGTGGGCCTGGGGCTACAACTCCTATGGCCAGCTGGGCAATGGGCAGAGGACCCAGCGTCACGCGCCGACGCGGGTGAGGGGCCTGCGCCATGTCGTCTCCACTTCGGCCGGAGCCGAGCACTCGGTGGCGGTGAAAGAGGACGGGAGCGTGTGGACGTGGGGCTCCAACGCCTACGGCCAGCTCGGAGACGGCACCACCACGATGCGCACGGTGCCTGTGCAGGTGCCGGAGCTGACCGACGTCGTCGCGGTGGCGGCCGCTGGCTCGCGGACGGTGGCGCTGAAGGCGGATGGGACCGTGTGGACCTGGGGAATCAACTCATCAGGAGAGCTCGGGAATGGGACCACCACCAACAGCTTGCTCCCCATCCAGGTGCCCAACCTCAGTGGTGTCACCAGCATCGCCGCGGGCTTGTGGCACACGTTGGCGGTGAAGAAGGACGGAAGCGCCTGGAGCTGGGGGAGCAACGCCTACGGACAGCTCGGGGACGGGACCACCCTCAACAGGTCGAGGCCCGTGCTGGTGGCGAGCCTCACCGGCGTCCGCGCGCTCTCCGGAGGCATCGTCCACACGGTCGCCCTGAAGTGGGACGGCACGGCGTGGGGCTGGGGCTACAACAGCGCGGGTCAGCTGGGCAACGGGACGACCACCAACAGCTCCATCCCGGTGCAGGTGGCGGTGCTCACCCAAGCCGTCGAGATCGACGCGGGCGGTTATCACACCCTGGCCAAGCGGCAGGATGGCACCTTGTATGCCTGGGGCGACAACTTCTACGGCGCGCTGGGCACCGGGAACACCCTCAGCAGCTCCGTGCCAGTGCAGGTCCCGCTCGTGGGGGTGCGCTCGTTCGGCGCGGGCTATTACTCCTCCGTGGCCGAGCGGAAGAAGGTGAACATGTCCCAGGTGCACACCCTGTTTGCCTGGGGCTACAACACCAACGGCGAACTCGGTGATGGGACCACCACCCAGCGCTCCTCCCCCGCGGCCGTCGTGGTCAGCGGAATCGTGAAGACCGCTGGCGGCAATGCTCACTCGGTGGCCCTGGGGGCCGGTGGGACGGTATGGAGCTGGGGCTACAATGCCTATGGCCAGCTGGGCAACGGGACGACCACCCAGGTCGTCACGCCCACGCAGCTCCCGGGCCTGAGCGGCGTCATCGACGTGGAGGCGGGGGTCAACCACACGGTGGCGCTGAGCGAGGACGGCACCGTGGCCACATGGGGTTACAACTCCTATGGCCAGCTCGGCAACGGGACGAACGCCAACCAGCTCACACCGCAGTCCGTGCCGGAGCTGGACGGCGTCACCGCCATCGCCGCGGGCTCCACGCACACGGTGGCGCTGAAGGCGGACGGCACCGTGTGGGCCTGGGGCTCCAACCTCTACGGCCAGCTCGGAGACGGGACCTTCACCCATCGCTCCTCGCCGGTGCAGGTGCCGTCCCTCGAGAATGTCGTCTCCATCGCCGCGGGCTACTTCCACACGGTGGCGGTGAAGGCGGATGGCACCCTTTGGGTCTGGGGCTACGGCCCCCTAGGGCAGTTGGGCCTCGGGACGACCACCAACCATTCCGTGCCGGTGCAAGTCCCCGGACTCGGTCATGCCATCGCCATCGCCGCGGGCGGCTACCACACGGTGGCGCTGCTGACGAGCGGCCAGGTGTGGACCTGGGGTTACAACGCCTCCGGCCAGCTCGGCGATGCGACGACCACCCAGCGCTACTCGCCGGTGCAGGTCCCCGGCCTCACCAATGTCATCGCGCTCACCGCGGGGGGGTACTTCACGGCGGTGTTGAAGCGGGACGGCACGGTGTGGGCCTTTGGCTACAACCCCAACGGCCAGCTCGGAGATGGGTCGACGACCTCGCGCAGCACCCCCACCGTGACGCTCCTGAACTCCGTCGTGGACCTCTCCTCGGGCGACAACCACATGATGGGGCTGCGCAAGGACGCCTTCGTCCGGGCCTGCGGCTACAACAGCGCCGGCCAGCTCGGCGACGGGACGACCACCCAGCGCCCGACGCCGGTGCAGGTGACGAACCTCCCAGGTGATGGGAGCATCACCTTCCCCGGGGGAGGTGGCGTCGGCATGGGCATTCGCTGAGGCTCCGACGGAGGTGCTCCTGGCTTGCCGCGCCGTTCGAGCGAGCCAGGAGACGACCCTCGCAAAACTGGGATTTCAGCTTCGAGGATGTTTTCTTGGGTCGGCTCCGGGTGGTAGCGTCCCTCACTACCAGTGGTGCCGGCCCCGGATGACAAGAGCCCGTTGTCGATGATGAGCACGACCCCCGATCCGGAGGTCCTGCTGCCCATGCTTCGAAGGAAGCTCGTCATCCTGTCGGGGAGCGCAGTGGGCCGCAGCTTCTCGCTCCAGGTCCGGAGCTACCGGCTGGGGACGGATCCGGCGTGTGACATCGTCCTGAACGACCGGACCGTCTCCCGGCAGCACTTGTCTCTGGAGGTGAGAGAGGATCGGGTGCTGGCGCGGGACCTGGGGTCTCGCAACGGCTCGTTCTGCGAGCGCATGCGCTTCCGGGAGCTGGAGCTGCGCATGGGCGCCATCGTCAGGCTGGGCGCCACCGAGCTGAAGGTCGTCCCCGAGGAGGTGCGCGAGCACATCATCCCGCTCTCGTCGAACACCCGGTTCGGGGGGCTGGTGGGGGGCAGTCGGAGGGTGCGCGAGGTCTTCACGCTGCTGCAGCGGCTGGCGCCGGGGGACGCGGACGTCCTCATCCAAGGCGAGACGGGGACGGGCAAGGAGCTGTGCGCGGCGGGCATCCACGCGGCCAGCCCGCGCAGCCGGGGGCCGTTCGGCATCGTGGATGTCGCGGGCATCACCCCCTCGCTGGTGGAGTCCGAGCTCTTCGGCCACGTGAAGGGCGCGTTCACCGGAGCCCACTCGGAGCGGCCTGGGGCCTTCGAGCAGGCGGATGGAGGCACCGTCTTCCTGGACGAGGTGGGGGAGCTGCCGCTGGCGGTCCAGCCGCGCCTGCTGCGAGTGCTGGAGGGTCGCCAGGTGAAGCGGGTGGGCGCCAACGAGTACCGCACCGTGAACGTGCGGGTGGTGGCGGCGACGCACAGGGATCTGGAGGCGGACGTCAAGGAGGGCCGGTTCCGCGAGGATCTGTTCCACCGGCTCGCGGTGCTGCGGGTGACGCTGCCGCCGCTGCGCGAGCACCCCGAGGACATCCCGCTGCTGGTGGACACGATGCTGGAGCGGCTGGGCCGGCCGCCCAGCGCGCTGTCCGAGCAGACGCGGGCCTTGCTGGAGCAGTACCCGTGGCCCGGCAACGTGCGCGAGCTGCGCAACGTGGTCCAGCGCGTGGTGAACCTGGGAGAGCAGGCGCTGCCGGAAATGTCTGCCTCGGAGGGGGCGCGCTTCACCAGCGCCGAGCTGGAGATGCCCTTCAAGGAGGCCAAGGAGCGCCTCATCGATGGCTTCGAGCGCGACTACCTCAAGAACCTGCTGGAGCGCTGCGGGGGCAACATCTCACGGGCCTCACGTGAAGCGGGCCTCGCGCGGCTCTATGTGCGCAAGCTGCTCAAGAAGTACGGGCTGCACGCGAGCAAGGATTCGGAGTGACGCAGGGAGCGCTGCTCGTCTGTTGAGCTTGAGCCCGCGCTGAGTCCAGATGCTCGCGCTGTGCGTCGACCACGGAGGCCGCGCGGGCATCCTGGATGTTTCCCTGGGAGCGAAGTCCGAAGTCGCTCCCGAGCCCTCCCGCCGCGAGTCCCGCCCCCGCGAGGATCATCGAGATGGGACGGCGCCGAGACCTCGGTCCGGTCGCGGGCTCCACGCGCAACCCCGCTGCCTCATCAGCGGCATGGAATGGCACCAGGGTCAGCTCGGGGACTTCCCAGGTCGGACGCCCCGGGCGGTCTGAGAGAGGATCCTCCGTCCCCGGCGTCGCGACGGAAGCGGTGCCGTCCTCGCTCCCGGGCGTGGTTCGCGCACGGTCCCGCGTCACCTCCCGGCGCACGTTCTCGAAGTCTCGTTGCACCTTGGGGGACACCTTTACGGGAAGCGAGGCCAGGGGCCGCAGCGTCAATCCCTGACGAAAGGCCACGAGCGACTTGGGTCGCTGGCCCAGATCAGCCAGCACCAGGCCTTTTTAGATCAACGCGTCGGCTCGCTCGTCCTCGGTCCTCGCCAGGACCTTGGCATCCGCGAGCGCGAGCAATGCCTGTTCGTACTCCAGTTCCTCGTAGCGCCGGGCCGCATCGCGCAGTCGCCCCTGAAAGGCATCGGACGCGGTGGCAATCCGCGTCGCCCGCGAACCGACGGGCTGCGCCAGGGCTTCCCCCGCGAGGGTCAGTGTGAGGCTCATCAGTGGGATGCCCCTGATGAGTCTCGGGATTGCGGACTTATCCATGCATGGCCACGTTGGCATGACGTCCAGTGAGAGGACCGGGTCGACGCCAGGCCTTACGAGGGCTGCGGACGAGGTATCGCATTCGCGTCTGTCGATGAGCGCGGGTGCGCCGCGAGAAGCCCTGTCGCCAGGGCAATCATTCGGGTTCGCAGTGACGCGGGCTCCACCACCTCGAAGCCACCGCCCACCTCACAGAGCTGGCCCAGCGCGATGGCCTCCCGCTCGAAGTCCACGACGACAGTCTTTCGGCCGTCCGCCACCTGCCCGGAGTCGAATCGTGGCGCCTCCGTGGACGGACGAATCCGGCGCAAGGTCGCCTCCGCGTCCGCCGTCAGCCGCAGCGTCACCTCGTACCGCGCTCCCTTCTCCGCGAAGCGCGCGCACCACTCGCGCCAGAACGAGGGCAAATCGAAGCGCGCGGGCCGCTCGAAGGACTCCCCGCGCTGTCGGACACCTTCGATGCGCGAGCCCCGGTACACACGTGGCCCCTTCTCCGTCCCGGCGACCAGGTACCAGCGGTCCGCCTTGAGCACGAGCGCATACGGGTCCACCGCGCGCCGGCTCTGCTTCCCATCGAAGTCCCGGTACGTCAGCGACACCTTCCGGTTCTGCCACGCCGCCTCGCGCAGCACTTCCAGGTGGGGCACCGACTCCCGCTCCGTGAACCAGCCGGAGGCATCCACGTGCAGCCGCTGCCGTGCGTACTCCATCGCGGGCTGCTGCAATACGGGCAGCGCCGCCGCCAGCTTCACCAACCCGCTGCTCAGCGGCGCGGACAGGCCCAGGTCGCTCAATCCCCCCGGCGTGGCGCTCATCGCCGCCAGCGCTTGCAGCTCCGTGCGCGTCAGCCCCGTGAGCTGCGTCTTCCATCCATCGAGCAGCGCGACGCCGCCCGCGGAGCCACGCGTCGCGTACACCGGCACGCCCGAAGCAGACAGCGCGTCGAGGTCCCGGTGGATGGTGCGCTCGGAGACCTGGAGTTCGCGCGCGAGCTCTCCCGCCGTCCGCTTCGGACGGGTCTGCAGCAACATCATCAGGCTGACGAGTCGGTCGGCGCGCATGTCGGAAATCCCACCGCGCACTGTACGCGGGCCATCATGACAGGGGATGTCATGATTGCCTCCGTAAGGTGTTCCCATCACCGGCCATCCGCACCCCACCTCCGCCGGTCCGAGGAGAGACACCATGAAGAAGCCACTCGAAGGACGCATCGCCCTGGTCGCGGGAGCCACGCGGGGCGCGGGCAGGGGCATCGCGACCCGGCTCGGCGAGGCCGGCGCCACCGTGTACTGCACGGGCCGCAGCGTGCGCGGCCGCCCCGCCTCTGGCTCGAAGCGCCCGGAGGTCCTCGAGGAGACCGCGGAGCAGGTCACCGCGCTGGGGGGCCACGGCATCGCCGTGCGGTGCGACCACACCGTCACGGAGGAGGTCGCCGCCCTCTGCG
>NZ_JABUMS010000040.1:0-21381 GCF_013336705.1 Myxococcus sp. CA051A | reverse complement strand
CAGGTTTTCTGCGCACACAGAGCCGAACGAGAGGTGCCCCTGCTCCCTCTTCCCGCCCGCTCCGCGCCCGCCCGCTCCGCGCCCGCTTGCTCCTCAGGCTGATCGCGAATCACGAACTTCGGTTTAGCAGTGGGCGCCGGTGGGATCAGCCCCCCCTCTTCACAGCGTGACGGGAAACTCGTCTTCGTAGGGACCCGGCTGGCGCCCTTGGACGGACCTGCCGGCATGGCGCAGACGAGGGCCTTCGTCTTCTCCAGCTCGTATCAGCAGGATCTGGGGCTACCTCGACCATGACTCCGCGTGACACTTCCTCTCGAGGCAGGTTGGACAGAAATCCTATCCAGCACCAACGCATGCTTCCGTCCGCATTGTTCAGCAGGCGTTCTGCCGTCTGCCTTGCCGCGAAGATAGGTGTGCCCTTCGGCTCCATTCCGAAGTTTCTTCGTTGCTGGCGATATCAATATGGATATTCCAGCAAATCTGCTAGTCTGGTTTTGCAGTAAACCTATGAGTTGTCTTGAGAGAGAGGCATGCGGATGGGTAAGCTCTTCAGTGGTGCGTTGTTCGCGGCGGGGCTGATGTTCGCGGGCTGTGGTGGTACCCAAGCGGACGTGAAGGAGGAGAATCTTGCCTCAAGCGAGGGTGAGCTGCTGGTGTGTGATGGGGCTGAGTATTACCGTCGCGACTATTACACCAACGCCACCTACTCGACTTTGGCGGGTGCGCGCGGCTGTGATTGCGACGCAAACTCCCTAAATTGGGGAACTGTGACGGCGTACGTGATCAGCTGGGACTCCCCCTGCTAGACAGCTGAATTCGCCTGCGGAATGAAGAACGGCCCGCACGGAGTCCTCCGGAGTGGGCCGTCGTGTCTTCGAATGACAGGCGTTGGAACTGGCTCACTACCTAAATGTCCTTGCGCGGCTCGCGGTCCTTCTCCATGTGCAGCACCTTCTCGTAGGCCGCCAGCATGACGTTGCCAAGTTTGACGGGCAACCGGAATTTCAGCGCCTGCGCCGCCACCAGCATCTCGATGGACAGGCACGAGCGAGCGAAGGCCGAGACCTGCCGCCCCTCGAGCGCCGCCGTCGTGCCGTGAGCAATGGACTTCACGGCCCACCGACGACGTAATCAAATCCATTGACGCCATATGGCTGAGCACGTGCGACTCGACCGCCAGCGCCGCGCTCGTCACCTGCGCAATCATGCAGCCCGAGTTGAGCCCGGGGTTCTTCGCCAAGATGCCGGCAGCCCCAACAGGGCCGGGTTCACCCACCGCTCTAATTGCCGCTCGCTGATGAAGGGGATCACCTCCTCCGCACCTGCTTGAAGGACGCTCAAGGCGTCGAAGGAGTTCAGCAAGGGGTGTGGGTACGCAAATTGCGGTTCCTGGCGTCGAGCCTGGACGACTACTCGCGCAAGCCGGGCTTCGACACGACGGCGGTGCTGGTGGAGCACCAGGAGTAGCTCAGTCCGTTCAAGCAAAAGCACCGCGACGGCACGTACCTCGAGTTCGCGTTCACCCACCTGGATCGGTACTCGGCAGCGTACTCCACATTCCTGTGGTCCTCCGTCATCGCCAAGGACTTGGAGAGGGAGTTCCAGAAGCACGGGCACCTGGACCGTGAGACGGCGATGAAGTACCGCCGCACCGGACTCAGGCCCAGCAGGGCCAAGCCCGCCGCCCAGCTCGTAAAGAACTTCCCGGCCGCAACTACAGCTTCAACGCGTATCGCGCGTACGTGGACGCGGCCAAGCAGGCCGCCTCGCGCCGGACGCCTTCAACGGTGTGATGCCGCTAATGCGGTACTGCTCGCCCAGGAAGCGGGCCTGCTCTCGCCGTTGCTGCTGGGGGCGCCACTGCCACTCCCCTTTAGCTGCTTCTTCCAATTGAGGATGCTCTGCTCGGTGCATCCGACCTCTCGCGAGACTCTTGCCGGACCGGCCGGGTTTCATCAGCTCGACGACCCGCTCGCTGAACTCCGGCGGGTATGGGGGGGGTGACCTCGCCATTGTGGAACCCTTTTCGCACGGCGGGTGGGACTCCACGAAACCGGCTCCCCCGAACTTCCCGTGGGCCGGAGGTTCAGACGGTGAGCAACACGCGACGACGCAGCAGGTCAAAGCTGGCTCGGCCACACGTCTGACGCTCGAGAAGCTTGAGCTTCGTGATTCGGCCCTCGGCCTTGGCGTTACTCCAGAGAGGGGGCAGTGCAGCCCGGACGGCATCTTCGCGTCCCGTTGACAGGCCGCGCTCCCATCAGGTGTGTGGCAGGAGCCTGGGCCGGTTGGATCGAGCCGCTCGGCCCTCCTCTTCTTCGTGCTGGGGCGGCCCTGCTCGCGCGGCTGGACGTGGCGCAGGGCCAGCGCGCGAGGCGTAAGCCTGCCTGCGGGCTTCACACGCGCCCCGCCCGGGAGGATGGTGGAGACCCATGGCCCAGCTGCTGACCCTCCTCGAGTCCGAGCAGTTCCGCGTGCTCGACTCGCGCTGCCGGCATCCGCGCGCGGGGCCCGCGGAGGAGCGAGGCGGGGACCCGGGACACCTGGTGCTGCTGCGCCGCGGCTGCTTCAGCTACCACCGGGGGCTGCGGCGCTTCGTCGCGGATCCCTGCACCGCCCTGCTGCACCACCCGCGCGTGGACTACCGGGTCGGCCATCCGGGCGCGGAGGGAGACGATGCGACGGTCATCAAGCTCGCACCGGAACTCTTCGACGAGCTGTGGGGCCGGCGTGGCCCGGACCATCCGGAGCTGGGGCTGAGCGCCGCGGTGCACCTGCGCCACGCGCGCGTGTGTGCCGCCCTGCGCGACCCACGCGGAGACCGGCTCTCGCGTGAGGAGACGGTGTTCGCACTGCTCGAGGTGGCCGCTTCGGACAGGCAGCGCGCGGAGGCCCCTGCGCGCGGAGACCGGGGCGCACGGCGCCGCACGGTCGGCCGCGTGCGCGCACTGCTCGCGGCCCAGCTCTCAGCGAACCTCTCGCTCGACACCGTGGCGCAGGAGGCCCGCTGCTCACCCTTCCACCTCATGCGCCTCTTCCACGCGGAGACGGGGCTGTCCCTGCGCGCCTACCGCCGCCAGCTGCGGGTGCTCACGGCGCTGCAGCGGCTCGCGGAGGGCGAGCAGGACCTCGCGCGGCTCGCACTGGAGCTGGGCTTCTCGCACCACAGCCACCTCTCGCAGAGCGTGCGCCAGGTGCTGGGGAGCAGCCCCGCGCGCCTGCGTGCGGAGCTGCAACAGGTCCGCGCAGGTTCCTGACAGCGGGGCGGCGCGCACGCCTCTAGCTTCGCGTGCATGAACCCCCTCCACCTGCTCCGGCCGCTGCTCTTCGCCTGCTTGCCCGCACTCGTGTTGTACCCACTCCCGGGGATTGCCCAGGATCGCGAAGCCTCTGCGCCTGCCCCGCGCGATGGCCAGCGCGACTTCGACTTCGAGATCGGCACCTGGCGCACGCAGCTGAAGCGGCGCCTGCGCCCGCTGACGGGCTCGAACACCTGGGTGGAGATGAAGGGGACCACTGTCGTGCGCAAGGTGTGGAACGGCCGCGGCAACCTCGTGGAACTCGTAGCCGACGGCGAGGGTGGGCGCTTCGAGGGCCTCAACCTGCGCCTGTACAATCCGCGGACGCGCCAGTGGAGCCTGCACTTCGCGAACAGCCGCGACGGCACCCTCGCCGTACCGACCGTGGGCGAGTTCAAGGAAGGACGCGGTGAGTTCTACGCCCAGGAGCAGCTCGACGGGCGCGCCATCCTGGTGCGCTTCGTCATCTCGAACGTGACGCCTACTTCCGTCCGCTTCGAGCAGGCCTTCTCTGACGACGGAGGCAAGACCTGGGAGGTGAACTGGATCGCCCAGGACACGCGGGTCGACGCGGCGGCCGGCAGGACGAAGCAAGGCGCAGTCACCGATTGAGGCAGCACGGCTGGCTTCCGAGGCGGGCCCTGCCGACCGAGGGCACGGCTGAGGATATGCGGGTGGAACATCATGAACGCAGGGCTGAAGCGACGTCGCCGCCGCCTCTGCCTCTTCTCCGACATCGAACACCTGGACCTGACGGTACGTGCCCGTCCAGTCTGCCCGGCTCGGAACCTGACACACCTTGGCGACGGCGCGCGCCATGACGATGCCGCATATCGCCCAGAGACCCGGGACCTGAGGGCTAGACACAATCACATACCAATCGACCACACATCGACACTCGACGACTTTCACATCAATCCCAGGCGCTCACCGACTTATTCTCCGCGCACCCGAAGGCAGCCCAGCCGCCCCCGCCCGGACTGAAATCGCACTGAGGACTGCCCTTGGGCATCCGACCCACAAACAAAGGAATGCCAGGCATGTCTAATTACAAGGTCCAGAACCAATGGGGTGGCTCGTCGGCTCCTTGGAATCCGGGGGGCAACTGGGTGATTGGCGGCCGCGAGAAGCAGAACGTCGTCGCGATGAAGGTCACCTCCAGCGATGGCGGCCAGACGCTGACCGGGAGCATGACCTACAACGGCGAGGGGCCCATCGCCTTCCGCGCCACCCTCACCAGCCCGAACAACTACGTGGTGGAGAACCAGTGGGGTGGGCCGACCGCGCCCTGGAATCCAGGTGGCACGTTCGTCCTCGGCTCCCGGCAGGGGCAGAACGTCATCGCCCTCGACCTGACCTCCGGCAACAGCGGGGAGTCACTGACCGGGACCATGACGTACAACGGTGAGGGCCCCATCGGCTTCCGCGGCAACATGGGCTGACGCCGCACCCGATGACACTTCCCGGCGGGCCCACGTCCAGGGCCCGCCCCTCACTGAGTTGGAGTCCCCTGAAGGGCTCCCTCATGGAATCGTGGTCATGAGAGGCAATGGATACTTCCTGCAGAAGAACTGCATGAAGCCGCCGTTGTTGATGTCGGCCTCCATGCACTACTTGAAACGAGTAGGACTTGCCCGTGGAGTATGACGCATCAGAGCGGTGGGGGCCCTGCTGACTGAGTCGGGAGATGCGAGGCAATCAACGAGCGTCGCGATCAACGGCTCAGGACGCGCCGCATCCTGAGGTCCACGGCTGGCTCCATGCCCCCACAGGGCGCCCGATGCACGCGGCGCCCTGCCCCGACCGCTGCGTTCAGCGACGGCTCACCTCAGTGGACGCGACCCGCCGGCAGGTTGGAGGGCGGCGGGAAGCCAGGCACCGCGGGCCGGACCGATTCACTCGAACCCGAGAGCATCGACGTGCCCAGGGTCTCCATTGCCCGAGCGAGAGGATTCGCCACTGGCACGCCACACACGAGCGACGTCATGTCCGCCTGGCGCCGAACCAGGTCCGCGAAGGTTCGCGTCACGGAGGGGTCGAACCGATCCGGAATGGGCCCAGACGTCACGAGGAAGGGAGACAAGGCCGACGACACTCCCTCGGCGCGAGGGTGCACGTGCAAGAAGACGGTGCCCGTCTCCCCTCCGTGACAGCCACTGCAGGTGTTCAACGAGAACTTGTGGCGCGCCTCGGTGGAGACCTGCGGCACGGCCCACGCGAAGTTGGGGAACGTAAACGCGGAGCCCGCGAGCAGGGGTTGGTTCTCGAAGAACTCCGGGACGGTGTGCGTCTCCGTGAGGATGGAGGACAGGTTCAGGTTGACATAGTCCGCCAGGGTGCGCGAGCCGTCCCAGAACAGGGTGGGCGAGAGCGCGACGTGCGCGGGCATCAACCCTCCAGGGCCCAGGTGAAACTCACGCAGCTCCCAGAGCGGCACCAACGCGTTCTCGTTGGTGCGGACCTGGTGGATGGCGCTGCCCAGGTGCGCGCCCCGCGCGACGAAGGACTTCGTGAAGCGGCTCGTGAGTGCCTCGAGCTTCTCGTTGTAGCCGGGGCTCCCGACACCGATGCGCCCCAACTCGTGCCAGTCCCGCGCCCAGCGCTGGAACTCATCCGGTGAGCCTCCGGGCAGGATGTATTCCAGGATGACGGTGAACGGCAGTGGATGGCCGTTGGGGTCCGTCACGCCGAACACGAAGCGCCCCTCGCCCGCGAACTCGCCCTCCTTGCGCAAGTCCATCCGGTTGACGATGGCCAGCAGACGGAACGGGGCCACGTTGAAGTCCAGGGAGGGTCCCGGCCCACTGCTGTTCTCCCACGGCTGCAGCACCATCCCCGCCATGTTGGGCCGCGCCCCGACCTCCGTCGCACCGATGAACTGGTCCGACATCCAGGTGGACAACCAGTCGCGGACCAGGTCCGACGGGTCCTGCCCGCCGTTCATCTCGCGCATGAGGTGACCGAAGGTCCACACACCGTCACCCGTGGTCCTCAAGGGGTCATCGACCACGGAGAGGTCGGTGATCATCAGCTCGGACGAGATGTCCACGCCACACGCCAACGGCGCGCACGCACTGGGGGACTCGCAGCCGTTGGCCGCGCTGCCGTCACAATCGAACGTGCCCACCACACAGCCCAGCCCGCAAGTCCCCGCGCCGCACACGGCACGGGCAGACGGAGCGCCAGCGCACACGGTGCCGCAGGCCCCGCAGTTCGCCTCGTCCGCGAGCAGGTCCCCCTCACACCCGTTGGCCGGATTCCCGTCGCAGTCCGCGAAGCCCATGTCGCAGCCCACCGGCACCGGAACACATGCGGAGCGATTGCCCACCACGTCGCGCGCATCCGCGAACAGCGGCCCGAGCCGCTGGCCCGGCGTCAGCGCCATCGTCACCGAGCCATCCACGCCCACCACGAAGGGACCTGATGGCGAGAACAAGGTGGCGCACGCAGCATCCATGAAAAGCGTGACTCGCGAGTCCACCTCCCCCATCGCGCGGACCAGCCCCCCGGTAGCGTTCCCATCGACGGGAATGAAGCCCGGCATGAACCGAGGCGCGGGAGGGGCGATGCCGTCGTGCCGGTAACTGATGGCCGTCGAACACGCCGACACGTTCCCCGCAGGGTCCATGGCCCGCGCGGAGATATCCGTCACCGTGTTGGCCGTGACAGTCACGGAAGCAGAGAACGCGCCCGTGGAGGCATCCGCCACGGCGCTCACCGCGACAGGCGCCACGCAGCCCGAGCCCTTGAAGACTTGAACGGTGCCTCCCTTCTCCGCGGTGCCGCGCACCTGAGGCGTGAGCGAGTTGCCCGGAGACACCGGCTGGAACCCCGTCAGCACAGGCACCGCCGGGGCAACGCTGTCCTGCACGTAGCTGATGGCGGTGGCACACGCCGACACATTCCCCGCCAGGTCCACGGCCCGCGCGGAGAAACTCGTCGTCGTGTTGGCCGTGACAGTCACGGAAGCAGAGAACGCGCCCGTGGAGGCATCCGCCACGGCGCTCACCACGACGGGCGCCACACAGCCCGAGCCCTTGAAGACCTGAACCGTGCTCCCCTTCTCCGCGGTGCCGCGCGCCTGGGGCGTCAATGAGTTGCCCGGTGACACGGGTTGGAAGCCCGTCATCACGGGCGCCGCCGGAGCCATGCTGTCATGCACGTAGCTCAGGAGTTGCGAGCATGCGGACACATTCCCGGAGGAGTCCGTCGCCGTGGCGGTGAAGACCGTCGTCGCGTTGGGATTCACGGGGACAACCGCCAGGAAGAGCTGCTCCGTTCCCGCGGTGACCGAGACCGCTGGCGTCCCCGAGCAGTTGGCGTTGGGGTAGACGCGCACCGTCGACCCGGTCTCCGCGTTTCCAATCAGATTGGGGTTCGAAGTGGTGGACGGTGGGGCCGGGGTGAAGTGCGCGAGGACAGGCGCCGTGGGGGGCGTCGTATCCGGCAGACAGCCGAGCAGTTCGAGCCGCCCTATCGAAACAACCTCGATGCCCGCGCGCGAATCATTGTCATCCGTCACGTTGAGGCGGAACTTCGGGTAGGTCGCGGTGGCCGCCAGGGTGTACACACGGCGCTCCGTGCCCCCCCAGTTCACTTCGTTGGTTCGGGTATCCACCACCACCCACTGTGAGCCATTCCAGCCCTGGAGCGTCCAGGCCTTGGGCGCGCGAGACGTGAGCGAGCCATTCGAGAAGCGGATGGCGTAGCGGATGATTCGCCGCGGGCCGTCCGCCCATTCGTAGCCAATCCACGCGGGGCTCTGCTGTAGCCCGGAGATCCACATCGAGCCGGAGCTATCGACCTCATCGAATGCCAGCCAGGCCTCGTAACCGGGGCCGAAAGCCCCCGAGCGAGTCACGATGCCGACGGGCAACGTTCCGCTCGTCATCACAGGGACCTGGCTGCTCCCGCATGTGATTTCCTGGGACTGGTGGGCCAGGTCCGCGCGAGGCGCCTCCGGTGCGTCGCCCTCCTCCGGACCAGGTCGACATCCCGGAGCACACACTACAAACAGGGTGCCCACCATGAGCAAGCGCCGCCACGACTTCATGAATCGCATGTCACTCCCTCGGCCGTCTGCGGAGACCACGAGCCGTGCGGTCTGTCGCCACTTCGTGGTTCCACCCGGCTATCTACGCCGCCGAGACAGGCGTCTTGCGCGGGAAGGGCTCAATCCCCTCTACGGCGGGACGAAACCGTCGGGCCGAGGGATGAAGCCTCCCGGGCCCCATCTCCATCCCGGCCGCCATGTCGATCGGGCGTGCCCATTCCCGCCAATCGGAGACTCGCCCTGCCCTTCCTCCCGAGACTGGATGGGAACGCGGTTGATGGCTCCGGATGTTGTGGAGGACACTGGGCAGATGCCTCGGCCCTCCTCGCGTCCCGTCAGCCTCTCGAAACGCGCGGTTCAGGGCGTGCTGGCGCTACTGGTCCTCACGGTGGCCTATCAGGTGTACGACCGGATGAGGCTGCGCATGAGTGGCGCACCCCGGGCCGCGCTGGAGAAACTGGCGGCGTGCACGGAGGCTCGCAACCTGCTGGGCGAGCCCATTGACGCGGCGTGGTGGGGCTGGTCCTACGGATACCTGAAGGTCCCTCGGAAGAGTCAGGCCTGGTCCGCGACCTCTGGCCGGGTGGACTGGCGAATGCCAGTGGCGGGGTCGACCGGTCGTGGAGTGCTCCACTTCCAGGGCGAGAAGATCAACGGCTTCTGGGTGCTGGAGGGAATCCTCGAGACCGAGGGCGCCGCGATACAGACGCACGGGTGCGCGGCACTGTAGGGCTGACGTCGT
Source organism: Myxococcus sp. CA051A (assembly GCF_013336705.1). Classification (NCBI taxonomy): domain Bacteria; kingdom Pseudomonadati; phylum Myxococcota; class Myxococcia; order Myxococcales; family Myxococcaceae; genus Myxococcus; species Myxococcus sp. CA051A. Next base: position 12,287 of record NZ_JABUMS010000040.1, on the reverse strand, counting down.
CCCCTTCCACTCCCCGTCGACTCTCGCGAAAGCGCTGACACGGCATGAGCGCGCGCTCGGTGTTCCACGCGCATGAGTGAAGTCGCGCGGAAGGAGTTGGAGCACGGGACGGAGCCTCTGCTCAAACGTCACGCCGCCGGTCCTCGCGGTAGATGCCGACGCGCGGGAGTCAGTCCATGAGAACGCACTCGCGAAAACGACGCGCCAGCGGCGCAAAGGCTGCGCGGCGCGCAAAGACTGCGCCGTAGCGCGCAAGTGTTGCGCGTCATCACGAAGCGCCGCGCCCGGAGCCACACTCCAGCAATCCGACAGGCCTCACCATCCGCACGCGACAGCAACATCCCACTTCCGCGTAGCACGAGCATTGCTAGGTTGCCCTGCGTGCCCCCCGCCTCCCGCACCGTGCTGGCCGTGATCCTCGGGATTGCCATCGGTGTGGCGGTTGGCCTCGGCGGCTTCACCTTCGTGTACGCGAAGGGCTCGTCCTACCTGCAAGACGACCCGGCCGCCTGCGCCAACTGCCACATCATGAACGAGCAGTACGAAGGCTGGCGCAAGAGCAGCCACCACGCGGTGGCCACCTGCAACGACTGCCATACGCCTGCGGGTTTCCTGCCCAAGTACTACACGAAGGCGAGCAACGGCTTCTGGCACTCCTACTACTTCACCACCGGCACCTTCCCGGACCCCATCCGCCTGCGTCCGGGCAATCGCGTGGTGACGGAGAACGCCTGCCGCAAGTGCCACGGTCCCATCGTGGAAGCCATTGAAACGCCCCCCACGGGCCACGAGCAGGTGGCCCCCAGCGAGCAACTGCAGTGCCTCACCTGCCACAACTCCGTGGGCCACCCCGAAGGTTCGGGGAACCCCGAGCTCATCCGTAAGGAGAACGCACGATGACCGAGCCCGAGAAGGCCCCGGAGAAGCGCCGACGCTTCAGCGGCACCAGACTCGTGGTCGCGGTCGCTGTCGCCGCGGCGCTGGCCGCGGCGGGTGTCACCGCGCTCCTGGTCAACATCATGGAGCGCAAGCAGGAGGCGAGGAACCCCTTCTACCGGGTGGTGGAACTCGACGACACCATCACGGACCCCGCCGTGTGGGGGAAGAACTTCCCGCTGCAGTACGACGGCTACAAGCGCACGGTGGACCAGCAGCGCACCCGCTACGGCGGCAGCGAGGCGGTGGCGCGCACGCCCACCCAGGCGGACCCCCGCTCGGTAGTGGCGCAGAGCCGGCTCGAGGAAGACCCGCGACTGGTCACCATGTGGAGCGGCTATGCCTTCGCCACCGACTTCCGCGAGGAGCGTGGCCACGCGCACATGCTCGAGGACCAGGTCTTCACCGAGCGCCAGCACGTAACGCAGCAGCCGGGCACCTGCATCCACTGTCACGGCAGCGTGTACGTCCCCTACAAGAAGCTGGGCGACGGGGACCTCATCAAGGGCTTCGAGAAGATGAACCAGATGCCCTTCGCCGAGGCGCGCAAGCTCGTGGAGCACCCGGTGTCCTGCATCGACTGCCACGACCCCTCCACGATGCAGCTGCGCGTCACACGCCCCGGCTTCATCGAGGGCATCGCCGCGCTCAAGGCCAGCCAGGGCGTGCCTGACTTCCGCGTGAATGAGCACGCCACGCGCCAGGAGATGCGCACGTACGTCTGTGGGCAATGCCACGTCGAGTACTACTTCAAGGGCAAGGAGAAGCGCCTCACCTACCCCTGGGCCAAGGGCATCAACGTCGACCAGATCATGGCCTATTACGACGAGGACGGGCACACCGACTGGACCCACAAGCTCACCGGCGCGAAGGTCCTCAAGGCGCAGCACCCCGAGTTCGAGATGTACAACCAGGGCATCCACGCGAAGAGCGGCGTGGCCTGCGCCGACTGCCACATGCCCTACCAGCGTGAAGGGGCGATGAAGATCAGCGACCACCACGTGCGCAGCCCGCTGCTCAACATCAACCGCGCCTGCCAGACATGCCACAAGTGGAGCGAGGCGGAGCTGCTCGACCGCGTGGAGACCATCCAGACGCGCACCTTCGAGACTCGCAACATCGCCATGGACGCGCTGGTGGACCTCATCCACGACCTCGAGAGCGCACAGAAGGCGGGCCTCCCCGAGGAAGCACTGGCCAAGGCGCGTGACTTCCAGAAGCGCGCCCAGTTCTACCTGGACTTCGTGGAGGCGGAGAACTCCATGGGCTTCCACGCGGACCAGGAGGCGGTGCGCATCCTGAGCAACTCCATCAACTTCTCGCGCCTGGGCCAGAACGCACTGCGGCCCGGCGGTGGAGCCTCCACCGCGCCGAACCAGCGGCCACCGGGAGCCCCCAAGGCCACCGGGAGCGAGGGCACGCGACAGGGCTCCAGGTAGCCACGGGTTGACGCACCTCCGGTGGAGGCAAGGCCATCTCCGTCTTCGTGAACGAAAAGGGCATCACGAAGAACGTGCCTGGCACCACGTCGGACCGGTGGTTCCCGAGACCCGGGCAGCTTCCGACGCGGCGGACAAACGCGTCCTCGAAACCCGGCAGGACATGTCCGAGCACTCCACGGGCCAAAGGAGAAGCCGCTCCATCTTCTTCCGACTGGACGGAGGGACCCTTGAGCATCGGCCCGCTGAGCGGGGACTGCATGTAGCATCGGCCAACTGGCGCCGCCCGACAGAACGGCACTTGGATTAGACTGACGGCCATGAACCGTCAGACATCGCGACACCGCTGCTTGCTGGGGTTGACCGTCATCGTGCTCACCACGGGCTGCGCCAGTTACAAGAGTGACATGGACAACCTCTGCCACTCCGTGGAGCGCTCGAAGGCCCGCGACCTGCCCATCAAGGAGGAGGACGTCCTGACCATCGCGGCATCCTGGGCCGGCGAGCGCGCTCGCTCCGAGGACGGCCTGGCGTTGCTGAATGCGGTCGCCCATGTCGAGCCCGGGAGCAAGGGCCGGGTCATCCGGGATGCAGCGAGGGAGGCGGGAGTCATGAACTGCCCGTTCGCCGATGAACTTGAAGCCTCCGTCCTCGCGGACCGGGCGCAGCGGGAGCGTGAGGCGTTGCTTCGCGAGCAAGCGCGGTCAGCGAAGGAGCCCACCGCGCCGACGCCAGCACCGTAGGCACGGCCTCTCGCGCGCGGGTGCGCTGCATCAACGCGCACTCTCCCCCCGCTGGCAGGCATCGTTCACGTCCCTGTCTCTGGCCCCCCCGTTTGCGAGGCTCCAGCGAGACTGGTAGACGCTCTCCAATCCCGCCGCTTTGGCGGGTCTGACGCGGAGAGCCTGGATGAACAGCCTTGGACGTCTTGCAGTGGTGTGTGGCCTGTTGACGCTGATCGGTTGCGGTCCGGAAGCCCCTGTCCCGGAGGCCTCGGAGGAGGCCACCACGAGCCAGACCGCCGTCCCCGTGGGCCATCCCATCTGCCCGGAGGTGATGCCTCCGCTGTGCGAGGACGGAGACCTCTACCCCATCTACTCGGGCAAGTGCCTCATCGGCTTCAACTGTGTTCCCCATGTTGTCGCCAACGCCATCTGTCCGAACCCGGTCTATCCGGCCCCGGGCTTCTGCGAGGACGGCGTCATCACCCCCGTGTACGTGGGCGGCTGCATCGTTCGCTATACCTGCACGCGGTAGTCCCCCGCGCGCCCGCCCACCGTGGGTTGCGTGGGCGGGCCGCATCCACACCGCTACTGACAGGCGATGCCGGGCAGGCCCCGATACGCGCCCTGCGACGTCCACCGCGTATACGGCGTGCCGCACGAGCCCGCGTACGGGTCATCCGTGCCGTAGCCCGGCACCCAGTATTCGAAGTGCAGGTGTGGACCCGTGGAGGCACCCGACGAGCCCACTCGCGCAATCCAGTAGGCGCAGTCGAGCGACGTGCCCCGGGCGAACTGCTGCGTGTAGGCCTTCAAGTGCCAGTACCAGGTCTGGGTGTTATCAGGGTGCCGCATGATGATGTAGTTGGCTGTGTAGAGGCCGCAGGCGGCGTAGGGGTTGGACTGGTTCCAGTAGTTGCACCGGTCGTAGTACCCATCCACGTTGGACTCGATGTAGCCCCGCGCGGCATTCATCGCCCAGACGCCGTAGTCCATCTTGCTGAACCCGCCGACCAGCGCGTAGTCCGTGCCCGTGTGGCCGCTGTAGCGCACACCACCACAGGCGTAGTCCCGGCCACCGTAATCCTTGTACGCGCTCACGGTACACCCGCCGTTGCCACACTGATCCGCGAGCTGCGACGCGGGAAAGCGGAACATCGTCTGCGCGGAGGACAGGGCCGGAAGGGCCAGCAGCGAAAAGGCCAGCGCCACCGTGAGCTGCTTCAGCATCGCGCGCATCACTTCTCACCTCCCAGGTCCGCGGAGGCCGCGCCCGTTCGCACGTTCAGCTTCCAGAACTCACCGCCGCCCGCGTTGTAGCGGAGCACGTCGTCGCTCAACCACTCCATGTGATGACTGGAGACGGGCGGTGGCACGAAGCCCTTGGGCGGGCCGCCATACAGCATCGTGCTGTCCATCCCGACGTTGGTGAGTTGCTTCGGCGCCGAGCCATCCACGTCCGTCACGTAGAACGACGCCACGGTGGTGCGGCCGGACACGAAGACCACGGTCCTGCCATCCGGAGAGATGCTGGGCGTCGCGTCCACGCCGGGGCCATCCGCCAGCACCTTCACTCGGCCCTTCATGTCGATGATGCCCACGGAGGTCTCGTGCTTGGGGCCACGGGACATCGCCAGCGTGGCCACCAGGGCGTCGCCCTTCGCCGTGGGGAACAAGTCTCCACCCACGCCTTGCGCCAGCAGTCGCTCCCCGCCGTTGGCATCGCGCAGGCGCAGGTTGCCCTCGCCATCCAGCAATGCCACCTCGGGGCCTACCGTCCGGGCCTCGCGGTACTTGAACTCACGGGCCACCACTCGCACCGCGCCCGTGGCCTCGTCGTACTGGACGATGGCCAGCAGCGGCAGCTCGTCCGTGCCCAGCGCCTCGGCGGGAATCTCCGCGACCACGCCCGCCAGCATTCCCTTGCCCTGCCCGAAGAGGTGGACGAACCGGGCCTTGGGTCCGAACTCCTTCGCGACGGCGGGAGCGATGAAATCACGCGCCTTCGTCACACGGCGCAGGTCCGCCGGATTCATGCGGTCCGCCGCGGAGGCACTCGCAGCCGCCAGCGTCAACACGGTGAGTGCCAGGAATTGTCTTCTCATGTCGCTCCAGGGGTGAGGGGTGACCCATTCGATGATGTGTGACGAATGGGTTTTCCTACCGCACGGGAACGAGTTGCTTGGAAACCAATGATTGCTTGAGCGCGTAAAATTGAAGACAGGGTGTGTTTCTCGGCTCCTCGGGTCGCGGATGTTTTCAGTCCGCGCGGTCGCGGCGTTCAGGCCGCCGCTTGATCGGCGCGGGGGGCAGCCCCCTGCCACGCGGCCTGACGTTGAGGCGCGCGCGAGGCATGAATGGCATCCAGCAGTCGACGGCCCGTCTCGCGGTAGTCAAAGGAGCGCACAGCCCGTTCGCGTGCGGCCCGCGCCATCCGCTCGCGCAGCGCCACATCCTGCCCGAGCCGGAGGAACACGTTCGCCAATCCCTCTTCATCCCCCTGCGCCACCAGCAGGCCCTCCGCCCCGTCGGAAATCATGTCTGGCGTGCCCCCGATGATGGAGCAGACCGGGGGGACGCCACACGCCATGGCTTCCATGACCGCGACGGGAGAGGCCTCGCCGAGACCAATACTGGAGAGCACGAAAGCATCGGCCCCGTGCAGCAACTCGATCACCGCGGCTTCTCCGAGCGGCCCCACCAGCTTCACGTGCGGCTCCAGCCCGAAGCGGGCAATGGACTGGCGGATCTCCTGCTCGTGCGGCCCCCGTCCCCCCACGGTGAGGTGTGCTCGAAGCCCTCGGTCCAACGCCTTGCGGAGTGCGGCTAAGGTATGGACGTGGCCCTTGCAGAGGTGCAGCCGCCCAACGGAGACGAGGTGAAGGCCGCGGGGGGACTCCACGCGCTGCGGCGGAGGAACGAAGCGGTCGGTGTCCACCCCCATCCACAGGGTGTAGGTACGCTCCGGCGGCAGCCCCACGTCCTCGATGAGTTCGCGCTGCATGGGGCGCGCGGCGGCGGCCACGAACGTGGCGTCCCAGGCCTTCGCGGCGTGGTCCGTTCCATACACAGGCAGATCGCCGTGGAGGTGGAAGCTATAGCGCGGACCGCCGAGGATTCTGCAGAGCGCGAGCACGTGCGCGGCGTCCGCGGCGGAATGGCCATGAATGTGGTCCAGCTTCCGCTCGCGCGAGTAGTGGAGGAAGTCCACCGCGCACGCCAGCATCCCCAGTGCTCTCGCCTTCTGCTTCACGTTCACCGAGAGCCTGGAGACATACGCGAGGGCCTTCGCCATCCCGGGGAAGTCCCGAGGCGAAAGCAGCGCCGACGAGAGTCGGGGCGGGTAGAGATACGTGGTCTCGGAGGCCGCGCGCTCCGCCCATTCATGCGGACATCCCTCCACCGGGCGTCGCGTGGAGAAGACGTGTACCTCGACGCCAGCGGCGCGCAGGGCGGTGATCTCCCGCCAGAAGAAGGCGTGGGTTTGCGTGGGGAACTCTGGGATGAGCATGCCCAGACGAAAAGGGGCGACCGTCATGGCCCGCGTTCTATCCAGAAGTGTCCACGCCATGGAACAGCCAAAGCACGACGGACCCGAAGTGGTGGAGAAGTGTGCAGTGCAAACCAAAAATAGACGGCCTCATTCGCGCTCGCGATGTGGTGCCTCCCTGGGTCTTGCCTACCCCCAATCTCCACCCATGGCACACGGCTGAGAGTCAATCCATGTCCAGGAAAATATGCGCCGTCATTGTCGTCACGCCGCGAGGGCCCATTGGCGTTGGGTACCCGGGGTGCCTGAACGCCCTGGCGCGTCTGACAATTTTGACAGGGAGGGGATGAGCACCTGACGTTGGCAGCGAGCCTCGAGCGTGCGCGAGGGCGGCCCGGCGCGCGCGGCGTCCTTGAACCACGGACGCCGCGGGTCAGCTCAGGCGAGCATCGCTTCCGCTCTCAGGACGACGGACTCCAACCGTTGTCAGGAGGAGCCTTCCGCGAGACGGGTGAGGCCCAGCGTGTCCGCATAGCTGTGCAGGCCGCGAATGTGATTGCCACCGTCAACCGCGAGGGTGTCCCCGGTAATCCATGACGCGAGGTCGCTGCAGAGGAACGACACCACCTTTGCCACGTCCTCCGGCTCGCCACACGGCTTGCCGAGCGGAGTGTGGGCAAGAAACTCCCGCCCCATCGCCCCGGTCAGGAGCCCAGCCCCCTCAGCCAGAGGGGTGCGGATGGCTCCTGGTGCCACGACATTCACGCGGATGTTGTACCGCCCCAGCTCCGAGGCCGCGACCTTCGAGAAGTTCGCGAGCCCCGCCTTGGAGGCGCAGTAGTGGGCGAGCCCGTCCGTCACGGCCGTCTGGTTCAACGAGGAGATGTTGACGATGGAGCCCGGCTGCTTCGCGGCGACCAGCGCCTTCGCCAGTGCCTGGGTGAACAGGAAAGGGCCCTTGAGGTTGATGGCCAGAACCTGGTCGAACTCCTCCACCGGCAGCTCCAGGATTGGGCGGAGAGTGGCCGAGCCTGCGTTGTTCACCAGGATGCCCGGGAGGCCGAACTCACGCGTCGCAACCTCGATGGCCCGCGCCACGTCCTCCACATGGACCACATCTCCCGCGAAGGGGACGGCCCGCGTGCGCCCCTCCGCCACCCGGTTGAGCTCCACGGCGGCCGCCTCCACCTTCTCCCGGGTCCGCCCGAAGAGGAGCACGTTGGCTCCGTCTCGCATGAGCCGCGAGGCGACTCCCAGCCCGATGCCCTGCCCTGCTCCTGTCACGATGGCACTGCTCGACACCAGCTTCATGGTGGCTCCTGTCTCCAAGTTTCAGGTACAAGCCTAACAGCCCGGTGGCGGTCTGACGCCGCGGCGCTTCGGCCTGGGCGTCCACTCCTGTCCGAAGAGTCAAAGCCGAGCGACCTGGCGCGGCCGTGTGAATAGTGTTGAGGGTCGCCCAGCAGCTCAGCGCGGCCCCGCCACGAAGGCGCGCAGGTCCGCCACCAGGGCGGGGGCATCCACGAGACGGGCCGGAGAGAGCATGCCCGGGGGAGCCTCCTGCTCTTTCGCCAGCCGATGCGGCGGACCCCATGAGCGGCCATCATCCCGCGTGGCATACGAGAACCACAGCGTGCGAGGCTTTTCGCCGGTCCGCTCCAGTCCCGCCGAACCCACGAGCACGCCGCGGCCTCGCGCGCTGATGTCCAGGTCGTGGACTTCGAGATACTCGCCGTTCCAGGTGGGCGCGTTCAGCTCCCTTGGAAAGCCCAGCGTCGCACACGTCGCGGTGACGAAGTCGTCGTCCGAGCGGACGACGGTGAACGACTGGCCCGGGTCTCCCATCTGTCGCTGGGTGATGAGGATGACCTTGTGACTCGAAGGTGACACGTAGAAGCCGACCTCTTCCTCTTCATGGCGGGGAACCACCGCGCGCCAGCCCTTCGGGCCCTTGATGAAGAGCACCATCCCACTCGCCGCTTCGGCGGCTTCCCGCGGCTCGCGCAGGTAGCTCAGCTTTCCGACGAGCAGGTCCTCGCGCGTCGCGACACCCTTGAGCCCGAGCCGCGCCGCGTCGTTGACGAACTGCTCGGTGAGCGGGCGCACACCCGCGCAGGCGACTTCGGCCTCCTGGGTGGACTTCTCCTCGCCCGCCCATCCCGTGGCCGCGAGAAGGACGGCCGCCGACGCAGCACCGATGACAAAGCCCTGCTTCCTCATGTGCTCCACCTCTGCCGCCATCAGAGTGGATCCAGCTCGGGGTGTCGAGGTGCTGGACACGGATGGCGAAGGAATCCCGTCGCCCTCGTTCGATGACAAGCAGATGCGATGCCCTCACATGGCGCCCCCGCCTCTGGCTTGTCGTGAGTATTCGAGCGGGCAATTCGCACTCGAGCTGTAGGCCTATCGAAGTGTCTCTCTTTCCTGGAGGTCCCATGTCCTCGATTCGTCCCCTTGTCGCGGGTGCAGTCCTGTTGTCGATGGCAGTCCCGGGAGCGGCGTTCGCGCGCGCCGCGTCTGGCTTCCTTGGCAGTCCCTACAATCCGGCGGATGCTGGTTGCTTCAGCAACTACTACGGCTCCGCTCGCAACAACTGCTCCACCACGAGGAGCTGGTGCATCCCGGCGGTGGTCGACCCCGCTGGCTCGTATACCGTGAATGTCGTGGCGTACGCGCCGAACACGTCCGCGACGGTGGGCTGCTACGCAACGGGTGTGGATGACGCGATCTCCGCCGTCTGGACGTCCGGGATGCGCTACGTGTCGTCCTTCGGATCGGGCGCGCGGTACATCACCCTGACCGGCGCCTATGTGCCGGGCAACGGGCAGCTCTTCGTCTGCTGCGACGTCGGCCCTGGCGCGGGCGTCAACGGCATTCTCTGGTAGGGATTGCCTGACGGGAACGGCCCAGGTGTGGCCGTTCCCGTCATTTCCGAGCGGAGCGCGTCAATGAGAGTCGAGAGAATCATCGTGGGCACGCTCCTCGTCGGGAGCCTGGTCATCCAGGGGCTGCATGCCCAGAATCAACGCGAAGCACTGGCCCTCCTTCGGGATGAACTGGACCGCGTCTCCGTCTCCGTGGAGAAGCTGCAGCGGGTTTCCTCGGCACGTGGAAGCGAGCCCCTGGCCCGGTTGACACTCGCGCCCGTACGGCAGGCCCCGCCGACAGCCGCCGTCGCACCCGCCCACGAGTTGGACGAGCCCCTGCCCCCGCCGCCCCCGGCCGCCGTTCCCTTCGACGCCAATGCCGCGCGCGCCCACGTGGAGCGGACTTTCGAGCACGAGTCCTCCGACAGCGGTTGGGCCTCTGAAGCGCAGCGGGAGATTCGTGAAAACCTGTCGTCCCACCTGCCAGCGACCGCGTCCGTGCGTGACTTGGATTGTCGCGCGACGCTCTGCCGTCTGGAGGTCGACTTCCCGGTGGAGACAGACTTCCAGGAGGCCATGGGCCGGCCAGGTGCCATGGCGCGCCTGTGGAAGGGACCGAGCATGGCCCGCATCGACAGAGACAGCACTCGTGGGTCCGTGACGGTCGTCGGGTACCTCGTCCGTCCGGGCCATCCCATGCCGGTGGAGGCCCCCAAGGGCTCTCTGTCCACTCTCGAATAAGGCCTCATCTCAAGGCCTGATTGGCGAACGACGTCACGCATCGCACCCTCTGTCGGTTCTGGGCCGGAGAGGAGCATGAGATGAGCGCCAGTCATTGGTCTGTCCTGTTGACGTTGGGCCTCGCGGGATGTGGTGCGCCCACCCGACTCGAACTCCAGGGAGCGGGCCTGACGCCGCTCCCGGAGAATGCCTCGGTGGCCCGCACGAGCGAGAGCGCTCGCGAGGACTCGCGCCACGCGTGCCCCGGCGCCGCATCTCGCCTGAAGGTCGTCATCCCCCCCGGGTCCGGGGCCTCCATCAACGGGCCCTTCCCGGAGTCGTTCGTCGACGTGCGAGGGAAGCTCTACTTCGCCACCAACCTGTTCGACGGCAGCGCGGCCCTGTGGCGCAGCAACGGCACGGAGGCCGGCACCGTCCCGGTGAAGTCGTTTCCCGCCGCCCCGGTCGGCATCCCCGCGCTGAGAAACCTGTTCCCCGTGGGCGACCAGGTCTTCTTCCAGTTCGACGAACCCGCCACCGGCCGGGAGCTGTGGGTCAGCGATGGAACCGAGACCGGAACCCGGCTCGTCAAGGACCTCACGCCCGGCCCCGAGGGCACGTATCTCGCGGCCGTCGCCTCGCAGCGCGGTCAGCTCACCTTCCTGCGGCTGTGGTCCTTCGCGCCCGGCAATCCTCAAGTGGAGCTGTGGCGCTCGGATGGGACGGCCTCGGGCACGGTGCGGTTCGCGAACTTCGGGACGAGCTCGACTCTTGGCAACGTGTCGCTGCGGGTGGGCGACAACCTGCTCTTCTTCCTGGCCTCGCCCGAGCAGGGCACCGCGCTGTGGCGCACCGACGGGACCGCGAGCGGAACCCAATTCGTCAAGAAGCTCGATGCCCAGGTCGTCAATCTCACGACCACGGGACAGGCGGGGGCCGTGGGCCTGTTCCTGTTCAAAGACGGCGCGAACACGGAGGTGTGGAAGACGGACGGCACGGCCTCGGGCACCCTCCGGCTGGACGCGTTCGGAAAGAGCGTCAACCTGCTCGGGGCGCTGCACGACACCGTCTACCTGTCCTCGGTGGACAGCACGACGATGCTGATGCGCATCGAGAGTCTGTCCCTCCAGGGCGGGGGCAAGGCCTCCGTCACCACGCTCCCCAATCCGTTCGCGGGCCAGGAGGCCGCCTACCCCTACCCGCAGCAGATGGCCGTCTCCGGGGACCTGCTCTACTTCTCCGTGGCCATCGCCAGCCCCGGCCCCCCGCCCCGCGCCGCGACACTGTGGGTCTCGAACGGAACCGCCGCGGGCACCCTCCCACTCTCGGAGTCCCTGAGCCTGAGCGATGAGTACGCCTCGCCCTTGTTCCCGACCGGTGACGGTGCCGCGCTGTTCGTCGCGTCGACGACCCACACCAGCCTGGAGCCCTGGTTCACCCAGGGCACTGTCGCGACGACCCGGCTCCTCGCGGACATCCATCCGGGTCCTGCTTCATCCATCCCCGATGGCTTCGCCCGCGTGGGTGATCGCATCTACTTCCGCGCCGTGGACGACACCGGCTCCTATCAGCCGTGGTTCGTGTCCTGTCCGCGAAAGTGACGCGCCCCGTCTCCATCCCGGCCTCCGGAGTCGTGCGCAGCAGGAGAAGATGCGGCCCTCCCGGTCGACGTGGGTAAGGCCTCGGACAGAGGCGTCCCAAAACAGGACCCTCACACGCTGGCGCTTCTCACGAGCGCGATGGGAGTTCCACTCTCGCGCACGGGACAGCAGGTGGGCCTCCGCTTCGCGCGGCGGGCCACCCGCATCGCGGCGTTCGGCCAGACATGAAGGGGTTCTATCGGTGGCGCTCCGCTTCTTCTTTCATGAAAAGTATTTCCATGAAGAAACCCTCGCGCCACCAACCCCCTCCTGATTCCGAGCGCACACTGGAATCAACCATCCCGCGGAAGCAGCTCCCTTCCATTGCCAGACACTTCACAGCCCCCTAAACCCCTTCAGGGAAGTCGGGTTAGGGGCTGAGGGTTATGCCATGGAGGGGGGCGTCCATGGCGTGGCAGCCAAAGCACTGGACAGTGCAGCAGCTTGAGGAGCGGCGGCTTGCGGCCGGGAAA
>NZ_JABUMS010000003.1:0-877921 GCF_013336705.1 Myxococcus sp. CA051A | reverse complement strand
ACCAACGGCCTGGAGCGACTCCATGGCGAAGTCAAGCGCCGCATCCGCTCCGTGGGCGCCTTCCCGGACCGCGCCAGCGCACTGCGCCTCATCACCGCCGTCGCCCTCGAAGTCTCTGGCATCTGGGCTGACCGCCGCTACCTCGACATGGCCCTGCTGACTTCAAACCCAGACACCGCTGAATGAATCCGCCAAGGAGCCTTCCTCCCACGTTCCCCCCCCCGAACCAACCACACACGATTCGGGACTTGACCCTACTCGACCCGTACGGATTCTTTCCGGAGGCGCGTGAGTTGCTCGACCGCCTCGCGCCATTCGATTACTGCGAGGGCGAGTTCGCGGTCTGCCTCGAAATGGAATCGGGCCGGGTCCTCGACCGGCTGCATTTCGTGCCACTCGACGGAGACGGAGAGATCCGGCCGCTGCCCGTGGGCGTCGAGGACTATTTGCAGCGCGGCTTTGCCATGCGTTTCATACACCACTGGGTCGAGGCAGCATTCTTCGACAGTCCTGACCGGACGGCGTTCTCGAAGCACTATCTCGCGCAGGTCTTCGGTTCGGAGTAGGAGACCGATTACTCGCTCTTCGCCGGAAGTCGGGACGTGAAATCTCGTGAGATTTCCGTGTGCTGCTGCCGAAGGTTCGACGCGCTGACCCATCGACACCGTGTACCGCACCGGATTGTTGAGACACCAGGTTGGTCGTAATCAGGCCGCCAGCATTGACTGCATCAGCCCCCGCCGGGCCTGACTGGAGACGATCTTGAAAAGGCGCGGCGTTTTGATCGCGTGAGCCAGGATCGCAGGAAGAGAGACGGCCGGCAGAGCGAACACGAGAGCGCGACTCTTGCCGGCTGGCAGTGTTGCGGCGGGGTTGAATCAGGCCGCGTCGAGTTCTTGGGCCTGGTCGGAGCGGCGGGACTTGCCGGTGATGCGGCCGAGCAATCCCTTGTGCACGAGACGGTCCGCGATGGCGGATGGAGAGGCGCTTCAAGGGCCATTCCCCCGGCGCCCCGGATGTCCTCCTGAGCGCGCAGCTCTTCCGCTCGAGAAATCCGGCGTGGCCCAAGCCATCCCTGTCGCTAGTTTTCGGCACCGCGAGCGCCCCTGCGCGGCCCTCCAATCCCTCGCTTCTCCGCGCTCGAGTGGCTCGAAGACCCGCGTTTCTTGAAGGTCGTCTCCACTTAAATCCCTGAATCATTAGGGGTTTTGCCCCACGACGATTCAGAGGACACTCTCTACCCTCTATCGCCCAGAGCCTGATTGCCCATCCATTCGGCTGCGGATTGGGCTTTCTTTCGCCCAATCTGGGGAGAGACGAACCGAGAGCGGTTAACAGGTGCTGTTAACCGTTGGGGCAGCGGTTAACACCATTTCCTGAGACTCTCAATTCTCCGCTCCAAGGTCTCCAGGAAGGCTGCTCTCTCTGCTCTCCGGTTTCATTCCTTACATGCTTTGCAGGCTTCCGCAGGGGCGTCGCGAGGCGGGCACGGCCCCTACGGAGGGCCGGCCTGCGCGCCCCAGGCTGAAGCGGGTAGCCGATGAGCCGCGCCCCCGGCGCCGGTCAAGTCCCGAATCGTGTGTAGTTGGTTCGGAGGGGGAACGGGGGAGGAAAGCTCCTTGGCGGCATCATTCAGCGGTGTCTGGGGTTGAAGTCAGAAGGGCCATGTCCAGGTAGCGGCGGTCGTCCCAGATGCCAGTGACTTCAAGGGCTTCGTGCCCCACGAGCTCGACGAAGCCCACAGTTCCAGGAACGCTCCAGATCACAGGATGTCAGCACCGTTCTGCTGATGTCACGAGCCGGTCACGGCCACGGTCACGAGGCTTGCCTGGAGGCCCACCCCTCGGGGTGCCGACCGCCCTTCGGCCCTTGCACCGTGCGCAGATATCTTTGGGCTTCGCGTTCTCAAAGTACTCCGCGCGACCGCATGGACAGGACTGCCACCTTTTTTCGATGACACCCGACGATCCAAACCATTTCACGGTAGCTTTCCCGTGTCATGACAGTCGATTGCGCTTCGCACTGCGGGGTCCTTCACATGGCCGATTCCCGGACCTCCAGTCCAGTGAGTCGACACCCGATCAAAACCCCATGACCCCAATCCGAAGTCTGTGGCTCGCGGCCGCCCTACTGATGGCCGCCTGTGGAACGACTGAGCTCGCGCAGCCCGACGACGTACAGGATGCGACGACGGCCCAGGGCCTCTCCACCCTCTCCGTGCGAGGAACCACCAGCGCGAGCGGCCTGGCCACCACCACCCTCTCCATTCCCACCCCCGTCGGTACGGCCGCCGGAGATGTGCTGGTGATGCAGCTGAGCAATCGCGAGGCCGTCACCGCCGTCGCCACCCCACCCGCTGGCTGGACGCTGCTGCGCTCCGAGCAGAGCGCCTCGGCCATCAAGTCCTGGCTCTTCCTCCGCGTGGCCAGCGCGGCCGAGCCGAGCAGTCACACCTTCACCCTCGACCTCGCCAGCTCCATGGCGGCCACCCTGGTCGCGGTGTCGGGCGCGGATCCGCTCCAGCCGATCGACGTGCACGTGGGCCAGAAGAATGGCAACAGCGCGAGCCTCGCGCTGCCCGTCGCCACCACGTCGTCCGCGAACGGCCTCGCAGTGTGGTTCTCGGCCCAGGTCTGGGGAGGCGCCGCGTGCCCCGCGGTCCACACCCCTCCGACGGGCTTCACCGAGCAGCTCGACACCTGCCTCGTCTCGTCGTCGCACGGCGTGCTGTACAGCGCCGCCACCTCGGAGCTCGGGGCCGCAGGTGCCCAGCCCGCCTTCACCGGCAGCTCCACGCTCCCCAACACCAACATCACGCACGCGGTGGTGCTGCGTCCCCTCCAGCCGCCGGCCACCGAGGAGATCACCCTCGTCGGCACCACGCACGCGAGCGGCAAGACGGTCACCAGCCTGACCCTCTCGAGCCCTCCAGGCGTCGCCGCCGGTAACGTGCTGCTGGCGCACCTTGCGAACCGGAACCAGATCGGCGCCGAGCTCACCCCGCCTGCAGGTTGGACGCTGGTGCGCACCGACATGAGCACCTGGAGCATCCGCGGCTGGGTCTTCGTCCGCGTCGCCACCGCCAGCGAGCCCGCGAGCCACACGTTCCAGAGCTCCATGGCGAGCTACCTCGTCGGCAACCTCGTGGCGTATGCCGGCGTCGATCCGGCCAACCCGATCGACACGCACGCCGGCAAGAGCAACAGCGGCTCGACGGTCTTCACGACGCCGCAGCTGAGCACCTCGACCGCGGGCGGGGCTGCCGTCTGGTTCGGCGCGCAGACGTGGACCGGCGCCGCGTGTCCGACCCCGGCGATCGAGCCCCCCGTGGGCTTCGCCGAGACCTACGACACCTGCTTGGTGTCCTCGTCCCAGGGCCTCGTCTTCAACGCCGCCTTCATGCCCCTCGCCGGTGCCGGCCTCCAGGGACCGTTCAACGGGAGCTCGACGTTCGCCGAGACCAACGTCGCGCAGGTCGTCGCCCTTCGCCGCGCCGAGGTCGCGCCGTCCTCGGGGGTCGCGTTGCGTGGGAGCTCGCACCACAGCGGCCTGTCGCTCACTTCGCTGTCGATCCCCAAGCCGTCGGGGACCGAGGCCAACGACGCGCTCATCGCGCGGGTGACCGTGCGCAACAACATCTCCGCGACCGTCACGCCGCCCGCCGGCTGGACGTTCCTGCGCTCGGAGCAGAGCGCCTGGGCCATCCGCACCTGGATCTTCTACCGCGTCGCGGGCGCCTCCGAGCCTGCGAGCTACGCGTTCGGACTGGACGCGACCACCCACATGGCGGGGAGCGTGGAAGCCTTCAGCGGCGTCGATCCGGTCCAGCCAATCGACGTGCACGCAGGCCAGAAGAACGGCGACTCCGCGTCGTTCACCGTGCCCGACGTGGTGACCGGCAGCGCGGGTGGCCTCGCCGTCTGGTACGGCTCACAGGTCTGGCCGGACGCCACCTGCCCTGCCACCCGCATCGAGCCGCCGCTCGGCTTCACCGAGGCCTTCGACGCGTGCCTGGGTCACGCCAATGGACTGCTCTTCAATGCGGCCTACCGGTCGCTCACCGCGCCGGGCCTCCAGGCGGGCCTCTCCGGCAGCTCCGCGTTCGTGCAGACCAACACCGCGCACGTGATCGTCCTGCGCGCCGCCAACGCCCCCGCCTGCATGGTCGGCGACACGTACGCGAGCACCTTCACGCTCCAGGGCACCGTGACCGCGCCGGAAATCGTGGAGCCCTCGGGCCTGGCCGCGAGCCGCGTGGTCGGCAACGCGCTCTACGTGCACAACGAGGACACCACCGCGATCATCGCGATCAACACGCTCAACGCGAGCACGATCGGCACGTTCAACGTGACCAACGTGACGCCGGCCGACTGGGAGGACCTCGCAACCGGGCCCTGCCCGAGCGGCTCGTGCATCTTCATCGGTGACATCGGGAAGTGGAGCGCCAACTTCCCTGCGGGTGGCAGCCCCACGTCGTTCACGATCTACCGCGTGCCCGAGCCGGCTCTCGCCAACGGCCAGACCTCGGGGGGGCTCGTCGCCGAGGCCTTCCCGTTCGTCTATCCGGACGGCGCGAAGGACGCGGAGTCGCTGATGGTGCACCCCACCACCGGGGACATCTACGTCGTCACCAAGAACGGAGGCACGGGGCAGAGCGGCGTGTACAAGTTCCCCCAGCCGCTGACGCCGGGTGTGCAGGCCACGCTGATCCACGTCCACACGATCCAGCTGCCGCTGAACGGAGACGCCAACTTCTCGGCCGCGACCGCGGCGGCGATCCACCCATGCGCGGATCGCTTCCTCCTTCGCACCTACCGCACTGTCTACGAGTTCCGTGCGACGCCGGGACTTGGCTTCGAGTCGGCCGTCTTCGCGACGCCCGTCACGCTGACCGACACCACCGAGGGCCAGGGTGAGGCGATCGAGTACGAGGCCAACGGCGCGAGCTACTTCACGATGAGCGAGAGCCCCTCGCCCTTCAAGCTCAAGCGCGTGCCCCTGCAGTAGGACCGCGTCGACACGCCGAGGAGCAAGGCCGGTGGGGGGCACGTCCCCATGGCCGGCCTTGCTGCTCCGAGTTGGGAGCTCACGCTCGGTGCCGCCGTTCACGCGGTCGTACACACGGCGTCCCGATTGAAGCCCAGGCACACCCGCGGGCCGGAGCATGAGCACCGGCCCCCGCGCGCATCGCCGGGCCAGATGCCTCTCCTCGGACGCGCCGTGCGGCACGGAGGTCTCCGCGTCAGACTCCTTGCGAACCCGCGGGGCAGCTGCGCCCGCTGCGAGGGAGTCCACGCGATGGAGACCATGGCCACGGCGCTGCGTCCTGCCTGCTCTCGCCCCCAAGGCGTCATCAACTCGGCACGTCAGCCGAGGCGACAACTTCCCTGAAACCGGGGGCCACGGCCGTGAAGCTCAAATAATCGGGCCTTGTCAGGAACGAAAATCACCCGCCGTAGAGTCTCCCCGAAAGGAGCGGCGACCATGACGACGTTGACGACGCGGACGAACCCGATGAAGCGCAGCTATCGCAACAACCTCTGGCCCCAGTTCGGTGCCGCCTCCTGCTCCCTTGTGAGCTTCGCCTCGAAGTCCCTCGTGGGATTTGACCGGCTTGGCGGCCCTCCGCCCGTACCCTGCTGACGCTCGCGCTCCTTCACTGGCGCGCCAAGCCACGCAGAGGCCGGGCTCCCATCCAGGGGACCCGGCCTCTCGGCTTTCTGGGCTCCCAGCGTCCCCATTCAACACCGGCGTGGCCAGCCACGCACAGCCACACCGCATCACGAGTTGCAGCTCGAGGGCCGGACTCGCGTCCGTGCGCCAGGAATCCTGGCTCGCGTTCGAGTACCCGACAGCCTCAAGGTCTCTGACAACTGAATCGTCGTGGTGAATGTATGCCGCCCGCGCGCATCCGGGGCGGCAAGCAATCTGCCTCCGTAGCTCATTGGAAGAGCATCCGCCTCTTAAGCGGACGGCGAGGGTTCGAATCCCTCCGGAGGTACTCATACCGGGGTCGTCTAACTAGCGAGGATGGCGGATTCTGACTCCGCAGGTGCAGGTGCAATTCCTGCCTCCGGTTCTCTCTTCACGCAGCACATTCCCCGGTAGCTCAATGGCAGAGCGCGCGGCTGTTAACCGCGAAGTTGAGGGTTCGAATCCCTCCTGGGGAGCTTTGCGACACACACTAATGGCCAGTTCCGCCCGGGGTGGCAACGGTCTGCAAAACCGTTTGGGACGGGTTCGACTCCCGTACTGGCCTCATCTTCATCATTGCCGACCTGGCGTAGGTGGTCCGCGCGCCCGTCTGAAGAGCGGGAGGACTCGGTTCGATTCCGAGGGTCGGCACTTGGCAGCACGCTTCATCTTCATAGGCCGCGCTCCGGGAGCAGCTTGGACTCCAAATCCGAGCGCGCGGGGTTCAACTCCCTGGCGGCCTGCTCGTTTCGCCCCTGTAGCTCAACTGGTAGCAGCACCGGTTTCGTAAACCGGGGGTTGTCGGTTCGAACCCGACCGGGGGCACTTCACGCAACACGCAGTGCGGTCGTCACATGGGTTCGTGGCTCAATGGGAGAGCACTCGGTTTGCACCCGAGGGGTTCCGGGTTCGAGTCCCGGCGGATCCACTTCATGCCCTTGTAGCTCAGTGGATGAGAGCGCACGGTTCCGAACCGTGAGGTCGCAGGTTCAATCCCTGCCAGGGGCACTCGCTTCATTTGTGCCATCCGCTTCCGTAGCTCAGTGGATTCAGAGCAGGCGCGTCCTAAGCGCACGGTCGCAGGTTCGAGTCCTGCCGGGAGCACACACGTTTCACATTTTTCTGCGGGGAGAGGCTGGTGCCTCACCGGGCCTCATAAGCCTGGCCTCCAGGGTTCGACTCCCTGCTCCGCAACTCTTCCTGCACGCCGAGCCAGCTGGAGACGGCGACGGTCCCACACACCGTTTTCGCCGGGTTCGATCCCCGGGGCGTGCACTCGTATCCCCGCGGTCTTGCCGGTGTAGCCCAATTGGTAGAGGTGCCAGGTCGAGAACCTGGAGGTTGCGGGTTCGACTCCCGCCACCGGCACTGTCGTCGCAGTCCGTCGCCCGCAGTCGCAAGTCAGCAGGAACTCCCGAAGTCCGTCCGCGTAGCCCAAACGGGAGAGGCCGCCGGCTCAAACCCGGCCCAGTGCGAGTTCGAATCTCGCCGCGGATACAACCGAAAGGCGTTGCGTCATGGAGACGCTGGTTCTCAGTCAGTCCTTCGAGCCCGTCGCGCGGATTCCCTGGCAGCGCGCGGTGATGCTCATCTTCCAGGGCAAGGTCGAGGTGGTCGAGGAGTACGAGGACCGCTTCGTGCGCTCGGTGACGGTGGAGATTCGCATGCCCTCCGTCATTCGCTTCTTCCGCGGGCTGCGCAAGGGCCCCAAGGGCGTGAAGTTCAGCCGGGAGAACGTCTACCTGCGAGACCGCTGCCGCTGCCAGTACTGCGGCTTGAAGGTGTCGCGCGCGGAGGCGACGTATGACCACGTCCTGCCGCGGGCCCAGGGTGGCCGGACGTCCTGGGACAACGTCGTCATCGCGTGCGTGCCCTGCAACCAGCGCAAGGGCAACCGGACTCCGGAGCACGCGAAGATGGCGCTGCGCTGCGCCCCGGTGAAGCCCAAGAAGCTGCCGGACGCGATGCACCTGACGTTCGTCTTCGAGCAGGGCATGCCCATGTCGTGGGCCAAGTTCCTGAGGGACGTGGCGTACTGGCATGGCGAGCTGGAGGCATGAGGTTCCAGGTGAAGGGGTCCACCGGAGGTGGCCCCCGTCCCCGCCCATCCCAGGACAGTGCGCCTGGAGGGGATGAGGAGGTCCGCCAGAGGCGGCCTCCCGCCCGTGGACCTCCCCGCGAGCCGGCAGGCGGGTGCGCTGCTGCCGGCGACTTTCTGGAAGACCGACGCCGGAGGCCGGCGGCCCGTTTCGAAAGCGGTGCGGGTGCATGACGCGCTCGGGGTTCGAGTCCCCTGTCTTCCGTTATGTCTTGGAGCATGCGGGCCGGGTGGCCGGCCGCCTGGCTGGAAACCAGGAGAGCCCTTCGGGGCTCGTGGTTCGACTCCACCGTGTTCCGTTCGCATCACCTGTCTGATTGGAAGTTGGACTGGCGATGGCGCCAGGCCCCGCTGCTACCGGGTGCGAGCCGGCCTTCCGGCTTGAGGTTCGAGTCCTCCGACTTCCGCTCTCTCTGCCCCCCAGGGCAGCCTTTGTCCCGGCCTGTGCACGGGGCAACGCCGGGCTGACACCGGCACGCAGCATGGCCCCTCGCCCCAGCGTCCCTAGCCTCCATCCCGACCGGGACATCCGGTGAAGGGAAAGGAAGCACACACATGAAGGATTTCGGGACGGGGCGCCGCATGGCGAGGGGGTGGGCCCTCTTCGCGCTCGCGGGTGTGTTGGCGGGAGGGTGTGGGTCGAGCTCCTCGTCGGACTCGCAGAACCAACAGACCCAGACGCCCGTGGGCGCCGAGGACCAGGAGCGCATCGAAAAGGGCCTGGTCATCTCCCCCGTGACGCTCAACCTCACGGGCCTGGACCGGAACCTCGTCGGCCTGGGCAGCTACATCGTCAACTCCCAGGGAGGATGCACCGACTGCCACACCTACCCACCCTACTCGGCGGGTGGGGACCCCTTTCAGGGACAGCCAGAGCAGATCAACACCGCGAACTTCCTGGCGGGGGGGAGACCCTTCGGCACGGGAATCGTCTCGCGGAACATCACCCCGGATGCGCAGGGGCTGCCGTCGGGCCTCACGTATGAGGCCTTCCTGGCGTTGATGCGCACGGGCCGGGAGCCTGGCGGCGCGCTGCTGCAGGTGATGCCCTGGCCCATCTTCGCGAAGATGCGGGACGCGGACCTGAGGGCCGTCTACGAATACCTCCGGGCCATCCCCGCGGCTCAGCCCGGGAGTGTGCCCACGCCCGTGCCGCCTCAGCCGTATCCCTGACGCGCACGTCGCGTCCGTCTGGCCCCGCGCTCCAGGGGCTTCCGGCTGCTCGCCGGGATTGCGCGCTCACCTCGGCGGTTCAGCGGTTAGAGTGCGTGCTCCGGCGAGGGGGCGGTTGACGAGATGGCGACGAGGAAGAGCGAGGACCAGGAGCGACTCATCGACCGGGACCTGACCGCGATGGCCCGAGAGGGCCGGCTGCCGGCCGCGCATGGCGTGGACGCCGCGGTGACGGAGGTTCTGGGGCTGCTGACGCGCGGTGGCAAGCACCCGCTGCTGGCGGGAGACCCCGGCGTGGGCAAGAGCGCGCTCGTGCAGGAAGTGGCGCGCCGCATCGCCGAGGGGCGCGTGGACTCGGAGCTGGCGCAGTCGCGCCTGGTGGAGGTGTCCATCGCCAACATCCTGGCGCGAAGCACCCACCGCCAGGCCGCCGAGAGCTTCGAGGAGCTGCTGGCCCACCTGGCGCGGCACCCCTGTCCCATCGTCTACATCCGAGACCTGCCAGCGGCGCTGGGCGGGCCCCTGGCCCCCGTGGCCGTGCGCGCGCTGCGCACCGGCGGCATGCGCTTCATTTTCGAGACGGAGCCCAAGCGAGTGCAGGAGCTGCTGCGCTCCGACGAGGCGCTGGCGGAGCGACTGCACCTGCTCCCCCTGCACGAGCCTCCCCTGGAGAAGGCGCGCTGGGTGCTGGGCCGGGTGGCGGAGGAGCTGGAGCGCGAGCTGCGCCTGCCCATCGACCCGGCCGCGTGTGACCTGGCCCTGCGCCTGTCGGCCAAGTTCCTGCTGGCGCAGCGCATGCCGCGCAAGGCCATCGAGCTCTTGAAGGAGACGGCGGCGGAGGCCGCGGGCGCGGCCAAGGACCACGTGGGTCCGGAGGACGTGCTCACCCGCTTCTGTGCCGCCACGCGCCTGCCACGCTTCGTGGTGGACGACGCGATGCCGCTGGACCTGGAGGAGACGGAGCGCTTCTTCGGAGAGCGACTGCTCGGCCAGACGGACGCGGTGGGCGCGGTGTTGCGCTCGGTGGCGCTGCTCAAGGCGGGACTGAACGACCCGCGCCGACCGCTGGGCGTGTTCCTGTTCGCGGGCCCCACGGGCGTGGGGAAGACGCAGCTCGCGAAGCTGCTGGCCGAGTACCTCTTCGGCTCCGCGGACAGGCTGGTGCGCCTGAACATGGCGGACTATCCCAACGACGGCGACGAGAGCGTGCCCTTCGGCGCGTCCTGGGCACCAGCGCTGGAGACACGTCGCGGAGAGCTGAGCGCGCTCCTGGATGGCAAGGTGTTCTCCGTGCTGCTGCTCGACGAGTTCGAGAAGGCCGCGCGCAGCGTGCATGACCGCTTCCTCCAGCTCTTCGATGAGGGCACGTTCGTCAACGGCGCGGGCGAGGTCGTCTCGTGCAACAACACCCTCATCGTCGCCACGTCCAACGTGGGCGCGGAGGTGTACCGGGAGCCCGCCATGGGTTTCGCCGGCACCAAGCGCGCGGACGAGATGGTGTCGGAGGTCGACCGCCGCATCGGCGAGGCGTTCCGGCCGGAGTTCCTCAACCGCTTCGATGCCATCTGTCACTTCCAGCCGCTGTCCAAAGTGGACATCCGGAAAATCGCGCAGCGAGAGGTGGGCCGCGTGCTGGAGCGCGAGGGCATCCGCGCGCGCTCCCTGGACGTGGAGGTGACACCCGAGGTCGTCGACCGCCTCGTGGAGCGCGGCTACTCGCCCCAGTTCGGCGCGCGCTACCTCCAACGGGAAATCGAGAAGACGCTCACCGCGGCGCTGGCCGTGGAGATTGCGCGCAAGCCCCTGCCTCCTGGCACCCCCGTGCGCGTGGAAGCACGCGTCGGAGGCCGGGTCATCGCGGTGGCCGAGCCCGCAGCGCCGCCGCCCTCGCCCACCGCGCAGTTGCTGCTGCCGTCCGCGCGCGCCGCACCGGTGAAGCGGCGGTTGGACCGCAAGTCGCTCCTCGTGGAGATGGACCGGCTGGTGGGCAAGGCCCGCTCGCTGGCGGCCTCCGCGGGACGGCCGGAGATGGAGGAGCGCCGAGCCGCCCTGCTGACGGAGACACAGGCGCCCAACCTCTGGGACGACCCCACGCACGCGGCGGATGTCATCCGGGCCTTCCGGACGGTGGAGGCCCACCTCAACGAACTGGAGCGCCTGGAGGCCGCGTGTCTCTTCGGACGGCGCCTGGTGCGCGAGGCGAAGAACGAGGTGCAGCTGGCCTCCGCGGCGCGACAGGTCGAAGACGTCGCGCGCGAGGTGCAGATGGCCGAGGCACTCCACGCGTCCGGCGCCACCACGCAGGACACCGAGGCCCTGGTGGACATCTGCGCGAGCGACTCGGCGGAGACGCAGGAGGCGTGGGTGCAGGAGCTGGCCACCATGTACCTGGGCTGGGCGCAGCGGCGCGGCTACGAGGCCGTGGCGGTGGCGGAAGCCGAGGAGCCGGCTCGCGTGGTGGTGCGCATCGCCGGCCCCGGGGCCTACGGCTTCCTCGCGGGTGAGGCGGGCCTGCATCGACGGCTGGAGGACGAGAAGCGCCAGCGCGCCTATGTCCGCGTGCACCGGGGCGGCGCTCTCTCTGAGGAGGAGCTGGAGCTGCTGGAGGTGCTCGGCCGGCCGGTGAAGAGTCACGAGGGCGCCTACCTCCAGCGCGTGCGCACGGAGGTCACGGTGAAGGATGAGTCCACCGGACGCGTGCTGACGCTCACCGGCGCGGGCGAGTTGGACGAGCTGAAGGACATCGCCGCGCGCGTGGTGGCCGGACAGGGCGGCAGCACGGACGAGGCGCGGCGCTACTACCTGGGCCGCAGCGCCCGGGTAGAGGACCCTCGCACCGGAGCCGGGACTCCGCGCGTGAAGGACGTGCTGCGCGGCGAGCTGGACGTGTTCATCGCCGCGTGGATTTCGCGCCCCCCGACGGAGCCACCGCTGGGGAGCTGAGCGGCTGGAAGAAGCGAGGGGACGGGCCATCCCGCCCCGTCCCCTCCAATGACTGTCAGCGAGCTACAAGGTGACCTGGAGCGCGATGGTCCGGGAGTTGTTGTCCTCGCGCAGCTCCGGCTGTGACTGGTACGGGTCCGCGTAGGCGCCCAGGAAGTAGGAGCCACCCTGCCCCATCGCGTCCTGCGGCAGGTGGGCCGTCACGTTCAGACTCTGGGTGATGCAGTCGCCCGGGTTCAGGGCGATGACATTCGTGCCCCCCAGCTCACGCTGGTCCATGTTGGCGCTGCTCCCCGGCCCCGGCGTGGAAGGCTCCGGAGCGAGGCTCGTATCGACGGACAGGTAGAGCGACACCCAGCCAGGGCTGCTCGCCTGCGTGCCCTGGTTGCAGACCCGCACCGTCGAGGTGAGGGTGTTGCCCACGAGGATGGAGACAGGCCCCGTCAGCGACGTGATGACGAGGTCCGGCCTCGTCCCCACGCCGATAAGGCCCTTCACGAAGGTGTTGTTGTCCTCGCGCAACTCCTGCACTCCGCCGCTCGAGTCCACGAGCGCGCCCAGGTAAAAGACAGTGCCCTCACCAGCCGGGGGCGCATAGGCGTTGACGCTCGCGCTGCGCGTCACGCACTGGGCCGCGAGCAGGGCTGGCACGTCCACCGAGCCAATCACCATCTGGTCCAACGCGGGCGGCGACACCGACAGGGACAGTGCGTCATCCAGCGACAGGACCAGTTGCGTGCTCGTGGAGGTGCTGGACTGGGTGCCCTGGTTGCACACCGTCACCGTCGCGGTGAAGGCCTGCCCCTGAGTCACACTCGTGGGCGAGGTCATCGCGGTGATAACCAGGTCCGAGCGACTGCCCACGCCGATGAGCCCCTTCACGAAGGTGTTGTTGTCCTCGCGCAGCTCCTGCACCGAGGACGGGTCATCGACGAGGGCTCCCACGTAGTACGCACCGTCACCCTGCGCATCTGGCGGCAGCCACGCGGTCGCGCTCGCGGAGCGCGTGGCGCACTGCCCCACCGCCAGCGAGGGGATGCTCACGTTCGCGACCTCGGACTGGTCCGCCGCGGGAGAGCCGGGTGCCGACATCGACGTCAGCGCGGCGTCCATCGACAGGAAGAGGCGAGCCGCCGTCGAGTTGCTGGGCACCGTTCCCCGGTTGCATACCGTCACGCCGAGGGTGAACGGCTGGTTGATGGACGCGCTCGTGGGCGCGGTCATCGCGGTGATGACCAGGTCCGGCCGATTGCCAATGCCGATGGGGCCCTTCACGAAGCTGTTGTTGTCCTCGCGAAGCTCCTGCACCGAGGACGGGTCATCGACGAGGACTCCCAGGTAGTACGCCCCATCGCCCTGCGCGTCCGGCGGCAGCCCGGCCCAGCCCGTCGTCGAGCGCGTCGCGCACTGTCCCGGATTCAGCGACGGCACGGAGACACCTCCCACCGGCGACTGGTCCGTCGCAGGGGAGCCACCGGGCCCGTACGGCATCGGGGTCAACACGGTGTCCATCGACACGTAGATTTGCGCCTGCGTCGACATGCTCGCCTGCGTGCCCTGGTTGCACACCGTCACCGCGGCGGTGAAGGACTGACCATTCTGGAGGGCCTGCGGCACGTTCAGCCCGGTGACGACGAGGTCCGGCCGGTTGCCCACGCCGATGAGCCCCTTCACGAAGGCGTTGTTGTCCTCGCGCAACTCCTGCACGGAGCTCGGGTCATCGACGATGGCCCCCAGGTAGTAGGCGCCGTCCCCCGCCCCGTCCGGCGGCGGGCTTCCATAGAATGAACCGCTCCGCGTCAGGCACACCCCTGCGTTCAGCGAGGGCACGGACAGGGAGCCCAGCGGCATCTGGTCCGACGGAGGACCGCCAGGGCCAGACGACAGCGGCGTCAGCGACGTGTCCGTCGACAGGTAGAGCTGCGCCTGGGTCGAGGGGCTGGACTGGAGGCCCTGGTTGCAGAACGTCACCGTCGCCGTGAAGTTCTGGCCGGAGGTGATGCTCGCCGGTCCGGTCATCGCGGTGATGACGAGGTCCGCTCGGTTGCCCACGCCGACGAGGCCCTTCACGAAGGCATTGTTGTCCTCACGCAGCTCCAGCACGGAGCCCTGCTCGTCCACGATGGCCCCCACGTAGTAGGCCCCTTCGCCTTGCCCATCCATGGGGTAGTTCACCCAGGCAGACGTGCTGCGCGTCGCGCACTGCCCCGCGCTCAGCGGGGGCACGCTGACCATTCCCAACGGCGCCTGGTCCGTCGGAGGCGAGCCCCCTGGACCGACCATCATCGGCGTCAGCGACGTGTCCATCGACAGGTAGAGCTGCGCCTGCGTCGCGTTGCTGGAGAGGGTGCCCTGGTTGCACACCGTCGCCGTGGCGGTGAAGGACTGGCCGGGCGAAAGGGTCGGCGGCACGCTCAGCTCGGTGACGACGAGGTCCGGGCGGTTGCCCAGGCCCACGAGGCCGTTCACGAAGATGTTGTTGTCCTCGCGCAGCTCCTGCACGAAGCCGGACTCGTCCACGATGGCGGCCAGGTAGAACGCGGTGGCATTCGTGGGAATCGGCGGAAGCGAGGGCCAGAAGCTGTCGCCGCGCGTCACGCACTGCCCGGGATTCAGCGACGGAATCTGGAGTCCGCCCAGCGGCGACTGGTCATTCGCGGGAGGGCCCATGGGGTTCATGGGCGTCAGCACCGCATCGAGCGAGAGGTACAGGTTGGTCCACGACGAGTTGCTCATCGTCGTGCCCTGGTTGCAGACCGTCACGCTGACGGCGGTGGCCTGCCCCGTGTTCATGCTCGCCTGCGACGTCATCGCGGTGACCACGAGGTCCGGCCGACTGCCCACGCCGATGCGCTCCTTCGCGTAGCTGTTGTTGTCCTCGCGAAGCTCCTGCACGGAGGACGGGTCATCCACGATGGCCCCCAGGAAGTAGGCGCCCGCGCCCTGCCCCGCGGGAGGCAGCCATGCCTGGGCGGCAACGGTGCGCGTCACGCACTGCCCCGGGTTCAACAGGGGGACCTGCACCGAGCCCACGGGCGACTGGTCCATGGCGGGAGCACCCGGGCCGGTCGGCGTCAGCACGTCGTCCGTCGACAAGAAGAGCCGCGCCGAATGCCCCGGGGCATAGGTCGTCCCCTGGTTGCATACCCGCACCTGGACGTCGAAGCCCTGGTTGTCCAACACGCTGGCGGGCCCGCGCAGCTCGGTGATGATGAGGTCGGGCTTGTTGCCCACGCCGATGCGCTCCTTCGCGTAGGCGTTGTTGTCCTCGCGCAGCTCCTGCACCGACGCCGGGTCATCGACGATGGCGCCCAGGTAGTACGCCCCGTCACCCTGTCCCGCGGGAGGCAGCGATGCCCAGACAGAGACGCTGCGACGGACACATGCGCCCGCGTTCAGCGGCATCTGGGTTTGCACTTCACCGATCGGCGACTGGTCCATGGCGGGAGCACCCGGGCCGGTCGGCGTCAGCACGTTGTCGGTCGACAGGAAGAGCTGGGTGCGGACCGAGGGGACGCTCGCGGTGCCCTGGTTGCACACCGTCACCGCCACGGTGAAATACCCGCCTTGCGGCACGCTGGGAGGGCTCGACAGCTCGGTGATGACGAGGTCCGGCCGGTTGCCCACGCCGATGCGCGTCTGCGCATTCGCGTTGTTGTTCTCGTTGACCTCCGCCACGGACTGATTCGTGTCGACGATGGCGCCCAGAAAGTAGGCACCATCGCCCTGCGCCGCCGGAGGCAACCAGGACGTGCCCGTCACTCGGACGTCCGCGCACTGGCCCGCCTCCAGCGTCTCATGGAGCGTCTCCTGCCCCACCAGGGACTGGTCCGCCGGAGGAGGCGTGGTCGTCAGAGGGGAGAGCACGTTGTCCAGGGACAGCAACACCGCCACCGTGGAGCCTCGGTTCGCGTATGTCGTGCCCTGGTTGCAGACCGTCACCGTCGTGGTGAACGAGTCAGCCGCGAAGACGCTCGCGGGGCCTCGGACTCCCGTCACCACCAGGTCAGGCCCGGGGTTCAGGGGGCTCGACGCCGTCTCCAGTGTGGGCTGCTCCTGGGCAGGCTCTCCGCCCGAACATCCCGCGCTCACACCGACAAACAAACCCATGACCAGCCACCTCGTGGCGGTCGCGCTCCACTCCAGCCTCTTCATGAAGTCTCCCGTTGCTTGGCCTGCGGAGCGACGCGGCGGACGCCGCTTCATGCTCCAGGCACGCGCTGTAAGTGCGTAGCAGGAAGACTGAAAGTGCCGGAAGTGCCTGGGAGGTATTACTCCCAGGGAAGCCTCATGAAGTCCGAAAAGACTCCGTCAAACCCAACCTTCTCTCGGAGCTTGAGGTTTCATGAAACAAACGGGGCGAAGTCGACACCTGAATGTTTCCAAATGTGTCGTGTATCGAATCCACGAGGGCTTCAGCGTGTCAGCGAACCACGCCTGCCAGCCGTGCGGGCGCGGGCGAGGTGGGCGAGACGGCCACGGCCCTGCCAAGCGTGCCCGCGCTTTGGGGGAAGGGACCGCGCGCCAGTTCCTGACCCGCGGGGTCCAGCACCTGCGCGTAGACCGTCTTGAAGCCCTTCTTCAGCCCCACCGACTGGTGCGGTTCTCCCTTGCTGTCGGCGACCATGAAGAGTGAGGAGTCGAGTTCGGGGGGCGGCGACTCGCCGTGCCGCTGGAAGAGGTCGCGCATGAGGCCGAGCGACTCCGCGTGGCTCTTGCGAATCTCCCCCTTCGCCATGCCCTTGAAGAGGCCGGGGACGTCCCGCAGGTCCACGCGGACCACGACGATGGGTTTGACCGCTCGCACGTCGTAGACGAACTGGTAGGCGTGCTCTCGCAGCTCATCCCGGGTGCCCTTGTTGGCATACAGCACCACGGTAGGCCGCCCCTTTCCGATAGGGACTTCTTTTCCAAACACGTCCTTGAGCTCGGCGGCATGCGCGGGCAGGACTCCCAGGACGCCCAGCAGACCTACGAGCGCGGCGAACTTCTTCATGTGACGTGTCCTTTCAAAAGACGCTGTCGGGGGTGCGGCGGTATCTACGAACACATCCCGAACACCACCGCCTCCGGCCCGAATCCCTGGCGGCGTCCGCCGTTGGCTCCACGGCACAGCCGCTCACCAGGCCACACGACTCGTGTGTGCCTGCTCGGTTGCCTGGCATCACGGACCTCTGCTATCGCCCGCACCGCGCCGCACGAGGCGCGGGGGGATGTCCATGATTGAGCAGTTCCCGCTGTTGCGATTCATTGTCGTACTGTTGGTGGTGACGTTCCGTACGTCCGCGTTCGCGGCCCAGCCCTTTGAGCAGGGCATGGTCACCATCACGCTGGATGACGGCTGGTCCACGCAGTACGACAAGGCCCGGCCCGCGCTCAACGCGAGGAACATCCCCGCCACGTACGCCCTCATCACCCAGGCGCTCGCGCAGGGATGGGGTGGCTACATGAGCACCGCGCAAGCACAGACACTCGTCGCCGAAGGCAACGGCATTGCCAGCCACACGTTGACCCACCCGGACCTGACCACGCTTTCCGCCCCGGAGTTCCTCTCGGAGCTGCGGGACTCGCGGGACTGGCTGGTGGACAATCTGGGATTGGCCTCGGTGCCCGACTTCGTCATCCCCTACGGGCGCTATGACTCCACCGTGCTCGCCGCCATCCGGCAGCAATACTCCAGCAGCCGCACGGTGAACGCCGGGCGCAACTTCCGCGACACCATCGTCTACGAGCTGCGGGGCAACGACGTGGCGCGCAACATTCCGGTGAGCACGGTGCAAGGTTGGATTGACCAGGCGCTCGCGGAGAAGAGCTGGCTCATCCTCGTCTTCCACGAGTTCGTCGATGGAACTCCCACGCGCGACACGCAGTACCGGACGTCGAGCTTCACGGCCATCCTGGACCACATCCGCCTGCGCGGCGCGCGCACCGTGACGTTGTCGCAAGGCCTGGCGCTGATGGAGGGCCGCACCACGCCGGAGCCGTCCGCGGGACTGTCCATCTACGGCGATGCCCTGGAGAGCGGCTTCGCGGATTGGAGCTGGGCGGAGCATTCGCTGGACGAGACGGCCATCGTCCACGCGGGCACGGCCTCCATCCGCTTCGAGCCGGACACGTGGGCGGGCGTGCTCCTGCATCACTCGGGCGTGGACATCGCGGGTTACCAATCCATCGAACTGTGGGTCCACGGCGGTACCACCGGGGGACAGTCGGTGAGAGTCCTGCTGCATGACGGCACGGACGTGCTCGGGACGGCGCGGCTGGATGCGGCCCTGGGCGGGCCGCTGGTCGCGGGCGAGTGGAGAAAGGTGACGCTGTCGCTCGATGACATGGGGGCGACGTCGGGCACGCTGCGCGACCTGTACTTCCAGGACGACTCTGGAGAGGACCAGGCGGCGGTGTACCTGGATGACATTTCGCTCATCCCCCGGTGAAGGGATTCGGGGCGTGGCGGAGAGGCTTTCCGCCGCGCCGCGGCACGTTCGGGCTGAATCGTTGCAAGCCCAGGTCAAAACCTACCGGGCCACTTGAGGAGGCCCCCTTCTCAGGAACCTGCCGCGTGGTGGAACATCCCGGTCGTGTCCTGCTTCGATGAGAAGACCGCGCGGGCGCTGGCCACCGGAATGCTCTCCGCCGTGGACGCACAGCGATTGCGGCGCCATGCGGAGGGCTGCCGCCAGTGCGCGGCGCTCCTGGGTCGCGTGACACCGCCCGGCACCGCCGCTCATCGAGTCACGCCGCCCCAGGATGAGGCCACGGACCTGGCCATCCCTCGCGCGGCGCTGCTCGGAGAGGTCTCCGACCTCGACCTGCCCACTGAGCCCATCCGGACCGCTCGTGCCGCTCGCGTGGCCAATGACAGCACAACAGTGGACAGGCCCGCTCCACTGCCCTCACCCGCGTCCGGAGTCTCCGCGGAGACCCGCGAACACGAGGCCTCCGTTCCGCTCCTCCCCGCCTTGCCGTCGCCCTCCGCGCACAGGGCCAGCACGCTGGTGGACTCCGACCTGCGCGGCGCGATGGAATCGGGCCTTGGCCTCACATCCCCGGCTTCGACTGACGAGGGATTCCATCACCGCGATGGTCCGCAATTCCTCACGGATGAGGCCTCTGCGAGCGAATCCGAGCCGCAGTTGCCCGCCGATGCGGGGACACTGATTGCGCCACCCCCACGACGCCCTTCCGAGGCAGGCACGGTGGTGGCACCGATTCAAGGCTCGGCTGGCTCGAGGACCTCCACGCCGCCGCCTCAAACATCCGCTGGAGCGCGCGGGCGCGCAGCGACTCCACAGTCCTCCGCCAGCACCTCGGGAAAATCGGGTGCAGCAACACAGCCTCCCGCCAGCACGAGCCCTCAGGCAGTTGCTCCTGCATCCGTCGTGGCGGGCTCTCGTGGCAGGTCCTCATCGGCGGCCTCGAACGAGAGCCCACAAGGCGCTCCTCCTCCCCGGTCTTCCATCGGAGCGAGTTCGCGCGCGCAATCCTCGTCTGCGCCCAGCAACGCAACGCCACAGGCCGCACCTTCGGCCGTCGCGGCGAACCCGCGCGCTCCTGTCGCCGCCCCAGGAACCTTGATTGCGCCACCGCCGCTACCACCCGCGGGCGCGGGCACATGGGTGGCACCACCTCCCGCCCCACCACTGGGCTCGAGCGTCCGCATCCCTCCACCCGCGCAAGGCGCACCAGGGCGGTCCAGCCCTCCCTTCAATGACTCCGCTCGCAAGGGCGACGCCTCGGAGACGTCATCGCGCGCCTCGGTGGGCCGCTACCACATCCTCGACAAGCTGGGCTCCGGCGGCATGGGCGTCGTCTACAGCGCCTATGACCCGGACCTGCATCGCCGAGTAGCCATCAAGCTGCTCCACCCGGACGCCAACACCGTGGTCCGCACCGACGGCGCCTCTCGCCTGTTGCGCGAAGCCCAGGCCATGGCCCGCCTGTCCCACCCCAACGTCGTCTCCGTCTACGACGCGGGCACCTTCGCCGGTCGCGTCTTCATCACCATGGAGCTGGTCGAGGGCCTGTCCCTGCGCCACTGGCTGCGCGCCGAACATCGCTCGTGGCGCGACGTGCTCGACCTCTTCCGTCAGGCGGGACGCGGACTCGCCGCCGCTCACGCGGCCGGACTCGTCCACCGCGACTTCAAGCCCGCCAACGTGCTCGTCAACCGGGACGGCCGCGCCCAGGTGACGGACTTCGGCCTGGCTCGCAACACCGCCGACCTGGACGCCATGGAGGAAGGGCGTGCCACCAAGCCCTCACGACTCGCGCTGCGCGACGACGACCTGCTCGAGTCTCCGCTCACCGAGGCGGGCCTCGTCATGGGCACGCCCGCGTACATGCCGCCCGAGCAACACGAGGACGGCCGCACCGACGCACGCGGCGACCAGTTCAGCTTCTGCGCCTCGCTCTACGAGGCCCTCTACGGCCAGCTCCCCTTCGAAGGGAAACAAGCCACCGCCTACCTCCAGGAGTCCCTCGCCAACCGCGTGCGCCAACCCCCACGCAGCTGCCACGTCCCCGCCTGGCTGTTCCGCGCCATCACCCGAGGCCTCGCGCCCACGCCTGACGAGCGCTACCCGTCCATGGAGGCACTGCTGACCGAGCTCGGCAAGGACCCGTCCGTGGCGTGGCGACGCCGGAGCATCCTGGCCGCCGGCTTCCTCCTCATCTATGGCTTCATGGGCGTCACCTGGTGGATGGGCAACCGTCGCCACGCCCCATGTCTGGGCGCCGAGGCTCGACTGGCCGGCATCTGGGACA
This sequence comes from Myxococcus sp. CA051A, assembly GCF_013336705.1. Lineage (NCBI taxonomy): Bacteria > Pseudomonadati > Myxococcota > Myxococcia > Myxococcales > Myxococcaceae > Myxococcus > Myxococcus sp. CA051A. The sequence continues at coordinate 857,250 of NZ_JABUMS010000003.1, read as the reverse complement.
CCTCACGCAAGGACACCGTGAGCCGGGCCTTCGCCGCCACGAACAAACCCCAGGCCCCCGAGTTCTTCTCCCGCGTGGCACAGAGCCTGGACGCCTTCGCCCAGGAGTGGGCCGGCATGCATCAGGAGGCCTGCGAGGCGACACGCGTGCACGGCCACCAGTCGGACGCCGTGCTGTCGCTGCGCATGGCCTGCCTGGAGCGCCGTCGCTCCACGCTCGACGCCGTGGTCGGCGTGCTCGCGCAGACCGACGCGGAGTCGCTCACCACCTCGCTGGACGCGGCCCAGCGCCTGCCCTCCGTCGCCGACTGCGCGAACGTGGATGCCCTGCGCCTGGGACTCCCCGAATCTCCCGAGCAGCGCCAGCGCGTGGAGAAAATCCGCGCCGGCCTGGACCGCACCACCGCGCTCGTCGACGCCGGCCGATATGAGCAGGCCAACGAGGAGCTGAAGGCGACGCTGGGGCAGGCCCGCGCACTCGACTACCGGCCGGTGCTCGCGGAGGCCCTGGAGCTGGAAGGACGACTCGGACTGGTGCTCGGAGACGAGCCTCGCGCGCAGAAGGCCCTGCGCGAAGCCCTGCTCACCGCGCAGGCCACGCGCCACGATGAAGTGGCCGCACGCGCCGCCGCGCGACTGGTGACCACCCTGTCCCAGACGCCCGCGATGGAGGAGTGGAGCATCGCGCAGGCGAAGTCCTGCATCGAGCGCGCGGGTGGCACCCCGGACCTGGAGGCCCTGCTCCAGACGAGCCTCGCGCGCAACGCCTTCCTCCGAGGCCAGTACGCACAGGCCGCCGAGGCCTTCGGCCGCTCCGCCATGCTGCGAGAGCAGGCCCACGGCGCCGTGCACCTGCTCACCCTCGAGTCCCTGCGCAACCAGGCCGCATCCCTCTCCCGCACTCCCGAGGCCGAGCACACCGCGCGACTGCTGCGCCGCGTGCTGGAGACGACGAAGGAAGTGATGGGCCCAGACCATCCCCAGACAGCGATGGCCGCCAACGCGGTGGGCTACCACCTGACGGTCAGCCGCCGCTTCGAGGAGGCCATTCCCTTCCTCGAGCAGGCTGTCGCCCTGGAGGAGCGGGCGATGGGCGCGAACAGCGCCACGCTCAGCTATCCCCTCAACAATCTCGCCACCGCATTGGAATCGCTCCGTCGCTACGCCGAAGCGCGGAAGCTGCGTGAGCGGGCCCTCGCGCTGGACCTGGAGACCCATGGCCCCTCGCATCCGGAGACCGCCTCGGACCAGGCCCTGCTGGCGGAGCTTGCCCTGAGCGAGGGCCGCACCCGCGACGCCGTGGACCTGGCCCAGCGCAGCACCCAGGCCTACGAGGCCTTCCAGAAGGGCCATCCCGACCAGGCCGCGCCGCTCACCACGCTCGGCCTCGCCCAGCTCGCCCTGGGCAAGCCGCGCGAGGCTCGCGCCACCCTGGAGCGCGCGCTGGCCCTGCGCACAGCCACCCCTGGCCCGGGAGACGGACTCGCCGCCACCCGCTTCGCCCTGGCCCGCGCCCTGCCCACCCACGAAGCCTCGCGCGCACGCGCCCTCGCCCAGCAGGCCCTGGGCTTCTACGGCGCGGAGCCCGCTGGCTGGTCCACCGAGGCCCAGCGCGTCATGACGTGGATGAGCGGGCGCTCCACCCCGGCTCCCTGAGTCCCCAGGACGCTCCGCGTCATGTCTCCTGTTCATCAGGGACGTCCCCATCACGTCGGAGCGAAGCACCTTCGCGCCACATCCGCCGATACTCCAAGTGCGGGCCTTTTCACGTCGGTACCGCGCACGGGGGTGCGTCATGCGCATTGAGTCTTCGCCGAAGTCCGCCGCCAGAACCGGTCCGCGTCCAGCCTCTCCCCTGTCCGCGGCCTCGGCTCGCACGGCGAGCTTCAAGGCGCTCTTTCCGCAGTTGAAGCTGCTCGGACGCCTGCTCCGCGAGCCCTCGCTGCTGAAGCAGTGGCCAGCGGCTCCCAAGCCGGGCACCCGACGGGACGGTCCCCAGGCCGACAAGTTCGTCGGGCCTCGGCCCACGGGTTCGGGACTGCCCATTCGCATCACCAGCCGGCCCCGACCGCCCTCCCGCCCGCTGGGCCTGGCGCCCTGGGTTCCCAAGACGAAGCTGGAGCCCTGGACCGGCACCCGCATCAAGCCCTGGCTCCACCGCCCGGACATCTTCGGCACCCCCGGCTGTCCCACGGGGGCGGTGCGCGGCTGCGGCCTGCCCATCCGCATCACCTAGCCAGTCACCGCGCAACTTTCCAACGCGCGCGACGGGGGAGTCTTTAGACTCTTCCCAATGCTTCAAGTCATTCCCCTGGGCGGCCTGGGAGAAATCGGCCTCAACTCCCTGGTCATCGCCTGTCGCGGGGAGATGCTTCTCATCGACGCCGGCCTGATGTTCCCCTCGGAGGGGATGCCCGGTGTCGACATCATCATCCCGGACTTCACCCACCTGAAGCAGAACGCCGCCCAGCTCAAGGGCGTGGTGCTCACCCACGGCCACGAGGACCACCTGGGTGCGCTTCCCTACCTGCTCGGCGAGGTGAACGTCCCCGTCTACGGCACGCGCTTCACGCTGGCCATGGCGCGCCACCGCTTGAGCGAGCTGGGCATCGAAGCGGACCTGCGCGAAATCGAGCCGCGCGAGCCCTTCGCCGTCGGCACCATGTTCAAGGTCGAGGCCAGTCGCGTGACGCACACCGTGCCGGACGCGGTGGGCTTCATCATCCGCACGCCCGAAGGCACCTTCATCCACACAGGTGACTTCAAGCTGGACCCGGACCCCATCGACGGGCTGCGCACGGACCTGGAGCGCTGGGGTGAGGCGGGCGAGGAAGGCGTGCTGTGCCTCCTGTCGGACTCCACCAACTCCGAGCTGACGGAGGAGACCGGCAGCGAGCGCGTCGTCGAGCAGACCTTCGAGCGCCTCTTCAAGGACGCCACCGGCCGCATCGTCGTCGCCCTCTTCTCCTCCAACCTGCACCGCGTGCGGCACCTGCTGGCCCTCGCCGAGCGACTGGGCCGCAAGGTCGCGCTCCAGGGCCGCAGCATGGTGCGCAACGTGGAGATGGCGCGCGAGCTGGGCTACCTGGACGTGCCCGACTCGCTCTTCGTGCACCTGGACACGGTGCCGCAGCTGCCGCAGCAGCGCGTGCTGGTGCTCACCACCGGAGCGCAGGGCGAGCCGCGCGCGGGCCTGTCCCAGCTCGCCGCTGGTGATGGCCCGTTCAAGCTGGGCCCGGGTGACCTGGTCGTCCTCAGCTCGCGAGCCATCCCCGGCAACGAGCGCGGCGTGGGCGCCCTCATCGACCAGCTCCAATGGCGCGGCGCGCGCGTCGCCTACGCGCAGGTGGAGCCCGGCGTCCACGTGTCCGGCCACGCCAGCCGCCCCCAGCAGCAGCGCGTGCTGGAGCTGGTGAAGCCGCGCCACTTCATCCCCGTCCATGGCGAGGGCCGCCACCTCCACCGACATCTGGCCACCGCCCGGGAGTCGGGGATGGAGCCCGCGCAGTGCCTGCTGGCCCAGGACGGAGACATCGTCGGCTTCGAGGAGGGGCGCGGCCGCTTCACCGGCAGCGTGACTTCCGGGCGCATCTTCAAGGACCGCTTCGGAGGGGGCATGGTGACGGCGGACACACTCCATGAGCGGGTGCGCCTGTCCGAGACGGGGCTGGTGGCCGCCGTCATCGTGCTCCAGCGCGACACCCAGAAGCTGCTGGGTGGCCCGCAACTCTCCGGCCAGGGGCTGTCACTGGACGAACAGGTGATCCTCCCCCGGGTGGCCCAGGAGGCCCGGACACTCTTCGAGGAGCTGTCCGTCCAGCTCCGAGGTGACGACGCCCTGGTGAGAGAGGAACTCACCCGGGTGGTGCGCCGTGCGTTCCGGCTGTACACCTCCAAGCGCCCCCTGGTGGTGCCCATGGTCGTCAGGGTGTAGGTATGTTAAGGGCCGCTGCTGCCCATGCCCTCGTTCGATGTCGTCTCGAAAATCGACCTCGCCGAGCTCGACAACGCGGTCAATCAGACCAAGAAGGAGCTCAGCACCCGCTATGACTTCCAGGGCACCCAGGCGGACGTCCTCGTCGCTCCGGACCACACGGCCATCACCGTGAAGGCCAACAGCGAGGAGCGCGTCCAGGCCGCCAAGGAGGTCCTCCTGGTGAAGCTGGCCAAGCGGAACATCAGCCTGCGCGCGCTCGAGTACGGCGACATCGAGAAGACGGGGCTGCACAACGTGAAGCAGGTCATCAAGCTCCAGCAGGGCATCCCGGTGGAGAAGTCCAAGGAGCTGGTGAAGCTGTTGAAGGATTCGAAGATGAAGGTGCAGGGCTCCATCCAGGCCGACCAGCTGCGTGTCACCGGCAAGAACCGGGATGACCTCCAGGCCGCCATCGCCCTGTTCCGTGGGGAGCAGGACCGACTGAAGCTGGACATGCAGTTCACCAACTTCCGCGATTGAAGAAGCCCATGCGAGCCGCTGCTGCCCTGTCCCTCTGCTGGATGCTCTGCGTTCCGGCCATCGCCTCCGCCCAGGAAGAAGCGCCCCGTCCGTCACGGCCGGTGCCCAACATGACCAAGCCGCCGCGCTTCCAGGGAGGCCTCAAGGGCTTCACCTCGCCGCTGGCGCTCAAGTCCCTGGACACCGAAGGCGCCAGCGCGTCCTTCACCGCCAAGGTGGGCTTCCGCAAGGACACGCTCTACGTGGGCGTGGACGCCAAGGATGATCAGCTCCTCGCGGGCGATGTGCTCACGTTGTCCATCTACTTCCCGGACACCGGGCCGCTGACGACGGGCTACACGTGGCGCTTCGGCTTCGACGGCAAGCGCGCGTCGGGTGCGGACAGCGGCACGCCGGAGTTCGCTCAGCAGAAGGTGAATGGCGCGGTGGAGCGTCGGGGCAACACGCTGTCGCTGGTGGCCGCGGTGCCGATGCGCGCGCTGCCGCGCTTCTCCGCTCGGGACCCGATGGTGATGGACCTGTGCATCACCTACGAGGACCAGGACGGCGCGGGCACCAAGGCGGTGCCTGTCTCCAACTGCCAGAGCGGCACCATGGTCGGCGACGCGCTGAGGCTGCCGGACGAGCCGCGCAAGGCGCTCAAGCTCAAGCCGCCGGAGCACGTCACCGCGCTGGAGCCCGCGGCCACGGGCTGGCTGGGCTGGGACCTGCTCAGCTATCCGGCCTGGGCGCAGGGCGACGAGGAGCTGACGCCGGAGACGCTGCGCGAGCTGGTGGTGACGGATCCGCTGAAGGCCGCGTCGGTGAACGTGAATGTGCCCGACACGTTGAGCCTGCCGGACGGGCGACCGGTCGTTACGGTGCTCTCCGGGAAGAATCCCTATGCCGTCGCGGGTCAATGTGACGCCGAAAAGGAGCTTCGACTGGGGTTTTACATCGTGACGGGGAAGACGGCGGCTCGGGTGCTCGAGTGGCCGGCTGCTACGTGCGCCCTGGGGCGAGCCTCCTCGGTGGAGCTGGATGAAGAGGACGGGTTGACCATCCGTTACTCGAACGGCGCGACCATGAACTTTGCCTGGAGTGGTGACCACTTCACGCGAACCGAGCTTGGAAATAGGTAGACGCGGTGGAACCAACCAAGAACCTGTACATGATGACCCTCGGCTGCCCGAAGAACCGGGTGGACTCCGAGGTGATGCTCGGCACGTTGAAGCACCGCGGATACACGCTGGTGCAGGAAGCGTCCGAGGCCCAGGTCATCGTCGTCAACACCTGTGCCTTCATCGGTCCCGCCAAGCAGGAGTCGGTGGACTCCATCCTGGAGATGGCCGAGCTGAAGAAGTCGGGCAGCTGCAGCACCCTGGTGGTGACGGGGTGTCTGTCCCAGCGCTACGGCGAGGAGCTGGCGAAGGAGATGCCGGAGGTGGACCACTTCCTGGGCACCAGCGCCTACGCCCAGATTGGCGACCTGCTGGCGGCCGAGGCTTCTCCGCGTCAGGTGATTCCGGACCCCGACTACATCCACGACGCGAACACGCCGCGCATCAACTCGATGCCGAAGTACACCGCGTACCTCAAGGTGTCCGAGGGCTGCGACAACGCCTGCGCGTTCTGCATCATCCCCACGCTGCGCGGTGGACAGCGCTCGCGGCCCATCGACGACATCATGATCGAGGCCCGGCGACTGGCGGACAGCGGCGTGCAGGAGCTGAACCTCGTCGCGCAGGACCTGACGGCGTACGGGCATGACCTGCCGGGCCGGCCGAAGCTGCATGACCTGCTCAAGGCGCTGGTGCAGGTGGACGTGAAGTGGATTCGGCTGCACTACGCCTATCCGCGCGTGTTCCCGGACGAGCTCATCGACGTGATGGCGTCGGAGCCGAAGATTGCCCGCTACCTGGACATGCCGGTGCAGCACGTCAGCGACAAGCTGCTCCTGTCGATGAAGCGTGGCCGCAACTCGGAGTTCCTCAAGGGCCTCTTGACGAAGCTGCGCGAGCGCGTGCCGGGGCTGGTGATGCGCACCTCGCTCATCGTCGGTCTTCCGGGCGAGACGGAAGAGGACTTCGAGATGTTGAAGGAGTTCGTGAAGACGCAGCGCTTCGAGCGCCTGGGCGTCTTCCAGTACTCCGACGAGGAAGGCACGGCGGCGTTCGACCTGCCGGACAAGGTGCCGCAGAAGACCATCGAGCGCCGGTGGCGCGAGGTGATGGCCATCCAGAAGCGCATCAACCGCGAGCAGAACAAGAAGCTCGTCGGCAAGCGGCTGGAGGTGCTGGTGGAAGGTCCCGCGCCGGAGACGGAGCACCTGCTCGTGGGTCGGCACCAGGGTCAGGCGCCGGACATCGACGGGCTCGTCTACATCAACGACGGCCTGGCGTACCCGGGTGAGCTGGTCACCGTGGAGGTGACGGAAGCGCACGACTACGACCTGGTGGCTCGCGTGGTGGAGCGCCCGGACCCGAAGCAGCGGCAGCACACCGCTCGCGACGCGCACCCGGCGCCGGTGAAGCTGGTGCCTGCTCCCCGGCCTGTGACCCGGCTGGAGTAGGTGGTTCTTCCCGGGCCGCCGCCGCGTGAATCGCGAAGTGGCCCGGGAGTTCGTCGGAGGTATCCAGCGGAGTGTTGAACCGCTGGGTGCGGAGCGCTGGAGCTACCGTGGATCTTCCGGCTCCAGCTCGCGCTCCTCGCGCGGTGGTTCGCGAGACGGTGCCTTGCGGGATGGCGCGGCGACCCCTTCTCCCAGGGGCGTGGGCTGGCACTCGCACACCGTGCGGCGCGAGGACGTCTCGGTGACGAAGGCGCACGCCGTGGGGCACTCAGGCTGACTGCCCTCCTCGAAGAGCGCCAGGTTGAAGCCTCGCGCCTGAACGAGCGCCGCGTGGCACACGGGCAGGGCATGTGCGAGCGACGGCCACGGCAGGCGGTGCTGAGTCGTCAAACCGCGACTGGTGGCCGGGAAGTTCAGGCCGATTCCGCACCCGGACTCCAACCGCTGGCCATCCGCGCCCACTGGCTCCAAATGGAGGCGTCCGCCTTCGGGCAGGTCGCGGAACACCGCGCCCACCACGGAGATGCCGCCCTCGGGTTCCTTGCGCACGTGCAGGCCGTAGCAGGCCTCTTCGCTGAAGACGCCGTGCGCATCGGTGCACTGCTGTCGCCTGGCGACAGGGCTCGGAGTCGCCGGACGTGCCGGCTCCGACGATGTTGAGGGCGAGGTGTCACCAGGAGCCTGCGCCGTGGGGGCCGCCGACGCCGTGGGCCGTGCTGGTGACTCGGGCGAAGGTGAAGCGGTGCCCGAAGCCCTTGGTGCAGTGCCAGTTGTCGCAGCAGGGGATGTCGTGGAGCGTGACGGAGACGAGGCAGTGCCCCCTGAAGGCACTGGTGCGGCACCGACTGTCCCCGCGGACGGCGTCGAGGATGCGCTCGCCCCCATCCCTCCTGCGCCTTCCGTCGTCGTGGACCGTGGTGAAGTCGCGGACGCATCGGGTCCCTCCGCCCTCCCCGCCCGTGGTGATGACACCGAACCCACTTCAGTCTCGTCCACTGCTCGGACTCGTGGACGCCGCAGCACCAGCACCCCGCCCTTCGCATCCAGCGTCGCGGTGAAGCGCCCCCACACGTCAGGCCCCAGCCGTCCCAGGCTGCTCGGCGAGTCCCATCGTCCCGCTGCCTCCACCACGAGCGGCCGCGCGCCCACGCCCTCCGCCACGTCCACCGAATCCACCGCGAAGGTGCGCGGCGGCAGATGCGCGACCGTCTCCAAGGGCTGCAGCCCCTGCGCCTCGGCGGGCCCCACCGCGATGCGCGAGAAGGGCTCGCGCGTGGTGAGCACGAAGGGTCCGGTGAGTTCCGCCTCCCCCTGAGACACCCGCACCGCCAGGAGGGGCCAGTCGCCCACCGGCTCGCGACTGAGCTCCACGCGGTGCACTTCCCGCGCGGCATCCGAAGCCACCTCCGCCGCCGGTTGCGCCTCACGCGGACGCGACGCGGTGAAGGTCACCTCTCGCCGCAACGGATCCACCGTGAGCGCATAGGGCTCCAGCACGTCCGAACCCAGCGTCAACGAGCAGGGCTTCTCACCCGACAGCCCCGCGGTGCGCAGCGGCACCGAAGCCCCTCCCACGGTGAGCACGGGCAGCGGCACCACCGGCCAGGCCCTGAAGCCTCCCGCGATTTCAGGTGCGCGCACGGTGCCATCGGGCGCGGGAGGACCTCCGTCGAAGCACTCCTGGGAGACCATCGACAAGGGCCTCGCCACGTCCAGCACCACCGGGACGACACGAGTCCCGAGCCTCCCCGCGACGGTGAGGCGCAGCGCTGGCGACGCCAGCAGCGGCAGCGTCCGCCCCGTCAGTCCCTCGGAACGTGAAGGGCCGGACGCCACCTCCCGGTGACACCCAGCCCCCACCACACTCAAACCCACCCAGAGCAGGAACGCGCCGCGCACGGCGCGCAGGTTACTGCTTCTTCTGCTTGGTGAAGTCATCCACGCGAGTGTCGTCCGGCACGTCCATCTTGAAGCTGTCCGCGGAGATGCCCACGTTCGTCTTCAGGTCCAGGAAGGAGATGGTGTTCTCGCTGCCGTCCGGATCCACCACGGTGCTCTTCAGCACCTGCGCCGACGCGGGGTCCACCTCCAGCCGGACCTGCTTGAAGCGGGGCTCCACCTTCAGCGGATCCAACACCAGCAGCGTGCCCTTGCAGTCCTTGCAGGCCCCCTTGCTGATGGCGAACTCGTCCGCGAGCTTCCCCTGTCCGAAAAGGAACGTCACCGAGGCGGAGAGCTGGCTCGTGTCCACGTTGGCCACCGTGAGCGACTGGGCCGTCGGGTCGTACGCGTAGATCTTGTTGCCGGCGAGCACGAAGGTGCGCACGGAGGGCTTCTGGTACTCCCACCGCATCAGCCCGGGCTTCTTGTAGGACACGACGCCCTCGGACGTCTGCGTGCGCTTGAAGGTCTTGTACTTGTAGTCCTGCCGGAAGCCCGCCTTGAAGTCGCCGGTCTTCTCGTAGAAGGCCTGCATCCGGTCCACCAGGGACTTCACCTCGGGCGTCATCGGCGCAGCGGCCTTCACGGCGGGCTTCGTGTCCGGCGCGCTCTGAGGGGGCGTCGTGGCCGGCTTGCCTGATTCGGTGGCGGGCGGCTTCGCGGCGGGCGTCACCGGATTCACGCCCTGCTGGGCTGCGGGAGCCTTGGCCGCGCCGCCCGTGGGAGGCGGCACCGTGGGCTTTCCAGCGCCCGCCGGCGCGCCCTGGGCCACCAGGACGGGCTGCGTGGGGACGGCCTGCGAGGAGGAGGTCTGGGGCACCGCTTGCGCGGACAGGAGCGTGGCGAGCAGGGTTTCCAGGAACATGGCGTGCGTCTCCAGGGGGCCGGGTAGGCCCACGGCGTCCATCTACCCCATACCGACGCGCCCCGGGGGGCCGGCATTCATGGCTGCTTCTTGAAGATCCGCTTCCTCTGTTTGATGGCCAGCACGTAGAAGCGCTCACGGAGTTCCTGCGCCTCGTCCGGCGACAGGTCTCCAGAGCCCCCCGCCAGGTGCTCATCCCGCCAGGCAATCGCCCGGCTGACACACGCCGAGGCAGCGGCGGAGATGTTGAGGCTCTGGCTGAAGCCCCGCATCGGAATCCAGAACGTCCCGTCCACGGCGTTGAGCACGTCGTCGCTCACCCCGTAGCGCTCGTTGCCGAGGACGATGGCCACCTTCCCGTCGAAGCGCAGCGAATACAGGCTGGTGGCACCGTCACGGATGGCGGCGGCGTACAACTGGAAGCCCCGCGACTTCAGGTGTTCGCGACACTCGCCGAAGGACTTGTAGAGCTTCACGTCCAGCCACTTGTCGCAGCCCTGAGCCACCCTCGAGTTCGGCAGGAAGGGTGCCTCCGGGTTGATGACGACGTGGACTTCCTGGACCCCCATGGACTCGCAGGTGCGTAGCACCGCGGCCATGTTGAAGCTGTCCTCCAGCCGGTCCAGGACGACCGTGAAGTTGCGCGTACGCTGGCTGACGACGCGGTCGATCTTCTCCTTGCGCACATCGAGCAGGAACTGCTCCGGCTCCAACTTGTCCTTCTCGAAGCGCTCGTACCGAGGACCGCCGCCAGCCATCGTCTCAGCCCCTTCCGCCTGACTTGCGCGACGCGGGCTTCTTCGCGGCAGAGGCCCTCTTCGCCGAGGTGCCCTTCTTCGCCACGGCCTTCGTCGTCGACTTCTTCGCGGCAGCGGCCTTCTTCGCCGGAGCCTTCTTCGCCGCGGACTTCTTCGCGACAGCGGCCTTCTTCGCCGGAGCCTTCTTCGCGGCAGCGGCCTTCTTCGCGGGGGCCTTCGTCGCCGCCGCCTTCTTCGCCCCAGCGCTCTTCTTCGCCGAAGCCTTCGTCGCCGCCTTCGCCACCGCGGCCTGCTTCACCAGAGTCGTCTTCACATGAGCTCCCTTCGCACTGCCTTGCTTCGTGGGAGCACTCTTCACAGCAGCGCTCTTCGCCCGCCCCAGCTTCGCGGCGGTCGCCTTCACCACGGCGGCGGTACCCTTGGAGAGGGTCTCGCGCACCTTGGCAATCGCGGCCTTGGCCACGGACTTGCTGCTCGCGCCCTTCGCTCGGGGCGGAGCCTCGACATGCAGCTTTTCGGTGCGACCGGTGAACAGCACCTCCGCCACCGAGTCCATCAGCGCCGGCATGCCCTCGCCCGTGGCGCAGGACACCGGGTACACGCGGATGCCGCGCTCGCGCAGCGCCTCGCGGAACGCCTCCAGACGCGCCTGCGCATCCGGCAGGTCCAGCTTGTTGGCGGCGACCACCTGCGGCCGGCTCGCCAGCTCCGCGCTGTACTTCGCCAGCTCACGGTTGAGCACGTCGAAGTCGTGCAGCGGCTCGCGGCCCTCACCCTCCGCGCCCATGTCGATGAGGTGGATCAACACCTTGCACCGCTCGACGTGGCGCAGGAACTGGTGCCCCAGGCCCACGCCCTCGCTGGCGCCCTCGATGATGCCGGGGATGTCCGCCATCACGAACGACAGGTCGTTCTTGTACTGGACCATGCCCAGGTTGGGGACCAGCGTGGTGAACGGGTAGTCGGCGATCTTCGGCCGGGCGCGGCTCACCCGCGAGATGAACGTGCTCTTGCCCGCGTTGGGGAAGCCCAGCAGGCCCACGTCCGCCAGCAGCTTCAGCTCCAGCCGCAGCGTGACTTCCTCGCCCTTCGTCCCGTCCTGGGCGAAGCGCGGCGTCTGCCGCGTCGAGGTCGCGAAGTTCATGTTGCCCAACCCGCCCCGCCCGCCCTTGGCCGCCACCCAGCGCTGGCCCGGCTCGCTCAGGTCCACCAGCAGCTCTTCGGTGTGGTGGTCCTTCACCAGCGTGCCCACCGGCACGCGGAGGATCATGTCGTCGGCCGCGCGACCGTTGCAGTCGCTGCCCATGCCGTGCTCGCCATTCTTGGCGCGGTGGTGCTGCTGATAGCGGTAGTCCAGCAGCGTGGTGAGCTGCGGGTCTCCCACGAAGATGACGGAGCCACCGTTGCCACCGTCTCCACCATTGGGTCCACCGCGCTCGATGAACTTCTCACGCCGGAAGGACACGGAGCCGTTACCGCCATCGCCCGCCTTCACGAAGATGCGGACCTCATCGACGAACTTCATGAAAGCGTCTCCTGAAAAACGCAGAGCGGGCCGCCTCGCGTCCTGGGCGCCTGAAAGGGCGCGTGGACTGGAGAAGCGACCCGCTCGTGGATGCCTCGCGGCGACCGGCCCTGTGAGGCCGGGTTACCGTCAGGCGCTGGCCTGCTCGGCGGCCGGATAGACCGAGACCTTCTTGCGGTCGCGGCCCAGGCGCTCGTACTTCACGATGCCGTCCACCACCGAATAGAGGGTGAAGTCGCGGCCGAGCTTCACGTTCGACCCCGCGTGGATGACCGTGCCGACCTGGCGAACCAGGATGCTGCCAGCCGAGACTTCCTGGCCGCCGTACACCTTCACGCCGCGGTACTGCGGGTTGGAATCGCGACCGTTTCGCGAAGAACCCTGTCCCTTTTTATGGGCCATGACACCTTGCTCCTGAAGTTGAGGTGAAACCGTCCGGACTAGCCGGAGATGGAGGTGACCTTCACCTCGGTATACGGCTGGCGATGGCCACGGCGACGGGTCCAGCCCTCCTTCTCCTTGCGGAAGTGGAGGACGCGGCGGTGCTTGTCCTGCGCGAGCACCTTGCCCACGACGCGAGCGCCGGAGACCGTGGGACGGCCCACCTTGGGGCTATCCGTGCCGCCCAGCAGCAGGACATCGGTAAAGGACACCTCGGCCCCGATGTCGCCGGTAATCTTCTCGATCCGGAGGACATCGCCCTCGGCGACGCGGTACTGCTTTCCGCCCGTGCGAATCACTGCGTACATCGTCTAACCCCTGTCAGCTTCGGGTTGGGTCAACCCGTGGAATCGGCCGCGCATTTCGGACGGACGGACCGCCCTGTGGCGCAAAGGACGGCCGGATTTACGGGAGATGCCCTGGGGAGTCAAGACGGTTGCTGGATCATCTCGTCCGGCAGTCCAGATTGCCCCTGGGAAAGGGCGACCCTACCTGATGGTCCGGCCAGAGCAAGCCCGGCCGATCACCGTCCAACCAATCTGACTGTCCCCCGGGGGGGAATTCCACAATGAAGAAATTCATGTTCGGCCTGATGGCCGCCGTCACCCTTTTGTTCGGCGCCGGCTGCGGCGGAAACGCCTGCGATGACCTGGAGGACGCGAACAAGGCCCTGGAGGAGAAGGTGTCGGCCTGCGGCACGGATACGGGGGGTGAGGAGGAGGACACCTTCGACAAGGGCGTCTGCGAGGACGCGCTGGATGCCTGCTCGGACAGCGACAAGGACCGGCTGAGCGACCTGGCCGACTGCATCCAGGATCTGCCGGACTGCAGGGTGGGCAGCGAAGTGGAGTGGATTGACCAGTTCAGCGACTGTTTCGACCGCACCGAGGGCATCAGCGCCACCTGCGCCGCCGCCGCTGGCGGGTAGTCGCCCGCTCCTCGCGCTTCACCGGGCCCGGTCTTCCGTCAGGAAGGTCGGGTCCTGTCGTTGGTGCGCTCCGAGGCGCCGCGAGCATCCAGCGCCCGGCGGACGGTGCGGTAACGGTGGTGGAGGCTCGACTCGAGCGGGTCCAGCGCCAGCCCCCGCTCGTAGGTCTCCAGGGCACGCGACAGTTGCCCTTCACGCTCCAGCGCGGAGCCGGAGAGATAGTGCACACGCGCCATCCCCGCGGACTGGGGCCTGCGCGCGAGGAACTCCCGCCGGAGGGAATCGAGCTGCTCCGACGTGAGCCCCGCCTCCAGACATCGGGCGACACCTCGGTGATTGCCCCGCCAGGCGTCATACAGCGCCCTCTGAGTCACCGTGCCCAGGACGTCTCCGGCCTCATGCAGCCGGCCCAGCACCGAGTCGAGCAGCAGGCACTGCGAGGGTGACAAAGGCCGCTGGCGCAGCGACTCCAGGGAGCCACGGGCCTCGCGTGTGCGGGTGCGCAGGGCGCCCATTTCCAGGTCAGGGGGCACGGCCAGCACCGCGTAGTGGTCCCCCGCGAGCCGCGTCCGGTACGACTCCAGCACGTGCGCGGCTTCCGCGTCGTCCGCCATGGGCACGAGTGGAGGAGGTGGACGGCGGTTGGGACCTGCTCGCAGGAGCGCGTCCACGGAGGCCTTGAGCGCCAGCGTGGCTTCGACGAACTGGACGCCGAAGCCCGTGGCCATGCCCCAGACGCGAGCCTGTTCCTCCGGAACGTGGCGCACCACCTCGCAGACGACGGACTGCGGCCCGGAGTCCAGCTCCAGCACCATGGGCAGCCGCGCGAAGATGGGTGGCAGCACCCCCTCGCTGCGCAGGAACAGCCCTCCGCGCGACAGGTCCGAGCCCGTCAGCCACACCGGCGTCTCCCCGGGCCGCAACACCACGCGCACCGGCAGCTCCACCGTGCGTGCCCTCGATGAAGGAGTCCCACTCCCGAGGGCTGCGCCCACGCTCGGAACACCGCCACGACTCGCGACGGACATCGGCACGAGAGCCTGCGCGGACGGTGCCCCCATGCCGACAGGGTCGCCCACGCGCGGAGCTCCCTCTCGGCTCGCGATGGCCACTGGCGCAGGCGGCGTCCCCAGGCCGACGGGAATGACCACGCGCGGAGCGCCCTCTCGGCTCGCGATGGCCACTGGCGCAGGCGGTGTCCCCGTGCCGACGGGCATGCCCGTGCGGGGACCAACCTCACGACTCGCGATGGCCGCTGGCGAAGGCGGTGTCCCCGCGCCGAACGGCATGCCCGCGCGCGCGGCCCCCTCACGACTCGCGACGGCCACTGGCGAAGGCGGTGTCCCCGCGCCGACGGGCATGCCCGCGCGCGCGGCCCCCTCACGACTCGCGACAGGCACCGGAGGAGCCAGACGTGGAGGCGCTACCGGCGCACTCCGCGGAGGCGACGAGGCCCACCCTGGAGACACGGGCCGAGGCGCCGGCGACCAGGGCGCCATGGCGTCCTCCATCACGACGATTTCCGGTGAGATAGCGGGAGGAACCGTCCTGACGGGCGCTGGCGGAGTCCCGGGAGGACGCGCCGGCTTCGTGCGCGCACGCGCCTCTTCCGCCAGTGCTCCCTCCAGGGCCGCGCGCAGGATGGCGGCCGTCGTGTACCGCTCCTCGGGCGCCTTGGCCAGGGTGCGCAGGATGACCCGCTCCAACGCCACGGGGACCGCCGCATGCACCGAGCGAGGCGGCGGCGGCGCTCGCATCTGATGGGCCACGAGCTGCGCCGTCAGCCCCTCGTCCTCGAAGGGCAGGCGCCCGGTGACCAGCTGATAGGCGATGACGCCCAACGCATACAGGTCCGCGCGCCCGTCCACGCGACGACTGAGTGACTGCTCCGGGGCCATGTACTCGGGCGTGCCCACGATGATGCCGGCGTGGGTCTGCGGCATGTTCGCATCCGCCAGCTTCGCGATGCCGAAGTCGAGCACCTTCACGAAGGGCGTGCCCCGCCCGCGCCGCACCAGGAAGATGTTGTCCGGCTTGAGGTCGCGGTGGACGATTCCACTCAAGTGCGCGGCCTGGAGCGCGTCGCACACCTGCGAGAGCACCGACACCACCGCCGGTGCGGGCAGCGGCGTGCCCACCCAGGCCGACAGCGGCGCGCCGTCCAGGTACTCCATGATGAGGTACGGCCGGGGCGGCCCCGCGTTCAGGTCGAAGATACTGACGATGTTCTCGTGGCCGATGACATTGACGGCCCGAGCCTCCGCGTGAAAGCGCTGCACCAGCTCCGGGTACATGGCCAGGTGCTCGTGCAGGACCTTCACCGCCACCCGACTACCGATGGACACGTGCTCGCCCAGGTACACCGTCCCCATGCCGCCGCGCCCCAATCGGCGCACCAGTCGGAAGCTGCCCAGACGAGCGCCCACCAAGGGGTCTGCTTCCTCGCTCGCCACGGGGCACCTCGGCCTGGGCGCCGGCCCCTCTCCTTCCGCGCGAACCAGCGTCGAGCAAGACGTCGCCGACCCATGTCGCTGGCCGCACGCCTCGCACGCATCACCGCTGCTCACCTCGGCCATGCCACTCCCCCGGGCCTGCCCTGCTAATCTGGACATTCCCGTCCCGAGCTGACCACTGGCGGCCCGCGAGGATGTCGGCTGGTGTGACGCAAGCCAGCGCCGCGGTACATGAAGACGGTCCACCGGCCGACGCTGTCGATGCCGACAATCCATCACGCTCGATTAGAGTGCGCAGCCCATGTCCGGAACCTCACGCCGCATCCCCCTCCTCGACCTGTCCCACTACCGAAGCGGCACACCCACCGAGCGCGCTCGTTTCGTACAAGTCTTCGGTGAGGGGTTGAGGGAGTTCGGCTTCGTCTCCATCGTCGGCCATGGCATCGACGACGCGCTCATCCGCCGCACCTACTCGGACGTGGAGCGACTGTTCCAGCTCCCGGAGGACGTGAAGACGCGCTACGCGGTGCCGGAGCTGGCGGGCCAGCGCGGCTACACCGGCTTCGGCAAGGAGCACGCGAAGGACCGCAAGGTGGGGGACCTGAAGGAGTTCTGGCACGTGGGCCGCGAGCTTCCAGCCGGCCACCCGTACCTGAAGGACTACGGCGCCAACGTGTGGCCCGGGGAAGTGCCCTCCTTCCGCGAGAACACCCTGTCGCTCTTCCGCGAGCTGGATGGCGCCGCCGGCGTCATGCTCCAGGCCCTGGCGGAGTTCTTCGGCGTGGCGCGCACGACGTTCAGTGACATGGCCACCGACGGCAACTCGGTGCTGCGGCTCATCCACTATCCGCCGCTGCGCGAGCGCTTCATCCCGGGTGGAGTCCGCGCCGCCGAGCACGAGGACATCAACCTCATCACCCTGCTGTGCGAAGGCACCGCGTCCGGCCTGGAGCTGCTCACGCGCGACGGCGAGTGGCTGCCCGTGGACACGCTGCGCGGGCAGATTGTCGTGGACTCCGGCGACATGCTCAGCCGCGTGACGAACGAGGTCATCCCCGCCACCACGCACCGGGTGGTGAATCCGAAGAGCACGGACGAGGACACCGTCCGCTACTCGCTGCCCTTCTTCGTGCATCCGTTCTCGGACTGCGTGCTCAAGCCGCTGCCCAGCACCGAGACGCCGGACAACCCGGCCCGCCACGCGCCCATCACCGCGGGCGCCTTCCTGCAACAGCGTCTGCGGGAGAACGGACTCTTGAAGTAGGCACACGCTTCCGCCCGGTGGACGGCGCGAGCTCGCGCCCCACCGGTTGCCCTGGCCCATTCGTGGACGACGCCCTCTCCCCCACGCACGTCGAGCTGTTCGCCCTCCAGCCCCGTATCGCGCTCGAGGACTACGCGTCCCCCGCGACCTTCACCGCGAAGCACCGTGCGCTCGCGGCACGAATCGATGGCCTGCGGGCGCGCCACACCTCTGGCCGTCCTCTTCATCCCGCCCTCGCGGTGTGGCCAGAGCTGGTGGGCGCGCCGCTGGGGATGATGGGCCACCTGCCCCGCGTGCGGCGCCACACGACGACTCGAAGCGCCATGCGGCGAGTGGCGCTGGCCGAGTGGGGGCCAATGTGGCGCGCCTGGAGAACACTCCAGCCTCCGACGCGAGAAGAGTGCCTCTACGCCGCGCTCGCCGCCCGCGTGCATCGCGTGGTGCACGAGACGTTCTCCGGCATCGCCCGGGACTTCGGCCTGTGGGTGGTGGCGGGCAGCGCGTTGCTCCCGGACAACAGGCGAGGATTCGGCACCCCGGACTTCGAGCCCCGAGGCGCGCGCACGTACAACACCAGCCATACCTTCAACCCCGAGGGCCACTGCGTGGCGGTGACGCGCAAGGTGAACCTGGTGCCCGGGCGCGAGGACGTGCTGCACCTGAGCCCCGGACGGCCCGAGGACCTGACCGTGCTCGCCACACCCTTCGGCCGACTGGGAACGCTGTTGGGCTACGACGCCTTCCGAAAGCCCCACACCACGAAGGAGCCCTGGTTCGTCCCCTGCGCGCAGTACCTGGACGCAGTGGGTGCGGACATCCTCGCCCACCCGTCCGCCAACCCGTGGCCGTGGGACTCACCGTGGCCCTTCGACTCGACGGGAGACAACCCACGCGCGGGGGGCGAGCAGTGGTTCGACGAGGGCCTTGCCTCCCAGCTCTCCAGCTTCCGCCGGGTCCGCTACACCGTGACGGCCCAGCTCGTGGGAGACCTGTTCGACAACCACTTCGAGGCGCCCTCGCTCATCCTCGAGCGCACGGACGAGGCACAGCCAAGGGTGCTCGCGCGCTCGGAGCACCCACGGGACGAGGACGTGCTCCACGTCACCGTGCCCGCGTGTCCCGCGTAATCAGTCGCCGAGCTTCTTCTTGAGCAGCTCGTTGACGAGCGCGGGGTTGCCCTTGCCCTTCATGGCTCGCATCACCTGTCCCACGAAGAAGCCGAACACCTGCTTCTTGCCCGCGCGGTACTTCTCAATCTCGCCCGCGTTCTTCGCGAGGATGTCGTCCACCACGGCCTCGATGGCACCCGTGTCGCTCACCTGAGCGAGGCCCTTCTCCGCGATGATGTCCGAGGCCGAGCGGCCCGTGCGGAACATCTCCGCCAGCACGTCCTTGCCCGCATTCGCGGACACCGTGCCCTGGTCCACCGCGCCCAGCAGCTCCGCCAACTGCACGGGCGTGAAGCGCACCGAGGTCACCGTCGAGCCCTCTTCCTTCAAGAGCCGCAGCAGCTCCCCGAGGAACCAGTTGGAGAGCTTCTTCGCGTCGGGGTAGCGCTCGGCGCACGCCTCGAAGAAGTCCGCGAGCGGGCGCTCCGCGGTGAGGATGCGCGCGTCATACGCGGGCAGGCCGTACTGACTCACGAAGCGCTGGAGCTTCGCGCGAGGCAGCTCCGGTAGTTCGTGGCCCACCGCCTCGATGACCTCCGTCGTCACGTGCAGCGGCGGGAGATCCGGCTCCGGGAAGTACCGGTAGTCGTGCGCGTCCTCCTTGCTGCGCATGGAGCGAGAGACGCCCTTGTTGACGTCCCACAGGCGCGTCTCCTGGTCCACCTTCCCGCCGGACTCGATGACATCCACCTGCCGCGAAATCTCGTACTCGATGGCCTGCTTCACGAAGCGGAACGAGTTGAGGTTCTTCAGCTCGCAGCGCTGGCCATAGGTGTCGGAGCCCTTGGGCATCACCGACACGTTGGCGTCGCATCGGAAGCTGCCCTCGTCCAGGTTGCCGTCGTTGACGCCCAGGTACACGAGCACGTCGCGCAGCGCCTTGAGGTACTCCACCGCCTCGTCCGCGTCGCGCAGGTCCGGCTCGCTGACGATTTCCAAGAGCGGCACGCCCGCGCGGTTGAGGTCCACCAGGCTCTGCCCCCCGCCCGCGTCATGCACGCTCTTGCCCGCGTCCTCCTCCATGTGGATGCGGCGCACGCGGATGAGCTTCTCGCCCTGCGGCGTGTCGATGAGCAGCTTGCCGTACTCGCAGATGGGCAGGTCGTACTGCGTAATCTGGTAGCCCTTGGGCAGGTCCGGATAGAAGTAGTTCTTCCGGCTCCACACGCTCTTCGCGTTGACGCGGCACTCGAGCGCCAGGCCCGTGCGGATGGCGAAGTCGACGACGCGCTCGTTGAGCACGGGCAGCACGCCGGGCATACCCAGGCACACCGGACAGGTGTTGCGGTTGGGCTCCGCGCCGAACGCGGTGGAGCAGCCGCAGAAAATCTTCGACTGCGTGAGGAGCTGCGCGTGGACCTCGAGGCCGATGACGGGCTGGAAATCGCTCACGGGCATGGCGGTGTCACCGATGCGGACCTCGTGCCCTAGACGGGCGCGAGGCGGCGGAAGAAGTCGTGCTCGCGCTCGAAGGCCCGAGCGATGCGCAGCAGGAGGGCCTCGTCGAAGGCCCGTCCCAGAATCTGGAGTCCCACCGGCAGCCCCGCCTTCGTGAAGCCGCAGGGCACCGACAGGCCCGGCACGCCCGCCAGGTTGCAGGGCAGCGTGTAGACATCCATCAGGTACATGGACAGCGGGTCATCCACCTTCTCGCCCAGCTTGAACGGCGCCACCGGGGAGATGGGGGCCACCAGCGCATCCACCTCCTGGAAGACGCGCGTGAAGTCCTCGCGGATGAGGGTGCGGACCTTCTGCGCGCGCAGGTAGTAGGCGTCGTAGTAGCCGGCGGACAGCGCGTAGGTGCCCAGCATGATGCGGCGCTTCACCTCCGGCCCGAAGCCCCGCTCGCGCGTCAGCGAGTACAGCTCCTTGAGGCCGCGAGCGTCCTTGGCCCTGAGGCCGTAGCGAACGCCGTCGTAGCGGGCCAGGTTGCTGGACGCCTCGGCGGGAGCGATGAGGTAGTACGTCGCCAGCGCGTACTTCGTATGCGGCAGCGACACGTCCACCAGCGTCGCGCCCAGGCGCTCATACTCGCGCAGGGCCGCGCGCACGGAGGCCTCCACTTCCTCCTCCATGCCCTGGGCGAAGTACTCGCGCGGCACGCCCAGCTTCAGCCCGCGCACGCCCTTCTCCAGCTCCGCCGAATAGTCCGGCGTCTTCACCGGCGCGGACGTGGAGTCCCGTGGGTCATGCCGCGCCAGGATTTGAAGCAGCGCCGCCGCGTCCGACACCGTGCGCGTCATCGGCCCGGGCTGGTCCAGCGACGAGGCATAGGCGATGACGCCGTAGCGCGACACACGCCCATACGTGGGCTTGAGGCCCACCGTGTTGGTGAAGGCCGCGGGCTGGCGGATGGAGCCACCCGTGTCCGTACCCAGCGCGCCGAACACCTCGCGCGCGGCCACCGCCGCCGCCGAGCCTCCCGAGGAGCCTCCCGGCGTGCGCGTCACGTCCCAGGGATTGTGCGTGGGGAAGTAGGCGCTGGACTCGTTGGAGGAGCCCATCGCGAACTCATCCAGGTTGAGCTTGCCCAACAGCGGCAGGCCCGCCTCTCGCAACAGGCGCACCACCGTCGCGTCCAGCGGCGGCACGAAGCCCTCCAGCACGCGCGAGCCGGCGGTGGTCTCCAGCCCCTCGGTGAGGAAGAGGTCCTTGAGTCCCACGGGCACGCCGTCCAGGGGGCTTGCCGGAGTGCCCGCCTTGCGGCGCGCATCACTGGCCTCGGCGGCGGCCAGGGCACCGGCCTCGTCCACGCGCAGGAAGGCGCGAATCTTCGGGTCCACCCGCTGGATGCGCTCCAGACACGCGCGAGTGGCTTCCACGGAGGACACCTGACCCGCGGCCAGCTTCTCCGCGAGCTCCAGCATCGTCAGGTCCGTGAGCTGCATGACGTGGGGCTCCCCTCCGGACTACTCGATGATTTTGGGCACCGCGAAGGACGTGCCCGACTTCGCCGGGGCGTTGGCCAGCGACTTCTCGGGAGGCAGCGAAGGCCGCGTCACGTCCTCCCGCAGGAGCGAGGCCGTCAGCGTGGCATGCGACGTGGGCTCCACGTTCTCCACATCCAACGACTGCAACTGCGTCACCGCGTCCAGCACCGCCGACAGCTGCGTGGACAGGCGCTGCTCCTCCTCGGGAGTCAGCGCCAGCCGCGCCAGCGTGGCCACATGTCGCACCTGCTCGAGCGTGAGGGCCATGCGTGGAAGCCTCCGACCGCGAGTGACTACTTGCGCTTGAAGAGATTCAGGATGGCGCCCATCACCTTGCCACTGCCCTCGTGGCCGTGGTGCGCCATCAACTGCTCCAGCTCACCGGAGTCCAGGAAGACGCCGCCGCAGTTGAAGCACGTCTCCAGCTCGATGTTGCCCTGCTTGAGCGTCTGGAGGTCCATGCCGCACTTGGGGCACTTCATCCAGTGGAGCTTCTTGAGGTCCTCGCGCTGCTTCTCCGCCGTCTCCGCGGCCTGCTGGAGCGCCAGCTTGCGCTTCTTTTCGATGTCCTCCCGGGCGAAGTACTCTTCCTCGCTCGAGGACGGCTTGTCGGTGTCTGCCATGGCGATGCTCCTCCAAGAAATCGTGGCGGCACCATACCCCCTCTGGTGGAGGGTGCAGCCGAAATGTAGGCCCCGTGTCCGGCACCTTCCGCCCGGGCTGGAGCGACTGCCGGAAAATTGACCAGACCCCCTCCCTCCCTACACTCGCGACGGGCATTGCTACAGCCCGCTACGCGGCTGAGACGCGCAGAGGGAAGAAGGTCATGACGGCGAAGAAGGGTCGGGCGGAAAAGGCGGTACTCTCCCGTCAGGAGATCGCGACGCGTCGCAAGGCGCTCGCGGACAAGCGACGGAAGGCGGGCGCCGAGGGAGGCGACGGCAGCGCGGGGCGTGCCATCACCGGCGTGTTCCTGCTCGCGGCGTCGCTCTTGTCCCTGTTGGCGGTCGCCACGTTCGACGCCCATGACAGGGTCGGACCGGGCTTCCGCAACGCGGTGGGCCCCATGGGCCACCTCATCGCGGAGACGCTGCGAGGGATGCTGGGCGTGTGCGCCTACCTGGCCCCCGTAGGTGGGCTCTACACGGCCATGGTGCTCTTCGTGGGCAGCCGCGAGCGCAAGCGGGGTCCTCAAATCATCAGCCTCGTGCTGCTGACCGTGAGCATCTCCGTCCTGGCGCAGCTCATGTTCGCTGGGGACAAGGGCTGGGCGCACCCGCCGGGTGGCGCGCTGGGCGCCGGCCTGGGTGGGGTGATGGAGGGACTGTTCTCCACGGTCGGCACCGTCATCCTGGTGACGGCCATCAGCGCCGCCGCCCTCATCGTCGGGACGCAGTACACGTTCTTCAAGCTGTGCTCGCTGGTGTGGGCCGGACTGAGCGTGCTGGGCCGGCGCGTCGCCGAGTCCGCGAACGTCTTCTGGGAGGCCCAGAAGGCGTCCTACAAGGTCCGTCAGGAGCGCGCCGCGGAGGAGAAGCTGGAGGAGGCCGCGTTCCTCGCGCAAATCGAAGCGGATGAGGAAGAGCTGGCCGAGGCCGAGCGCGCCGCCGAAGAGGCCGAAGCCGCCGAGGCGGAGGCCATGGCCGAGGAGGCCGTGCGCCTGGCCCGGCAGAACGAGAAGGAGCAGGCCCTCGCCGCGAAGCTGGCCCTCAAGGACGGTCGTGAGAAGGGGGAGAAGCGCAAGGCACTGCCGCTCCCCGCCGAGACGGACTCGCTGCCGCCCACGTCCTCGCCGGCCCTGCCCGCCGACAACAGGCTCGCGCTGCGCGCCGAGAAGCGTCCCGCGCCTGGAGCGGACCCGGCCTGGGCCGCGTCGTTCCTCGCGCCCGCGCCCCACTCCACCCCGATTGTCCCCGAGGGTGTCGAGCCCCCGAGGAGCCGCCGGAAGACTCCGAACATCGTCACCGGTCCGGGCACGCCGCCCGTCGCCGCGCTGCCGGAGAGCCACGAGCCCGCGCCCGCGGCCCCCGTCATCGCCGCGCCGGCGCCTCAGCCCGTCGCGCAGGCCCCTGCCCCGGCTCCCGCGCCCGCCACCCCGGCGGCGGCGCGCATGCCGCTCATCGTCGCTCCCAAGGCGCTGGCCGCGCCCACCGGGAAGAAGGCCCAGGACCAGTTCGAGTTCGTGGGTGACCGCAAGAGCTTCACGCTGCCGCCGCTGGACGTCCTGGAGTGCGACAAGCAGGAGCGCTCCGAGCTGGACAAGGACGCCTTCCTCTCCACGGCGGAGAAGCTGCGCGCGAAGCTGGCCGACTTCGGCATCGTCGGCGAGGTGGTGGAGATTCGTCCCGGCCCCGTCGTCACCATGTACGAGTTCCTGCCGGGACCGGGCATCAAGGTGAGCAAGATCGCCGCGCTCGCGGACGACCTGGCCATGGCCATGGAGGCGATGCGCGTGCGCATCGTCGCGCCCATCCCCGGCAAGGGCGTGGTGGGCATCGAGGTTCCCAACAAGGACCGGGAGACCGTCTACCTCAAGGAGATCGCCGAGCAGGACGCCTTCATCAAGAGCGCCAGCAAGCTGACCATGTGCGTGGGCAAGGACATCGAGGGCATGCCGTATGTCTTCGACCTGGCCAAGGCGCCCCACCTGCTCATCGCCGGCACCACCGGCTCCGGCAAGTCGGTGGCCGTCAACTCCATGATCATGAGCATCCTCCTCAAGTCCACACCGGAGGAGGTCCGCTTCATCATGGTGGACCCGAAGATGCTGGAGCTCTCCATCTACGAGGGCATCCCGCATCTGCTGCTACCTGTCGTGACGGACCCGAAGAAGGCGGCGCTCGCGCTGCGCTGGGCGGTGGAGGAGATGGAGCGCCGCTACCAGCTGCTCTCCGAGGCGGGCGTGCGCAACATCGCCGGCTACAACAAGCTGGTGGAGAGCTCCGCCACCGAGGTGAAGGGCGCGTCGGGCACTCCCGAGGCCGCCCCGAAGAAGAAGTCGAAGCCCAAGAAGATGCTCGTGCTCGACGTGGAGGGCGGCGACAAGCCCTCCTCGGGCGGGGACGGACTGGGCGTGGCCGTGCCTCGGGACGACGACGAACTGCACGAGGCGCAGGGGTCCGACGCGCCGGACGAAGTGCCCGAGGTGGAAGCCGAGGCCGACGACGAGTCGGACGTGCCCTTCGTCTCGGCCAGCGACAAGCCGGAGAAGAAGGAGCTCAAGAAGCTGCCGTACATCGTGGTCATCATCGACGAGCTGGCGGATTTGATGATGGTGGCCAGCCGCGAGGTGGAGACCTACGTGGCGCGCCTGGCGCAGATGGCGCGTGCGTCCGGCATCCACCTGATGGTCGCCACGCAGCGTCCGTCCACGGACGTCGTCACCGGCGTCATCAAGGCGAACTTCCCCACGCGCATCAGCTTCATGCTGCGCTCCAAGCCGGACTCGATGACGATTCTGGGCACGGTGGGCGCGGAGGCCCTGCTGGGCATGGGCGACATGCTCATCATGCCGCCCACGAGCGCGCACCTGCAGCGCGTGCACGGCGCCTACGTGTCGGAGAACGAAATCAAGAAGGCGGTGGACCACCTCAAGGCCCAGGGCAAGCCCGTCTTCGACGAGTCCATCCTCAAGCCGCGCGACGAGGACGTGGAGTCTGGTGGCGAAGAAGACGAACTGTCCGACGAGCTGTACGACCAGGCGCTCGCGACGGTCAGCGAGATGCGGGCCGTCTCCATCTCCATGCTCCAGCGCAAGATGCGCATCGGCTACAACCGCGCGGCTCGCATGATTGAGCGCATGGAGCGCGACGGTGTGGTGGGCGCGGCGGATGGCGCCAAGCCCCGCGAGGTACTCATCCGGGGTGTGGGCGACATGCCCGGCGCCGGAGCCATGTAGGGCCGCCAGGAAAGCGGCCCCGATTGTTCATCGTGGGGGTGTCCGGAGCGGTCCGGGCGCCCCCACTTCGTTTCCCCCACCTCACGACAGCCCAGGTGAGCGCCCATGATTGTCGCCATCTCCCGCTTCCGCCCCGCCCCTGAGGAGGCCGAGCGCCTGATTGCCCGCTTCCAGGAGCGCGCGCGGCGGGTGGACACCCATGACGGGTTCCTGGGGCTGGAGGTGCTGCGGTCCTTCGAGCGCTCGCCGGAGCTCCTGCTGGTGACGCGCTGGCGGGACAAGGAGGCGATGCGGAGCTATTTCCAGTCGGAGGACTTCCGGCGCGCCAAGGAGGCCAGCGCCGAGCAGGACGGGGCGACGTTCGCCATCTACGAGGTGGTGGGCACCTGAGGCGTCTTGTGGGTTCCCAAGCAGTCCCAGGTCGTCTAAGGGCGGTGTCTTATGGCTGAACGCATCGCCCTTTTCGCCACCACGGCTCGCGGCACCGAAGACCTTCTCGCGGACGAGCTCAAGGAGCTTGGCGCGCGCCGCATCCGACAGGACCGCGGTGGAGTCCGCTTCATGGCCTCGCTGGACGAGGCCCTCAGGGTCTGCCTCTGGTCCCGCATCGCCATGCGCATCCTCTACCCGCTGGGCACCTTCGAGGCCCACGGCGCGGAGGGCCTGTACGAAGCCGCCGCGAGCGTCCCCTGGGAGGAGCACCTGACGCCCACCACGACGTTCGCGGTGGATGCCACGCTGAAGGACAGCGAGCACAGTCACTCGGGCTTCGTGGCGCTCAAGGTGAAGGACGCCATCGTCGACCGGATGCGCACCAAGGTCGGCACCCGGCCGGACGTGAACACGAAGAACCCGGACGTGAGCGTGGTGGCGCACCTGTCGCGCGAGACGCTGTCGCTGTCGTTGGACCTGTGCGGCGATGCGTTGAATCGCCGGGGCTACCGCGTGCGGCCCACCGTCGCGCCGCTCAAGGAGACGCTGGCCGCCGCCGTGCTGCGCGCCGCGCACTACACGGGCGAAGAGGCGCTGGTGGACCCGATGTGCGGCTCCGGCACGCTGCTGATTGAAGGCGGGATGATGGCCCGTCGCCGAGCGCCCGGACTCAACCGCGACTTCGCGGTGGAGCGCTGGCCCGTCATCGGCCCGCGCGCGAAGGAGCTGCTCGTGGACCTGCGCGCGGATGCCCGCCGCAACGAGCGCAAGGTGGAGGTCCCCATCTGGGGCTTCGACAAGGACCCGGAGGCCCTGGAGGCCGCCCAGCGCAACGTGCAGGCCGCACGGCTGTCAGAGGAAATCATCCTGGCCGAAGCTGACGCGACAGACCTGCCGCACCTGCCCGCCGCCAGTGGCCTGCTGCTCACCAATCCGCCCTATGGAGACCGGCTCACGGGCTCCGGCGGACAGAAGGGCATGAAGAGCTTCTATTACAAGCTGGGCGAGTCCCTGCGCGTGCCCGGCTGGCGCGTCTGGGTGCTCTCCGGCAACCCGGCCTTCGAGAGCGCGTTCCATTCGCGCCCGTCCGCGCGCCGGGAGATGTGGAACGGCCCCATCGAATGCACGTTGCTCGGCTACCGGGCCGCGGGCAGCAGCCACTTGGACGAAAACTCAGAAGCGCCGCTCCGTGCGCCGAAGCAGCCGGCCAATGTTGCTCCGGTGCGTCCAAAGCATGAGGGCGAAGAGGACAGCTGAGAGGCCGGTGTACTCCGGAGCCCGGGCGGTGAAGGCCGACGTGCCCACCGCCGTGGCTCCGGCCGCGAGCGAGCCCAGGGAGCTGACCCGCCACACCGCGAAGAAGGTGATGTACGCGGCACCCGCGGCCAGCGCGGCCAGCGGAGCGAGCACCAGCAGCACGCCCAGCGCGGTGGCCACGCCCTTGCCGCCGTGCAGCTTGAGCCACACCGGATAGACGTGGCCCAGCACCGCGGCCAGGCCCACCAGCACGTGCACCGTGGGAAGGTCCGGCACGAGCTGCAGCGCGAGCGCGACGGGCAGCGCGCCCTTCACCGCGTCCAGCACGAGCACCACCGCGCCCAGCTTCTTGCCCGCGACGCGGGTGACGTTGGTGGCGCCGATGTTGCCGCTGCCGCTCTGGCGCACGTCCACGCCACGCAGCCATCGCGTCAGCAGGACACCGAAGGGAATGGAGCCGGCGAAGTAGCCCAGCAGGACGAGCGCGAAAGTCACGACCCCACGCTATAGCAGCAGGTGGGGGAAGCGCGTCTTCACCACCACGTAGGCGTAATTCACCAGGAGGATGGCGGGCATCACCATCTGGAACACCTTCCACTCCCGGGGCGAGAGTCGGATTTCGGGGATGGGGACGGCGAAGACGAGGTGCAGCACCGTCACCACGACCGCCAGGGCGAACAGGAAGGCGGCCACCGTCCCCAGGGGGTTGGCCTCCCAGGCCCCCTCGAAGTTGAAGTGGGCGAAGCGGTCGGCCGCGCGCGTCAGCCCACAGCCGAGGCAGGGCCAGCCTGTCCGCTCGCGCAGCACGCAGCCCCAGAAGGGGATGAGCTTCGCCACGGGGATGTACCGGGCCACGAGCAGCCCCACGAGGCCGATGAGCCCCAGGTAGTCCACGGTGCCGAGGCGTCGATTGCGAGGAGGGAGGAAGACCTTCATGCGCGCCTCGCCCAGAGGTGTGCGGGAGTCCCACTCTAGTACGGGCGCCGCCTTGCCGGGGCAACGAGTTTTGGCTAAGCGAGCGAGTCATGAACTCGCTCCGCACGTCCCTGATGCTGCTGGTCGCTGTTCCCCTGATTGCGTTCGCTGGCGACAAGACGCCCGCCAAGGACAAGGCCGCGGCGGCCGACTGTCACCACCCCGCCGAGGCCGCCAAGGCAGCGCCGAAGCCCGAGGCGACCGCCGCCACGGCGCCTGCCGCCGCGCAGGAGAACTGGAAGCTCACCCGGGGCGAGGCGCTCAAGGGCGCATCTCCCGTGAAGCTCGCGGACCTGCTGGCGAAGCCCCAGCCCCATGATGGGAAGACGGTGCGGCTCGAGGGCACGGTGCGCAAGGCCTGCGAGAAGAAGGGCTGCTGGATGGAGCTGGCGACGGACCCCCAGGCCAAGGGGCCGGGCGTGCGCGTGACGTTCAAGGACTACGGCTTCTTCGTCCCGCTGGACTCGGCGGGCTCGCAGGCGCGCGTGGAGGGCGTGGTGAAGGTGGCGGAGCTGAGCGAGGGCCACGCGTCGCACTACGAGGCGGAAGGCGCCATCGTCCCGCGTGGCGCGGACGGCAAGCCGCGCGAGGTTCAGCTCGTCGCGACGGGCGTTGAGCTGCGCCGCTAGGACATGGCGCGCAGCTTCAGCATGAGGGGCGTGCAGGGCGCGGCGGACCGCGCCGTGCAACACGCTCGGACGTGGTTGCTGGAGACGGAGCCGGGCTCGCGCGTGCATGACGTGCAGTCAGACCCCCGCTTCCAGCACCGTGGCGTGGACCTCCTCTGGGAGCTGCCGACGGGAGAGGTGCGCGGCATCGAGGTGAAGGGCGACCGCAACGCCACCCGACGCCGCTACTTCTTCGAGCTGGTCTCCAACCTGGAGAAGGACACGCCGGGCTGCTTCCTCTACAGCGGCGCGGACCTCCTCGTGTACGTCTTCCTCTCGCAGGGAGAGCTGCACGTGATGCCCCTCAAGGCAGTGCGTGACTGGTTCCTGCCACGCGCGAAGGAGTACACGCTCAAGCACGCCTTCACCCAGACTGGCGCCATCCGCTACACGACGGTGGGCGCGGTGGTGCCCACGCGAGACGTCGTGGAAGGCGTGCCCCGGGTGCTCAAGATTCCGTTGAAGCGCTCGACGCCCCTGGCGACCCAGGAAGTCGCCGCGCTGGAAGTCGAAGTCGCCTCGCCGGATTCACCTCCGACGACGGCGCTGACGGAGGGCGGCGGCGAGGCCTCCGCCGAGCAAGCGACCGCGCGGGCCGCGGAGGCCGCGACCTCTCCCAAGAAGAAGGCACGGCGCAAACAACCGGCGCGTCAGGCGCGGAGCGCAGGCTCGAACACCGCCGAGTAGGGCCTCTCCAGGGCACATCGACGGTCACGAGGGCATCCCTCGCCGACTTCGTCGCGAGCTCACCCGTTCTCATGAGGGACTTCTCGGGGCAGTATGACGCGAGCAATTCCTCGTCGCATGCGCCTCGCGAGCCCACCACGTTCGCCGGAGGCGCCTCGCGGTGAGGTGCGCCGCGAGCGACTCCTCATCGCATGCGCCTCACCGTCTTCGCGTTCACGGGCGCCTCTGGAAGCGCCGGTGGCGCGCCCTGCCCTTCTGGATGCGACGCGCGAGCACTCGCCCGCGCGCCGCCAGGTGCTGGCTTCAGCGCCCGTGACGGTGACGGGTGTGGCCGGGGTGGATGCGGTCGTGCTCCGCATTGAGGCGGTCGGCCGTGCGCACCAGGTCCAGCAGGGAGACGCGGTCGTTCTGCGCCTTGTAGACGTGCTCCAGACGGGGAACGAGGTCCAGCGCCAGGTGCAGGTCCTTGGTCGACTCGGCCCACTCCAGCAGCATGCGGCCGGCCGATGCGGCGGGACCATTCGCCTTCAGGTGGATGAGGCCGTCCACGGCCAGAATCCGGGCGATGGGCGTACGCGCCGTGTCCTCGGTCAGCTTCACCAGGTCCGACACGGCCGCGTCCTGCTCGCCGCGCGCCGCGCGCACCATGGCGCGGGAGATGCCCTTGCGGTCCGGCAGGAAGAACTCCTCCAGGTCCGCGAACGACTCCGCGTGAGCCCCGTGCCCCGAACGGGCGAGCGTCTCCGCGAGGCTGTCGAACAGCTCCGCGTCCTTCTCCGAGAACGGCGCCAGCGCCTCCTGCATGAAGCGCTCCTGGGGCCCGCCCTTGTCATCCACGGGCAGGCGCGTGCGCAGGCCGTTCATCTTCTCGAAGGCCGGAGCCACCGGAGCGTCCGCCGCGCCATTGAGCAACTGGAGCAGCGACTTCATGAGCGAGGCGAGCGTATCCGTCAGCTCGTACGGCGCCACGCGGTCCGGCAGCCAGCGGCGCCACAGCTCCACCGGCGCCGCCACCACGAAGTCCTTGAAGGGGCCCGTGCCCTTCCACTGGGCCTTCCACTGTTGGGCGATGCCCAGCGGGAAGGTCGTCTCCGAGAGCTTTCGGAAGTCCGCCTCGGCCACGGAAATACCGTAGTGACCGAGCGTTCCGACCAGGGCCTCCGTCGAGTACTCCTTCAGGCCCTTCTGCTGCCACGCCTTGTCCACACGCTGCGCGCTCACCTGGTTCTCCGCTGCCCCTGGGCGCCGGCCATCGGCGCATGCGGACTTCTAGCGGAAGCGGAGCCCGCAGTGCAGCGGCACTTGCACATCCCCGTCACGCGGCGGACGCGGGGGGCGCCATCTTCGGGACGGTGGGCCAATGGACGGGGTTGCGCCGCCCGTCCTCCACCCGACGCGCCAGATAGGGCTCACAGCCCCGGGCCTCGAAGGCCTTCTTCCAGGCCGCGAAGCTCCCCCCGGCACGCCAGGCGTCCATCGCGGCCAGGCCACCCTCCGGGCCACATTGGGCCAGCATGTACTCCACCCACGCCCACCGGGCGGACGTGGGACGCACCTCGGCGCGCCCACGCAGGCCCTTGCGCAGCCTCTCCAGCCGGTTCTCGACCTCCTTGATGCCCGCGAAGGGCGCCCCGTCCAGCGGCGTGTTCCGCTTGGCCACGAAGGGTGCCACCCCCAACGCCACGGGAAGGATGCGGGACAGCTCCGCGGTGAAGCGGATCAGCTCGTCGATGTCCTCGTCCCCTTCGAAGGGAAGCCCCACGACGTTGTAGACCTTGAGCTGCTTCATGCCCGCCGTGCGGGCGTACCCCGCCGCACGGACAATCTGTTCCTCCGAGTGCTTGCGGTCCACCATGTCCCGCATGCGCTGCGAGGCCCCGTCCGCCGCCACCGTCAGGTTGGTCGCCCCACCCCGGCGGAGCTGATCCACCAGCTCCTGCGTCAGCCGATCCGCCCGGAGTGACGACACCCCGACTTCCTTCCCCGCGTCCACGAGCGTGCGCAGCAGTTCGACGATGCGCGGATGATCCGTCACCGCCGCGCCCACCAGGCCCACCCTCCGGGCGTGCGCGGGGATCAGCGACAGCACCCGCTCTGGAGGCACCGTGCGCATGCCCCCGTTCGTCGTGCGGCGCATGACGCAGTAGTGGCAGCCGCGCGAGCACCCCCGCTCCGGCTCGATGAGGAACATCGAGCGCAGCTCGGTATGCGGGGTGATGATCTGCGTGCGAGCAGGCAGCCTCGAATCCGTGGCCCGAGCCACGTGGTAGCGCTGGCCTCCGCGCCCCGGCACACGAAAGCCAGGGATGCGTGCCAGGTGGTCCAGCAGGGCCTCGCGCTCCATCGTGGCCGCCGCCTCCACCAGCACGTGCATGAGGTCTTCCGCCTCGCCCTGGACGAGCACGTCCACGAAGGGCTCCAGCGGATCCGGGTTGGAGAACGTCAGGGGCCCTCCCGCCACGACCAGGGGATGGCGCCCATCCCGGCGCTCCTCCGCCAGCACGGGCAGCCCCGCCAACTCCAGCATCGTGAAGAACCCCGTCAGCTCCAGCTCATACGCCACGGAGAACGCCAGCATCGCGAAGCTGGAGACGGGAGCCTGGGACTCCCAGGTGAACAACGGCGTCCGGGTGCGCTTGAACGCCTCCACGTCATCCGGAAGGAAGGCGCGCTCGGCGGTGGCACCCGGGTGCTCGTGAACCTCCCGGTAGATGGCCTGGAAGCCCAGCGAGCTCATCCCCACGTGGTAGGGGCTCGGGTAGCAGAGGGCCACACGGAAGGGAGCCTCCTTGTAGAGGGTGCCTTCTTCGTCGTCCAACAGCGAGCGGACGTGGTGGATGAGTGAGTAACGGCCCTCCATGTTCCTCCAGACAGAAACAACCCTGACAGACAGGTACAGCCCATCAAACACCGCGGCCCCGTCAGTCCACTCCTTGAGGAGGGCTGGCGGGGCCGCGAGGCGCCACCTGTCAGGTGGCGCTGTTCAGCGTTGAACGACTACCTGAAGGACGGAACCTGCTTCGAAGGAACGCAGTACGACGCCGCCGGCGTCCCGTCCGCGTTGAATCGAATCGTGAGGCACTCCGCGGCGAAATCGGGGTTCAGACCCGAGTCCGGACCGCAAGAAGTCGCATCCGACGGACTGCACGCAATCGCGGGCCACAGGGCACGCATGGTGTAGTTCGAGGCGCAACCATCCTTCGTGTACTTCAGCTCACCCTTCAGCTGGGTGCCGGGCGCGAACGGAGCCGCGTAGACATCCACGTTGGTGTACTCGTAGCGGATCGTCGTCGCCGCAGCGGTGCTGGTCGCCGCGGCATTGACGGTGGCCGCCGACAGCGAGGGGGCCGCGCAGAAGTCCTTGTCATCAGGCTCCGTAGCGAGCGCACCCAGCGCCGTCTGCTCCGAGGGGGCCCCAGGATCCCGGCTCGCGATGCTCGCCAGGCCGTTGGGACGAATCGTGAGCAGCGAGTTGTTCAGGTTGTCCGGGTCATTGAACTTGAAGACGCCGAGCAACTCTCCAGGGGGAGCAACGATGGTGCAAGCACCACCACCGTTGACGAGGGTGGGGGAGTCCACCGCATCGTACTTGACCACCCAGTTGGCGTTGTCCTGCACGAAGCAGGGCGCCTCTGGCTGGTCGAAGTTGCAGCCCGTCAGCACGCTCGCCGTGCCAACAAGGACCATCGCAGCATTGAAAATGTTCTTGGTCATGTGACTTGAAATCCCGGTTCCGTGAGTGGCCAGAGACTAGAACGTGTACCGGACGCCAAGGCGCATCTGCCGGGGCGGCTGGTAGCTGGTCGGGTTCTTGAAGTTGGGGTTGATGTCTCCGTCGACGGTACCGAACGCCTCGGGACGCTCCTCGCCTTCCTGCCACGTCACGTTGCCCGGCAGGTCGCTGGGCTTGCCGTTCGGGATCGGGGCGACGCTGAGCAGGGTGTACGTCTGGTCCACCGTGCTGACGCCCTGGAAGTTGAAGAGGTTGAAGACGTCGAGGGTCACGGAGATCACGCTGTCCTTGCTGACGCGGTAGTTGACGCCAATGTTGGAGTCAATGACGTTCAGCCAGGGCGTACGGCCACCCGCGCCACGGGGGAGGACGAAGGACTCGTCCGAACCGTAGAGAGCGTGCGCACCGAAGTAGTTGATCGGCGTGCCGGAGTTGCCGCGGTAGGACAGACCGATGCTCGCGGAGAGCTCGTTGGTGAAGTTGAACTCCTTGGCGCCGAACACCTTGATCTGGTGGGTACGGTCGAACGGGAGCAGACCCGTGCGGTTCGCCAGGAGGCTGATGAGGTCGAAGTCCGACAGGATGTTCGGGTCGAGCTGAGCCGTCTCCGGACGGAACAGACCGGGGTAGTTACCGTACAGACGGGACCAGGTGTAGTTCGCCTGGGCCAGCCAGCCGTCCGAGAACGTGCGGTTCAGGTAGACGGTGACGTTGTCGTAGTTACGCTCCGGCTTCGGGAACTCCTTGGCGAAGCCGCTGCCCGGGTTGCCGAGGAAGTACGAGCGACCGTCATCGCGGCTCATGTCCTCGATGACCATGTTCATGTCGCGGTGGGTGTAGCTGGCGCCCACGCGGGTGTTCGCGATGAGCTCGTACTCGCCGCCGACGACGATTTCGTCGGACGACTGGGGGTTGATGTCCGGGTCGATCGGCTCGTTCTCCACCTTGCCGCCCGTGAAGAGGCGGTTCGGGTTACGGCTGCTCTCCGGCTGGCCGAGGACGTAGTTGGGATCCCGGCACTCCGTCTCCTGGCTCTCGCGGCTGGACGGGTCGCAACCACCCGACTCACCCGGCTCCACCATGGCGCGGCGGGCCTCGTAACGACGCTCACCCGGGAACGCGCGGTCGAGCATGTTCAGCGGAACCTGCTCGTAGTACCGGGCGAAGTTCACGAAGAACTTCGTGCGGCCGTTGGCGAACGGGTCGACGATGGCGCCGATACGGGGCGACCACTGGTTGCCGAGGATGAGGGCCAGATCGCCATCACCGCCGTACATCGCCTGCACGTCGTAGCGCACGCCGAGGTTCAGCGTGACGCGGTTGGCGATGGACCAGGAGTCCTGCAGGAAGCCACCGACCGTGGTGCTGGTGGTCTTCGACTGCTGGGTCAGCTGGGTGATGGGGCTGTCAGGGGACGCCTGGTAGCCATAGCGGCGGTAGTCATGAACCGCGATGGTCTCCGTGTAGGGCTGCCCGTTGAGGGTCGCACCCGCGTACGGGCGATTCTCCTGGAAGTACACGCCGCCGCCGTACGCCTTGAGCTGGTCGTACGACAGGAACTCGGTGTCGACACCGGCCTTCAGCACGTGGGTGCCGAGCGCGTTCAGCAGGTACGTGGCCTTCGCGTTGATCTGGTAGCGGTCCAGCTTCGCGTCGGACATCAGGCCGGGACCACCCAGCGTGTAGCCCGTCACGGGGCAACGCTCGACCGAGACCGGGTCGCCGTTCTCGTCGACCGTCTCCAGCGGATCGCACGCCGCTTCCTGACCCGCGGGCAGGTTCTCGAACACCGTCAGCCGGCGCTCGAAGTTGTAGAGCATGCGGGAGTAGCCCGCGAGGCCCTGCGACGAGCCGATCTTGCTGCCGTCCGCCGGAAGGGTGGACGCCGTCTGGTGGAACCAGCCGAGGTTCGCGTCGACCAGGACCTTCTTGTCCATGAACGCGCCCGCGTACTTCAGGGCCAGCGACGTGGCGTTCGCGTTGGTCTCCGTGAAGGCGAAGTCGCCAGGACGGGAGGACAGCGCGCCCGGCAGACCACCGGACTGCGGGTTGATGCTCAGCTTGCCCATGCCACCGGTCGTCGTCGGGGTGCCGTTGAGGGCGATCGAGACGTTGTGGTCCTGGTTGATGAGGTACGTCAACTTACCCATGTACTGCACGGTCCGGGTGTCGGCGTAGTACTGACGGTCAGAGCCCGCGATGGGGTCGACGACGGTGAAACCCTCGTCGTTCGTAATGCGGGAGCCGTCCGCGTTCAGCCGGATGGCGTTCAGCGTTCGGGTGTGCTGGTAGCGCGTGAACGACGGCGCGAAACCGGCGAAGAACCACAGCTTGTCCTTGAGGATCGGGCCACCGAGGGTCGCGCCGAAGTCACCCAGGTTCTGCAGCTCGTTGAGGCCACTGATGACAGTGCCCTCTTCCTGGATCTGCTTGCGGGTGCCTTCGAAGGTTCCCGGCGTCCAGTTCGCGAACACGGAACCGTGGAACTCGTTGGAGCCAGACCGGGTCACCGCGTTGATGACACCGCCCGTGGAGCGACCGAACTCCGGCAGGTAACCGCCGGTGATGATGTTCACGTCCTGCACGAACTCGATGCTCATCGGGCTGGCGTTCACGCCGTAGGCGGGGTCGTTCGTGGACAGACCGTCCACCACGTACCCGTTCTCAGGCGAGGTCGCGCCGTTGATGGACACACCGTACTGGTCGTTCTGGGCGCCAGGCGCCAGCTCGGCCAGGGACTCGAAGGAGCGAGCCGCTCCTCCCTTGCCACCCGGACGGGCCACGGCGATGCGCTTGATGAACTCCTGATCCACGTTGACGCCCGTGGTCGTGGAGCCCACGTCGATGGTCGGCGGCGCGCCGACGATCTCCACCACTTCACCGAGGGACTCGGGGAGCAGCTCGACGTTGACGCGGATGGTGCGGTTCAGACGCAGCTGGACGTCAGAACGTGCGTACGGCTTGAACTGCTCTTTCTCGAACCGCAGGGTGTAAACACCAGGCGGCAGCTGGGGAATACGGTAGTTGCCCTGAGCGTCGGTAACCACGGTCTGCTCACCCTGAAGGTTGGGCGAGGTCGCGGTGACAACAACGTCAGGAACAGGCTGCCGGCTTTGAGCGTCGATGACAGTACCGATCATCGTGCTCGACTGCGCGAAAGCCGCCGATCCATAAAGCAGACCTGCGGCCAGGACAACTCCGGTTTCCCGGAGCACTCGGTTCAAGTGCATACCAGACCCCTCCAAGGTGGGCTGCAACCGAAAATGACTGGGGAAAATATCCGAGGTCAAGCAGTTGTCAATAGACCGTTGCTTTTTGGT
This sequence comes from Myxococcus sp. CA051A, assembly GCF_013336705.1. Taxonomy (NCBI): domain Bacteria; kingdom Pseudomonadati; phylum Myxococcota; class Myxococcia; order Myxococcales; family Myxococcaceae; genus Myxococcus; species Myxococcus sp. CA051A. Next base: position 821,000 of record NZ_JABUMS010000003.1, on the reverse strand, counting down.
AACCAGTGGGGCAATTGCGCGATCACGTCAGTTACCCTTGACCGTGCTTGCTTGAACCCGGAACGCGTTTCTGTATGGTAGCGCGCCCTTTCAGCCGGGCGGGGCGTGGTGGGTGTCCACTGGTGATGAGGAGTCTAGTACATGTTTGATTCAGTCCTTGACCGCGGTCAGGCGCCCAGAGCGCGGTTCGGCGTGGGGACCACCATCTCCGTGATCCTGCACGTCGCATTGTTCGGCGTGGCCTACTTCCTGTCGACGAGGGAACCGGTCGAGGAGGAGAAGGAGATCGAGGTGACGCTGAAGGCCACCATGGCCCCGCCTCCTCCTCCCCCGCCGCCTCCTCCCCCGGCGGCGAGCACCAAGCCGAAGACGACGCCCAAGAAGCCCAAGAAGCCCGACACCATCGTCCAGCCCAAGGAGATCCCGAAAGAGGTCCCCAAGGAGGCCGAGCCGGCCGAAGAGCCGGAAGAGGCTCCCGAGGAGGCCAGCGAGGAGCAGGTCGAGGGTGGCGTCGAGGGCGGTGTCGCCGGCGGTGTGGTGGGCGGCGTCGTGGGTGGCGTGATTGGCGGCGTGGTCGGCGGGCAGCTGGGCGGGACGGGGACGGAAGTGCTGCCGTTTGGTGCGGGCATGACGCGTCCGGAGAAGGTCTCGGGCCCGCAGCCCGAGTACACGCGTGAGGCGCTCGAGTCCCGCGTGCAGGGCACGATGATCGTCAAGTGCGTCATCACCGTGGAAGGTCGAGTGGAGCGCTGCCGAATCATCAAGCCCCTGCCGCACATGGAACAGGCCGTCATGGACGCCCTGACCTCGTCACGCTACAAGCCCGTCACGTTCCAGGGCCGTCCGGTCCAGGTGGATTACACCTTCACCCTGAATCTGAAGCTTCCGCGCTGATCCGGGCGCGCCGTAGAGAAGCACCGCCGACCACCCCGCGCTCGTGAGGAGGAGCGCTTAATCAAGCCATGCAATTCACTCTCATCGATATTTGGCACCACACGGGCACCTTCGCCCGTATGATCATCTTCACCCTGGCCATCATGTCGGTGGCGTCCCTGGTCGTGATGGCGGAGCGGATGATCGTCTTCCGCAAGACCCGGTCCGACAGCCGCAACTTCGCCGCCAAGATGGGTGCCATCCTGGCGAAGGGCGACCTGACCACCGCGGCCAACACGAACCTGGGCAAGGACGTGGGTCACCTGGGTCGGGTGATCAACTCCGGCCTCACCGCGTACCGCATCAGCCCCAACAACAAGGACATCGCGGTGGAGTCGGTGGCGCGGGCGCTCGAGCGTCAGGCGCAGCGCGAGGTTCAGAGCATGAAGCGCGGACTGGGCCTGCTGGCCACGGTCGGCTCCACGGCTCCGTTCGTGGGTCTGCTCGGCACGACGATGGGTATCGTCAACGCCTTCCAGCTCATGGCGGCGGCCGGCTCCGGCGGTCTGGGCACCATCTCGGCCGGTATCGCCGAGGCGCTCATCACCACGGCCTTCGGTCTGTTGGTCGCCATCCCCGCGGTGATGGCCTACAACTTCCTGCAGGGCTGGGTGGATGCTCGCTCGGTGGACATCTCTGAGTCCTCCAACGAGTTCCTCGACGTGGTCGCCCGCCACATGGGCGGCGGCGCGCACTCCTCGCACGCGGCCTGAGCAGTCACCGGCGAGCCCGGGGACGACCCGAGGCCCGCCTCCCGACGTGAACGCGGCCCCTGAAATCTGGGGGCCTGCGACGCCACCCGGGACGGCGGGCTTCCACCACCTGGAAGCAGGTTAAACGCATGGGAATGTCAGCTGGCCCCAAGGGGGGCATCAAGAGCGAGATCAACGTCACGCCGCTGGTGGACGTGGTGTTGGTGCTCCTCATCATCTTCATGGTCGTCACTCCCATGCTCCAGCGCGGCAAGTCCGTGGAGCTGCCGAAGGCCACCGAAATCGAGAAGGAGAAGGGCAAGGACTCAGACCCTCTCTACGTCTCCATCACTCCGGACAAGAAGGTGTTCCTGGAGAATGACCAGGTGGACGAGCAGGCGCTCCAGGACCGACTGACGCAGGAGCTGGCGAAGGACCCGGGCAAGAAGATCCTGCTCAAGGGCGACAACACCGTGAACGTGGGCGACGTGCGCAGGGTGCTGGACGTGGCCCGCAAGGCCAAGGCCAAGCAGATCGCGCTCGGCGTCGAGGAGAAGAAGTAATGGCGGGCCACAAGCAGCGTCAGTGGGTGAAGCCGCAAACGCCGCCCAACTCGGAGATCAACGTCACGCCGCTGGTGGACGTGGTGTTGGTGCTCCTCATCATCTTCATGGTCGTCACGCCCCTCCTGGAGAAGGACATCCTGGTGCGCGTGCCGGACACCGAGGTGGAGGATCAGCCGCCGCCGGAAGACCCGAATAACCAGCAGCTGGTGGTCCTGCTGGACAAGGACGGCGGCTACTCCATCAACACGGAGAAGGTGCCCACCGCCGACTACGTCAACCGGCTCAAGCGGATGCTCGCGGCGAAGAAGGCGGACGAGAAGGTCGTCTTCTTCATGGCGGACGACGCGACGAACTATGGCCGCCTCATCGTGGCCATGGATGGTGCGAAGGGCGCCGGCGCGAAGGTCCTCGCCATGGCGACCGAGCTGCCGTCGAACGCCATCATCCAGGGTACGCAGGTGGACACCGGCACTCCGGCGCCCGCTCCGACGCCGACTCCCTGAAAACCTCTGCCCGGAGCCCTACGCTCCGGGTTGGAGTCGCGGTTCACAATCAGAAGCTCGTCGGCTAGAGTTCACTCCTCATGGCTGACGAGCTTCTCGTCTTTGAACAGACCATCGAAGCCCTCTTCCTGCGCGCGCTGCACGGGCGGCTGACGCCTGCGTGCAAGAGTCGCCTGCGCCAGGCGGGGCTCGACGTGGACCAGAAGCTTCGTCCCGCCTACGCCTTCCCGTCGTGGATGGCCTTCCTGCGCATCGCCGCGGAAGAGCTCTTTCCCCAGGAAGCCATCGGCCCCGGTACGTGGAAGCTCGGCGAGGCCTATATCGAGGGCTTCCGGGAGACCATGCTGGGCCGCGCGGTGCTGTCGCTGCTGCGCGTGCTGGGGCCTCGCCGGACGCTCATGCGGGCCACACAGAACTTCCGGGCGGGCAACAACTACACCGAGTCGAAGCTGGTGGAGCTCACCCCCACCCAGTTCGAGTTGTGGATGAACGAGGTGGGTGACTACCCGGACTTCACCGCCGGCATCATCCACGCGGGACTGCGGGTGGCCGGCGCACAGGACGTGAAGGTGGAGCCGTCCGGCTACGACGGCCACGCCTGCACCTACCGCATCAACTGGAAGGAGGCCTCGGTCTCCTCCGGCGTCGCGGGCAGCGGGGACTCCAAGGCTGCCATGAGGTCCGGGTCCATCAGCTCCCTGTAGATGAACTCGGCGATGAGCCCCGTCACCATCCAGATGGGCAGGATGTAGAGCGACGTCATCTCCCAGAAGATGGCGCCCGCGTCCGCGTAGTACCAGATGCGGTAGCCCGTGAGCCGCTCCAGCATCAGCCCGCTGAAGGCCTCGAAGAGCAGGATGCCGACGCCGTAGACGACGGCTCGCAAGCTGGCGTGCTGGTAGAGCATCCAGCGGTAGACGGGCTCCACGAAGCAGAAGCACGCGACGCCGTAGATGAGGAACATCCACAGCGAGCACTGCCCGTAGGCCGTGATGTTGGGCGTGTTCCAGATGGCGTTGAGCCCCAGCCGGTCGTCCACCTGCCACTGGAACTGGAACAGCGTCCCGAGGATGGGCACGTCCCGGGAGATGCGCACCAGGTTGTAGAAGAAGATCTCCGAGCTGAGTCCCACCATGCCGTAGAGGCAGAAGCGGAACATCGCGAAGGCCACCTTCATCCGCTGGCCTCGCTTCATGTCAGCCCGACGGATACGGACCGGACGGCGCCGATGAATGACCTGCGACCCCATGCGCGTCATCTCCCCCATGCATTCCCCAGATACCCGCCAAGGTACCCAAGAGGCACCCGCCCTGGCTAGACCCACCTTCACTAATCCAGTGCATCTGGAATCGTGACGCGCGGGCCCTCGGGATGGGCATCCGCCTGGGGAGATTGGATTCGAAGGGCCGTCGCCTCGGGACGCCGTCGGTACGCGGGTTGCTCCGCGAAGGTCGCGACGTCTGAGGGAGAGGGCGGGGACATGCTGGCGAGGGTGCGGTCGGGGGCGTTGATGGGTATCGACGCGGTGGTGGTGGAGTGCGAGGTCGACATGGCGCTCGGGCTTCCCTACTTCAACGTGGTGGGGCTGCCAGAGGGCGCGGTGCGGGAGTCGAAGGTGCGCGTCGTGTCCGCGCTGAAGAACACGGGCTTCGAGCTGCCGCAGAAGCGCATCACCGTGAACCTGGCGCCCGCGGACTTGCGCAAGGACGGGGTGGCGTTCGAGCTGCCCATCGCCCTGGGCGTGCTGGCGGCGGCGAAGCTGCTCGAGGACGGGCCCCTGGCTCGCTACCTCTTCGGTGGAGAGCTGTCGCTGGACGGCTCGCTCAAGCCCATCAAGGGAGTGTTGCCACTCGCGGTGGCGGCGAGGGACCGGGGCTTCGAGGGCGTCATGGTGCCAGCGGCCAATGCGGCCGAAGCCGCGCTCGTCGAGGGACTGACGGTGCTCCCGGTGACGAGCCTGCGCGAAGCGGTGGACCACCTCGCGGGCACCCACGTCATCACGCCCTTCCGCCGCGAAGGCCCCTCCGCCGCGGCGCCGCAGGGGCGGCCCGAGCCCGACATGGCGGATGTGCGGGGACAACCCGAGCTCAAGCTCGCCCTGGAGCTGGCGGCCGCAGGTGGGCACAACGTGCTGATGTGCGGACCACCAGGCTCCGGCAAGACGATGCTCGCACGGCGCCTGCCCAGCATTCTTCCGGCGATGACCTTCGCCGAGGCGCTCGAGGTGACGAAGGTCTATTCGGTGTTGGGGCTGCTCAACGCGGGACACTCACTGGTGCGAGCACGGCCCTTCCGCGCGCCGCACCACACCCTCTCCGATGCGGGCCTCGTCGGCGGAGGCCCCCTGGCGCGCCCCGGCGAACTCTCCCTGGCGCACCACGGCGTGCTGTTCCTGGACGAGTTGCCGGAGTTCCGACGAAACGTGCTGGAGGTGCTGCGCCAACCGCTGGAGGAAGGGGTCATCCACCTCGCACGGGCGAACCAGAACATCAGCTATCCGTGTCAGGTGATGCTGGTGGCGGCGATGAACCCCTGCCCGTGCGGCTACTTCAACGTGCCGGGCCACACCTGCACATGTCCCGAGCATCGGGTGTTCGACTACCACGCGCGAGTCAGCGGACCTCTTCTGGACCGTGTCGACATCACACTGCAGACGCGCCCGGTGGAGTACCACCACCTGGCGCGCGCGGAGCCGAAGGAGACCACGAGCCTCTACCACCGGGAGCGCGTGGAGACCGCGCGGCAACGCCAACGGGAACGCTACCGTGACGAGCCCAGCGTGCACTGCAACGCCCAGCTTCCCTCCCATCTGCTGCGACGCCATTGCGTCCTGAGTCCGCGAGCAGAGCGGATGCTCGAGCTGGCGGTGCGTCACCACGGCCTGTCCGCACGCGCGCATGACCGGCTGCTCAAGCTGGCCCTGACTCGGGCAGACCTGGAAGGACACGGGCGCATCGAGGACGTGGACATGCAACTCGCCATTGACTGCAGGGCACTGGACCGGCGTGGGTGGCTGCACGCCAACACGCACGGCGGCACCCCGCCCTCCCGTTCCGGTTCCCGCTGGCCGGTGACTCCTTCCGGAACGGGGCCACCCGAGCGCCCCTAACGCGGCGGAGGCTCAGTGCGAGGACGGAGGAGCCAGCCCCCGCGAGGATGCGGCGCCGTGTGTCGAGGGCTCCGCGTCCGTCAGCAGTATCTGCTCGCCGCGGGTGGTCGAGCTCGGGAGACGGAGCTGATCCAACCGAGGCGCGGGGCCGGTGATGATGCGGGCCGACTTGTTGAACGTCAGATACGAATAGGCCCAGTCGAGCATCACCGCCAGCTTGCTGCGGAAGCCGATGAGGAACATCAGGTGGATGAAGAGCCAGGCCGACCAGGCGAGGAAGCCCGATTGCTTGAAGCGGCGGAAGGCGATTCCCACCGCGTGGCCGCGACCAATCACCGCGTAGGAGCCTCTGTCCCAGTACTTGAACGGCACCATCGGCTGGCCCCGGAGCCGACGGAGGATGTTGTGGGCCGCGTGCTTGCCTTCCTGCATCGCCGCGGGCGCGAGCCCCGGCACAGGCGTGCCATCCGCCTGCTTGAGCGAGGCGAGGTCTCCCACGACGAAGACATCCTCATGCCCCGGCACCGTCAGCTCGGGCGTCACGTTCACCCGGCCCGCGCGGTCCAGCGGAGCACCCAACGAACGCGCCACCGGCGAGGCGGCGACACCCGCGGCCCAGAGAACGGTGCGGGCCGCGATGTGTTCCGTGCCGATGTAGACGCCTGACTCGTCGATGTTCGTCACCCGGGCGCCCGTGCGGACCTCCACGCCCAGCTTCTCCAGCGTGCGGCGGGCCTGCGCGGCGAGGTCGTCGGGATACACGGGCAGGACCTTGCCCAGCCCCTCGATGAGGATGATGCGCGCGTCGCGCGTGTCGATGTTCTTGAAGTCTCCCGTCAAGGAGCTCCGACTTATCTCCGCCAGCGAGCCCGCCATCTCCACGCCCGTGGGCCCCGCACCGATGATGACGAAGTTGAGCAGCGCCCGGCGGATGCTCGGGTCCGTCTCCCGCTCGGCCATCTCGTAGGCCAGCAGGACGCGACGCCGAATCTCCACCGCATCCTCGATGGACTTGAGGCCCGGGGCGAAAGGCGCCCAATGGTCATTGCCGAAATACGAGTGCGTCGCCCCCGTGGCGATGACGAGGTAGTCGTACTTCAGTTCGCCATCCGACAGCAGCACCCGCTTGCCCGCGGTGTCCACACCCGTCACGTCCGCCAGCACCACCGCCACGCCCTTGGGACCCAGGAGCCCGCGCAGGGGTGCGGCAATCTCACTGGGACTCAACGTCGCCGTGGCCACCTGGTACAGCAGCGGCTGGAAGAGGTGGTGGTTGTGTCGGTCCACCAGCGTGATGCGGACAGGCGCCTTGACGAGCTGCCGCGCGGCGCTGAGCCCGGCGAACCCTCCACCGAGGATGACCACATGAGGCAGGTCTTCGCGTTGGGTTTTCACGAGGGAAAGGTCATGCCGCCCCCTCCAAACTTCAACGCAAAGCGCCGTGCCCCCGACGAGCAACCGAGCGCCCCCTTGCTCCAGATGAATCGCACGATAATGCGAGGCATTAAGCGAAAGACTGGGAGCCCCCACAGTCTCATCTGCAAGCCCATGCAGTCCCCGCTCACCGCGGCTTCGCGGGGGGTATCGGGCGACGCGCGTGTGGCTCTCCCGCGATGGCACCGGGACATCGGCGGTGCAATGGAGGTGTCCGCCCCGGAGACGCGCGCCGAGCCTGTCGGGGCCCGAAGGACATGTGCGGGCTCGCCGCGCGCACCCTCCACCATCCGGGACACTCCACCGGCCTCGCGGACACCTCGTCACGCGCGCTCCAGGGGAGCACGCCCCCGGCATGCACGTTGCTCATCCCCACGCCGATGCGTCCGTCACCTCCATCCGGAGGAGAAGGAACGCAGCACAGTCACAAGGACAGGGCGGCGAGGGTGTCGATGAGCAAGCTGACGGAGAAGCTGAAGGCAGTGGCGGCGGCGGTGGCATCCATCGAGAAGCAGTTCGGGCGAGGCTCGGTGATGACGCTGGGGGCTGACGCGCACGAACAGAAGGTCGCGGTGATTCCGACGGGCTCCGTGGGACTCGACCGGGCCCTCGGTGTGGGCGGCTATCCCCGAGGGCGCGTGGTGGAGGTGTTCGGCAACGAGTCGTCGGGCAAGACGACACTCACCTTGCATGCGATTGCGCAGGTCCAGGCTGCGGGAGGCGTGGCGGCCTTCATCGACGCGGAGCACGCGCTCGACATCCACTACGCGCGCAAGCTGGGCGTGCGCGTGGAGGAGTTGTTGGTCTCACAGCCGGATACCGGTGAGCAGGCGCTGGAAATCACCGAGCAACTCGTGCGCTCCGGCGCCGTGGACCTCATCGTCGTGGACTCGGTGGCGGCGCTGGTGCCCCGCGCGGAAATCGAAGGGGAGATGGGAGACGCGCACATGGGCGTGCAGGCGCGGCTGATGAGCCAGGCCCTGCGCAAGCTCACGGGCGCGGTGAGTCGCTCGGGCACCTGCATCGTCTTCATCAATCAGATTCGCATGAAGATTGGGGTGATGTTCGGCAACCCGGAGACCACCACGGGCGGCAACGCCTTGAAGTTCTACTCCTCGGTTCGGCTGGAGATTCGCCGCACGGGCAACATCAAGGACGGAGACGCCGTGGTGGGCTCGAGGGCCCGCGTGAAGGTGGTGAAGAACAAGGTCGCCCCGCCCTTCCAGGAAGCGGAGTTCGACCTGCTGTACGGCAGCGGCATCCACCGCACAGGCGAGGTGCTCGACCTGGGCGTGGCCTCGGGCCTCATCGACAAGGCCGGCAGCCACTTCAGCCTGCGGGGAGAGCGCATCGGACAGGGACGGGAACGCGCGGTGGAATGGCTGCGTGAGCACCCCGACGCCCTGGAGACGCTGGCCCGGGAACTGGCGGGTACGCCGCCCCTCCCCTGCCCCACCGCGCCCGTGGAGGCAGCGGCCTAGCCAGCCAGCTCATCCAGGGTGAGGGCCACGGGATAGCGACGCTCACCCGCGCACAACAGCAACCCACCCTCGGGAGCCGGCTCCAACAACTGGCCGAGTTGGTACTGCGCGTCCCGGGAGAAGCGCGCCTTGGCCCTGCCCTGCTTCACGCGACAGGTCAGGACCCCATCGGACTCCGCGGCCAGGGTGGAGAGGTCCAACACCTCGGCGGTGCGGTCACTCAACCGGATGGACACGCGTTCCTCCGGCGTGACGTCCACGGTCCGCACCTCGTACGCGGCATCCGCCACCTGCACGAAGCACCAGTCATTGCCGATGCGGAGCTGGTAGCGGCCCGTGTCGTCCAGGATGAGGGAAGCGTTGAAGAGCTCGATGATTTTCGGATGCTCGATGGGCTCGTCGTCGTGCCACCAGCGCAGGCGGGCATCGAGGCGGATGCCGCTGTCCTCGCGGGTGTGCCAGCGCTTGCCGGCAGGAGGCTGTCCGGTGGGAGGTTGCATGGCCTCTTTCTATCTGCGCGCGGAGCCTGGGGGATTCAAGTCCTCGGGCTCCACTGCCCTACCAGTTCCGGACAAGCTCCGTGTAGCCCCGGAAGGCCACCGCGCCCCAGAAGTTCACCAGCACGCCCAGCGCCAGCGTCGCCAGCACCACGCGCTGGCGCAGCGACCAGCCGCCAATGGCGAAGAGCAGCAAGAGATAGGGCGTGTAGTCCAGACTGAAGCGGAAGCCGAACTGCATGTAACCCGTGTTCTGGTAGAAGAGCCCTGGCAGCGCGCACACGGCCACGGTGAGCCACAGCGGCCAGTGCAGGCGCGGTCTCAGCTTCGGAATCAGCAGGAAGACGAGCAAGGGCAGCGTCAGCAACAACGTGAGCCCTCGGGGGTCATAGCCGAGCTTGAGCGGCGCCAGCGACAGCGACGGCCACTTGAGGAAGGCGGCCTCCAGGTTGCGCCCCAGGTATTCCCAGTGGAAGAGGCCCCACCGGTCGATGTCCACGTTGACGCGGTTGTTGAAGAGGAAGGCGTGGCCGAACTCGCTCAATCGGCCGAAGCGATACACGTTGTAGCCAGCGGCCAGCAGCCCCAGCGGTGCGGCGCCCAGCGCGAACAAGCCCACCTTTCGCGCCGCCGGCTTCCAGTTGCGCCCCAGGGCCTTGAGTTGCTCCAGCCGGGGCTCAGGGCCCGGGCACAGCGCCTCCAGCACGAAGAAGAGACCCGCGAAGAACAGCGGCGTGCGCGTGAGCGTGGCCATGGAGAAGAACACTCCGGCCAGGCCAGGCCGGTGGGCACGCAGGGCGTTGCGCACGTAGAGGCAGGTGAGGGCCACGCCCATGACCTCGGCGCTGAACCACACCTCGCCACGTATGGCGCAGTAGAAGAACAACGTGCCGAAGGCGAGCGTGAGCGCGAGCACGACGTTCTCATCGCGGGTGCGCGCCGTTTCACCTTCCTTCGCCAGGAAGCGCAGCAGCGAATAGAAGAGCGCCACCGCCAACGCGCCAACGATGACGCCGAACGAGGTGTCGTTGAACTGATACCCGTGCAGCGCGACGAAGGGCAGCATCGCCACGGCGGGGAAGGATGGGAAGCTCACGAACCAGCGGTCATCGGGAAGCGGCCGGCCCTCGCAGCGGACCTTCTCGCCACCCATCTGACGCACACAGGCCCAGTCCTCCAGATTGGGGAGGACCTGGGGGTCCACGTCCAGCCGCCCCTCCAACCACGACTGGGCCTGGTAGATGAAGTGCGGCGCCGCGCTCTGGCGCAGGAAGCGCTGGGAGCTGAAGCTCGAGAGCACGACGAACGCCACCACGAACAGCAGCACCTCCACGCGGTAGGCGGCGAACCACACGCGAAGCATGGCACCGGGCGCGCCTCCCGAAAGCGAGGGCGCGCTCTGCGTGGAGGGGGCAGTGGCCTCCGCGGGCGACTCGGGAGCTGGGATGGCCGACTCCTCTGGGGCCGGGCCCGTCACACCGGGCTCGGGGGTGGATGGCTCTTGGCGCTTGGACTTGGAGCGACTCATGGGCGGGCGGCGGACAGCAGGTGCTGTCGCAGCATCTCCAGCGTGTGGGAGGCAGCGAAGAGCCGCACGCGCTCTCTGTCTCCGGAAAAGGACATGCGCTCACACCGGGTCACCAGGTCCGGGCCCGCGAGCGCGCAGTACACGGTGCCCACGGGGTCCTCGGGAGTTCCTCCCCCAGGCCCCGCGTACCCTGTCACGGACAAGCCATATGTGGTGCCGCAGGCGGCACGCGCGCCCTCGGCCATGGCGATGGCCGTCTGGGAGGACACGGCGGAATGACGCTCGAGAATCTCGGGTGGAACACCCACCCATGCGGACTTCATCTTCTCCGAGTACACCACCGCCCCTCCGACGAAGACGGTGCTGGCTCCCGCCACCGCCGTGAGCCACTGGGCGATGAGGCCCCCCGTACAGCTCTCCGCCGTCGCCAGCGTGGCGCCCGCGCGGCCCAGCACGTCCAGCAGCACCGGGGCGTACTCGTCCCCGTCCGCGCCGAAGACGTGGGCACCCAACACCCGTCGGCAGTCGACCTCGGCGGCCGCCAGCGCACCATCAGCCTCGGCCTGCGAGGGCGCCTCCGCCATCAGCTTGAGGTGGTTCTCCGGTGCGTGCGTTCGGAAGCCGAACACCACCCGGGGGTGGCTCGAAGCCAGGGGCGCCACGGCGAGGTCCATCTCCGACTCGGGAAGCCCCACCGTGCGCAACAGGCGGAAGGCACGGAAGACTCGACCGGGTCTGGCCTCCAGCTCCGCCTGGATGCGTGGCAGCACCTCTCCATCCAGCAGGGCGCGGAACTCGCGCGGCACGCCGGGCAGGAAGAACAGGCGACAACGTCCCAGCGTGAGGATGACGAGGGGCGCGGAGCCCACCAGATTGCGTACCGGCTCGCTGCCGCGAGGGATACGGGCCATGCGCAGCGCGCTCGGGTTGATGGGGAGACCCCGGGCCGCATAGCGCTCTTGCAGCCAGCCAAGCACCCGTGCGTCCTCCTCGAACGGGACACCCGCGGCGGCGGCGGCGCACTCCAGCGTGAAGTCGTCCGCGGTCGGTCCCAACCCGCCGGAGACCACCACCACCTCCGCCCGGGACGACGCCTCCAGCAACGCCTGGGTGATGTCGGGGCGGACGTCGCCCACCAACACCACCCGCTCCACCTTGACGCCCAAGTCGAAGAGACGGGACTCCAGGTAGGTGCTGTTCGTATCCGTGATGAGGCCGGTGACCAGCTCGTCACCAGTGCACAGCAACTCGACGCGCATGGGTCGCGCATCCTAGCGGCACCTGTCAGCCTCGGCACGGACGGAAGCATCTCCGCGCTCGCTCACCCGCCAGGACCGCGTCCGGACGCCCGCCTTCCCTCGGCGCGGGCTCGCGCCTGCTTCCTCGGTGCCGGGCACGTCTGCACGGCGAGGGCCGCCTTCGGGCGAGGTCTCGGCACTCGCGCCGTGGCGTCGTCGAGCGGGTGTCGGCCGCCCAGAAGGAGGGCTCCGACTCCGCTCGTTCGGTCAGAGGAAGGCGGGCCCGTCGTTGCCCGGACCGGTACCGTCCTCGGCCTCTTCGTCATCATCCTCGTCGTCGATGACGGCGGCGACAGCCGTGGAGCCGGCGGTCACCTTGCGCGCGGCCAGATGCGTGCGCACCTGCACCGCGGACTCCACCAACCCCAGCGCGAGGTACGCACCACAGCAGGCCACCAACAACCACGCGGGATGGTACTGCGTCGCGATGGCCACACCGCCGACCACCATCAACGTGAACACACCCGCGCTCTTGCGACTGGGACGGGTGTCCTTGAAGGTGCGGTAACGCACCGTCGACACCATCAGCAGCGCCAGTCCCACCACCGCGACCGCCACCGGGACAACGGCCGACTCGTGCAACGGCTCGCCTCGCGAGGCCACGTGGTGGGAGATGATGACCGAGACGAGCATGCCTGCGGCCAGGGGAATCGGCAGGCCCACGAAGAAGCGCCCACCCCCGCCATGCGGATTGCGCGCCGCCAGCACGTTGAAGCGCGCCAGCCGCAGCGCGCCGCACGCGGCGAACGCGAAGGAGATGAACAGCCCCGCGAAACCCAGCGGCGCCAACGCCCACTTGTAGACCAACAGCGCCGGAGCCGCCCCGAACGAGACGACGTCCGCCAGACTGTCGAGCTGCACACCGAAGTCGCTCTGCGTCTTCGTCAACCGGGCGACGCGACCGTCGAACCCGTCGAAGAACATCGCGAAGAAGATGGCCAGCGCGGCCTGATAGAGCTGGACGGGACCCGCTTCACCCGCGCACAGCGTGATGGCGTAGAAGCCACAGAAGATGGACGTGACAGTGAAGAGGTTCGGCAGCACGAACATCAGTTTCCGTAACTTCATCGCTCCCTCGACTTCCTCTGATGCCCGTGAGTTCCTGGCAACAGGACGGCGGGTGAACGGACCTTAGCAGGGTTTTATTCGAGGCACCGTCAGACCGAGGGGTCATCCAGGAGGGCAACATGGGAGACTGGCGATGGGTCGTGTGGGTGCTGGTCGCCAGCCTAGTCGTGGTCATGGGCAATGTCCTGTGGGTGGCGCTCGTCCGGAGGTGGTACCGGCTGCGCACCCCGCTGCCCCAGGCCCTCAAGGCCCAGTGCGCGGATGGATGGGAGCTGGCGGTCCACGCCCGGCGCGCCCCCGTGCGGCGCTTCGAGGAGCCGGTGCTGCTGTGCCATGGACTGGCCGCCAACCGGTACACCTTCGACTTCGAGCCCCCCTATTCCGTCGCCCACTATCTGGCGGAGGCGGGCTTCGACTGCTTCAGCGTCGAATGGCGCGGCACCGGGCACTCGCGCCTGCCCCCCCGTGGCCGGCGGTACACGGACTTCACCATCGATGACCACATCCTCCAGGACGGCCCCGCACTGCTGGAGCTGGCCCTGAAGGAGACGGGCGCGAAGCGGGCCTTCTGGCTCGGGCATTCGCTGGGAGGGCTCGTGGGCTATGCCCTGGCGCAAGGCCCGGAAGGAGCGAAGCTGTCGGGACTGCTCACGCTCGGCGCCCCCGTGCACTTCAAGTCAGAGCCCTTCCTGCGCACGCTCATCTCGCTGGGCGTCCGCGCGGCATGGCCCGCGCGCTTCCGGCAGGAGTGGATGAGCGCAAGCCTCGCGCCCTTCCTCGGCTACGTGACGCTCCCGCTGTCGGACCTGGTGGTGAATCCCCTGCACATCCCTCCGCGCATCCAGCGGCAGGTCTACGCGAACATGATGTCGTCGATGAGCCGCAAGGTGCTGCTCCAGTTCCAGGACTGGATTGAGCATGACGCGTTCCGCTCGTTCGACCGCACCCGTGACTGGCGCGCCGGCATCTCCCGCCTCCAGCTCCCCATCCTCGTCATGGGCGGGAGCGCGGACCGGCTGGCCACCGCCGAGAACGTGGAGAGCCAGTTCGCCCTCGTCACCTCCGAGGACCGCACGCTGCACGTCTTCGGCAGGGACCGGGGCGACGCGCTGGACTACGGGCACGGAGACCTCGTGTTCGGCAAGGGCGCGCCCCAGGAGGTGTATCCCGTCATCCGCGAGTGGCTGGAGAAGCACGCCACGCCCCTGGATTCGGCCGACGCGCCCGCGCCACCCCCCGCGTGATCAGCGCGGGCCGGGCCGGGGCTCGGCGAGGCGCTCCACACACGGCGCTTCCTCGCCCCTCCGGTCCTCCGTGCGGATGCGCCCCAGTCTCACCCGGGTGTCTCCCGTGCACTCGACCCAGATGAGGCCCTGGCTGGCCCCCCGTACGAGGAGCGCGTCCACGCGCAGGTCGCCATCACCCATCGCCGCCAGCACCGTCTCACCGCTGTCTCGCGCTTCCACTCCCGTGGCGTCCAGCCTCGCGAGCGTGTCCACCACCAGCGCCGCTTGCCCGCACTGCTCCAGTTCCGCGTCGCGCAGGGACACTCGCGCGTTCTGCGCCGCGAGGACGCAGGCCCCCGTGGTTCGCCGAATCACCACGCCCTCCACGTCCGCGCGCACCTGACGCAGGTGCAGTCCGTCTCCCGTGATGCCATCCACCGAGCGCACGCCCACCACGGTGCCGCCCGTGAGCCTCAGGCTTCCGCCGACCGCCACCACTCCGTACTCGGCGGCATCCTCCACATGGAGGCGCCGCGCCTCCACCTCCGAGCCCGTGAGCTGGAACGCACCGTGGCTGCCACTGCCGCGCACCACCACGTCCTCCAGCAGCACGCCGCGCGAGGCGACCACGCCCAATCCCGCCCGTTCGGCGCCCACTGAGAAGAGCCCCCGCACCTCCAGGCGCAGCGCACGCATGGCGGAGACCGCGAGCTCGTGCCCCCGCACTCGCACGTCCTCCATCACCAGGCTGCCCTCCACCACTGAGAACGCCGCGCCTCGGCCGCCTTCCGACACCGCACGACGGACCTCCGCGTGCCCACCATCCATCCCCACCGCCGTCACCGGCCCCGTGAAGCGCACGTCCTCCAGCAGCACCCGAGACTCGGCACCTCGGACGCGGACCGCGCGACGGAAGGGACCCGTGAAGGAGGTTCCTCGCAGCCACGCGTCCCGGGATGACGGTGGAGACGGAGCCTCTTCGGGCGCGTCGAGCAGGACACCCACGGTCTCCGACACGGTGGCCTCGAAGCGTGCATCCACCGCGTCGAACCTTCCGGAGGTCACCCGCACCGCGCCCTGGCGCTGGCCGCTGAAACCCACGTTCTCCACCAAGACGCGCCCGCCGCCCGTCACCTCCAGGCCCCAGGTTCCGCCCCGCACCTCCAGGTTCCGCAACAGGACTCCCCCCGTTCCCGTGGCTGGCGACGAAAGGTCCTGCGGATCCGTGGCTTTCAACGGAGATCCACTCGACACCGCGACCGAGCCCCGCGGGCCCAAGGGGCTCAACGGGAAGCCACCATGCCCCACGGACTGAGACGGCACGCCCTGCTGCCCAGGGGAGGTCCACGGGAAGCCACCATGCCCCTCGGGCCGAAACGGCAAGCCCTGCAAGCCTGGAGAAATCGGCGGGAGCACACGCTGCCCATCACTCGCAGGCCCTTCCGCCCCACCCGATGGCCCGGCGGCGCTCGGCAGCGTCTCCTCGGGTCCCTCCGCCCCACCTGATGGCCCGGCGGCGCGCAGCACCGTGCCCTGCGGGGCTTCCACCAGCAGCACCGTGCCGGGTCCCTCGCCCTCCAGCCGGACGTCCTCGGGCAGGGTGAAGGGGCCCCGGTACGCTCCCGCCGCCAGGTGCACCGTCAGCGGACCCGGCCGGGCCAGCGCCTCCGCCAGCGACCTCAAGGGCCTCTCCCTGGAACCATCCCCGGGCCGCCACCACGCCGCGTCCACCCACACCTCGACACGGACCTGCTCCCGCCCAGGGGGAACTCCCCCGGCCACGGGCAGCCCCGGGCCCCGGCAGGCACCCAGCGTCAGGATCATCAACGTCGGAAACGTTCGGAAGCGCACGCAGGCGGAAACCCTAGTCCATTCCCGCCCACCCCGACCCAGGCGCGATCAGCAACACACGCCAAGTGATCGAAATCCCAAAGACTTTCTTCAAATCACGATCAACCCAATTGTTTTCGACACCCTGATTCCACACGGTGTGTCGGTGTCTCGGGTGCGGATTTCTCCCTCTGTCTACGCCCGGTGTTTCACCGAGCCAACTTTTCGTCCGGAGGCCGATTTTCCGGCCTCGGAGCGCGGTCAGCATTGACAGGGAAAAGAGCGATTTGTTACCACCGGTTGGCTTACGCGCATTCAAGGCCAGACAACGCAGGACGGAGGGGCGTAATGACCAAGGCAGAGCTCGTCGAGGTGGTGGCGGCGCAGACACGTCTCACCAAGAAGTCGGCGGCGCAGATCCTCGACATCGTCTTCACCAACATCGGCAAGGCGGTGAAGAAGGACGCGCGATTCAGCTACCCCGGCTTCGGAACCTGGTCGGTGCGTTCCCGCAAGGCGCGGAAGATTCGCAACCCGCAGACCAACGAGATGATGAAGCTGAAGGCCTCGAAGACCATTGGCTTCCGTCCGGCCAAGGAGCTGAAGAACTCGCTGTGAGTCGCTGACGCCACCCCGGTTCATGCCGTGGCGTCCCAGGGACTCGCGATGAACCGGGCACTCCCCTCAGGGGCGCTACCTCAAGCCGGTGGCGCCCCTGATGCGTTGCGGGCTCACAAGCCCGCACCACCCCGCGCCATCGGCGGCGCCTCCAGACGCCCTTCGCCCTCGTCCCCAAGCGCGTCCAGGGGGTCCATCACCTCCCCGTCCCGCCACAGCTCGAAGTGCAGGTGCACGCCCGTGGCCAGCCCCGTCTCGCCGGCCAGCCCCACCGCATGGCCCCGCTCGAGAATCTCCCCCGGCTCCACCAACACCCGGGACAGGTGGCTGTAGCGCGTCAACCAGCGCCCATCGTGCTGCACCTCTACCTGGAGGCCGTGGTCGCCGTTCCACCCCGCACGCAACACCACACCCTTCGTCGCCGTGTAGACGACCTGGCCCTGCTTCGCCGCCAGGTCCACCCCCAGGTGGCGCCGCTGCTCGCCCAGGATGGGGTGCCACCGCTGACCGAAGACGCTGGTGATGGTCACCGGATCCACGGGCCAGGCCAGTCGGGGCAGTCCGTTGACCTCCTCCGGATGCTCCAGCCGCCGCAGCTCCGCCATGCGCACCGCGAGCCGCCCGACCCTCAGCACCACGGCCTCCGCCAGGGCTCCAGGCATGTCGCCATACGTCCTGCCGTCCTGCTCCAGTTCGGCCTCCAGGACGCCTCGGGCTCGCTCCACGTCACGGGAGTCCGTGCGCTCCACCGCGCGCGCCAGGAACGCATCCAACATCCCGTTCATCAGCTCCCAGCTCTCCACCTGACCCAACGGCATGGGCCCACCCCTCGCCACCTTCCGACGGTGCCCACGGGCCCGCTCCCTGAAGGACTCCAGGGCCTCCTGGAGTTCCATGGAGGGCTCGGGCGCGGCCAGGCGTACACGTCCACCCGGCGGGGCGGGGACACCCTCGGGGACAGGGGACGAGGACGGCTCCGCGGAGGACCGCTCCGGGGTCTCGTAGACCTCATCGAAGCTCATCTTCTGCTCCGACCGAGGGGTGGAGCAGGCGCAGACGCTGACGAAGGCGAGGAGGCGGAGTCGACGCACGGCCCGACGAGCTTACCACGCTCCGCTCGGTGCCTTCCCTCGCCCAGCAGCCACGGCTTCGCCCGGAGCGGGAGCGAGCAAGCAACCCGGGGGGCGGACAGATTCGCGGCCCGGAAAACCTCGCCCCCTCGTTGAGCCCCGCGTGGCGACCGGCGGCCTACGCCAACGCTCGCCGGATGCGCGCGACCGATTCGTCGATGTCCGCCGCGGACAGGTCCAGGTGCGTCACCAACCTCACCGAGCGCGGTCCCCCCGCCGGGTTCGTCAGCACGCCGTGTCCCCCCAGCAGCGTCACCATCTCCAGGGCCGGGCGGTCGAACTCCGCGAACACCATGTTCGTCTCCACCCGCGCCGTGTCCACCTTCACTCCCGGCACCTCGGCCAGCGCCGCCGCGAGTCGGCGCGCATTCGCATGGTCCTCGGCGAGCCGCTCCACATGGTGGTCCAACGCGTACAGCGCCGCCGCGGCCAGGATGCCCGCCTGCCGCATGCCTCCACCCAGCCGCTTGCGCAGCCGACGCGCCTCCTTGATGAGGTCCGCGCGGCCCGCCAGCGCCGAGCCCACCGGCGCCCCCAGCCCCTTCGAGAAACACACCGACGTCGTGTCCGTCAGCCTCGCCCACGTCGACGCGGGCACACCCGCCGCCACCTCCGCGTTGAACAGGCGCGCACCATCCAGGTGCACCGCCAGCCCCGCCTTGCGTGCGACCTCCACCACCGCGCGGAAGCGCTCCACCGGCCACACCGAGCCCCCGCCGCGATTGTGCGTGTTCTCCAACGACAGCAGCCGCGTGCGCGGGTTGTGCATGTTGTCCTCGCGCACCGCCGCCGCCACGTCCTCCGGCGTCAGCAAGCCCCGCTCACCCGGCAGCGGCTGCGGCTGCACGCCCCACAGCGCCGGCACCGCGCCGCCCTCGTAGTGAAGGATGTGACTGCCCGCCTCGGTCAGCACCTCGTCCCCCGCCCGGCAGTGCGCGCCGATGGCCACCTGGTTGGCCTGCGTGCCCGAGGGTACGAAGACGGCCGCCTCGAGCCCGAGCCGCTCCGCCACCCGGGCCTCCAGGCGCAGCACCGTGGGGTCCTCGCCGTAGACGTCGTCCCCCACCTCCGCTTCCGCGATGGCTCGGCGCATACCGGCGGTGGGCTTGGTGACGGTGTCGGAGCGAAAGTCGATGGGCTTCATGGTTCTCCCGCGGGGTGGCGACAGCCAGGGCTTGGGGGCACGACAGGGGTGACATACAACGGCCGCGTGCCCGGACGTGAGACAACGGCGGCGAAGCGTGAGCGCGCGGTGAAGGTCATGGAGCGGCTGGAAGCCTCCATGCCCGATGCCCACATCGAGCTGGATTTCCGCTCCCCCCTGGAGCTGCTCGTGGCGGTGATGCTCTCCGCCCAGTGCACCGACAAGCGGGTCAACATGGTGACCCCCGCGCTATTCCAACGCTTCCCCAACGCCCACGCCTACGCGGAGGTCCAACCCGCCGACGTGGAGCCCTTCATCCGCACCTGCGGCCTGTACCGCGCCAAGGCGAAGAACATCGTCGCGGCGGCGAAAATCCTCGTGGGGGAACATGGCGGCCAGGTGCCGCTCCGGCGCGACACGCTCGCGGAGCTGCCCGGCGTGGGCCGCAAGACGGCGGGCGTCGTGTGCATCCACCTGGGCGGCGACGATGCCTTCCCGGTGGACACCCACGTGAAGCGGCTCGCGTACCGGCTCGGCTTCACCACGCACGAGGACCCGGACAAGGTGGAGACGGACATGCGGTCCGTGCTGCCCATCCCCTGGTGGACGAAAGGCCACCAGCTCCTGGTGTGGCACGGGAGGCGGACGTGTTTTGCCCGCTCCCCCGAGTGCGACCGGTGCGTCGTGGCCGAGCTGTGCCCCAAGAAGGGCGTGGCCCGAGCGACTACCGAGAAGCCGAAGGGTTCAGCTCGCTCTCGCGCGAAGCCTTGAGCTTCTTCATCCGCTTGCGGATGAACTCGCGCTTCAGCGTGGAGACGTGGTCCACGAAGACGGTGCCATTCAGGTGGTCCGTCTCGTGCTGCACGGCGATGGCGAGCAGCTCGTCACAGCGCAGCGTCTGCTCCTGACCGTCCACGTCCAGGTACTTCACCGTGACGACGGCGGCGCGGTCCACGTCCTCCGACTCACCGGGGAGGGAGAGGCAGCCCTCGTTGTAGGTCGTCTCACCCTCGAGCGCGACGAGCTCCGGGTTGATCATCGCCAGGGGCTTGGACTCGGGCTGACGCGGCGTGGTGTCCAGGACGATGACGCGCTGGAGCACGCCAATCTGCGGCGCCGCGAGTCCCACGCCGTCGGCGGCGTACATCGTCTCGAACATGTCCTTCACCAGCGCGCGGGTGGAGTCGTCCACCTTCGTCACGGGCTTGGCCTTCTGCTTCAGGATGGGGTCGGGCCAGATGAGGATCTCACGAACCATGGAGGCCCTCTTAACTCCCCCCGCGCGCACGGGCAACCCCGTGCGGGCAGCCCTCCCCCGCCCCGGCGCACGGGACGTCCACCCCCTGTCAGTCGAGCAGGCTGCGTGCGTACTCGGAGCGCAGTCGGTCATCCCCCAGGGCCTGGGCGGCTTCGGACAACACACCCCGAATCTGCTGCGCGCGGTGCTGGAGCGCCGGGTCCGGATGCCCCGCGAAACGCAGCGGGTGGAACTCGGCGGCGAGCAGCTCGTAGGCCCGCTTGACCTCCTCGCTACCCGCCGTGCGTGCCAGCCCCAGCACGGTGAAGTAGTCCGCGTCCTGAATCTCCTCGAACTTCGCTTCCAGCCGACGGACGTCCAGCTCGGGCGGTAGCTCTCCGGAGTCATCCGCGTCCGCGGGCCGCAGGATGATGAGCCCCAGCGTCCTCGCCACCGAGAGCGCCTTCAAGGCCGAGTCCTGCGGCACACCCGCCCCCAACAACAGCGCCTCCACCGTGTGCTCACCATCCACCTGGGACAGCAGCTGCAAGTCCTTGGGAGGCAGGCCGAAGTCGTCGGGCGCGAGGTGCAGGTCACCTCGGGCGACTCGGGCGCGGAGTCCGCCAGCGGACGCCAGCAGGGACTCGGCGGTCAGCGTGTTGCGCAGGGCCTCCGCCAGCAGGAACAGCGGCGGGCGCGTGGCGGCGGCGAGCGCCACCTCGTGCGGCGCCGGCTCCTGCACCAACCGGTACAGCGTGGAGGGCTCGGCCAGGGCATCCAGGAAGACCTGCTCCGTGTAGCGCTGCACCAGCGGTACGGACTCGGACTCGCGCAGATAGCCTCGGCCTCGGAGCGCGTCGAGCAGCGCGCCGGTGGTGGCGCTGCGCACCAGCCGCAGCTCGCCCTCCTGCCGCGCGTCGATGAGGCCATCCGCGCGGGCACGGTCGATGAGCGACTCACCCGACGCGGACGAGACGGCCCCCACGAGCGAGCCATCCCGGAGCCACAACACGCGCAGCGCGTTCATCACCTTCAGCTCCAGGCGCACCTCCATGCGCGCCTCGCAGAGTCGGAGCACCAGTCGGGACAGGCCCTCCTGGGTGACACTGCCGCTGCGGGACACCGCGAGTTCGGGGCGCCCCGGTGGGGCCTCCAGGGGGAGCAGGGCCGCACGGGCGTGCGCGGCGGCCTCCTCGGCCTCGCGGTGGCCTCGTTCCTCCAACTCCAGGCGCTCGCGCTCGGACCGGGCTCGCTCTTCCGCGGAGTCCGCTTCCAATCGAGCCTTCTCCGCGTGCAGTGCCTCCAAGGACTGGCGCGCTTCCTCGCGCTCCGTCCGCACCTGGGACAGGTCCGCTTCCGTTTGCTCCAGCCGGGATTGGAGCTGGGCGAGTTGCTCGGCGAGGCGAGCGGACAGCGACTCGGCTTCAGTTCGCGCCTGGGTCTGTTCCTCGATGCGGGTCTCGATGGCCTCGCGCTGACGCGCTTCGGCGTCCAGGCGTACTTCCAGCGCGGTGCGGTGACGGCCCTCGGTCTTGGCGCGCGCTTCCGCATCGGTCAGCGCCTGTGCGGCCTTCTGGGCGCGAAGCTCGGCCTCCGCTCGGACCTCGGCTTCGGCCGCGGCGCGGGACTCCGCCTCCGCGCGCTGCCTCGCCTCCGACTCCGCTCGCGTCTCCGCGACGACACGTTGCTTCGCATCGGACTCCGCTCGCGCCTCGGCTTCGGCGCGCAGGCGTGCTTCCGTCTCCGCGCGGGCCTCGGCTTCGGCGCGCAGGCGTGCTTCCGTCTCCGCGCGGGCCTCGGCTTCCGCTCGCTGCCGTGCTTCCGACTCCGCGCGCGCCTCGGACTCCGCTCGCTGTCTGGCCTCGGACTCCGCCCGCGCCTCGGCTTCCTCGCGCTGCTTCGCCTCGGACTCCGCTCGCGTCTCGAGCTCCGTGCGCTGCCTGGCTTCGGCCTCCGCATGGGCCTCGGCGGCCTCGCCCTGCTTCGCCTCGGCTTCGGCTCGGGCCTCGGCCTCCTCACGCTGCTTCGCTTCGGACTCCGCCCGCGCTTCGGATTCCTCGCGCCGCTTCACTTCGGACTCGGCACGCGCCTCGGCTTCCTTGCGCTGCTTCGCTTCGGACTCCGCCCGCTCCTCGGCTTCCTCGCGCTGCTTCGCCTCGGACTCCGCCCGTGCCTCGGCTTCCTCGCGCTGCTTCGCCTCGGACTCTGCTCGTGCCTCGGCTTCCGCTCGGTTCTGGGCTTCAATCTCCGCGCGTGCCTCAGCCTCCGCGCGGTGCTTGGCCTCGGATTTCGCTCGGGCTTCCGCCTCGGCTCGGGCCTGGACCTCTTGTTCGAGACGCTCCCTCGCCTCGGTCGAAGCCTGGGACTCCAGCTCCGCGAGCGCGAGGACCTCCGCCTTCGTCCGGGACTCCAGTTCCTCGCGAGCACGGGTCTCGGACTCCGCTCTCACCTCGGCTTCGTTCCGCGCCCTGGAATCCAGCTCCGCCTGGGCCTCCGCCTCCGCGCGCGCACGCGATTCCATCTTCGCGCGCGTCTCCGCTTCGATTCGCTCCGCATCCGCCGTCGCCGCGCGGGCCTCTGCCTCCGCTCGCGCCAGGGCCTCTGCTCCCGCCCGGGCCTCCGCTTCGACCAGGGCCACCTCCGCGGACTTCACGCGCGCTTCCAGGCTCCGACGTGACTGCGCCTCCGTCTCGGCACGCGACTCGGACTCGACCCGTCCCGCCGCCTCGGATTCGAGCCGAATCTCGATTTCCTTCAGCGCCTGCGCCGCCGCCGCCTCTCGCGTCTCCGTCTCCTGAAGCCTCGCCTCCAACTCCACGAGACGCGACTGGACATCGGCTCGTGCCAGGGATTCCTGGTCGGCACGCTCCTGCGCATCGTCCCTCGCGAGGAGCGCCTCCTTCGCCCTGGCCTCCACTCGCGCGAGGTCTTCCACCCTCAACCGCGTGAGCTCTCGGGCTTCCGTCGCCGCGGCATCCAGCAGGCCCCGCAGCTCGATGAAGTCCTGCTCGCGCGTCTCGATGCGCGCCAAGGCCGCCTTCGCGGCGGCGTCCACCGTCGCACGCGCCTGGGCCTCGGCTTCCGCTCGAGCCTCCGCCGCGTCCAGACGCTCCTGGAGGTCCGCGAGCTCCGTGCGGAGGGACTCCACCTCGGAGCCACTCCGAACGTCCTGCTCGGACTCTCGCCGCCGCGACAGCTCCAGCTCCGCTTCGAGCTCTCGCCGCTGGCTCTCTTCTCGAGCCTGGGCCGTCGCGAACTCCGACTCCCGCGCACGAGCCTCGTCGAGCTGCTGCTCCACTTCCGCACGCAGCGTGGCCTCTCGCGCGTGCTCCTCTTCCAATTCGGCGAGACGCGCCTGAAACGACTGGAACAGCTCTCCGTTCCGGTCGCGCACGGCCTCGGCTTCCACGCGCAGGGCCGCTTCGCGATCCAGGACACCTCGCAGGGACTCGCTGAGCTCGCGCGACTCCTCGATTCGACGCTCGGCGTCCTGACGAAACGCGAGCTCCTGCTCCAGCGAGGCCCTCAGTGAGCGGACGCGCTCATGCGCTTCCTCCAGTTGCTTCTCGAACTCCTCCGGCCGGGCGTTCGACTCGGGAAGGGACGTGTCCTCCACGGCGCCTTCAGGCTCCGTGTCCGCCCTGTGTACCGACTCCGATTCGGTGGACGCGGGCCAGTACTCAGCCCCCGGCGCCGTCGTGTGCTGGCTTGCCTGGCCAGACACGTCCGAGGCGGTGTCTGCCGTGTTCGAGTCGAACCACACAGAGCCAGGGGACGAGTCGACTGGCGCGGCGCCCTCCGGCTCGGAGTCGAACCATCCCGCCGAGGCGTCCGACGCCGTCGCCGTGACACCGTCGGCCGCGAGGACAGCCGCATCCGTGGCGTGATGGCTCGCATCGAGCGACGCGACGCCTTCGACTTCCGTGGGGAGCGAATCGGAGACAGTGCCCGTCGGAGACTGCACGTCACCTGTTTCAGAATCGAACCAGCCCCCGGCCACATCCGCGCTGGAAGGCTCCGATCCGGGCTCCGCTCCGGACCAGTCCGTCGACTCGTTTGCTCCGGCAGCCTCGGGCTCCGCTCCGGACCAGTCCGTCGACTCGTTTGCTCTGGCTGCCTCGGCTCCGGGCTCCGCTCCGGACCAGTCCGTCGAGTCGTTCGCGCCAGAGGCCTCGACTCCGGGCTCTGCTCCGGACCAGTCCGTCGCCTCGTTTGCGCCAGACGCCTCGGCTCCGGGCTCCGCGCCAGACCAGTCCGTCGCTTCGTTCGCTCTGGCGGCCTCTGGCTCCGCGCCAGACCAGTCCGTCGCCTCGTTCGCTCCGGCGGCCTCTGGCTCCGCGCCAGACCAGTCCGTCGCCTCGTTCGCTCCGGCGGCCTCGGCTCCTGGCTCCGCGCCAGACCCGTCCGCCGATTCATCGGTGGCCTCGGCCCGTGATTGCCCTTCGGGCTCGCTCGCCGATGCGTCCACCGAAGCTGCGTCAGTGGGAGCACTCGCTACCGCCGCAGCCTCCGCACCAGCCGGCTCCGAGTCAAACCAGTCCGCGCCAACACTTGCGGCCGGGGGCTCAACGGGAGCACCTGTCGGGTCATCCTGTCGAACCTTGGCCTGAAGCTCCGCCTCCAATACGTCCCACGGCGAGGCGGGCAGGCTCTCCTCTTCCGCTCCGTCGGTCGGCGCGGATTCGATTTCGGTCGACGCCTCCGCGACTGGCTCTCCCTTCGGCGCCTGAGACACATCGTCGGCTTCGGCGAATTCCTTCGCGGAGTTCTCGACCTCGGGGTCCGGTGGCAACTCCGTCCACGGTGAGGCCTCGAGCGGCACGGACGGCCGTGCTCCCACATCGCGCATGGCGGCCAGCTCTGCTTCGGCCGCGGAGAGCGCATCTCCCTGCGAGGACGCTGGAGTGTCGACGTCGAAGAACCCCTCGTCCCCGAGCCGAGGCGCCACCGCCACCGGCCGTGACGCCGGCGCGGAAACGGCCTCCTCTGTCCAGGCGAGTCTCCCCAGTGGCGGAGAGGCTTCGACCTCACCTCCCGCATCCGGCTGTGCAGCCGTCCAGTCCGTCAGTGCCCCAGCTTCTGGAGTACTCACGCCATACAGGACCGTGGGAGGACCACTCACTCCACCCGGGCTCCCGTCACCCGTCACCGCGCTTGCGAAGCCCTCGGAGAACGCATCATCCAAGCTCCCGGGGGTCGCGACATTTCCCTGCCCGGACTGCCCGCCCCACCCTTCGAGTCCCAGCGATGATGCGCCTTCGCTCGCCGGAGCAATGTCCGCGCTCGGAGCAGTCGACGCTTCGTCGGTCCCGTACGCCGCGTCCATCGCCGCTTCATCCAGCGCATCCGTCGCGGCACCATCCAGGTCCTGCCCGCCGGCCGCGGCCAACGCGTCCGGGCCCAGCGTGCCCTCCGCGAAACCCGCGCCTCCGTGCTCGTAGGCACTCGCCGTCGAGCCATCCGCGCCGTAGGACTCCGAGGCCCCGGCTGGCTCGGTGGAGTCGTATCCCGTCAGCGAGTCTCCGCCATACGCGCCCGCCTCGTATCCCTCCGCGCCGTAGGGCTCCGAGCTTGTTCCATGCGTCGGGGAGTCGTAGCCGGTCGCCGTGCCCGCCTCGTACGCGCCGGCGGCATGAACCTCCGAGGAGGCATCACCTGGGCCGTAGCCCTCGGGGGAAGCACCACCGTATGCACCGGAGTCATGCCCCTCGGGGGAGGCAGCCCCGAGGTCATATCCCTCGGGGGTAGCACCACCGTACGCACGAGGGTCGTAGCCCTCGGGAGAAGCACCACCGTATGCACCGGAGTCATACCCCTCGGGGGAGGCAGCCTCGGGGTCATATCCCTCGGGGGTAGCACCACCGTACGCACCTGCGTCATGACCCTCGGGAGAGACAGCCCCCGGGTCATATCCCTCAGGGGAGGCACCACCGTACGCACCTGCGTCATGACCATCAGGTGAGGCACCACCGTATGTGCTGGGGTCATGACCCTCAGGAGAGGCCTCTCCTTCGTACGCACCGAGGTCATGACCCTCGGGAGAGGCACCACCTCCATACGCTCCTGCGTCATAACCCTCGGGAGAAGCACCACCGTACGCACCGAGGTCATGCCCCTCGGGAGAGGACTCACCTTCGTATGCACCGAGGTCATGACCCTCGGGAGAGGCACCACCTCCGTACGCTCCTGCGTCATACCCCTCGGGAGAAGCACCACCGGACGCACCGGGGTCATAGCCCTCGGGAGCGGCACCACCACCGTTCACACCGGGGTCATAACCCTCGGGAGAAGCACCCTCTCCGTACGCACCGGGGTCATGGCCCTCGGGAGCGGCACCACCACCGTACGCCCCTGCGTCATGCCCCTCGGGTGAAGCACCACCGTAGCCCTCGGCGGAAGCCCCGCCATCAGCGCCAGTTGCATACGCATCAGCGGCAGCACCTGCGTCGGCGCTCGCCACGGCCCCGGCGCCCGCGTCATCCCCTTCCGCCCGGAACATCTCGCCCGCGGACAGCGCACCCTCATCAAAAGCCTCGCCCTCGCCGCCCGCCACGGCCGCGCCCCAGTCCTCGCCTCCTCGCGCGGATTGGATGGACGCCATCGCCGCGGCCTCCACCTCCTGGTGCGCCTGCTCCAGCGTCGCCTGCACGTCGAGCGGCGAGCGATGCTCACGCTCCTCGGCGCGCGCCGTCCGCTCCTCGCGCGTCATCGCCGCCAGCTCCCAGTCCGTCTGGTGCAGTGGCGCCAGGTCCCCGAACAGCGCATTCGCCAGCGTGGGGTCCCCACCCACCGACCCCGGCCCCGTCGCGTGCCACGCCTCCGAGCCCTCCCCGCCTCCCACCCCATCCCCTCGGACTCCCGGCAGACTCCGGTTCTCCAGCACATGCCACGCGTCCGCCTCCGACGGCGCGCGGATGAGCGTGTCCACCTGCGCCACGAAGCTCGTCCCATCCAGGGGCAACGGCGCCACCGGCGCACTGAACCCCTCGATGGCCTCGCCCAGGAGCAACACCCGGGCGCCCTTCCCATCCGGATGCTGGAGCAATTCCTCCAACACCAGCCGACCCCGGCCACTCTCCACGCCAGGGGCCAGCACGATGAGCGCCGGCAGGTGATGCCCGTAGGCAATGAGCGCATCCGCGGCGGACGTGGCGAGGATGACCTCGTGCCCGTCACGGGTGAGCAGACGCCGCACTGCGGCGATGGTGGCGATGTCGTCGTGGACGAGGAGGACCGGTGCGCCCATGGGGGGGCACCGAGTCTACAGCATGGCCCCCGGATCCACGTCGATCACGACCTTCACCGCCGAAGGAACGTCAACCAGGGCCGCCTCCACCCTGGCGAGCAGCGGGGCAAGCGCCACATGCGTCGGCCCCTTCAGGAGCAACTGCCAGCGCGTCTTGCCCCGGATTTTGGCGATGGGCGCCAGGGCCGGCCCCAGAAGCCGCACCCCCACCGACGCCGGAGGCATGTTCTTGGTGACGAGGTTCCCCAGGTGCCGGGCCACGCTGGCCGTCTGCTCCGGGTGCTCCCCCTCCAACCGGATGGACGCCATGCGCGCGAAGGGCGGATACGCCAGCGCCTTGCGCCACTCCAGCTCCTGCTGGGCAAACCCATCGAAGTCATGGGCCAGCACCCGCTTCACCGGCTCCGCGTCCGGGTTGTACGTCTGCACCAGCACCCGACCCGGGTCCTTGCCCCGCCCCGCCCGCCCCGACACCTGGGTCAACAGGTGGAAGGTCCGCTCGGAGGCTCGAAAGTCGGGAATCGCCAGGGACGTATCCGCCATGACGACACACACCAGCGTCACGCCCGGGAAGTCGTGCCCCTTGGCCACCATCTGCGTGCCCACCAGCACGTCCAGCTCCCGCCGGGCGAACGACGCCAGCATCTCCGTCAGCCGCTCCGCGCTCGTCGCCGAGTCCCTGTCCAACCGCGCCACCCGCGCCGTGGGCATGCGCTCCAGCACCTCCGCCTCTACCCGCTCGGTGCCGATGCCCAGCTTCAGCATGGGGCCCGTACACTCCAGGCACCGCTCCGGCACCGGCATCGCCAGCCCGCAGTAGTGGCACACCACCCGGTTCTGGGAGCGGTGATGCGTGAGGCACACGTCGCACGCACTGCACTTGAGCGACAGCCCACACACCTCGCACAGGAGCACCGTGCTGTGCCCCCGGCGGTTCAGGAAGAGGATGACCTGCTGCCCTCGCCCCAGCGTCTCCTCCATCGCCGCCAGCAGCGGCGGACTCAGGATGGGCGCCTCCTCCGTCACCATGCCCTCGCGGGGCCGCTCCTGACGCAGGTCCACCAGTTCGATGGTGGGCATGGGCCGGTCATCCACGCGGCGCTTGAGCTCCAGGAGCCGGTAGCGCCCGCGCTTCACGTTCTCCAGCGTCTCCAGCGCCGGCGTGGCCGAGCCCAGCACCACCACCGCCCCGGCCTGCTTGCCGCGCACCACCGCCAGGTCGCGCGCCTGGTAGCGAAGGCTGTCGTCCTGCTTGAAGGACGGGTCATGCTCCTCGTCCACGACGATGAGCCCCAGGTTCTCCACCGGGGCGAACACCGCCGAGCGCACGCCGACGGCAATCTTCACGTCGCCCCGGCGCAGCGCCTGCCAGTGGAACAGCCGCTCCCGGTCCTTCAGCGCCGAGTGCAGCACCGCCACCTCCGCGCCGAAGCGGCTGCGGAAGCGCCCCACCAACTGCGGCGTCAGCGCGATTTCCGGCACGAGGATGAGGCTGCCCTTGCCCAGGGACAGCGCATGCTCCGCCGCGCGCAGGTACACCTCCGTCTTCCCGCTGCCCGTGACGCCGTGGAGCAGGAACGGCTGGAACACCCCTGTGTCCAGCGCCCCACGCAGCTCGACCCCCGCCGCGTCCTGCTCCAGCGTGAGGCGGTCCGGCCGGCCCTGAATCAGGCCTTCCTTCACCCCCGCCTCCAGCTTCTTCTCGTCGATGCGAGCCAGCCCCTTCTTGGCCAGGCTCTTCAAGAGTTCTCGTGCGCCCGGGATGGCGTGGCTCACCTCCTCCAACGGAGCACTGCCCCCCACGGCCAGCAGATACGCGAGCACCGCGGACTGCGCATGCGCGCGAGCGAGCGCCGGCGGCACCTCGCTCACGAGCGCCACCGCGAACTGCTGCACGTCCGGCTTCGCTTCCTTCTCGTCCAGGGGCTTCGACAGTCCGGGAGGCAGGGCGCCGCGGATGACCTCGCCCAGCGGATAGCGGTAGTGCTCGGCCGCGAAGCGCAACAGCGCGATGAGGTCCTTCGGCAACGAGGGCGAGTCCTCCAGCACGCGCTGGATGGGCTTGAGCCGGACCTTCTCCCCCAGGGGCTTGTTCGCGGGCCCCAGGTAGAAGCCCAGCGCGGTGCCTCGGCCGAAGGGCACCAGCACGCGCTGCCCGGGCGCGAGCTGGCCCGTGAGCGCCTCCGGCACGGAGTACGTGAATTCACCCCGGACGGGGCGAGCAACGGCGACGGACGCCAGGACGGGAGGACTCTCGCTCACTGCGGGCGGCACTGTAGCGGCCTGTTCCGGTTGGGACAGTTCCCGGCGACGCCTCGCACCCGAGGTACGCACCGCCATGGAACCCGTGGTGGAGGGTGCCTCCGCCGCGCTCTCCGTCGGCACTTCCCACAAGGGTCGCTGCTCCATGGCACTCCCTTCAACCACCGCCCCTGCCCCGTCCGTCCTGCTACCGGGAACCACAGTGCCAGGGCTGTCTGACATGGCCCGGCCCCCAGGTCCACGGCTCCGCGCGTGGGGCTCGCGAGGCCACGGCGCCACTCCCTGGGGAGGCCTGCTCGCACGCCACCCGCCCGGGCGTGCGAAGGACGAACGCAAAGCACCGCTTCCGAACGAAGTCCGTCAGCGACGGCCCGACCACGGGCGCAACAGGCGACGCCAACCCTCCAGCGGGTGGCGCAGGTAGGCACGGTCCGCGCGCACCGCGACGACGATTTCCGTGCCGGCGCCTTCGCGGCTGACGATGTCCAGCCGACCGCCCACCTTCGCGGCCCGCTCCCTCATGCCGCGCAAACCCCAGTGGCCCGCCCGGCCTCCCTGGTCCAGGGTGGCGGAGTCGATGCCACTGCCGTCATCGCGCACGCACAGCCGCAACTCCGGGGGCTCGAACAGCAGGCTGACCTCCACCTCGCGCGCGCGGGAATGCACGAAGGCGTTGCCAATGGCCTCGCGGCCGATGCGGTAGAGCTCATCGGCGACCAGCGGTTCCAGCGTGCGCGCGGCTCCCTTGACCACCATGCGCAGTTGGGGCCCTTCCCGTTCGTCGAAGTCACGCATCAACGAAGCGAAGGCCGCGGCCAGGTCGTCCTGGCCCTGACGGGTGTCGCGCAACGCGCTGACCCTGTCGCGTCCCTCCGTCAGCATGTCGTCCGCCCGGTCCAACGCGCTCTGGAGCCCAAGGCGCATCTCTCCCGCCGGCAACCGCGACGTCACCACGTGGACGTTGAGCACGAGCGCCTGGATGCCCTGCAACAGCGTGTCGTGCAGCTCCCGGGCGATGCGCTCGCGCTCCGCGTGCCGTTCCTCCAGTCGCATCCGCAGCCGCCGCGTCACCTGCCACAGCCGCAAGGCATACAGGAGCCACAGGGCCACCAGGGCGCCCAGGACACACAGCGCGATGAACGCACCCGTCTGGAAGAAGGTCGGCTCGATTTCGAAGTCGAGCGTGGCGCCCTGCTCGTTCCAGACGCCGTCCTCGTTGGCGGCCATCACCTGGAAGCGATACGGGCCGGGGCCCAGGTTCGTATAGGTGGCCTCCCGTCGTTGGCCCGCGTCCTTCCAGCCGTCATCCACGCCGTGGAGCCGATAGCGGAACACCACGCGCTCCGGCATCCCCAACGCCAGCGCGCTGTAGGCGATGCGCAACTCCCGCGTGCGCGGCGGCAGATGGAGCATGGGCGCCAACGCGTACGTCGAATCTCCTGTCGCCACCGAGCGAATCACGACGGGAGGCGCCACGGAGTTGCGTTGGATGTGGCTCGGATCAATCCAGCCCAATCCGTTGGCGGCGGCGAACCAGAGCCTGCCGTCTCCACCCTCCACCAGGGTGGGCAGTGGACGGACCTGCTGCGCGCCGCCCGGCATGCCGTCGTTCATGTCGAAGAGTTCGACGGGCATCGGATACGCCGAGTCCTTCAGCGCCCGCCGCAGGTCTTCCGCCGCGATGCGCACGCCGCCCGCATGGCCGTTGAGCCACAGCGTGCCGTCCGTCGTCTCCAGCAAGCCGGTGATGCCCGTCAGCGCCTCCGGCCGGGTCGCCTGCAACGGCCGGAACCGCTCACCGTCGAACGCGGCCAGCCCCAACGCGCCGCCCACCAGCGTGGTCTCCCCCGGGAGGATGGCGGTCACCGTGCCCGTGCGCAGGCCGTGCGCTTCCGTGAACGTGCGGACCCGCGGGCCCTCCATGATGGCGAGCTGGTTGGCGCTGTAGCCGAACCAGACACGCCCCTGGCCATCGAGCACCGCGCGAGCAGGCGGCAGGTCGGGGAGCGCCCCGATGCCGCCCTTCGGAGTCCACGTGTCGCCGTCCAGCCGGTACACCGTCGAGGCACGGAACGACACCCACAGCTTCCCCGCCGCGTCGCGCACGATGGCCTGGATGCGCTGCTCCTGCTCCTTCGCGGGGCGGGACAGGGAATCGATGCGGCCCGGGTTGAAGCGCCAGAAGCCCTCGGAGCCGCCCAGGAGGAGGCTGCCGTCCGTGTCCAGCGCGGTCGCGGTGATTTCACCTTCGATGCCGGGAACCAGGACCGGCTCGGCGTCCAGCCGCCACCACTTGTCCAGGGTCTTCAGGCGCGTCGCGCTGCCCGTCCACATCCCGCCGTCGCGGTCGGCGATGAGCGCGAAGTAGTTGACGTGGGTGGGGAAGCGGACAGCCGTCACATCGTTCCGGCGGAAGCGGTCCAGCCCCAACTGGGAACCCACCCAGATGTTGCCCTCGCGGTCCTCGAGCAGCGTCATCGCCGAGTCGGATGAGAGTCCGTCTCTCGCGCCGAAGACATCGCCCGTCACCACCCGGCGCTGGAACGGCTTGCCGACCGCATGGGGCTTCGCGTCGCGACAGATGCCGGAATTGACGCAGCCACACAGCCACATGGCGCCGTCCCGGTCGAACAGCGTGTCCTGGGAGGTCGCCCCCTGGAAGGGACTGACGGGAGCGGAGCCCAAGGGCTCGGGCAGACCCGGGCCGCGCAGGGGACTGAACCCCTGGTCGTCGGCCTTCCAGAAGGTGCCGTCATGAACCAGCCACATTCCCCACAGGGTGAGCCCAGGCGTCTCCACCCGCTCGAAGCGGCGAGCACCCGGACGAAGCACGTACGTGCCACCGTCGCCCGTCACCCACAGTCCGCCGCTCCGGTCCCGCGTGAGCGCGTTCCAATAAATCCGGGCCAGCCCCCAGCCGAGGTCCCCGGGTGACCACGCGCCCTGCTCGAAGACGTAGAGCCCCTGAGGGGTGATGGCCCACGGACGCCCGTCCCCATCCTCCTCGAAGGACTCCACGGGCGAGCCCTGGGGCAAGCCCCCCGGGAAGAACTGGAGAATTTCCCCGGACGCCTTGCGGACACTGGCGCCGCCGAAGGAGTACGCGACCCAGAGGTCCCCGTTCGTGGTGGCTTGCAGCACGCTGATGGAGCGCGACGCGGTGCTGTCCGGGGGCAACACGTCCTGACGTTCGAACCGGACACCGTCGAAGCGGTACAGGCCCGACGCCGTCCCCAGCCACAGCCAGCCGTCGACCGTCTGGGCCATGGCCCAGATTCCGGAGGGGGCTCCATCCTTCTGCGTCCACGCGGTGTGGTGGAAATCCCGGAGCGTCGTCATCCGGGCAGGAGGCTCGGCGGACGCGATTCCGGGTCCGCCCAGCACGAGCGCGAGCAGCAGGCCGCACATCAATCCCATCCGACTTCCACTTCCGACCAGGCCCCGGATGGCCTGTCCTCGCCCTTGACACGTTCGAACGCACATCTCGCGGGCCACCATAGAACGAGTTCCGGCCACATCGAGCAGGCGAGCACGCGCGCGTCCACGCAGCGCGGCGCACGAGTCCTCAGTCCACCATCACTCGCGGGTCGAGCCACAGCGCACAGCGCCGCTCTCGCGGCAGGCCGGCCCTCGCTTCGTGCTCCAACACTTCCCGAAGCCGGTCATCCAGCGCGTCGTCCGGAATGCGGGTGAACCCGAGCCCGACATAGAAGGGCTCGTTCCAGGGCACGTCGAGGAATGTGGTCAAGGTGAGGGTGGACAGGCCCGCCTCGCGGGCATGCGCGGCGGCGGCCCGAAGCAACGCGCGGCCGAGGCCCCGCCGCTGATGAGAGGGGTGCACCGCCATCTGCCAGACATGCAGCGCGGAGCCCACCGCCTGCGCGGTGAGGAAGCCCACGACGCCCGCTTCCGCGTCCCGGGCCACCCACACCGTGCGCGCCAGAATGAACGGGCGGTGGTCGGCCTCCTCCATGACGTCGTCGTCGGCAATCCAAGCCAGGTCGTCGAGCTGACGGAACAACTCACCAGAGGCCCGTTCGAGCGCGGCGAACCACGCGCCGTCCTCCAGCGTGGCGGGGAGGATGGCGACGCGGGAGTGGGAGTCGGAGGAAGACATGGGCATCGGCTCGACGGCGCGCGCCCGACGGCAGGACATCGGTCGGAGTTCAGCGAGGCGCGACTCGCGCGGGTCATTGTCCGCGACACGGGCGGGCGTGCCCAGGGTCGGTCTACAGTTGCTCCATCATGACGGTGAGCATCCAGAACCTCGGACCGGAGTTGCTGGAGCAGGTGGGGCCGCTGTGCGCACGGGCCTTCGATGACTACCCCTTCCTCGCGGAGCTGTTTCCGGGCCCCTCGGAGAAGCGCGCACAGGTGGCCTCGGCCTTCTACGTCGCCACGGTGCGCGACTGTCTGGAGCATGGCGTGGTGCATGCCACCGTCGAGGACGGACGGCTGACGGGCGTGGCCGCGTGGCTGCGGCCGGGGGCTTTCCCCCAGTCACTCGGCAGACAGGCGGGCTTCCTGCCCACTGTCTGGGCGGGCCTGCGTCACTTTCCGGGACGCGCGCGGCTGGCACTCCAGGCGCTGGCGAGGCTGGAGCGCTACCACCCGCACACGCCCACCCACTGGTATCTGGCCACCATCGCGGTGGACCCGGCGCATCAGGGACGCGGGCTGGGCGTTCGCTTGATGCGCGCGGGCCTGGCGCTGGCCGAGGAGACCCACGCGCCTTGCTTCCTGGAGACGGCCAAGGCGGCCAACCGCGACTGGTACCTGGGCTTCGGCTTCGACCTGCAGCGCACCGAGCCGTGCTTCGACGGAGGACCGCCCCAGTGGTTCATGTGGCGTCCCCCAGAGGCGCGCTCCGGCATGGGGCCCGAGGAGACGGCGCGCACGGCGTAGGCCGTCGGAGCACGGGCCCGCGCACGACGAGCGCGTGCGGGCTTGCCCCTCACCGCCCCGGACGAGACCTATCCGTGGGCGACCTTCTTCCACGAGGGCCGGCTGCTGATGCGCTTCCACCACGCGGCCACGCTCGGGTGCTTGTCGAACAGGCCCTGCTCACCGGCCGCGACCAGGAACTCCAGCTCCGGCATCCACGACACGTCCGCGAGCGAGAAGCTGTCTCCCGCGAGATAGGGCTGCTTCGCCAGCATCGGCTCGAGGATGCCGAACACCTTGTCCACGCCCGCGCGGCCCTCCTGCACCCGGGACTCATCCGCGGCGCCGCCACCCATGTGCGGCTTGAAGACGCGCTCCCAGATGACCTTGAAGGCCGCGGGGCTGAAGTAGCTCTGCTCCACGCCGATGAACTGCTCCATCAGCCCATAGGCATGCGGCTGGGATGGCGTGAGAGAGACCCCCGGCAGCTTGCGGTCCAGATAGCGGATGATGGCGCGCGACTCGTAGAGGATGAAGCCGTCGTCCTCGAAGGCGGGCACGACACCGAAGGGATGGCGCGCCAGGTGCGAGGGGTGCTTCTGCTCACCCTTGCCCAGGTCCACGAGGACGAACTGGGCCTCCTGCCCCTTCTCCAGCAGCGTGGTGAGGACCTTGCGCGTACAGATGCTCATCGGGTGGCCGTAGACCTTCATGTCCGTTCTCCCTCTGTCGGCGTCCAGGGCCGCGAAGGCCCCGGCCGGGCGGCGCGACTCTTCATCGCGCCCCCGGACGTCGCAAGCGAATCAGGAAGGAAGGTCCGCGCCGTGAACACCGCCGCTCCACCACCGTGACGCGTCAACGCCCCGGCGGAAGTGTCGGCGGTGTCCCGGTGACTACGGCGTGAAGAGCTTGTCGGGCACCGTGGCCCGGGTGTCGCCCTTCAGCGCGGTGAAGCGCACGACGCGCTGGTCACCGCGCCACACCTCGATGCTGCGCGGCATCGCCTCACCCACCGCGGGCGAGTTGTAGTCCAGGAAGCGCACGTCCCACGCGACCTTGGCGGAGTCCGTGTAACGCAGCCGCGCGGGGCGGAAGGAGTCCTTGTACACCCAGAACTGGGGACGCCCCTCGGCCTGGTCGCCGAGCACATACGCGACCTCTCCACTGAAGCGCGCCAGGCCCGTGCGGGACGTGTCGACACCCAGCCCCTGAAGGTACTGCTGCACCGACTCCTTGAGCTGCTGCACCGGCCCGCCGCCCGCGGCGAAGAGCGGGCACACCTGCGCGACGAGCACGGAGAGCGACGGGATGTCATTGCCCTCCAGCCGGCGACGCCCCGCCACCTGCACCACGGCGGTGCGCGCGTTGCCGTCCGGCACCGAGGCCTCGAAGCGGCAGCGGCCCGGCATGCGCAGGTACAGCACGCCGTCGCCCTGCACGTCGGGACGGTCCGTCGCGGTGCCCAGCGCCGAGCCCGCCTCCTTCACCCCGGGGCCACTGAAGCTCAGCGAGCCTTCCACTCGCAGCCCGGAGAGCTTCAGTTCGTCCCGCTCCCCCACCATGCGCCGGAGGATGGAGCCTCCCGGCAGCACGTAGGCGGCAGCGGTGAAGGACAGCAGGACTGCGACGAGTGCGACGATGCGCTTCACGGCTTCTCCGTCTTCACGACCTCACGCATGTACTCGAGCAACCCGCCCCGCAGCTCGGGGCGCTTGAGGGCGTAGGCGATGTTCGCCTTCAGGTATCCCACCTTGTCGCCCGCGTCATAGCGCTGACCCTTGAATTTGTACCCCAACAGACCGTGCGACTGCTGGAGCGTGGCCAGGCCGTCGGTGAGCTGGATTTCCCCGCCCACGCCCGGCGTCTGCTGCTCCAGGATGGGGAAGATTTCCGGGGGCAGCACATAGCGGCCGATGACGGCGAGGTTGGAGGGCGCGGTGCCCTTCTTCGGCTTCTCCACGACGCGGTCGATGCGGATGACGCCGTCGCCCAGGTCCGTGCCGGCGGCGATGCCGTACATGTGCGTCTCGTCATCGGGCACTTCCATCAGCGCGATGACGGCCTGGTTGTACTGGCGGAACACGCGAGCGAGCTGGCGGATGCCCGGCTCCTCGGCGTCAATCATGTCGTCGCCCAGCAGCACGCCGAAGGGCTCGTTGCCGATGGCGCTCTTGGCGCACAGCACCGCGTGGCCCAGGCCCTTGGGCTCCTTCTGGCGGATGCTGACGACCCGGACCAGGTCGGCGATGGCGCGCAGCTTGTCCGCGTCCGCCGTCTTGCCCCGGGCGCGCAGCGTGGTCTCCAGTTCGAAGGCGATGTCGAAGTGGTCCTCGATGGCGCCCTTGCCGCGGCCATTGATGAGGACGACATCCTCGATGC
Source organism: Myxococcus sp. CA051A (assembly GCF_013336705.1). NCBI lineage: Bacteria > Pseudomonadati > Myxococcota > Myxococcia > Myxococcales > Myxococcaceae > Myxococcus > Myxococcus sp. CA051A. Next base: position 783,935 of record NZ_JABUMS010000003.1, on the reverse strand, counting down.
CGGCGGACACCGCCTCCTCCACGATGTACTGGAGGGTGGGAGTGTCGACGATGGGCAACATCTCCTTGGGCACGGACTTCGTGGCGGGAAGAAAGCGCGTGCCCAGCCCGGCTGCCGGGATGACACACTTACGGATAAGGGGCTCTGCCTTCGGTGCGTTGGCGGACATGGGGCCAGGGAATCTATTGGCGCCCACCCACCCCATCAAGCTGGTTAGGATGATGGCCCCATGTCGCTCCGCCCCGTCGTGCTGCTGTTCGCCGTGTGTGTCTCCACCGCCGCCCTGGCCCAGCCCTCGGAGGACCTGAGGGACGTCATGAGCGCACGCGCCTATGGCATGGGCGGCGCCTACCGCGCCCTCGGCCTGGGCACGGAGGCCATCCTGGGCAACCCCGCCGCCATGGCCCTGTATCCGGCCTACCGCGTCGAGGGGACAGCGGCCTGGGACCACCGCATCAAGGAGGGCGTGCTCGGCGTCTCCGTCATCGACGGCGCCACCAGCAAACTGGCCATGGGGATGGACTACCACTGGGTCAGCCTGGGACGCGGCGGCGCTCGCACCACCGCCCATCTCAGCTCGCTGGGCGTGGGGTTTCCATTGACCCCGGGCATCCTGATTGGTGCCGCGGCGCGCTACCTCCGGATGAGTGGCATGGACCGATATGCCAACTCGGTGACAGTTGACACGGGCCTGTTGTTCCGGCTGTCCCAGTCACTGGTGGCCGGGGTGTCCGGGCACAACCTCATCAACACCAACAACGTGGAGCTGACGCGGTACTACACGGGTCATCTCGGCATCAACTCGGGGATGTTGACGGTGGCCGGTGACGTGCGCGCGGACTTCGAGACGAACGACAAGACGACGCTCACGTACAGCGGTGGCCTGGAGTACATCCTCGGGATGCAGGTTCCGCTGCGTGCGGGCTATTCGTATGACGGCTTCACGCGCACGTCGCGGCTGAGCACGGGCCTGGGCTTCATGACCGAGACGGGCGGCGGTCTGGACCTGGCGTACCGGTACGAGATGGGTGGCGAGAAGAGCCGCATGCTGGCGCTCACCATCCGCATGCAGATGAACTGAGCTTCAGCGGGGAGCGCGCAGGGCGAGGTAGCGCTCGGACGCGGCGAAGCGCAGCAGCTCCACCAGCTCCGAGTCCTGCGAGCGACGGGAGCGAATCACCGTCACCGCCGGCCCCACACCACCGCAGGCCACCAGGCCCGCGCGGTTGGCGGAGTCTCGCGCGGCGTCCGCGAGGGACGAGGCGTTGAAGTCCCGGGTGCCGGAATCCAGCAGCTCGAGGGTGCGCTCCAGGGCGCGCGGGGACAGCGTTTCGCGCACGAGCCGGGCGTCCGCGCTGGAGTCCTTCGGGTTCTTGAGGACGGTGGACAGCAGGGCCAGGGCGCGCAGGAGCTGGGCGCCCTTGAGCGCGCGCAGGGCGAGCAGATCGGGTGACAGCGACAGCAGGGCACGGCCTGCGTGGAAGCGCAGCTCGGCGGCGGGCAGGGCCTGGCGAATCACCGCGCGGCCCACGAGCAGGCGAGGCTTGTCGGTGTGGACGGCGGTGAAGGGCGGACCATCGTCCTCGGCGAGCACGAGCTCCGGCAGGTTCACCGCGAGCACTCGCGCGGAGGTGTGCAGGGCGTCGAGGACGGCGGGAGCGCCCGGGCCCGCGACGGCGCGCAGGGGTTCGGAGGCGTCGGCGGCGCGGCCCTGGGCAGGGAAGAGGCGACAGAGGGCGATGCCCGAGCACGCGAGCAGTTCACCCGAGGAGGTCCGCAGTCCGGGGTGACGCAGGCCCGCGCGCTCGTCGACGGTGAGGGCGGGCCGCTGGAGCCGGGGCACGGGGACGTCGCGGCCGGCGAGGGCCTCGACGATTTCGCGCATGAGGGCGGCGCGCGGAGCGTCGCCTCGGGTGTCGAAGAAGTCGGCGAGGTTCGCGTAGGAGACGGTGTCGAGGGGGCGCTCGCGGAGCTGGCGGAAGACCTCGGGCTCGGTGTCGGCCGGTGGAGCGGGCTCGGGGACGACGATGGGGTTCTCGCGCGTCTCGGCGGCGCCCACGGAGGGACGCTCGGATTGCGCGGCGGGCTTCGAGATGAAGGTGCGGCCCGGCGCGGGACCGGCCGAGGTGCCCTCGGGGCGAGAGCCACGGAGGACGCGGCGCACGGGGTCCATGCGTCCCGGCGGGGCTTCCCAGGAGATGACGCGCGTTTCGGGGACGGACGCGGCATCGAGGTCCATGGGCTTGCCGCTCATGAGGTCGATGGCCTTGCCGCCTCGGGGGGATTCTGGAGGGCTCGCGGGACGCGCGGTGCCCTGGGCGCGCGCGGGAGGGGCACTGTCGGCCGGAGGGGCCGGGGGCGCGGGGGGACGTTCGGCGCGAGGAGCGGGGGCGCGCGGTGGTGGGGCGGCGGGGGCTTTTGCTTCGGCGGGCTTGTCCGCGCGCACGGGGACATTCGCGCCGAAGGCCACCGTCGACCCCGACGGCGCGGGTCTGTCGAGCTCCGGGCCCAATGAACCCAGCGGGTCCTCGCGCGACTCTTGCGCGCGACCCGGTGGGCGCGCGGGTTTCTCGGTGCGCGCGGCGGGCTTCTCGGCGCGCGCGGCGGGCTTCTCGGCGCGCGCTCCCGTGGCCCCGGCAGGTGCCGGATGCTCGGCGCGTACGCCATCGGCCCGAGGAGACGCGGGCCTCTCGGCGCGGGCACTGGACGCAACGAGCTGCTCGGCGCGTTCGCCGGACACGACGGGCTTCTCGGCGCGTGCGCCGGACGCGACAGGCTGCTCGACGCGTGCACCAGACGCGGCGGGCTTCTCGGCGCGAACACCCTCGGCCCGGGCTGGTGCTGCCCTCTCACCATGGGCGCTCGCTGCATCACTTTGCGCGGCAGCTGCACTCACAGGCGCCGCCAATCTCGCGCCTTGCGCAGCGACAGCCCCCGACGCGGAGGAAGTGCCAGAAGGCGGCGCCGACTTCTCCGCGCGCGCTCCTCCGCCACTGCCCTGCGCGGTGGCTCCGCCAGCGAGCACGGACCCCTTCTCACCGCGCGCGACCGAAGCGCCTTGCCCTCCCGATGGCGATCCGCCCCACTCCTCGCGAGCGTCAGACGCGCCACCTCGAGCAGAAACGGCCCCCTGAGGAATCGTCGCCCTCTCTAGCCGCTGAGCCGCGCCCGGTCCCTTGTCCCCGCGCGCCGCCGAAACACTCGCAGCCACGGAGGCTTGTGCGGCGCCGCCCTTCTCGCCACGCGGCCCCGATGAACGCTCCGAGCCTTCGACCGCGGCCCCACCAGGAGAAACACTGGGGTCGGAGGTCGACGTAATCTCTTCGGACAAGTCATCGCGCCCTGCCGCGACAAGAGACGTCGTCGCCACGGGCAACGGAACGAGCGGTGACTTGGGTCCGCTCGGCTCACGGCGAGGTGTCGCGCTGCGAGGAGGCTCGGGGGGAGCCGCCTCCCGCTCCTCACGCGCGAGCCTCAGCCCTTCCGCGCGCCTTGCATAGACCTGAGCGCGCTCGGGATTCCGGAGCGACTCACGCCACATCCGCGCCAGCCTGTCCCAGGTCTGCTCGCGTTCGAGTTCGTCCTCCGTCGCGGTGGCCGCATTCTCAAGCGCCCAGGCCGCCTCACCCTTGTTGTCGCGCGCCAGCAGGCGCTCCACGAGCAGCAGCCACGCTTCCTTGTGCCCTGGCTCGAAGCGCACTGCCTGACGCAGCTCGTTCAGCGCGGCCTCGCTGTCTCCCGACGACTCCAGCGTGGCCACCAACTCCAGGCGGGACTGCCGCGCGACGGGCCCCCGCGACTCGCGCGCAATCTGGGCGCGAAGAAGCTGCCCGAGCGCCGCCATGTCCCCCAGCTCTCGCGCGAGCCACAGGAGCCGCTCACGGGCCTGCTCACTGTCGGGACTCTCGATGAGCACCTCGCCCCAGGCCCACTGAGCCAGGCGCGAATCATCGAGCTGTTCCTCCGCCGTACGCGCGAGCACCCGGAGCGCCTCCGCGCGGTCGGCCGCCCGACGTGGCGTGGTGGCGAGCACCGAGCGAAGGCGTGTCGCGATGACTGAGCGCTCCGCGTCCTCGACGCACAGCAGAAGGCCTGCGAGCGCGGGAATCAGCCCCGGCACAAGCGCCTCCGAGGCCTCGAAATCCGCGCGGGCCTTCTGCGGCTCCCCCATGTGGAGCCAGCGCTCTCCTCGGGTCAGAAGGGCCGTGGCGCGCGCGCGGCCCGTCTTCGCATGCTGAATCGCCTCATCGAGCGCACGCCGAACCAGCGAGGCGTCGTCACGCGAGGCCAGCAACCGGACCTGCTCACGCAGCGCGGCCCGGTCACCGGTCAGTTCGACAATCTCCCGGTACATGCGCGCCGCGCCAGCGGGGTCCTGGAGCTCGGTCTCCATCACCTCCGCGAGCCGCGTCAGCGCCTCCGCCCGCGCCACGGGGTCCTTCGCGCGGTCCGCGCGCTTGAGGTACAGCTGGGCCAGTTCACGCCAGGCCCGACGCGCGACGAACTGCGCCTCCAGCTTCTGCGAACGCGCCAGTTCCTCCGCGTCCTCGCCAGGAGTGGACTCCACGGGCCCAGGTCGCCCCGTTCGGGACGGCGGCACCGTGGCGGGGCTGCCCATGTTCCGGGGCACGGGCTCCGCGCGGACCGGTGCCGACATACCGGGCGGTGCACCGCCCAGTGCGGCGAAGAGGTCGGCGAGAGGAACCTCCATCGTCTCCGAACGCGGAGCCTCTTCAGCTCTCGTGATGGATGGCGCTGGCTGCGTCCTGGAGCGAGCGGGCTCCGTGCCCACCGGGTGCAGCACGGGGGGCGGGCTCGCGAAGACAGGCTTCCCCTTCGAGGAGCGGCCTGGGCTTCCAGCAGCGGCGCGCGCCGGTGGTGGCGCTTCCTGCGGGGGAACATCCCAGGGGAAAGACAGGTCTTCGACCCTGACCGCCGGCATCTCCACCTGGGTCTTCGCGCGGAGGTCGGCTTCGGTCGGGGACTCGTCCGCCAGGGCCCGAGTGGACCCAGGGGCCGAATCCGCCAAAGGAGCAGCCTCATCGCTCGACGCGGCACGAGACGACGAAGCCATCTCGTCAGTCAGGTTCGTGCTTGCCGGGGACGGACTTGAGGAAGCCCCCGTGTCAGCGCGGCCCGCGATGGACTCGGCATCGAGAGGCAGAGCCAACGCATCGGTCCGACTCACGCTCGGCTCGGCTCCGATGGGCGAAGCCGTCGGAACGGTCAACTCCAAGCTCGACGCGACCTGTGTCGAGGCGTGCCCCAGGCGAGGATGGGCAGCGCTTGATGCAGTACGGGCTGGCGAAGCGACTGAGTCCGTCGGCTTCGCACCGGCCACGACCTGATGCTCGGATTGCCCTACCCCGGCGCGTGCCTTCGTTCCGACGGCCGCACTACTCGATGAGGTTGAGGAAGCCACCTCGGACAGAGAGGCTTCCACTTCACTCAGCCCGGCACTCGATGCGGCTCCGGTCGGCAAGGCGTCCGCGCCACTCTGACTGGTTGAAGCCGCCTTGTTGGGCGGAGCCCCCGAATCGCGAGTTCCAGTTGAAGCCGACTCGCTCGGAAGAGCCTCTGCGCCACTCTGCCTGGTTGATGCCGCCTTGTTGGGAAGGGCCTCCTCATCGAGAGGCCCAGTTGCAGCAGCTTTGTTGGGCGAGGCATCCACGCCGCTGGGCCCAGTTAAAGCCATCTCGCTCGGTAGAGGCGCCGCACCACTCTGTCCGGCTGAAGCCACGTCGCTCGATAGAGGCGCTGCGCCTCTCTGCCCAGGTGAAGCCAGCTCGCTCGCCAGGGGCGCTGCGCCACTCGGCCCGGCTGAAGCCACTTCGCTCGTCAGAGTCGCTGCGCCACTCGGCCCAGGTGAAACCAACTTATTGGGCGAAGCCGCTGCGTCGCTGGTCCCTGTTGAAGCCTGCTTGTTGGGCGTCGCCGCTGCGTCGCTGGCCCCTGTTGAAGCCTGCTTGCTGGGCGTAGCCGCTATGTCGCTGGGTGCTGTTGAAGCCGCCTTGTTGCGCGAGACCTCTGCGTCGCTGAGCCCAGTTGACGCTACGTCGCTCGGCAAAACTTCCGCGTCACCCGGTCCACTCAGGGCTCCGTTGTTCGACGGGTCCTTCGAGAAGTCTGCCGCAGCACGCGGGACTGCATTGCTCGATGTAGCCGCCTCGTCACCTTGCCCAGCACGAGGAGCCTGTTCGGTCGGCAACGTCCCCGTGCGGCTCCCCCCCGCGATTGAATCCGCCTCGGTCGGAGAAGCCTCTTTGTCGAGCCGCTCCATCGCCGGAGCCGCATTCCGCAACGCACCCGGCGCATCACTCCCCGCCACGCCTCGCACAGCTCCGGGACCTGCGTCCCTCGACAACGACAGCTCCGCCGAAGCCTCCGTGGCGGGAGCATGAACCACCCCACTCGCCGCAGCCTCCGACTTCGCGCGTGATGGCGCGGAGTCCACGGACAACAAGCCGCTGTCGCGCAACCCCTGCTCCGAGGACTCTTGCCCCGACGAGGCCCCCGCGCTCGGCACCGACTCGGTCGGGTCCACATCCCACGGCACCACCGGCGCACTCGCCGACGACGTGGGCGCCTGCACGGAACGCGCTGAAGACGCATCCTCCAGCGACACGGCCTCCGCCGCGCGCGGCACCACGGTGGTCGGAGCCTCCGACATGCTTCCAACCTCGGGAGGCTCTCCCCGACCGGAGCCCACTCCAGGCGACGCCCCCACCATCGACAACCCGAGGGGCGGGCCCTCCACCTGGAACTGCACCCGCGCCAGCTCCATCGTGAGCGTACGCGGCACCGAAACCACGGCAGGCGGACCCGACGTCGCACCCGTGACGTCGACCACCGTCGCCGCGTGGTAGTCGACCTCGTCCTCTTCCCAGACCGCCATGGCCTGCACGCCCGACTTCTTCGTGGGCAGCTTCTCCAGCACCGCGCTCGTCGGCGACGGTGCGCGCCCTCCGCTCACCCCACCCCTGGCGCGGAGCACATCGAGGACCCGCCGCGCGCGGCGCTCCTCGGGGAACTCTCCCACCAGGGCCTCCAGCACCAAGACTGCTCGGGGTGCCTGGTTTGTCTTGCGCAACACCCGCGCGAGCTGACGCCGTACAGCGCGACGCACCTCGGCGGATGCGGTGGCGGGAACGGAATCCAGCAACCCGATGGCAACAGCCTCGACACCCGCGAGTCGCGCGAAGCGAACGAGCCCCGCGGCCAGGCGCGGCGACATGGGAAGGGTCCGGCCGGCTTTCTCCAGCTCCTCGAAGGCCCGCGAGGGCGCACCTTCGCGCAGCCAGCGCACAGCGGCACCAAGGTGGCGAGCCACCCCGACTTCCGCATCGTCCGTCGACCCGACCTCGAGCATGCCGGTTCGCGGCACCTCCTGTCGGACGGCCGCGGGCTCCGGCGTGCCGGCGTCCTTGCCGTTTCTCACGCCACCCATGGGTGCGGCAGTCTACACAACGACGGCCATCCCGGTTGTCACCGTCATTCTTCCCGCTCGAAATGCCGAGGCCCCCGTGGCCCGAGCGACGGCGAGCCTCCTGAAAGGCACTCTCCAGGACCTTCGGCTGCCTGCTGTCGACGGTGGCTCGGCGGGCACCCTCACCGTCCTGGCGGGACTGGCCGCCCACGACCCAGGGATGGAGCAACTTGACGGCGGCGGCCCAGGTCTGGTGGCGGACCTGAACCGGGCGCTCCGGGAAGCCCTCGACCTCGCCCGGATGGATGCGGACGACGACGCCCTCCCCCACCGCCTCATGCCAGGTGTGGCCGCCCTGGAGGCCGAGCCCGACCTGCCCCGTGTGGCCCGGCCGGACGAAACCCCGGTGAGCCCCTTCACTTCTCGGGCACGGTCCCCTGGGGAACCGCGACGCCCACGAGGGTGAAGAAGCGCAGCAGGTCCTCGGGCGCCGGAGCCTCCACTCGCAGCGGCGTTCCCGTGCGCGGATGCGCCAGCTCCAGCGCCTGCGCATGCAACAGGCAGCGGGCCGCGTCGACGCCTCCCGCCCGCTCCGCGCCGCCATAGCGCGAGTCCCCGAGAATGGGCGCGCCAAGCGCCGTCAGGTGCGCCCGCAGCTGGTGCGTGCGTCCCGTCTGGGGCAACAGCTCCACCACACAGAACTCCGGCCCCGCGTACAGCGTGCGGAAGTGCGTCAGCGCGGGCACGCCGTTCGCCGCGCGAGTCGCTCGCCAGCGCCCCGGACGCGACGGGTCCTTCGACAACGGCAGGTCCACCGTCCCCGATGCGGGCAGCCCAGGGCCAGTGGCCGCCACGTAGCGCTTGCGCGCCCGACCCTCCCGGAACTCCGCCGCCAGCGCCGACGTCGCCTGGGGCGTCTTGCCGAACACCGTCACCCCCGAGGTCTCCCGGTCCAACCGGTGCACCAGTCCCGCCTCGCGTCCCAGGTAGCCACTCACCTGGTCCACCAGGCTGCCTCCCACGCGCGCCTCCGTGGGCTGCGCGGGGAGCCCCGGCGGCTTGTCCACGGCGAGGACCTCCGCGTCCTCATGCAACACGCGGAACGTGGGGGCGTCGGGGGCCTTCTCCAGCGGGCTCTGCCCTCCCTCCTCCAGCACCACCGCCACCACCTGCCCGGGGGCCAGCCGCGCCTTCACATCCCGGCAGCGCCGCCCGGCCACGTACACGGCGCCCACCTCCACCAGCCCACGCGCCTGCTCCACGGGCAAGCCGAGCTCCGCGGCCACCGCCTCCACCACCGCCCGCGCGCCTTCCGCCCGGAATGTCCGACGCTTCACGGCCCACCTCACACACTTCCAATGCCGGGCTGCTCGCTACAGAAAGGCACGGCGAACCACAAGCCGGAGCCTGCTCGCTCGCTGGGATTCACCTGTCCTCCAGGGGCCAACAAGCGACGGAGCATCCCACCCTCGGCCCTTTGTGCTCGCCAGCCCTGGTACGGTCCGCGCCCCATGGACCGCCCCCTACACGCCGTCCGCACACGGCTGGACGATTTCCTCGCCGAGCTGGCCACCCTTCAGTACCGGCATGGTGCCGGCCTCGCGCGAGAGCTTCCCATCGCGAGCCTCCACGCCTCCTTCCCGGAGCTGTCCGCCCCGGACACCTTCGTCGCCGCCAGCGAGGCGCTCGCCAAGGCCCGAGCCAAGAACGACGTCCTCGCCGCCCGCCGCATCCAACTCGTGCGCGAGCTGGTGGCCACCCAGGTGGAAGAGGCCCTCGCCGCCCGTGCCGCCCAGGCCATGGCCACCGTGGAAGCCAACGCGGTGCTCAACGTCGACGACGAGTCCTTCAACTTCACCGGGGCCATGGGGCGACTCCCCCACGAACCGAATCGTGCCCGCCGCGCCGGCCTGGAGCGCGCCGTCGGCAACTACCTCTGGGAACACCGAAGCCCCTATGGCGACCGCCGCGAAGCCGCCCTGCTCACCGCCGAGCGACTGGGCGCCCAGGACTATCCGTCCCTGCGCGAGGACGTCACCGGCATCGCCTACGCGAAGCTCGCCGAGGCCGCCGAGCAGACGCTGAAGCGCACCGAGGACGCCTACCGCGACGTGTTCGCCTACGTGCTCAGGAAGACGGACCCGCAACTGCGGCCCCTGCCTGGTGGTGATGCGCGTCGGCATGACGTCCAGGCCGCGCTTCAGGCGCCATGGCTGGACGAGCACTTCCGCCGCGAGGATGCGTGGCCCGCGGTGCGCCAGTGGATGGGCGAGTGGGGCTTCACGCCCAACGCCGGAGGCCGCATCCACCTGGACGAGGAGGACCGCCCCGGCAAGTCCCCCCGCCCCTTCGTCGTCACCATCCGCGTGCCGGACGACATCCGGCTGGTGCTCCAGCCGCGCGGCGGACTTGATGCCGTGGGCAGCCTGCTCCACGAGCTGGGCCACGCCCACCACCGCGCGCATGTCTCGGAGGACCTGCCCATGGAGCTGCGCCGCCTGGGCGACGCGGCCGTGACGGAAGCGCACGCCGCCGTCTTCGAGCGACTGCTGCTGTCCTCCGATTGGCTCAAGCGCTACCTGGGCCTCGCCACGATGCTCGCGCGCGACACGGCGCGGATGGCCGCGTTCCAGTCGCTCAGCGTGCTGCGCCGCCACTGCGCGAAGCTGTCCTACGAGCTGTCACTCTGCAGGAAGGGCCCGTCCACCGAGCGCGCCGACGAGTACGCCGACGGCCAGCGCCGCGCCCTCTTCGCGGAGCCACATCCCGGGTTCTACCTGTACGACGTGGACCCCCAGCTCTACGTGGCGCACTACCTGCGAGCCTGGGCCCTGGAGGCCCGACTCACCACGCGCCTCACCGAGCGCTTCAACGAGGACTTCTGGAGGAACCCGAACGCCGCCACCTGGCTGAAGGGGCTGTACGCTCGGGGTGGAACGGATGACGCGGAAGGACTGGCCACGGAGGTGTCGGGCACGCCGCTGGCATTGCCCGAGGCGGGGGAGCGCCTCGTGGCCATCCTCAACCGGTAGTGGTGGCTGCGCGAGCGACTACTTCTTCTTGCGCAGCGCCCGGACGATCTTGTCCTTCGTCGGGTTGGCGGCCGTCTCGCGAGCACGGGGTGCTTCGGGCGCCGCCGCCTTGGTGGCCGGCGTCTTGGCCGCGGCGCGAGCGCGCATGGCCTTCATCAACTGCATCTCGATGACGAGCAGCTCGTCGCCCAGCTCTTCGTTGTCACCGGCAGCGCGCGGAAGCGGGGCTCGCGTGCTGGAAGCGCCGGCGCCATGCCGCATGCGCAGCGCCTTCTCCTCCTCGGCCGTGAGCGTGCGCGTCTTCTCCAGCGCCGCCTTGACCTCCTTGGCCGTCACCGTGCTACTCCCGACCTTGCGCTCCATCTCCGCTCCCTTGTTGTGCAGTCCGCTGAACATCCGAGCATGTCGGACGCGTCCGAGCCGCAACCGTCGGGGATTGTAGAGGACGCAAGAGTTGGCGCAAATTTTCTTCCAACAGGTCGCTCCCGCCCTGTAGCGCCAGAGGGTGCCTACAGGTGCATTCCCAGTCCCAGGAACGCGGTGGAGAGCGCCTGGCGCCGCCCGGAAAAGGGAGACCCGCTGGCGGAGAAGTTCTGGTAGCGGGCCTGGGCGGACAGGAAAAGCCGGCGTCCCAGCTCCACGTCCATTCCCCCGCACAGCTCCGGCCCCAATTGGAGAACACGCGGCGGCTCCTCCCCTTCCCGGCCGTGGGACACCAGGAGGCTCACCCCCAGCCCCAGGTACGGGCGGACCCGGCGTGCTTCGGGAATCGTGATTCGCAGGGACATGGGGGTCGCCTCGGTGAGCCGGCGGTTGGAGGCCACATGTCCGCCCACCTCCAGGAGGGACTGCTCCCGGCGATAGCTCCACGCCAGCCCGGCGCTGTAGCCCACCTCCCGCCGCCCGTCCGGGTCCTTCAGGACGAACGCCCCCACCGGGAACACGGTGACGCCCAGACTGCGAGAGGGAGGCTCCGCCCTCGCGAGCGGCGTGACGAGCCCGCACAGGCACAGGAGCAGGAGGCGGAGACAGCGCATGGGCCCAGGGAGAGCAAGGCACACGCCACCCGGAATCCCACGTAAATCCAGGGGCTTGAGAGGCGCAATGGCGCCCCTGCCACGGGTGTCCGGGCGATGCGGTCAGGGCAGGCGACCTGGCTCGGACGACCCGCGCGCCTGGCTCCCATGACTCGCTTGTCCGGCTCGAAGGAGGCCTCCTCGGGAGGAGGCCCACTCGTTCAACGGACGGCTCCGCCGGGACCGCTCCGGGAGGGCGCTCACCCAGGCACCCCACCTGCTCGACGAACGACTCCGGCGCGGCGGCATCAGTAGGGCGCCCACCCGGGCGCCCCACCCGCTCGACGAACTACTCCGGCGCGGCCTCGTCCTCGGGCTCGGGCGGCGCCTCACCCGGCGTCGTGCTCTTGGCACCCTCGGGCTTCGCGCGCTCGATGCCGAAGCGGTCCAGCGCGTCGGCGATGCCCTGGGGCTTGTCCGCGTCGGGGAGGAACTCCTCGGGCGGCGCGAGCCTCGGGTCCTTGCCCAGCTCCGACAGGGACGCCTCCAAGGTCAGCCGCAACTCCGCCGCCTCGGGCGTCTTCTCCGACGGCACCCCGACGCGCCCGTCCAGCCGCGCCTTGAGGACCACGGAGGTGGCCGCGTCCACCAGCACCTCGCCATCCAGCGAGCGCGGCAGCCGGTGGGCGAAGAAGTTCGCGCGCCGACGCGTCGTCTCGTCCGAGCCCCCCTTGGACTGGAACAGCGCCGGCAGCGGTCGGGACGCATCGCCCTCCGTGGCCGGGGCCAGCGTCACCACGTAGCGCCACGCCGTGCGCCCTTCATAGGTGACGGTGCCCTGCGGGGCGAGCTTGAGCCGCCCCTGGAAGAGGATGTCGAAGTCGCGGATGGCGCCGGTCAACTCCGTGCGGGTGCGCTCGGCCATGCCGCGGTCACGAAGGCGCTGACGGAACGGGCCATACCGGTTGCGGGCGAACACCTGTCCCCCCACGCGCATGACCTCCAGGCCCTGGTCCCTCGAGTTCTCCAGCACGCCGTGGAAGTCGCCGCTGACACCCCCGGGCCCCGCGCGGAACGTGCGCGTCTCGGTGAGCTTCACGGGGTTGGACTCGGCGGAGGTCCACTCGTAGCCGAGGGTGGCCTGGTAGCGGTGGGGACCCAGCCGCTCGGTGATTTCGGCGGCGTCCATGCCGAGGATTCGGCGGGCCACCTGAGGGTTTTCCGCGACATCCTCCGGCGGGAGCTTCTGCTGGGCGGAGGCAACCACCTTGGGAGGGTCCTCCGGCGAGAAGATGCGCGCCTTGGCCGCCTTGTCGACCGGGTCCGAGCAACTGGCGGCGGCCAGCGCCAAGGCGAGGGTGACGGCGGACTTCTTCAGACGGCTCACGACTCCTCCGGAGGGGGTACCACGGGGGCGGCAAGTTACGTGGCGCATACAAGAGCGGCAAGCAGCGGCTTGCGTGCGGCCGTGCAAGGGATAGAACGCCCTTCTCATGCAGAACCTGCGCGACAAGTTGTTGAAGGCGGGCCTCGTCACCGAGGAACAGTCCAAGAAGGCTGATGCGGCAACCAGCCAGACGGAAGCCCGGAGGCCCCAGCCCCAGGAGGGCGGACGTCCAGGCGGCAACCGTCCTCCGCCCCGGCGTGACGAGAACCGGACATCCGGTGGCCCGTCACCCCGGAGCGAGGACCGTGGCCCCGGCCCCCGAGAGGGTGGCGGACGTCCCGGTGGTGGCCGCCCTGGTGGTGGCGGTGCGCCCCGTCATGGTGGCTCGTTCCGGCCCGGTGGCGGTGGCGGAGGTGGAGCGCCCCAGCACGGGCGTCCCGCCGCCGTGGCCGAGAAGCCCATTCCCAAGCTGCCCCCCATGCCCGGCTCCAAGGCCTACCAGCGCGCCGAATCCAAGCGCCAGGTGGAGCTGGACAAGGCGCTGCGCGAGCTCGTGCTGGGCTCGCAGGTGCCGCTGGAGCCCGGGGAGACGGCGTTCTACTTCATGACCCGCAAGGGCAAGCTGCGGCGGATGGAGTTGACGCCGGAGCAGGCCAAGCGGCTGGAGGACGGCGAGCTCGGCGTGGTGGAGCGTCCGGACCCCGCGCAAATCGAGCACTCGCTGGTGCCCGCCGCGGCGGCCGAGCAGATGTTCGCGCTCTCGAAGAAGGCGGTGCGCTTCTTCAACCGGAAGGACAACCCCGTCGGCTTCATGAACGACGAGGAGCTCAAGGCGCAGCAGGCGGCGGAAGCCGCTGGCACCGCGCCGGAGCTGTCCGACGAGGCCTCGGCGGAAGGCACGGAGACCGCCTCGGAGGAAGGCGCCGAAACGTCCGCTCCGACCGAAGCCGAGGCGACGACGGCCGAAGAAACCCCGAAGGCCGAGGGCGGCGAGAGCCAGGGCTGACCTCGGCTTCACCCGTGATGGCCCTCCCCTCTCCCGCTCGACTGGGATGAGGGGAGGCGTCACGCGGACGTCAGTCGAAGGCGTCGATTCCGGTGATGGCCTTGCCGAGCACCAGCGTGTGCACCTCGTGGGTGCCCTCGTAGGTGAAGACCGATTCGAGATTCAGCATGTGGCGCACCGGTGGGTACGCATCGGTGATGCCATTGGCGCCGTAGATGCTCCGCGCCACGCGGGCGATGTCGAGCGCGCTCTTCACGTTGTTGCGCTTGGCCAGGCTCACCATGACGGGCGTCACCTTGCCCTCGTCCTTGAGCCGCGCCACGCGCAGGCCCACGAGCTGCGCCTTGACGATGTCCTGGAGCATGTCCGCCAGCTTCTCCTGCGTGAGCTGGTAGCCGGCCACGGGCTTGCCGTTGAACGACGCGCGGGACAGGGAGTACTCACGCGCGCCCTCGAAGCAGGCGATGGCCGCGCCGGTGACAGCGAAGGCGATGCCCAACCGCGCGTTGTTGAGACAGGACAAGGGGCCTCGCAGGCCCACCACGCCGGGCAGCATGTTGCGCGCGGGCACACGCACGTCCTGGAAGGACAGCTCGCTGGTGATGGACGCGCGCAGGGAGAACTTGCCGGGGATGTCCCGCGCGGTGAAGCCGGGCATGCCCTTCTCCACCAGGAAGCCTCGGACGGACTCGGGGCCGCCGTCGTCCGTCTTCGCCCACACCACCGCGACGTCGGCGATGGCGCCGTTGGTAATCCACGTCTTGGTGCCGTTGAGGACGTAGTCGTCGCCGTCCTTGCGCGCGCGGGTGCGCATGCCTCCAGGGTTGGAGCCGAAGTCCGGCTCGGTGAGGCCGAAGCACCCGATGACGCGCCCTTTGGCCATGCCCGGCAGGAAGCGCTCCTTCTGCTCATCGCTGCCATACGCATGGATGGGAAACATGCAGAGCGAGCCCTGCACGGAGGCGAAGGAGCGCAGCCCCGAGTCTCCCCGCTCCAGCTCCTGGAGGATGAGGCCGTAGCTGACGGTGTTCATCCCCGCGCAGCCGTATCCCTGGAGGTTGGCGCCCAGCACGCCCATCTCCGCGAGCTGGGGGACCAGGTGGAATGGGAAGGTGCCATCGCGAAAGTGCCCGCCGATGATGGGCAGCACTTCGCGGTCCACGAAGGCGGCCACCGTGTCGCGAGCGGCCTTCTCCTCGGGGGACAGCAGGTCGTCCAGCCGGAACAAGTCAGTGATGTCCGCGCGTGCCATGGCGCCGTCCTAACGCCCGCCTCCAGGAGCGTCAAACGCCCCCGCAACCGCGCCTGCCTCCGGGGGGTTAACATGGGGTGTCGGCGGCAAGGGCCGGAGGTGGAGCACGATGGTGCACGCATTCATGGCGCTGTTTCCCTTCGTCCTGGGCGTGTCGGGGACGCTGAAGGTGTCGATGGTGGGCCTGGGATGGTGGGCGGCCGGGCTCCAGGCCGGGGCGCGGCGGCGCGTCTACCGCAAGCCGCTGGCGCCGGGACAGCTTCGCAGCGAGGCGTGGGCGGCGGTGCGGGTGTTGGTCTTCGACGCGGTGCTCGTCGCCGCGTTCCGCGTCGTGTACCAGTCGCGACTGGCGCCCTTCAGCGTGGGCGCCACGGTGGCGACCTTCGCCTTTCTCTTCGTGGGCTTCGAGGTGTGGTTCTACGCCACGCACCGCCTGCTGCACACCCGCGCGCTCTACTGGTTCCACGCGCAGCACCATGTGGCGCAGGTGACGAATCCGCTGACCTCGCTGTCCTTCTCGTTGATGGAGCGCGCGGTGCTGCTGGCGGGCAACTTCGGCCTCGTCATCCTGGCGATGGAGGTGATGCCCGTCACCCAGGCGGGGGTGATGCTCTACATCCTCGCCAACTACGTGCTCAACGTGGTGGGCCATGGGAACACCGAGTGGCTGCCGGAGCGCTTCGTGTCCACCTGGCTCGGGCGACAGGTCCTCACGCCCACCTTCCACGCCATGCACCACGCCCGGCACCAGGGCCACTACGGCCTGTACACCACGGTGCTGGACCGGTGGCTGGGCACGGCGTTCGACGACTATCCCCAGGTGCATGCCCGCGCGCGGGCCGGCGAGGGACTGGAGCGCGTGGGGGAGCGGCTGCGGCCCCAGGCGCCCGTCGCGGTGCTCGCCCCCACCGCGTGAGTCGTGTCGTCGGGCGTGCCCGTGCCGGCCTGGGGCGCTAGGCTGCCGCGCATGACGACGATCCAGAAGACCGTGGTGGTGACGGGCGCGAGCCGAGGCATTGGCCGCGCCGTGGCGTTGACCTTCGCGCGTGAGGGCTATCGCGTCTGGGCTTTGGCCCGCGCCGCGGATGCGCTCGCGGTGCTCGTGAAGGAGGGCGGAGACAGCATCCGGCCCCTCGTCGTGGACGTGGCGGACGAGGCCGCGCTGGTCGCGGCGACGAAGACGATTCTCGCGGAAGGCGCCCCGGGCGTGCTCGTGAACAACGCGGGCATCACCGTGTCCGCACCGCTGACGAAGACGAGCACCGCAGACCTGGCGCGGGTAATGGCCATCAATGTGACGGCCCCCTTCCTGCTTTGCCGCGAGCTGATGCCCGCGATGGCACAGGCGGGAGGTGGCCGGGTCATCAACATCGGCTCCATGGCCGCCGTGCGCGGGATGAAATACACGTCCGCCTACTGCGCCTCCAAGCACGCGCTGCTGGGCCTGACGCGCGCGCTGGCTGTGGAGTACGCGAAGAAGCAGGTGACGGTGAACGCGGTGAACCCGGGCTGGGTGGAGACGGACATGTTCTCCAACGCGACGGCGGCGATTTCACACACGACGGGTCGCACCGGAGAGCAGGCGCGCGAGGCCCTGGCATCGATGAACGCCATGGGCCGCATCGTCCAGCCGGAGGAGGTGGCGGCGCTGTGCCTCTTCCTCGCGTCGGACGCGGCGGGCGCCATCACGGGTGCCGCTCACGCCATCGACGGTGGTGAGCTGGGCTGAAGCGCGCCTCGACGGACGTGAAACCTCAGAGCTGGTAGCGGCCGACGATGGCGCTCAGCTCGCCCGAAGCGGCGGAGAGCTGGATGGCGGCCTGTTCACTGGCCGCCATGCGGTCGACAATCTGGTCCGCCACGTCCGCCATGGAGCTGAGCGCGGCGAACAGCTCCGCGATGCCCGCGTCCTGCTGGCGCACGGCATCGGAGATGCTCCGCACCGTCTGGCCGTTGCTCTGGATGATGCCGGCCAGCGAGCGCAGGCTCTCACCCGCCGCCTGCACCTGCTCCAGCCCTCCCTCCACTTCGCGCGCCCCACCCTCACTGATGCGCACGGCTTCGGAGATGGCCCGGCCGATGTCGCCCAGGATGCCCTGCACGCGCGTCGTCGCTCCCGCGGACTGGTCCGCCAGTGAGCGCATCTGCCGCGCCACCACGGAAAAGGCCCGCCCCTGGTCTCCACTGCGCGCCGCCTCGATGGAGGCGTTCAATGCCAGCACGTTGGACTGGTCCGCCAGGTCCTTCACCGTGCGGGTGATGTCGCCCACCAGTCGCGTGCGCTGATGCAACACGGTGATGGTGCGGCCAATCTGCTCGACGTGCGAGCGGATGTGCGTGAGTCCCCCCACGCTGCCAGACACCGCCGCCTCGCCGGCCTGACCGAAGCCGCTCGCCTTCTCCGCCTCGCGCTGGATGGTCTCCACGCGCCTGGCCGCAGCCCGGGAGGACTCCTGGAGCTGCTGCGCCGCCATCTGCGTCTCGTGCAGCGCCACCGCCTGCTGGGACACCGCCTCGTTCTGTATCGACGCGGAATCGGTGAGCTGCGCGGCGGCGGACTCGAGCTGCTCGGCCGAGCCCTTCAGCGCCATCAGCAGCGAACGCAGCTGCACCATCATCTCCGCGAACGACGCGGCCAGCCGGCCAATCTCGTCCCGCGAGTGAACCTCCAGCGTGCCCCGGAAGTCGCCCTCCGCCACCACCCGCGCCGCCGCCGCCGTCAGCTCCCGCAGGGGGCTCGTCATCCGTCGCACGAGCAGGAAAATCACACCGCCCGCCGCCAGCGCCGTGAACAGCCCCAACCCGACGATGAGCAGCACCGCCGTGCCGAAACGCGACGCCTCCGTCTTCTCGTCCCGCGCGAGCACCAGCTCCAACCCCTGCCCCACCGGCAGGCGCGCCACGCGGAACGACGAGTCCTCCACGTCCACGCGCCCCTCTTCCACGTCCGCGTCCACCGCCGCCAGCAAGGCCTCCGGGGCCACGACGTCCACGGACCGGGCCACCAACCTCGGGCCCACGCGCAGCAGCAGCTCCACACCCCGCTGATTCCTCAAGTCCTTCAGCGGCGCATCGTCGAACCGACTCCCCAACACGAGGTGCCCCACCGCGCGTCCGTCCACCTCCACCGGCCGGGACACCGTCCAGTAGGCCGCCTCGCCCACGAAGAGCACCCCAGGCGCACCGCTCCGCACCAGTTGCGCGAGCGCGGGCAGCGGCTCCCGGTACGAACCCGCGAGCAGCCCGCCCTCCGGCGTGGTGATGAGCAACAGCTCCACCGACACCAGGGCCTTCTGCTCCTCGGAGAACGTCTGGAGCGCCTTCGCGTCCACCGTCGCGCCGGAGAGCAGCGCGCGAAGCTGGGCATTCGCCGCGGCGCTGCGCAGCAGGACCTTCAGCGTCCGAGCCTCCTGGGCCACCAACCGGCTCCAGGCGGACTCGTCATGGGTAAGCGCCTGGGCCAGCTCCGTGTCCATCCGGGAGCGCAGCACGACGCCCGTGAACGTCACGCAGAGCGCGGTGAGGGCCAGGATGACCAGGGTGATGGCGATGGTCAGACGAGCGGCGAGGCTGTGCGTCATGCGCTGCGGTGTCGGACGTGAGGGGAAATGACCAGGGTGGGGGAACCCCAGAAGCCACACCCTACCCCAAGCTTCCAGGCTTGAGCAGTAAGGCGTGGATGACCCGGCGCCCTCCGGCTGACCCTCCCACCTCCACTGACCTGCGCCTCAAGCGTCGGCGACGCGCAACACCACGGCGGTGATGTTGTCCTTGCCTCCGGCCTCGAAGGCATCCGCCACCAACGCATCGCAGACCTCACGCGCGGAGGACAGCGACAGGCGCCGCGCCAGCCCGTCCATCCCCAGCGGCTCGTAGAGGCCGTCCGAACACAACAGGAAGACGTCCCCAGGCTCCGCGTGAAGTCGCTGCAGCGTGGGCTCCGCGTTGTCCGTCCCGAGCGCACGGGTGATGAGGTGCCGCCAGTTGGACGCTCCCCCCGGAGGCTCCATGCCCACGTCCTTCAGCTCCTCGATGAACGAGTGGTCCCGGGTCAGCGACTCCAACCTGCCGCCCCGCAGCCGGTACAGCCGGCTGTCCCCTACATGGGCCACCGCCGCGCCCTCCTGCCCCAACGCCAGCGCCACCACCGTGGAGGCCATCTCGCTCAGCCGGCCCACGCGCTGGGCCTGGAGGTTTCGCTGGGCCAGCTGCGAGCACGCCGCCAGCAGGTTCTCCTCGCGCGTGCGGCGGGGGTCGGCGACTTCCGGCCACACCGCCTCCCGCTCGCGCTCCCATCGATGCCCCAGGCCCGCGAAGGTGTCCACGACACAGCGGCTCGCCACCTCGCCGCCCTCCTGCCCACCCAGCCCATCCGCGACCACGTACAGCCCCAGCTCCGGCAGGACACAGTAGGAGTCCTCGTTGTGGGGCCGGCGACCGATATGGGTCTGTCCCGCGCTTTCGATACGCAGCATGACACCGCCTCCTCGAGCCTCTCCCCAGCAAGCGGGAGGCCAGCGCCCATCCCCAGGCGAGCGCCCACTACGGATACCTCTCTTTTTGCGGTGTCTGGAGCGTGAGTGCCAGCCGACCTCGGCGCCCGCCCCGCACTCGTTCGGTGGCGGACGTTGCAAGCGCCCTGCATCCGGAAACGTTGTCCAGTGGGAGGGGTGGCGACCCCACAGGTGATGGGTGCGGACTCCCCTCTTTCAGGGTGGGTGGGGACCCCACGCGGGGCCCCTGGCAACTTTCACCCGGGGACGACGACAATGACGATGATGTCCGACGTGTGCGCCCCGGGAGGTGTCCGATGACTTCCATCCGCCGTTTGTCCTCGAGCATCCTGTCCTCGCTGCGGCGCACCTCGCTCGACGTGGACACCAGCGTGTCCCCGCTCACCCAGAGCGAGTCCCTGGACCCCGTGTCGAAGATCCGCCGGGGCTACTCCGACGAGAGCGACTTCCAGGCGGACGGCGCGGATGGCGCCGATGCCCTCTTGTCTTCGTTCGACCTGGACGAGGCGGAGGAAACCGGCTCGGCGCGCAACCTGGATCATGCGTCGCTGCGCGTGTTCTCCGGCGAGAGTTCGTTCGAGCCCGCCGCGCCCCGCTACGCGCAGGTGCTTGGCTCCCAGCTGCCTTCCGCGCTGGGTGCGCCGCGTGACACGGGCGGCGCAGTGGGGCGGGCGTCGAGGCGCGGGGGCGCGGACGCGCCGGATGCTTCCGACATCCTCTCGCCCGACGAGGCGGCGTGGGAGCTCCACAACCTGGACACCTCCTCGCCCAGCGTGGATGCGCCGGAGGATCTGCTGTTCATGATGGACCCTCCGGGCTCCTCTGGGCGGGCGGACCCCATGCTGGACCTGAACCTGGACCTGGACTCGTTCGAGGACAGCCCCTCGGCCATCGGCGGCGTGATGCCGGGTGGAAGCGCGGTGGAGGGCCTGTCGGCGGCGCGGTATGCGTCCGGGGAGTTGATGGGGGCGTCCGTGCGGCCCGCGGGACCGGAGGAGTTCCTCGCGGACCTGAGCGACCTGGGCGACCTGGTTCCGGAGGAGGAGTTTGGCCCGGCGGACGCGGCCCTCGCGGGGGTGCTCGGCTCGCTCGCGGCCAACCCCGTCGCGGCCAGTGTCCCCGTGGTCTCCGCGCTCGGAGCGCAGGGTGTGGACGTGGTGGCGGACGCCGTGGAGCTCCAGCCCGACGCACAACCGGCGGAGCCGGCCTCGGTGCTCGGGCAGTTCCTCACGGAGCAGAGCGCGATGGTGGGCGACAGCTTCGAGGAGTCGGTGGCGGTCGCCCCGTCCAACACGGAGCAGGCCTCGGCTCCGGGTGAGACCTTCGCGGAGCAGGCCGCGCCGCAGGCGCAACTGCTGGCGGAGCAGCGGGGCGCGACGTCCATCGAGCCCGAGGTCTCCGCTGTCTCCACGGAGCCCACGCCGGTGGACTCTCACGAGCCGGGCGTCGCCTGAAGGGCGAGCCGTGCCGCTCCACGACGGCCCCAACAGGCGTCACCGTCACGTCGGAGGACCCACCCGCGACTCAGGGACGCTTTTCCTCGCCGAGCGTCGCGTCGAGTTGCCGCTGCGCCTCCTCGACGTCGCGGATGAATTCGTTCCGGTTGCGACTGCGCTCCTCGCTCTGCCACTCATCGGGCGAGAAGGACGTCGCCGGATATTCCTTCGTGGTGTGGACATAGCCACGCATCGTGGTCATCAGCTCGCGGTCCGGGTCCCCCGACTCCTTGAGCAGGAAGCCCTCCACGTCGCGCAACTGCAGGGGGAAGGTCGGCGCCTCGTCGAGGACGAGCTTGCCGAAGACGGTGAGCTTCACCTCCTGCACCCCCTCCTTCAGCTCCTCGTTGAAGGAGACATGCGCGAAGGGCTCGCCGCTCTCGTTGTCGATGCGTCCGGCCACGACATATCGCCCCGCCTTGCGCACGTGGATGCCCAGGTAGAGCAGCAGCGAGCCGTCCGCCAGCGCCTCACGCACCCTGCCCGTGAAGGTCGCCGGCGGAGAAGGCGTGTACAGGATGTCCAGGAACGCCATGCCCTCGGCCTTGTCCGAGCGCACCCGCACGTCCACGCGCAGCGTGCCCGAATACAGCGGGAAGCCCTGCTTCGACGGCTGGAACCGCCCCGTGAAGATGCCGTCGCCCGCGAGCGCGTCACCCGCGGCGCCATCGTCCGTGAAGGCCACGGGCACGGCGGGCACACCCCCCGCGCCTTGCACGTGTTCGGCCTCGTGCGCGGACGCGGACAACACCTGACAGGGCCTGGGCGCGCGCTGCGCGTCCTCACACGAGACGAAGAAGTGCACCGCCTCGTCGCTCACCACGAAGACCCGGTCCTGCTTCAACCGGAGCTGCACGTCCGCGTGCTCGCGACTCAACGGGCGCGTGCGCTCCGGCTCCGCGAGCACCACCTGGTCCGGATGCTCCCGGATGGAGCGGGACTGCGGCGGATAACGCGTCGCGGACACGTAGGACTCCAGCGTCTGCTTCGCCCGCTCCAGCCGAGCCGTCCACAGCTCCCGCCGCTCCAGGCGCTCGCGCTGCTCGGGGCTCAGCACGGAGACCCGCATGTCCTCCGTGCCCGGCGACGAGCGTCGCTCCAACGCCGCGCCGCGCCCGACGAACCCCGACTTCGGCGGGGCTTCTCCAGCCTCGCGATTCTGGCCCTCCGCCAGGACAGGAGGCTCGCTCGGAGCCTCCTCCTCGCCAGCCTCCCGGCTCCAGCTCCACCACCCCAGCCCACCCACGGCCAGGGTCATCACCAGGAAGACCCACCCGAGACGGCGCGGGCGGGAGACAGGAGCAGGAGCAGGGCTGTTGGGCGTCATGGCTGCATCAGGGCGACAGACTCAGTACGCGTACTTCACCACGTCCTCGCGGACCTTGGCGACGATGCCACCCCAGTTGCCGTTGGCGTAGTGGTTGAACGACTCGCCGTCATCGCGCAGGGACACGGTGTGGAAGCTCCACTTCGCGCGGCCGTCGCTCGTGTTCGCGGTGCCGGTGTTCAGCGTGCCGCCACAGAACCAGTCGCCCGGGTTGCACTGCGAGCTGCCGGAGCTGCCCGACACGCCGCCCGTGGAGTGGTACGACACCGCCTCGTCGTCCTGCCCGGGGAGGATGCCCGAGTAGAGCGTGCCCTTCGCACCGGCGAACATGTAGAACCAGACGCTGCGCGTGGTGTTGTGGTTGTACATGGCCCGCGACGTGGTGGTGACCAGGTCACTCACCAGCGGCTCGCTCACCGCCCACTCACCCACGTCCGCCAGCTCGCTGCCGCCGCCAGCGCCGGACGCCACGTTCACCCACTTGATGTTCCAGCCCGTCTGCGTGCTGCCATCCGTGTTGCCACACACGCCGCTCGCGTTGGGCGTCGCGTTCTTCTTGCTCCGCGCCGAGCCGCCATACAGCGACAGCGCATAGCCAATCTGGAGATTGCCCGCGCTGTGCGAGGCGATGTAGCACCAGTTGTTCCCCGTGCAGTAACAGTCCAGCGCGTCACGCACGCGCGCGTTCTGCCCGCCGATGCGCTCCTTGCCGTTCCAATTCACGGCCTTCTTGTTCACGCCCGCCGCGGTACCCGCAGGGCCCCAGTAGCTGAAGTCGCCGTAGTTCCCGGCCTGCGTACCGCCGCCGTTCCGACCGTGAATCCACAGCGTGTAATTGGTGGCGGCAGCCTGCGTGCCAACCAACAGCGTGGCCGCGGCAATCGCCGTACCCATCAGCTTCTTCATCGTGAACGCCTCCGCTCGGGAGTAGGGGGAACAGCTCTCGCCAGGTGGGGGACCCGACGGGGAAGCGCTCACTCTAGAGTCTCAGGGTGTAAAAGGTCGAGAACACGGAAACCAGGAAGCTGACGCAAAACCTGACGCAATGCGTCGCCCTCTGGCGTAAGGCGTCAGCCACTCTGACCCATCGCGTCATCGCCTCACCGGGTGTCGGTGACGAAGCGCTCCAGGCGTGTCAGGGCTTCCGGCAGGCTGGTGCGACCCAACCCCAGACGGAAGTGATTGCCGGGGAAGTCGTAGACGTTACCGGGTAGCAACAGCACGCCTTCTCGTTGCACGAGCGCATCGGTGAACCGGGCCACGTGTTGCTCTCGCAGCAGGCGCGGAAAGGCCACGCTTCCGGCGCGCGGACGCACCCAGTGGAAGGTGTCCGCGTGGCGCGCGAAGAACGCGTCCAGCAGGGCCAGGTTGGAGGCGAGCAACGCGCGGCTTCGCGCCAGCACCCGCTCCTTCGAGCGCAGGGCGATGAGGGCGAGCACCTCGCTGGGGGCGCTGTTGCAGATGGTGGTGTAGTCCTTGTACGCCATGCACCGGCGCAGCACGTCCTCGTCGCGACAGACAAGCCACCCCACGCGCAGCCCCGCCAGCCCGAACGCCTTGGACATGACGCCCAGGCTGAAGGCGCGCGGCGACAGCTCGACGGCGGCGGGCAGCAGGTCCTTCGGGTCATGCTCCAGCAGCCGGTACACCTCGTCGGACAAGAGGTAGATGCCGCGCTCGTCGCACAACGCGCACAGCGCCTGGAAGGTCTTCCGGTCCGGCAGCGCGCCCGTCGGATTGTGGGGGAAGTTCACCACGACGATTCGCGTCTGGGGCTTGAGCGCGCGGCGCAGGGCGTCCACATCCAACGCCCAACCGTCCTCCTCGCGCAGCGGCAGCAGCGTCACGTCCGCGCCGGTGGCGCGCGCCACTTCGTGCAGGGACTGGTAGCCGGGCCAGGTGACGACGGCGTGGTCTCCCGGGCCCAGCAGCACGTTCATCAGGATGAAGACAGCCTCCTGGGCGCCGGCGAAGGTCAGCACCTGTTCGGGCGCCACGCCCTGGTAGAGCGCGGCGATTTCCAGCCGCAGCGCGGGCAGGCCCGGGGCCTCGGTGTAGCCGAGCGTCAGCTCCTCCCAGCGGGCCAGGGCGTCCGGCTCGGCGAGCGCCAACAGCTCCCGCATCTTCCAGCCCTCGATGTCCGAGGAGCACAGGGTGTAGGGCGCGGCGAACTCCCAGCGCGCGAAGTACCGCTCCAGCTTGAAGTCGGGGATGCGCATGAAGCGACTGTCTGCCCTCTTGGCCGCCGTCCGTCCAGCGCCACCCGCCTCGCGCGCCCTCCTCCGGCCAGGCAGTCGACACCCCGGTGCAAGCCCTGGAGGACTCCCCTGGATGCATAGCTTGAGGGGCGACCTTCAGACGCAGGCCCTATCGCGGGAGCCCGAATGCCCACGCCAACGCACGACATCCCCCTCACGCTGCTGGACCCGGATGGAGGGTGGATCAACGCCCCCGTCCATGTCTCGGAGCTCGACGAACTGCCCGTGCTCCTCCACTTCTTCTCCATGGCCTCGGACGCCCACGCCAATGACTTCGCGGCGCTCAAGCGCTTCCTCGCGGAGTTCGGTCCTCGGGGCCTCAAGGTCATCGGCGTGGACGTCACCCACTCCGCCAGGGAGCTGCGCGACACCAACGCGGTGGAGGCGTTCGCGCGCGAGCACGGGCTCGTCTATCCCATCGCCGTGGATGACGGCTCCATGGCCCAGGCGTACGGCGTGAAGCAGACCCCCGCGTGGCTCGTCTTCGACGCGGACCGCCGGCTCCGCCACCACTTCGCCGGCAAGGACGCGGCACGCAAGGTGCGCCCCGTGCTGGACCGCTTCACCCAGTACGACACCTCGGCCGGCGCTCCCGCGCCCTGAGGCCTTCCGGAGGGCTCCCACATGGCTGACTGGCGCAAGGACAGGCAGGCCCCCCGCTTCACCCCGGGCACGCTGGCGGCGGCGGGCATCGGCGCGGCGCTCGGGCTGCGCAAGGCACTGCTGCGCATCCGCTACTCGTTCAACGGGCGCACGGTGCTCATCACCGGCGGCTCGCGCGGCCTGGGCCTGGTGCTCGCGCGCAGGCTGGTGAAGGCAGGGGCGCGCGTGGCCCTGTGCGGCAGGGATGAGGCGTCGCTGGAGCGGGCGCGGGAGGAGCTGGAGCGCGGCGGCGCGCAGGTGCTCGCCCTGCCCTGTGACGTGAGGGACCCGGTGCAGGTGGAGGCCACGGTGAGCGCGGTGCACGAGCGCTGGGGCGCGGTGGACGTGCTCATCAACAACGCGGGCGTCATCCAGGTGGGGCCGCTGGAGTCCATGACGGTGGAGGACTTCCAGGACGCCATGGACACGCACCTGTGGGGCGCGCTGTACACGACGCTGGCGGTGCTGCCGGAGATGAAGCAGCGAGGCGAGGGGCGCATCGTCAACATCGCCTCCGTGGGCGGCAGGCTCAGCGTCCCGCACCTCATGCCCTACTCGGCGAGCAAGTTCGCGCTGGTGGGCCTGTCGGACGGCCTGCGCGCGGAGCTGCGTCAGGACGGCATCTTCGTCACCACCGTGTGCCCGGGGCTGATGCGCACGGGCAGCCCGCGCAACGCGCGCTTCAAGGGCCAGAACGAGGCGGAGTACGCGTGGTTCGCCGTGGGCGACTCGCTGCCCGGGCTGTCGGTGAGCGCCGAGCGCGCCGCGCGACTGATTCTGGATGCCTGCCGCCGGGGCGACGCGGAGCTGCTGGTGGGCCTGGCCGCGAAGCTGGGCGCGGTGGGACGGGTGCTCGCGCCCGAATTGACCGCGGCGCTCCTGGCCTGGACCAACCGGCGGCTGCCCCAGAGCAGCGGCCAGGATTCGCACACCGGCGCGGACAGCGAAACGCCCCTCACCCGCTCCTGGCTCACGGAGCTGTCACGCCGCGCGGCGGAGCGGAACAACGAGATGGACGTCCCGCTCCACTAGACGGGCACCTCAGTCCTGCGCCATCTCCATGGCCCAGTGGCCCCGGTGCTCGTACGCCAGGGCCAGCTGCTCGCGCAGGGCGGCAATCATCTTCGTGTTGCCCTCCTGCTCGTAGCCCTTGAGCGCCTCCTCGCAGCGCGGCACCCGCGAGAGGAACTCCTTGAGCGCGTCCACCGTCAGCGCCTTCACGTACATCCCGTACCCCAGCTTCTCCAGATACAGGGCGTTGATGATCTGCTCGAACTGGCCCTCCAGCGGGATGCTGAGCATGGGCTTCTTCAAGTAGACGGCCTCGCTCATCAGCGTGAAGCCGCCGCTGGCCACCACGCCGCGCGACGTGCGCAAGTCGTCGATGAAGCCCTTCTCGCTGAACGGCCGGTACGTGAGGTTGCCGTCCACCAGGTCCTCGGTGATATCCCGACGCAGGCCGTACACCCGGCAGGGGATGCCCGCCGCCTTGAGGATGTCCGGCAGCGCCGTGTTCGTCGTGGACGTCTGGTACACCAGCAGGTGCTCTCCCGGCTCCGACTTCGCCTCGATGATTTCCGGGCGCAGAATCGACGGGGCCAGCGTGGTGCGCCGCTTGCGCAAGGGCGGATAGAAGAACGTCGTGACGAGGTAGTGGAACGCGCCCGGCAGCTTCGCCTTCACGATGGCGCGCGACGTCTCATAGCTGTCCTCATATCCGGCCAGGAGCGCGGGCTCGTGCTGGCAGCGGTTGATGACCTGCATGTTGTCCACGCTGATGACGGGCAACCGGTGCGTCTTCGCGAACAGGTAGCTGAACGTCTCGAAGTCGCTGACGACGACGTCCGGCTTGAAGTCGTCCACCAGCTCGAAGTACTGGCGCACGTTCTGCGGAAAGCCCTTCACCGCGCCCGTCAGGTTCTGCAACACCGTCTGCCACTTCTTCACGGAGTTGCCTTCGTACGCCAGCGTCAGGCCCCAGATGCCGTGCACGTTCTGGAAGCGCTTGGCCAGGTAGTCCTGGGCCCGGCCGGAGACGACGATGTGGACCTCGTGCTCCTTCGTGAGCGCCTCGAGCAGCACCCGGGAGCGCGTCGCATGGCCCATGCCTTCGCCGACGACACCGTAGAGGATTCGCATGCGCGGAAGCATACGCGCCCCCGCCCGCCACCGTTGAGCCCGCCCTGCCCCCGCGGCTATAGCTACCCACCCACCATGCCCTCCTCCCCACCTCCGCCCCCGAAGCCCTCCCTCCCGCGCGCCGCCGCGCTGGGACTCGCGGGCGGCATGTTCCTGGGAGGACTCGGGCTGCTCGCCGCCGGAGTGAAGGGGGTCTTCGGCACCCTGGACTGCACCCAGCTGTCCGGCCCCGAGTGCGAGCTGCTCCAGCAGGCCGCCCATGAGATGGGCCGCTTCCAGACCCGCTTTGGCGGCGCGCTGGTGGCCCTGGCCGCTGCCCTCTTCGTCCTGCTGCGTCGGCGCCCGCCCACCCCTCCCGACGCGCCCTGAAGCCCTCGGACGGCCACTCGGCGCGAGGCCCTCTTCCGTCCTCCGCCGGGCAACCGGCCTGGCCGAGGGGTTAGAGCATTTGGCGGCGTGACGTAGGCTGACTAATTAATAGTGGCCTGGCCATTAGGTTTGGGAGTAGGGAGCGGCCCATGCAGCTCGAGTCCCTGAAAATGTTCTGTGACGTGGTGGAGACGGGTTCCTTTTCGCGAGCGGCCCAGCTCAACCACGTGACGCAGTCGGCGGTCAGTCAGCAGATTCGCGCGTTGGAGAACCGCTACGAGCAGAAGCTCCTGTCGCGCAGTGCCCGGCAGGTGACGCCGACGCCCGCGGGCGAGCGGCTGTTTCGTGGGTGCAAGGAAATCCTCGCGCGCTTCGCGGAGGTGGAGCAGGAGATTCGCGAGCAGGCCACGGAGGTGGCCGGCACCAGCACCGTGTCCACCATCTACTCGGTGGGCCTGCACGAGCTGAACGCCGTGCAGAAGCAGCTGCTCAAGGCGCACCCCAAGGTGAACATGCGCCTGAACTACCGGCGCAATGACCAGGTCTACGACGACGTGATTCTGGGCGCGGCGGAGATTGGCATCGTCGCCTATCCGCAGCCGCGCGCGGGCGTGGACATCCTCCCGTTCCGCGACGACAAGCTCGCCATCGTCTGCGCCCCCAACCACCCCTTCGCCTCCAAGCAGAAGGTGAGCCTCACGGCGCTGTCCGGCGTGCCCTTCATCGCGTTCGACCGCGAGGCGCCCACGCGCAAGGCGTTGGACCGGCTCTTCCGCGAGAAGAACATCGACATCAACCCGGTGATGGAGATGGACAACGTGGAGACCATCAAGCGGGCGGTGGAGATGGGCCTGGGCGTCGCCATCCTCCCCGTGTCCACCGCGCAGGGCGAGGTGAAGGGCGGCTCGCTGGTGGCCAAGCCCTTCGCGGAAGGCCCCGTGTCGCGCCCCATCGGCCTGCTCATCCGCAAGGGCAAGTACCTGGACCGCGCCTCGGCGGCGGTGTTGGAGGCGTTCAAGGCCGCCGCCAACCTGCCGGTCGCCGAGGACACGTAGTCGCTAGTACATCTTCCGGAGGCGCGCGGCGAAGAACCCGTCGAAGCCCTCCGGACCTGGCAGGGTCCTCAAGTACGCCTGGGTGAGCGGCAACTTGAGGCCCGGCAGCACGGGCGGCTCGGCCGTCCACTCCGGGTGGCTGCGCAGGAACATCTCCACCTGGTCCTGCCCCTCCTGCGGTTCCAGCGTGCACACCGCGTAGACGAGCAGTCCGCCGGCCGGCACCGCCTCCTGGCAGTTCTCCAGGATGCGCCGCTGGAGCGCCGCCAGTCGCGAGACGTCCTCCTCCTTGCGGCGGTAGCGCAGCTCCGGGTGTCTGCGCAGCGTGCCCAGCCCCGAGCACGGCGCATCCACCAACATCGCGTGGAACTCGCCCCAGGCTTCCGGGA
The DNA here is from genome assembly GCF_013336705.1 of Myxococcus sp. CA051A. Taxonomy (NCBI): domain Bacteria; kingdom Pseudomonadati; phylum Myxococcota; class Myxococcia; order Myxococcales; family Myxococcaceae; genus Myxococcus; species Myxococcus sp. CA051A. The sequence goes on along the minus strand of NZ_JABUMS010000003.1, from coordinate 754,627 downwards.
AGGGCTCCGAGGCGTCGTGCGCGTAGGCCTTCAGGCGCGACGTCAGGCCCAGGCGCTTCACCTCCGACTCAATCTTGCGCAGCTTGTGGGCGTGCAGGTCCACGGCGACGACGTCGTGCGACTGCGCCTGGTGGCAGGACTTGCCGCCCGGGGCCGCGCACACGTCGAGCACGCGCGCGTTGTCGGGAATGGCGCCGTACACGCCGACGAGCTGGGCGGCCTCGTCCTGCACCTGCCACAGCCCCTCCGAGTAGCCGTACACATCCTCGATGCGGCCCACCGGCGGCAGGATGATGCCCACGGGTGAAATCGTCGCGGCCTTCGCTTCGACGCCCACTTCCTGCAACTGCGTGAGCAGCGCGTCGCGCGTCACCTTGGACGTGTTGGCGCGAATCACCACCGGTGGGGACTGGTTGTCCGCCACCAGCATGGACTCGGCGCGCTCGCGGCCGAACTGGCGCAGCCAGCGCTCCACCAGCCACTGGGGATGACTCTCACGCACCGACAGGTGGTGGGCGACGTCCGTGGGCGAGGGCAGCGGCGGCGCGGGCAGCTCCGCGAGCTTTCGGAGGATGGCGTTGGTGAAGCCCGCGGCGCGGGTGAGTCCCACTTCCTTCAGGGCCTGCACCGTCTCCGCCACGGCGGCGCGCGCGGGCACGCGGGTGTGGAATATCTGGTACGCGCCAATGCGCAGGGCCGCCAGCACGCGGTCCTCCATGGCTTCCAGCTTGCGGTCGGCGAAGCGGGTGATGGCGTAGTCCAGCGCGAGCTGCCGGCGCGTGGTGCCATACGCCAGCTCCGTGGCGAGCCCCGCGTCACGCGGGTCCTTGGGGGGTGACTCCGACAACATCGTGTCGAGCACCACATTGAGATAGGCGTCCGTTGCTCGGACGCGCGCCAACACGAGGATGGCGAGTGCGCGGGGATTCATCCTTCGTCGAGCCGAGTCATCAAGTCCACGAGCTGCTCATCCGAGAGCTTCGTCGAGGGGAGGTGGGACAGCGTGAGGCGCTGGAGACTGTCTTCCAGCAAGTCCCTCTGGCCATGCTCGGCGGGCGAGCCGCCTTGGATGGCCTCGTATCGCGAGCGCGCCCAGGTGGACAGCTCCGAGGCGGTGAGCTTTCCGGAGAGCCGGTCCGAAATCTTCTGGCGCACCAGCACCCGCGTGAGCAGGTCCGTCGTCGACGCCACCGACTTCGACCCGCGTCCCAGCGTCTTGCCGGACTTGGAGGACTCCGCGGCGTCGGACTTCGCGGCGGACGGCTTGCGTCCAATCGACTTGCCAGAACCGGAAGCACCCTGCCCCGACGGGAGCGCCAGCGGCTTCGCGGGGACTCGCACGAGCGCGCCCCCCGTCGTCTCCGAGGCCCCCTTGCGGCCCATCGACTTGCCAGCACCGGAGGGGGCGGACTTCGCCGCCGCCGGGCTTTCGCCCTCCTGCTTGCGGCCCAGGGACTTCTTCGGCTCCGGCTTGCCAGGGGTGAAGACGCCGCTGGCGAAGGTGTCCAGCGCTTCCAGGTAGGGCTCGAAGCCACCGCCGGCGCCGTGCACCTGGAGGACACATGCCTCCCCGACGACGGACTCGCGGGCGGGGGGACGCAGCAGCACCTCGATGGCGGGCAGGCCCACCGCCTCCAGCCCTTCCTTGAGGGCGTACGAGCCGAAGAGGCTCGCGGGGTTGATGAGGATGCCCTCCACCGCCTCGCGCTCGGCGGCGAGCGTGTCCAGCAGCACGCCCTCGTGGTTGGACTGGACGATTTTCAGCGTCAGTCCCAGTTCCCTGGCCCGCGCGCGCAGCGCGGTATCCAGGTCCGACAGCCCGCGCGTGCCATCGCGCACACCCAGCAGGTTCAGGTTCGGCCCATGCAACACCAGCAGTCTCATGCCCATCCGCCTGTACTCGAAAAAGCGCGTCCCGTCCGCGACATATCCCCTAGGTGCCGAACGGCTGGCTGCCCACGGCCAGCTTGTGGCCCATGAGGAACTCCGCCGCCTTCATCACCCGCTTGCCCTCCGGCTGGATGTCCAGCAGCACGAGCGAGCCCTCGCCGCACGCCACCTCCAGCCCCTCCGGCCCCGCCGCCAGCACCGTGCCCGGCGCGCCCTGCCCCTCCGCCACGCGCACGCGGTGAATCTTCACCAGCTTGCCGCCCAGCGTGGTGAACGCCCCCGGCCACGGCGTGAAGGCGCGCAACCGCCGCTCCAGCGCGATGGCGGGACGGTTGAAGTCCAGCTTCCCCTCGTCCTTCTCGATGATGGGCGCCAGCACCATGCCCTCCGAGGGCTGGGGCACGGGCTTCAGCTCACCGCTCAGGTACGCCGGCAGCGACTCGCGCAGCAGCGCTCCCCCGAGCGCCGCGAGCTTCGGGTACATGGTCGCGCTCGTGTCCTCCGGGCCAATGGGCAGCCGCTTCATCGCGAGCATGGGGCCGGTGTCCAGGCCCTCGTCCATCACCATCAGCGTGACGCCCGTCTCGGTGTCGCCGTAGGCAATCGACCACTGAATCGGCGCGGCGCCCCGGAAGCGCGGCAGCAGCGAGCCGTGCACGTTGACGCAGCCCATCCTGGGCAGGTCGAGGATGTCCTTCGGGAGGATGCGACCGTAGGCCGTCACCACGCACACGTCGGCCTCGAAGCGGCGCAGCTCCTCGGCGAACGGGGGCGTGCGCAGCTTGACGGGCTGGAACACGGGCACACCTCGCGCCAGCGCCAGCTCCTTCACGGGCGGCGCCGTCAGCGTGTTGCCCCGGCCCTTGGGCTTGTCCGGCTGGGTGACGACAGCGACGACTTCGCCCAGGTCGAAGCAGGCTTCGAGCGAGGACACGGCGAAGTCGGGCGTGCCCATGAAGATGATGCGGGGTCGGCTCATGGTGTTGCGGTTCTCCTGCGGCGACGCTTCAAGCCACGGACTTGAAGGTGCCCCCGGTGGGATTGTCCACTGCTTGACGTTTGCGCGTGTGCAGCTGGTTCAGCGTCTCCAGCGCCTCGCGGGCCTCGGGGGTGGTGGCCACGGGCTTGAGCGCGGCCAGCGCCACCTCCAGGGCATGCGCCTCGTCGGCCTCGCGCTGGCGGATGCGGTCCACCGCCTCGCTGAACCGGTCGAAGAAGCGCTTCAGCTCATCCTTCTTCCGCAGCGGGCGCAGCCGGGGGTAGCGCCCGGCGGCCAGGGCCGCGACATAGAGACTCATCACATGCACGGGGCCGGCGACCCGGTGGGTGAACAGCAGACCGAACAGGCCCAGCAGCACGCCGAGCCCCGCGGAGCCCAACGCGGTGAGCCATAGAAGCGACGGCCCGCCGTCCACTCCCGCGCTCACGGAGGACACGTGGAGCCGGTAGGCCAGCGCTCCGAACACCCCCAGGCTGCCCGCGCCCATGCCGGCCAGTAGAAGGATGTACTTGAGCTGGAACTCCCGGTCGAGCAGGTACGTCCGGCGGGTGTAGCCCGGGCGCGACGCGTTGTGAATGTCGTCGGACATGTCGTTGACCAGCGTACCCCAGGTGCCGCGGCTGATTTGCTTCCTTCGTGACAGGAGGTTTACGACGGCGGACAGGACAACCCCGCAGACGTCCAGGAGCCTGCATGAGCCGCCCCATCGCAGCGTGGTGTGTTGCCGCAGCAATCCTCTGTCTCACAGGGTGCAAATCGGACCCCAACACGCCCGAGTACTGGGAAGGGACGCTGCAGCAAACGCGGCGCGCTGAAGATCGGGTACGCCTCATCGAGGCGATGCGTTCGAAGACGAAGGTCACTGAAACCTTCCTGCCCATGCTGCACGAAGCGCTGTCGCAGGAGCGCAAGCCGGAGGTGAAGGCGGCGCTGGCCCGGGCGATTGGCGACGTGCATCACGCCTCGTCGGTGGAGCCGCTGTCGGCGGCCATCGACCCGGCGGCGGGAGACATGTCCGCGCAATTGGCCAACAAGGCGATGGTGACGGCGCTGGGTGCCATCGGTGACGTGCGCGCGGTGCCCGCGCTGGTGCCGCTGCTGCGCGCGAAGGACACCTATGCGCGCATCGAAGCCATCCAGGTGCTGGGGACGATGAAGGCGAAGGAGGCGGTGGAGCCGCTCATCGTCCTGGCCACGGACGAGGGCGTGGAGCCCTTCCTCAACAAGAAGGCCATCGAGGCGCTGGGCCACATCGGCGACGGCCGCGCGGCGCCCGCGCTCATCCGGATGCTGACGAAGGAGCGCAAGGGCAAGTCCTTCTACGTGGAGAGCAGCTTCGCGCTGTACCAACTGGGCCAGCCCGCGGCGGACGCGCTGCTGCCTGCGCTGGAGGGGCGTGACTCGGAGCTGCTCGCCTGGGCGAAGACGAACGGCGTCAACCCGGCCAGCTATCCCATGAAGGCGGCGACGGTGCTGGGCGACTTGCGCGAGAAGCGCGCGGTGGAGCCGCTGCTCAAGCTGCTGACGTTCTCGCACTCGGACGTGCAGATTCAGTCGCTGGTGCGGATGCAGGCGGCGGATGCGCTGGGCCGGCTGCGGGCGCCGGAGGCGGTGAAGCCGCTGTCCACGCTGGTGCTGGAGACGGACCCGACGGTGCGTGACGCGTACGTGCGCGCGCTGGTGCGCCTGGGCGGACGCGACGCGCTGCCCGCGCTGGAGAAGGCCGCGGGCACCGGCGACTGGTACTCGCGTGAAATCGCGGTGAAGGGCCTGGCCATGCTCGGCGATGCGCGCGAACTGCCGCTGCTCCAGAAGATCGCCGCTGGGGAGCCGGCGCGCACCGCGGCCGACTGCAAGGCGACGGGCGAGGAAGGCTGCGACGACGCGGCGGCGCTGGGCAAGAAGCGCGCGGACATCGTGACGGGGCACGCGGCGCTGCTGGAGGCGGGGCAGGCCTGTTCGGGCAACGCGGGCTGCTGGGTGCAGCGCATGGACAAGGCGAGCAAGCCGATGCTGGAGCGGGCCGCGCTGGAAGTGGGCCGCACGGGCTCGGGCGAGCACGTGCCCGCGCTCGCCGCGAAGCTGGGAGAGCGCGACACGGAGGTGCGGCTGGCCTTCATCCTCGCGACGGGGTGGCTGCTGGACGGCTCGAAGGACGCGGCGAAGAAGGTGCGTGACACCACGCTGCCGGACCTGCGCAAGCAGCTCCAGGAGGAGCAAGGCGTCACGCAGCTCGCCAGCGTCAACGAGGACCTCCGTCGCCTGCTGATGCGCATCGAGCGCACCTGAGAGGTCATGAGCAGGGCCATCGAGCGGCGCTCTCCGCGATGAGGCGTCGCTCGACGGAGCACACTCGACGCCACACATCACCAGGCGGCGCTCTCCGCGATGAGGCGTCGCTCGACGGAGCCCACTCGACGCCACGCATCACCAAGCGGCGCTCCCCGCAACAGGCGCCGCGCTACGGAGACAACTGGGGCGCCGCGCGCACCGTGGCGTGGTGGAGCACGGTGAGCTGGCGCACCAGTCGGTCCATCTGGGTGCGAGACAGCACATCCGTGCTCTCGTGCGTCGACGCGGTCCGAGGCAACGGGGACGGCGCGCGGCGGTGCTCCACCGCGAGCGCCAGGTCCTCCAACACGCTCCCCGCGTAGCTCGCCACGGGGGACAAGTCCTGCTTCTCGTGCCACTGACGGCTCGCGGCCAGCGCCGTCACGGCGGCGCCGAAGCGGCGCGCATACGCGAGCAGGGCCATCGCTGGCTCCAGTTGCCTCGATGAGCCCTGGTACTCGGTGAGCAGCCGCTGGAACGACGCCTCGGCGGACAGCAACTGCAAGCCCAGCTTGCGCCGTGCCTCGCGCACCTCCGGCTCCGCGTCCGAGCGCGCGGAGGCCACGCTCAACAGATACTCGCGGTCGGCGCGCAGCGCGTTCGCCACCTGCTCCGGGAAGCGAACATGCTCCGGACTGGGCCACAACAGCCGCGCGCCCACGAGCGCGATGGCACCGCCAATCATCGTGTTGGCGATGCGCACCCCCGCCAGCTCCCAGTCGCCCGTCTGGATTTCAGCCAGCAGCACCAGCGCGGGGGCGAGCAACACCTGGAAGAAGGAGAGACTCATCGGCTTCACCGCGATGGCCACGGCGAAGAACACCATGATGGCCCCCAGCAGCACGGCCGGGTCCCTGACCAATGCGACGAGCCCCGCCGCCAGCGCACCACCCAACAACGTCCCCGCCGCGCGCTGCAACCCTCTCTGGAACGTCATCCCCGAATAGGGCTGGAGCACGACGATGACGGTGATGATGACCCAATAGCCATGGTCCAACCCCAGCCCCCGCACGAGCGCGGTGGCGAGCGCGGCTGTGACGCCCAGCCTCAGCGCATGGCGGAAGATGACGGAGTCCGTGCCCAGATTGTCCCGCAGCGGCTCCAGCAAGGGACGGCCCTTCAGCGAGGCGGGATGAGGCCCCATGGGCAGGTCCGACTCGACGGGGCGACCGTCCTCCAGGTGGTTGGCCACCTCCAGCAGGGCCTCGGTGTACTCCCGCAACCGGACCAGCAACGCCTCCGCATGCGAGTACGCCGCGCGAGCCGAGTCGGGCAGACCGCCCTCGGCCACCTGCGCCGCCAGGGCGCGCCGCACGCGCTCGGCATTCCACGTCGAGGGCTCCGACTCCCCCTTCTCCTGCTCCAGGGCGCGAGCGATGTGCCGCAAGTCCCGCGAGTGCTCCGAGAGCGCGCGCTGCACCTCCGCGCGCAGGGCGTGGTAGCGCGACTCGCGAGGCGCCACCTCCAGCGTCTCTGGCAGCGCCACCAGCAACGTGAGCACCGCGTCCGCGCCTTCCAGCAGCACCAGCAGGTGTTCACCCCGGTCGCTCTCCCCTGCTCGCTCGCGACGGGTGGACGCCAGCACGCCTCGGGCCTCCTCCAGCGACTGGCGCACGCGCGACTCCCAGTCGACGACCTCCACCAGATTGGGGGGCGCGGTGGGGCCCTCGAGCGGCCACTTTCCGACCGCCTCCGCGCGGTCCGCCAGGTCGCGATAACAGCGGGCGATGGCGAAGCGCGCGGGGCGATAGGGCCGCAGCGGCCACAGCACCAGCGCCAGCATCATCGCCCACAAGCCCCCCAGGATGAACAATCCGGAGCGGGACAGAGCGGCGGCGAAGTCATGCGCCGGCAGCGCCAGCGACACCACCGTGTAGTTGGCGAGCACCACGCCCATCAACCCGGGGGTGTCTCCATACGAGCGCGCGAAGCCGCAAGCCGTCACCCAGGCGAAGGTGAACAACACGGCGGCCCATGACGGCAGTGGCCAGGCGGAGACGAGTCCCATCACCGCGCCCAACAGCGTCATGGCCCCCATGGTGACCGCCCTGTCGCGATAGGGGCCACCCCGGTCCACGAGCGTGACGAAGAGGCCCGCCATGCCCACCCAGGTCGCGGCGGGCAGGTGCTGCGTCGCGGCGACCACCATGGGCACGCCGACGGCGAGCGCGGCGCGAAGGCCCGCTCCCAACGCGGGACGCGCGGGCTCCAGTCGGACGAACGACTCGACGTGACGCCTGAGCGAGTTCATGGAGCGAAGAAGGTCCCCGTCGTCACACGGCTCCGTCCTGTTCGCCCGTCCACTCCAGAACTCCGGGGCCCGCCGCGGCGCGGAAGCAGTCGGAGAACCAGGCCGTGGCCATGCGCCCAGCGGAGGCGAGCGGGACTGGCTCGGGAAAACCCCGCGAGGCGCCGTCGAGCAACTGGAGCGCCTTGCGTGTCTTCGGAGGGAGCCTGTCGAACACACCCCGGACCAGCGACACCCGGTCCGCGTCGTCGCCCGCACCGATGAGCAACGTGGGCACCCGCACGTCCGCGAGGAGCGCACCGGCCTTGTCGGGTCGGCCGCCCAACGTCACCACGGCCTGCACGCCTCCGGGCTGATGCGCGGCGGCCACGAACACGGCGGCCGACCCCAGACCCGTGCCGAGGTAGCCCACCGGAAGCAACGAGAGGCTCTCGTCACGCTGGAGCCAGTCGCGAGCCACCTCCAACCGGTGCGCGATGAGCTCCACGTGAGAGCCCTGTCGCAGCGTCCAGTCCTCGGCCAGCTCCTCGTCCGCGGTGCGCAACTCCAGCCACAGCGTCGCGAGCCCCGCCGCATGCAGGACACCCTGGAGACCACTGCCGCCGCCGTTCGCGTCGGCTCGCGGCGAGTCCGCATCTCCCGCGAGGATGACGAGCCCGCTCGCTCGCTCGGGAACGATGAGCCGCCCCGAGAGCAGACGTCCGCCCACGCCCACCTCCACGTCACGCTGGTGTACGCGCATCGACACGCCTCCCGCGAAAAGCAGGCCACCGCATGGGCCCGGGTCCGCCCGGTAAAGCTGGGACCCGTCCGCGCTTCTGGCAGCACCCTCTCTCGAAGAAACAGGGCAGCCCGGCGGGCGGGCGCTCGACGTGTCCCAGGCCCCGACAAGGTGAACGGCCGTTCCCCGAGGTCTCGCGACAACCATTCCCGAGCGGCTCGGATGGCATCGAAAAGACAAACATCCCTGACCGCCTGTATCCGGCCGGAAATGAGCCCCCGGTCAACCGGGTAGCCCTCCCGCGCGGAACCCTCCGCGCATGGGAGGAAACATGCGTCGAATCATGATGAGCGCGGCACTGATGGTGGGACTGGGCGGAGGCTTCAGCGTGGGAGCAAACCCGTTGCCGACTGAATCCGCGGGACCGACCCTCCCGGGCATCTGCAGCAGGAGCTTGTGCCAGCACCAATGCAGCCTGTCGGGAGCCACCGGCACCTGCTTCAACGGGATGTGCATCTGCACCATCGACCTGTAGCGGGCCGGGCCCTCCGCACCGTTGAACACGGAGTCCGCAGCCAGGGCGTCGCCACCTCGCGCCCTGGTGCTGTCCCTACCCTGCTTCGCGCTCCGGCCCGTAGTCCTCCGCGTCGTCCGGGAAGGGCGCGGGCGCCTCGTCCTGGAACGAGCTGGGCAGCAGGCTGAACGGCAACAACTTGGCCAGCGCGGCCAGGAGCAGGAAGCCTCCAGGCGCCGCGAAGATGGCGAGCGCGGGAATGGCCTTGGCCACGTCGATGAGCTGCGCGCGCATGCGGTGCCGCTCGTCCTCCGTGAGCTTCTGCCGCCGCGCCAGCTTCGCCACCAGCACCGCCAGGTCGCCCGTCTCGCGGACCTCCTGCATCAGCCGGTAGAAGTTCTTCTCCAGCGTCTCCTGCATGCCGGCGACCATGTCGTCGCCCATGGCGCTCGCCGCGTCCCTCACGGTGAACACATCCACGATGGAGCGGTGGCGCGCATAGAACTCCGCCATCTCCAGCTCCAGCCGCCGCAGCTCCTCTTTCGGCACGTGCAGCGCGTCCGCCAGCTCGTCGATGAAGGCCCGCTCGCGCCGCGTGCGCCGGCCATCCACCAGCGCAGCCAACAGCGTCTGCTCCAGCAGGAAGTGCCGCATGTCCACGCTGCGCACCTGGCGCACCACGTCCCGCACGGAGCGCCGTCGCTCGAAGGACTGCTTCACCGCCGCCTTCAGCTCGGAGGCCATCGCCGCCGGCAATTTCAAATCCTCCACCTGCTTGAGGATGGCCCGCCGCGCGGGTGTGCCCGGCTGCCGGTCCACACACGCCAGCCCCGTCAGCACGTCCACCAGCAGCGCCTTCTGCTTCGCCGCGAAGTCGGAGCGCCGCCGCACCTGCTCCTTCAACAACCGCCCGCTCGCGAAGTAGTCGATGGCCTGCCGGCAGAACAGCTGCGCGTCCGCGTACTGCGCGCCGTTGTGCAGCACCAGCCCGTACACCGGGTCTCCGGCCAACGTGGGCTCGCGCTTGCGCAGCGCCACCTCCACCTTCGCCACCTGCCGCTTCGTCACCGGCTTGCCCGCCGCGAGCTGCTCGGCCAGCGTCGACGCCAGCTCCAGCTCGCCGGACAACACCGCGAAGAGGACCAGCAGCTGCTCGCCCCGAGGCCCGGCCGGCGCACCCACGTGCCGCGCCAGCTCCAGCGCCAGCGTCGCCAGCGTCCGCACCACCGCGTGGAAGAGCTGATCCTCCAGCGCCCGCGCATGCAGCTCCGTGTCCGGACCCGCCTCCAGGGACTCGGGAGGGTCCGCCGGCGTGCCGTACAAGAGCCCACTGGCGCGAAGGGTGCGCCGCAGGTACGCCCGGGCACGGGCGCGTCCCGAGCCCAGATGCAAGGCGGTCTCCTCCGAAGCGGGCGTGCCCATGTGAGCGGCGACCGCTTCATTGAGGAGCGGAGTGAGCCACCCCGCCTTGCTGAAATCCAACACCGGAACACCCCCGGACCCGCCTCGTGACGGTCCGCCGGATGTAACCCACCCGCCCCCGGGATTCCACCCACCCTTCGGGGGATTGACCGCCCGGAGTCAGCGGCCTCAGAACCGGGACTTCTACGGTCCCGGAAGAGTGCCGCCCCGGACGAAAAGCCCGGCCTACAGCGCCGTGGACTTCCCGGGCTCCAGGTCCATCACCTTCGCCGCGCCGCGCAGCTTCTTCAGCTCGCCCTTGAGCGCGTCCGGGTTGCCCTGGAGCAGCGGGAAGGTGCCGTAGTGCATGGGGACAATCGTCTGCGCCTTCAACAGCCGCGCCGCCTGCGCCGCCTCCGCGGGGCCCATGGTGAAGTGCCCGCCGATGGGCAGCATCGCCACGGTGGGCTTGAACTGGGTGGCGATGAGGGACATGCCCTCGAAGGGACCGGTGTCACCCGCGTGGTACAGGGTGGGACCCTTCTCGATTTGAATCACGTACCCGAGCGGCGCGCCCGCGTAGTGCGACGGGCCCTTGGGGTCCGACTGGTAGCTGCTGGAGTGCACCGCCTGCACCAGGTGGATGGTGGCGTCCTTCACCTGGAACGTCCCGCCCGCGTTGGCGCCCACCGACTGCGCTTCGGGCAGGCCCAGCAGGTTCACCAGCTCGAACGAGCCGAACACCTTCGCGCCCGTCTTCTGCGCCAGCGCCTTCGTCTCGCCCACGTGGTCGAAATGGCCGTGGCTGACGAGGATGGCGTCGAGCGCCTCCGGCTGCGCGGTGTCCTTGGGCGCCTTGGGGTTGGTGAGCCACGGGTCGATGGCAATCACCGCGCCCCCCGGGGTGCGGATGACGAACGCCGCGTGGCCCCACCACGTCACCTCCGTCTTGCCCTTCGCCACGGCCGGAGCCTTCACCGCCTCCGCCTTCTTCGGCGCCGCCGCGCCCTGGGCCGGGGTGCCCTGCGCCGGAGCGCCCTGTGCATGGGCCACCCCCGCGAACGTCACCAGCGCACCCACCGCGACTGCCACGAGCTCGTTCCGCATGGTTGTCCTCTCTCGGGTCGAAAAATCACGACGTGACGCCGGGGGCCCTCACGGCACGCCCCGGCCGAGCCGCCGCTTGGCACTGTCCGGGCGGCCATTCAAGGGCCTGGGCGAATCGCCTGCCCCTGGGGCGACAGATGCCTCGGCGGCCGGGTCGCCGCAATCTCGAAAACCGCAGGAGGTTCCTTCCCCGCCCAGGCCGTCCCCTGGGCTAACGTCGGGACAGCCGTGGACCACCGATTCCAAGTCAGCCTCCGCGGGGTCATCGACCTCCTGTCCCACCACCTCTACAGCTCCCCGGGCGTCTACCTCCGAGAGCTGCTCCAGAACGCCACCGACGCCATCCGCGCCCGGCAGCACCTGGAACCGGAACACCAAGGCACCGTCCGCCTCGAGCTGGTGGAGAAACAGGATGGCGGGCCTCCCACCCTCGTCTTCAGCGACGACGGCGTCGGACTGACGGAAGAAGAAATCCACCGCTTCCTGGCCACCATCGGCGAGTCCTCCAAGCGCGAGGCCCTGGAAGACCGGCGCAAGGACTTCATCGGCCAGTTCGGCATCGGCCTCCTGTCGTGCTTCATGGTCTGCGACGAGCTGCTGCTGGTGACTCGCTCGGCGCGCGGGGATGGACGCACGCTGGAGTGGCGCGGCCGGCACGACGGCACGTACGCCGTGCGGGTATCCGAGCACCCGCTGGAGCGGCCGGGCACCCAGGTGTTCCTCGTCGCTCGCGCGGACATGGTGGAGTGGTTCGCCCCGGAGCGGCTGCGCCAGCTCGGCCGGCACTACGGCGGCCTGCTGCCCTTCCCCATCCAGCTCACCGTGGGCGCGGAGCAGGAGCGACTGGACCTGGATGGCGCGCCCTGGCGCCGCGACTACGAGAGCGCGAGCGAGCGGCGCAAGGCGATGCTGGAGTACGGGCGCGAGGTCTTCGAGACGGACTTCATCGACTGCATCCCGCTGCGCTCGCAGGCGGGAGACGTGGACGGAGTGGCCTTCGTGCTCCCGGCCTCACCGCACTTCAACTCCAAGCAGAAGCACCGCGTGTACCTGAAGCACATGCTCTTGTCGGAGAGCGCGGAGAACCTGCTGCCGGAGTGGGCGTTCTTCGTGAAGTGCGTGGTGAACGCCAACGCGCTGCGCCCCACCGCCAGCCGCGAGTCCTTCTACGAGGACGGCGCGCTCGCCCAGGCGCGCGAGGCCCTGGGCCACGGGCTGCGCAAGTACCTGGTGGACCTGGCGCACGAGGACCCGCGCGCACTGCAGCGGCTGATTGGCCTGCACGGGCTGAGCATCAAGGCCCTGGCGCTAGACGATGACGACTTCTACCGGCTGGTGATTGGCTGGCTGCCCTTCGAGACGTCGCTGGGGGTGACGACGCTGGCGGAGTACCGGCGCGCCTACCCGGTGGTGCGCTTCACTGCGACGCTGGACGGATTCCGTCAGGTGGCGCGCGTGGCGGGGGCGCAGGGTCTGTGCATCATCAACGCGGCGTACACGCACGACGCGGCGCTCCTGGAGAAGCTGCCGCACGTGGTGGAGGGCGCGCAGGTGGAGCCCTTCTCCGCGGCGGACCTGCCGCAGAGCTTCGAGGAACTGACGATGGACGAGCGCGACGCGGTCTTCCCGCTGTTGCGCACGGCCGAGCAGGTGCTGGCCCCGTTCCACTGCGGCGTGGTGGTGAAGAAGTTCTTCCCGGCGGAGGTGCCCACGCTCTACAGCGCGGACGAGGAGGGCTCCTTCCGACGTGACGCCGAGCGCGCGCGGGACGAGTCCGACGACCTCTACGCGAGCGTGCTGGAGGGGGTCATGGCGGCGGCGGGCGGCGAGCCGGCGCAGCTGTGCTTCAACCTGCACAACCCGGTGGTGCGGCGGCTTTCGGCGGTGACGGACCGGAACATGATGAAGCTGTCGGTGGAGATGCTCTACGTGCAGGCGTTGCTGCTGGGTCAGCACCCGTTGAACGCGCAGGAGATGACGCTGCTCAACCAGGGGTTGCTGGGGCTCATCTCCGCGCAGCTCGGCACGGGAGGCTCGGGCGGCGGAGAGGGTGACGGGGGCGTGGGCTCGGGAGGGCTGCACTGATGGCCGGCGACTGGCGCGAGGAGGCCCAGGCGCTGTGGGACCGGGCGGGCAAGCAGAAGTCGAGCGAGAGCAAGGTGAAGCTACTGGAAGAGGCGGTGCGGATGGCCGACTCCCACGGCGACGTGGACATGGGCTATCAGCTCCGCGACGACCTCATCGACGCGGCGACCTTCGGGGGCTACCCGGACAAGGCGCTGGTGGCCTTCGCGTGGTGCCGGGGCCAGCAGAAGAAGGACCCGGAGCGCTTCGAGCCGGAGGGCCTGCTCTGGAAGCAGAAGTGGGTGGTGGGGCGCATCAAGGAGTTCCCCCACATCTCGCGCAAGCAGATTACCGACGCGCTGGACGACATCGAGCAGTGCTTCACCAAGGTGGACGCCGGCAAGCGCTCGGTGCTGAAGCTGCGCTACCAGACGGCGCGGGACATGGGCGACGACGCGGCGGAGGTGGACCGGTTGTGGGCCTCCTGGCTCGCGACGCCCAGGGACCACCTGACGGACTGCCGCGCGTGCGAGCTGGATGACGAACTGGACCACCACGTCGAGAAGGGCGAGTGGGAGCAGGCGCTGCGCAAGGCGAAGCCCATCCTGGAGGGGCGGGTGAAGTGCGCGGAGATTCCGCACCTCACGCTGGGCACGCTCTTGTATCCGCTGTTCAAGCTGGGCGAGCTGGAGCGGGCGGCGGAGATGCATCGCCGGGGCTACAGCCTGACGTCGAAGAACCGCGACTTCCTGGCCACGGTGGGCGACCACATCGAGTTCCTCACGCTGACGGGGAACCTGGCGCGAGGGCTGGCGCTGCTGGAGAAGCACCTGGAGTGGACGCTGGACCACGGGAGCTTCAATGACCGCTTCATCTTCCTCGTGGCGGCGACGTTCCTCCTGGAGCGCGTGAAGGCCACGGGAGACCGGGACGTGGTGAGCCTGCGGCTGACCAAGGCATTCCCGGAGCACCGCGCCGACGGCGGGTACGAAGTGAAGGCGCTGCACGCGTGGATGCTCAAGCAGGCGAAGGACATCGCCACGCGCTTCGACACGCGCAACGGCACGGACCGCTACGCGCGGCGGCTCGCGCGAATCCAGCGGCTCGCGGAAGAAGTGCGCGAGCACCCGCTCGATTGACGCACGGCGTGACGCGGGCTGCCCTTAGGGGGCCCGCGGACGCGCACGCGGCCCGAACCGGAATTGACCGAAATCCGGATTTTGCCGCATTGCGTCTGTGAATAAGGCATCAGTCCTTGCGAGTCATTGCGGGCTTCGCACTTCCATCCCATGGACTTTCACATATCAATAGCGCGCGCCCATCCCAGGCGCCCCGACGGATGCTTGCCATTCCGCCGGACCCTCGAAGTCAGACAGGACGCACCATGCATCTCGTAAGGCTTTCCCTCCTGACGGTGTTCGCAGTGGTCGCTACGGCTTGTGGTGGTATGGAGTTGGGCGAGGGAGGCACGACGGAGCCCGTCACGCCGCCCGCCCAGGAGCAGATGTCGCCCGACACGACGTCGGAGGACGGCAACAACGTCAGCGCGTTCGCCGCCTGTAGTGGCTATGACGGCAACAACTACTGCTTCGCGGAATGCAACGACACCATCAACTACTGGTACGTGGTTGGACATGTCTCCACGGTCGGCTACGGCAACTGCGCCTCGGCGGCGTTCGCCTTCTGCAGGTCCATTGGCTACAACGGCCACAATGGCGCCTGCTGGGGTTACCCCTAGCCGTCAGCCATTGACGCCACACGCATAGACAGACGTCACGCCCCGCCAAGGTCCACCGGCGGGGCGTACTTCCAGGCGTCTCGACAGCCCCCTGCCAATCAGCGCTTGAGGTTCTTGAACGGGTTGTTGAACGGCTCCGGGCCCTTCTTGTCCTTGTCGCTCCCGCCCGAACCCGGCCGCTGACCTCCAGGCTGCGAGCCCGCGCCCTGCCCGCCCGGACGCGCACCGGAAGCCCCCTTCCCTCCGCCACCCGAGCCCGAGGGCCATTCTCCGCCCCGGTCCGTCATCCGCCCCGCGCCCGACGCGCCACCCACGGCGGGTCGGCCCGAAGGCTGCGGCGTGCCGCCCTCCTGCGCCGCGCGCACCGACAGCGCCAGTCGCTTGCGCTGCAAATCCACGGTGAGCACACGCACCGTCAGCCGGTCCCCCACCTTCACCACCTCGGAGGGGTCCTTCACGAACTTCGTCGAAATCTGGGACACGTGGACAAGGCCATCCTGGTGCACGCCCACGTCCACGAAGGCGCCGAACGCGGTGACGTTCGTCACCACACCCTGGAGCACCATGCCCTCCTTCACGTCCTCCAGCGTGCGCAGGTCGTCCCGCATCACCGGTGCGGTGAAGTCGCCGCGAGGGTCCCTGCTCGGCTTCTCCAGCTCCGCGAGGATGTCCTTCAGCGTCAGCTCTCCCAGGTCCGGGCCCAGGTAGCGCTTGGGGTCGATTTTCCGCACCAGCGCGGCGTTCCCCACGAGCGAGCCCACCTCCACGCCCAGGTCCTTCGCCATGCGCTCCACCACCGAGTAGCGCTCCGGATGCACCGCGCTCGAGTCCAGCGGCTCCGGCCCTCGCACGCGCAGGAAGCCCGCCGCCTGTTCGAACGTCTTGGGCCCCAGGCCGCTCACCTTCAGCAACTCCCGCCGCGTGGTGAAGCGCCCCTTCGAGGCCCGGTGCGCCACCAGCTTCTTCGCCAGCGACGGGCCCACGCCGGACACGTGCTCCAGCAACTGCGGTGAGGCGGTGTTCACATCCACGCCCACCGCGTTCACGCACGAGTCCACCACCTCGCCCAGCTTCTTCTTCAGGAGCCCCTGGTCCACGTCGTGCTGGTACTGCCCGACGCCGATGCTCTTCGGGTCTATCTTCACCAGCTCCGCGAGCGGGTCCTGCAAGCGCCGGCCAATGGACACCGCGCCCCGCAGGCTGACGTCCATTTCCGGGAACTCGTCACGGGCCACCTCGGACGCCGAGTAGATGGACGCGCCCTGCTCGCTCACCGACACCACCGGCACCTGCGAACCCAGGGCCTTCAGCGTGTCGCGAACGAAGGTCTCCGCCTCGCGGCTGCCCGTCCCGTTGCCTACCGCGATGAGCTCCGGCTTGTGCTTCTGCACCACGGCCGACAGCAGCTTCGCCGCGCGCACCCGCTCGTCCGCGCCGCGCTCCGAGTAGAGCGTCACCGTCTCCGCCACGCTGCCCGTGTTGTCCAGCATGGCCAGTTTGATTCCCGTGCGCAGGCCCGGGTCCAACGCGAGCACCGCGCGCGCGCCCGCCGGAGCGGTGAGCAGCAGGTGCCGCAGGTTCTCCCCGAAGACGCCAATGGCGCCCTTGTCCGCGCGCTCCTTCAGCTCCGCGCGCAGCTCCGACTCCAGCGACGGCCCCAACAGTCGCTCCCAACTGTCATCCACCGCGGCGCGCAGCTCCGAGGCGAAGAGGGACTGTGGCTTCGTCACCACGCGCCCACCGAGCAGCGCCTTCACCTCGTCATCCGGCATGTGGAGCTTCACCTTCAACACGCCCTCCTCCTCACCGCGCAAGAGCGCCAGCACGCGGTGCGACGGGGCCTGGGACAGGGGCTCCTCGTGGCCGTAGTAGTTCTCGAACTTGGTGGGCTCGTTCTTCTTCGCGGGCACCACGTCCGAGCGCAGCGTGCCCCGCTTCGCGCACACCTCGCGCGTCGCGCGGCGCAGACCCGCGTCCTCGCTCACCCGCTCCGCGCAGATGTCGCGCGCGCCCGCGAGCGCCGCCGCCAGGTCCGGCACCTCTTTCTCCGCGTTGACGAAGGGGCGCACCTTCGCGTCCGCGTCCTCGCCCCGCTTCCCCTCCTGCTTCCACAGGAGGTCCGCCAGGGGCTCCAGCCCTTTCTCCCGAGCGATGGCCGCGCGCGTGCGGCGCTTGGGCTTGTACGGCAGGTACAGGTCCTCCAGCTCGGTGCGCGTCTTGGCCGCCTTGAGCGCCTTCGCCAGCTCCGGCGTCAACTTCCCCTGCTCCTCCACGGAGCGCAGAATCGTGTCGCGGCGCGAGTCCAGCTCGGTGCGCTCGGAGGCCTTGTCGAGGATGGTCTGGATTTGAACCTCGTCCAGCCCTCCTGTGACTTCCTTGCGATAGCGCGCGATGAAGGGAACGGTGGCTCCGTCGGCGTTCAGCGCCAGGGTGCGGTCCACCTGCTCGGGCCGGAGCCCCAGCTCCTGCGACAACTCAGCGGCGTAGGCGTGCATGACGCCCCTTCTATAACCCGGTCCCCACGCGGCTCCCAGCGCACGTCACCCGCGCTGTCGGGACTCCCACTCAGAGCGCAACAGTCCCCAATATTGCTGGTCCTTGCGCTCCCCGCGCAGCATGCAGTGCCCGCGCATCGTCCCCTCCAGCGTGAAGCCCAGCTTGCGCGCCACGCCCTGGGACGCCAGGTTCTCCGACAGCGTCGTCAGCCACACCCGCTCCAGGAAGGGCAAGGTGAAGAGGCGCTCCAGCATCATCCCCACCGCGCGCGAGCCCAACCCGCGCCCGTGGTACGCCTCCGACAGCATGTAGCCCAGCTGCGCCCGGCCATGCTCCCGGGACACGTCCCGAGCGGACACTGTGCCCACCCACGCATCCCGGTACCGCACGAACCAGCGAAACCCCTTCGCCCGAGGCTCCTCCAGCGAGCTCGCCTCCAGGATGCGCTTCACCAGCGTCTCCGGCGAGTCCTCCTCGGTGTCCACGTAGCGCCGCGCGGCGGCTTCCGCGCGCAGCGACATCCAGAAGTCCACATGCTCGGGCCGGGCGGGAACGAGGTGGAGGTCCGAAGCCGAGGAGCCAGTCGTCATGGCCCGACTTCTAACGCGTTCCACCTCGGAGGACTGCCTCCGCGGCAGCGCCCCTCGCTCCGCCGGAGAGCCGCCGACCTCAAGGCCAGCGGCGCTCGTGCCTCGAAGGGCCCTACGGAGTCACGCCGACGTCAGTCGGCGTTTGAGGCGATGATGGTGGCGATGATGATGACGGGGATGGTGATGGCAGGCGTAGTCCCGCCCACCGCCCCCTCGAGCTGCCCCAGCTGATTCACGTCCAGGGTGCGAAGGGTCTCCTTCTTCAGCGACAGCTTCTTGATGCTTTGCGCAGTCATGGCGTCTCCGAGTCCTGGTGAATGCAACACACCGCACCGAGCCCCTTGGCTCGGCCATTCGTCAGGTTAGACGGACGCCGAATCCCGCACACCTGGGTGCGAAGACACTCACGCCCGAGACGCGGCGAGGGCCGCCACCGGAGCGTCCTGGCTCCCGGCGCGGCCCTCGTCACCCCCCTCGCGTGGCGAGAGTGAGTGTCACGTCATCAGAGTTTGGTAATCGTCCCGTTCTCGATGCGGAAGTCCACGCGAGTGAACTTCGCCGCGAGCTCGCTGTCCGTCTTGAACGAGTAGTCCTTGGCCACCTCGGAGCTGGGGATGAGGTGGTAGGAGGCCAGCGCCTGCGTGCCCTTGAGCTCCATCACCACGAAGCCGTGCTCATCACCATTGACGTAGCGCATGCCCGGGTTGGAGGCCATGAGCGATTCGTTCAGCTGCGTGACGACGTACTTGTAGATGGGGCTGTTGGGCGCGTAGCCCGCGCCGAAGACGGCCAGACCCGCCAGCTCCTTGATGGAGCCGGAGGTAATCGCGGGCGCCGTCAGCGTGGGAACGCCCGACTCCTCCGACGCGAACGACGCGTGGATGTCGCCGGAGATGAACATCGCGTTCTTCACCTGGTTCGCCCGGACGAACGCCAGCAACTCCTCCTTCTTCGTGGGGAAGCCGTCCCACTGGTCCACGCTGAAGTAGAACGCCTGACGCAGCGTCGCTTCACCGATGTCCGGCTTGTCGGACAGGTCGAACACCATGGACGTCATCGACACGGAGCTGACGACAATCTTCCAGGTGTTGGTCGCCTGCAGCTGCGTCTGGAGCCACGCCTGCTGGGTCTGGCCGAGCACGTCCTCCGTCGCCCCCTGCGAGGCCCCATAGGTGAGGCGCGAGAACAGGTCGTAGATGGGCTTCACCACGATGTAGCGCGAGCCCTGGATGCCGAACAGGCCCGCCTTGCCCATGTGCACGTAGGCCAGACCCCGGGGCGCGCCCGTCGCGGAGAGCAGCGGAATCGCCGGCTGCTGCGCCGCCACGCGCGCGGTGTTCACCGCCGTCAGCACCTGGTTGACGTAGAAGAGCGACTGACCGCCCTTCACCCATGACCCGGCCTTCTCCGTGGCCTCCGCCTGGGTGAGGCCCGCGCCCATCGCCTGCTGCACGTACGCGCCCTGCAACACCGCCTTCTGCACGGCGTGCTCCGCCGCGTCGATGTCCACGTAGGCGAACGTCTCCGACTGGAGCAGCGCCTGCACCGGCGCGGGCAGGTTCGGCAGCGCCACGGCCAGCAACTGCGCGGGCACCGCCACCCGGCCCGGGTACGCGTCCTCGGGGATGAGGTGGTCCGGACGGAAGGTGCGGTAGTCGGCCACCGCCAGCTTCAGCGCCTTGCCGAACTCGAAGTCACGGTAGACGCGCGTGTTCGGGTACACCGGCGCGGCCGCCGGGTCCATGGCGCCCTCCGCCGAGTTCGTGTTGTCCAGCGGGATGTACTCGAAGAAGGCCCGCTCCGAGTTCTGCTTGCGCTCCAACTGCAGCTCCGACGCGCGCCCATCCAGGTACGTCGCGTTGGGCCCCCAGCTGTCGTCGGAGAACTCGTGGTCGTCCCAGATGACGATGAACGGGTAGCGCTCGTGGACCTTCTGGATGATTTTGTCCGTGCGCAGCGTCTTGTAGAGGTCGCGGTAGTTGGACAGCGAGTTGGCCGCGAAGAAGGCCCTCAGCCCCGTGCCCACCTTCAGCGCCTTCTCCGGCTCGCTGAACTTCACCGTCCGGGTGTCGCCGCCCGACTGGAAGGACGGGTCGCCCGTCGTCTCGTAGACGTAGTCGCCGAGGAACACGACGAAGTCCAGGTCCTCGTCGAGCTGCAGCAGCCGCTGCCACGCGTTGTAGTAACGGCCGATGTAGTCCTGGCAGCTGGCGAAGGCGAACTTCACCGCCACGTCGTCCCCGGCCGCCGGCGCCGTGCGGGTGCGGCCCGTCGCCGTCGTGTACTTCTGCCCGCCCGTCTCGAAGGTGAAGCGGTAGTAGTACGTCGTGCGCGGCGACAGGTTCGTCACCTTCACCTTCAGCGCATGGTCATTCGCCACCAGCGCCGTGAAGCTCCTGTCCAACACCAGGCTCGAGAAGCTCTCGCTCGTCGACACCTCCAGCCGCACCGGCGCATCCGCGCCCGCGTTGTCGGGGTTCACCGCGCGCACCCACAACACCACGCTGTCCGGACGCGGATCTCCCGAACAGATGGACTGAGGGAAGTACTTCGCACCGTCATGGGTCTGCGTGTCGTCGTCGGAACAGCCGAATGAGGTGCTTGCCGCGACGGCAACCACGGCCTGCAGGAAGCTGCGACGCTTCAATCTGTCGAACAAGGCGGGACTCCCGAAATGGAGCGCGGGTGAAGGACCAGCGCGCGCGAGTCTACGGCCCTCGTCCATCACTCCGGAAACATCCCCGCCACGCCTCCGACACAACGCACCGTGTCAGCACTCCGCGACGCATGCGACTCACGCGGCCCGCATGAAACACGACGGGGCTGCCCTCGACTGGAGAGGACAGCCCCGAACGGCGTGTCGAGAGGCGGCTCGCGAGGAGCCGCCGTCACCGACTCACTTCACGGCCTTCACGCGCGGGCGCTTCTCGGTGGTGGCCTCGGCGGGAGCCTCCTCCGCGGCGGGAGCGGCGGCGGCGCCCGGGCCCTTCGCGATGCCGTACTTCTCCAGCACGCGCGCCTCAATCTCCTTCGCCACCTCCGGGTGCTCCCGCAGGTAGTCCTTCGCGTTCTCACGGCCCTGACCGATGCGCTCTCCATTGAAGGAGAACCAACTGCCGCTCTTCTCCACGATGTTGTCGTTGGAGGCCAGGTCGATGAGGTCGCCCTCACGGGAGATGCCCGAGCCGTACATGATGTCGAACTCGACCTCCTTGAACGGAGGGGCCACCTTGTTCTTCACGACCTTCACGCGGGTGCGGCTGCCCACCACGTTATCGCCGTTCTTGATGGCGCCGATGCGGCGGATGTCCATGCGCTGCGACGCGTAGAACTTCAGCGCGTTGCCGCCCGTCGTCGTCTCCGGGTTGCCGAACATCACGCCAATCTTCATGCGGATCTGGTTGATGAAGATGACGCACGTCTGGCTCTTGGAGATGGTGCCCGTGAGCTTGCGCAGCGCCTGGCTCATGAGGCGCGCCTGCACGCCCATGTGCGCATCGCCCATCTCGCCCTCGAGCTCCGCCTTGGGGACGAGCGCGGCCACCGAGTCCACCACCAGCACGTCGATGGCGCCCGAGCGCACCAGCATCTCCGCGATTTCGAGCGCCTGCTCACC
Source organism: Myxococcus sp. CA051A (assembly GCF_013336705.1). Taxonomy (NCBI): domain Bacteria; kingdom Pseudomonadati; phylum Myxococcota; class Myxococcia; order Myxococcales; family Myxococcaceae; genus Myxococcus; species Myxococcus sp. CA051A. The sequence goes on along the minus strand of NZ_JABUMS010000003.1, from coordinate 732,911 downwards.
GGTGTCCGGCTGGCTCAGGAGCAGGTCGTCGGTGCGCACGCCCAGCTTGCGCGCATAGCCCACGTCCAGCGCGTGCTCCGCGTCCACGTAGCCGCAGATGCCACCGCGCTTCTGCGCCTCCGCGACGATGTGGAGACACAGCGTCGTCTTGCCGGAGGACTCCGGTCCGAAAATCTCGATGATTCGGCCCTTCGGCACGCCGCCCACGCCCAAGGCGATGTCCAAGGAAATCGAGCCCGTCGAAATGGCCTGCACGTCGTGCATCAGCGGCTCGTCGTTGCCGAGCCGCATGATCGAACCCTTACCGAACTGGCGCTCCACCGCGGACATCGCCAGCTCGATCGCCTTTTCCTTCTCCTGATTCACGGCCATTTGACTTGAGCTCCTTGTATTGGCGAGCCACCCCGGCTCACCTGAACGCGCTTTTAGTACGCGATGGGTAGACCCTAGTCCACCCCTCTGACATCCGTGTTGCATCCTGTCGGTCAGCTAGCTCTCGCGGAGGGCAGCCAGGAGGACGGCGACCGCGCCTGCCACACCTGCCCACAGCCCCCCGGCGTGGCCGGCCGACCCCAGGGCCAACAGCAGCCCGTAGCCTGACACGAGGGCCAGCAGGCCCAGGCCCAGCCGGTACACGGGACTGCGAGGCGGGGCAAGCCACAAGGCCATCATCGCCATCACGCTCAGGCCCACCTGCAAGGTCACCGTGCCTTCGACGGTGCCCGGCCGCAGCAGCTCCTCGAGGACCTGGGCCAGCAGCCCGCCGGTGAGCACCGTGGCGGGCACTCCGGCCCCGAAATCGAAGACGCTCTTGCGGCCGCCGGGCCGGGCCGCGGTGTTGGCGCGCAGGTGCTTGAGGTCGTCGGGCTCGACTTCCAGGGCGTAGGGAAAGCCCAGGGACAGGAGCGCCTCCACCGCCACCGCGCGGCAGGAGCGCCCGTCGGCGTCCACCAGTCCGTCCAGCCTTCCGCCGTCGAGCAGCCGGTGCAGGGTGTCCGCCACCTGCCGCTCCCCGCCGCCAGTCCCCAACTGCTTCAGGACTTCATTGAGGCGCGCGGCCGCCTCGGGCCGCTCCGCCTGGGAGGCCCCCACGGCCTGCTCCACCCGCACCAGCAGGGGCAGGGGCAGCTCCACCGGAGGCGTGGGCCGTCCGGCCGCCTCTGACGGAGGAGGTGCCCAGGCGGCGAGGTCCGCCAGACGCTCCTCGTCCGCGCCCTCCTCGGGTCTGGAGCTGGGTGGATGTGTGCGCGTGGCGTCCGACACGGGGAGACTGTATCCACGGAGGCCCGCGCGGTTCAAAGAGACGGAGTCCGCAACTTCTTGCGGGCAACGGGGTTGAAGTCGACCGTGGACGTGGATTCGGACGCACAGGCGATGCTGAAGGTGGCCGCGGGGGACCGTCGGGCGTTCGCCTGGCTGTTCGACCGCTACCATGCGAGCGTGGCGCGTTTCGCCTTCCGCTTCGTGGGAGACAGGGAGCGCGCGGAGGAGCTGACGCAGGACATCTTCGTGAAGCTCTACCGCAACGCGAAGGCGTACCAGCCCACGGCGCGCTTCAAGACGTTCCTGTTCCGGGTGGCCACCAATCACTGCCTCAACGAAGTACGGCGCGGGGAGTACCGCGTGGCCCACACGTCCACCGAGGCGCCGGACGGCGAGGAGACCGGAGGCGTGGAGATGGCGGGGCCGGACGGCGACAGGCCGGACCAGGCGCTGGCGGGACGGGAGCTGGAGCAGGCGGTGGGCGACGCGCTCCGCGACATGAGTGACCGGGAGCGCGCGGCCTTCACCATGTGCCGCTTCGAGGGCATGGCCTACCGGGACATCGCGGAGGCGCTGGAGGCGAGCGAGTCCGCCGTGAAGAGCCTCATCCACCGGGCGACGCTGGCGGTGGCGCGCAGGATTGAAGAGCTGCAGGCGGGCACCGTGCCCGCGAGGAGCAGGGCATGAGCTGTCATTTCGAGGAAGACCTCACGGCCTACGTGGACGGCGAGCTGCCCGCGGCCCGCCGCGAGCAAGTCGCAGCCCACCTGGGCGGCTGCACCGGGTGCCGCGCGACGGAGGCGCTCCTGCGCCACACAGTGGCAAGGGTTGCGGAGTTGCCGGACTTCGTGCCCTCGGCGGACACGAGGCGCGCGGTGCTGGCGAAGCTGGATGCGCTGCCGGTGCCGTGGTGGGAGCGGCTGCGGACGTTGCTGCGCCCGGCGGTGCTGGTGCCCTCCGCGGGGCTGGCCGTGGCGGTGGGGCTGGCGCTGGTGGTGGTGGGGCCGGGCCCCGAGGCACCCGAGGAGCTGGAGGACCCGGCGGTGATGGAGCTGGCGGCGAACCTGGAGCTGGTCGAGGACTACGAGCTGTTGGGGCTCGACAGTCCCGAGGACCTGGAGGTCGTCGCGAGCCTCCACGAACTGGAGGTGGCGCAATGACGGGCCGGACGTGGATGGCGCTGGGCCTGGGGGTGGCGCTGCTGACGGGCGCGGCCGCGCGCGCGGAGACGGAGCGTCCGGCGACGGCCGCCGAGCGCTTCGAGAAGATGACGCCGGAGCAGAAGCAAGCGCTGCGCGGAAAGCTGCGCGAGTTCAAGTCGCTGCCGAAGGACGAGCAGACGCGCATTCGGGGCAACCTGGAGCGCTGGCGCAAGCTGCCCCCCGAGGAGCGCGAGCGGCTGCGCGCCAACCAGCGGGAGCTGCGCAAGCTCAACGTCGCCGAACGGCAGGCACTGCGTGAGCAGGCGCGCGAGCTGAGGAAGATGGACCCGGAGCGGCGCGCCGCGATGCGCCAGCGGATGAAGGCCTACCTGCGGGAGAACCCGGAGCGGCGCGAGCAGCTCATGGAGAACATGCGCCGCTGGCGGCAGATGACGCCCGAGCAGCGCCAGGAGATGCGGGAGCGCGTGCGCGAGAGGCGGCGCCGGTGAGCCCCGCCTCGCCGCTCGTGTTGTTCATGATGCTCCTGGCGGCCCCGGTGGCTCTTGGCGCGAGCCCGTCCGAAACGCCCGCCACCGAGGAAGCTCCCCTCCCCCCGGCCCCCGCCAGGACGCCGTCGCGTGAGCCCACCCGACCCGCGACAGCCCTGTCAGAGGAGGACCGCGAGGTGGTGGAGAACCTGGAGCTGCTGGAGAGCATGGACGCCGCCGAGGACCTGGAGCTGCTGATGGAGCTGGCCCAGCAGGACTGAGCGCTCCCCGCGCGGCACGAAGTCCTCTCGAAAACGACGAAAGCCCGAGTTCCCTCGAGGGGAACCCGGGCTTCGCGTACGTCAGGGACGCTCGAGCGGCGGCTACTCCACCGTCACGCTCTTGGCGAGGTTGCGCGGCTGGTCCACGTCATTCCCGCGCATCTCCGCCACGTGGTACGCGAGGAGCTGGAGCGGAATGGTGGCAATCACGGGCGCGAGCAGCGCGCACGCCGCCGGAACCCGGATGACGTGGTCGGCGAGCCCTCCCACCTGGTCGTCGTCCTCGTCGATGACGGCGATGACCTTGCCGCCGCGCGCGCGGACCTCCTCGATGTTGCCGATGATCTTCTCGTAGGCCACGTGCGGCTTCTTCGGCGCGATGACCACCACCGGCATCTTCTCGTCGATGAGCGCAATCGGGCCGTGCTTCATCTCGCCACCCGCGTAGCCCTCCGCGTGGATGTACGAAATCTCCTTCAGCTTCAGCGCGCCCTCCAGCGCCACCGGGTGCATGGGGCCGCGGCCGAGGAAGAGGAAGTCCTGCGAGTTCATGAACTCACGGGCCACGCGCTTCACGGCCGGCTCGCACTTGAGCACCTCTTCAATCATCTTCGGGATTTCCGTCAGATGCGTCAGGTGCTCCTGCGCCGCCGCCACCGACAGCGTGCCGCGCATGCGCCCCAGCTTCACCGCCAGCAGGTAGAGAGCCACCAACTGCGTGGTGAACGCCTTGGTGGACGCGACGCCAATCTCCGGACCGGCGTTGGTGAGGACGGAGAACTCCGCCTCACGCGTCATCGCGCTGCCAATGACGTTGCAGATGGCCATCGCCGTGGCCCCGCGCGCCTTGGCCTCCTTGAACGCCGCCAGCGTGTCCGCCGTCTCACCCGACTGGCTGATGGCGATGGCCAGGTGCGAGGACTCGACAATCGGGTCGCGGTAGCGGAACTCGCTCGCCAGCTCCACTTCCACCGGGAGCCGCGCCAGCGTCTCAATCATGTGCTTGCCGGCCACGCCCGAGTGCCACGACGTGCCGCACGCCAGGATGGTGATTTTCGTCAGCGAGCGGACCTTCTCGGGCGTCATGTTCCAGCCCTCGAAGTGGACGTCGCCCTCGGTCAGGAGCATCCGGCCGCGCAGCGTGTCCGCGACGGCGCGGGGCTGCTCCCAGATCTCCTTGTGCATGAAGTGCTTGTAGCCGCCCTTCTCCGCCATCATCGGCGTCCAGTCGATGCGGCGGGTGGCGCGGTTCACCGGCTGACCCTGGCGGTTGAAGATGTCCACCTTGGCGGCGGTGACGATGGCCAGGTCACCCTCCTCCATGTAGACGATGTCGCGCGTGTGCTCGAGCACCGCGGGCACGTCGCTGGCGATGAAGTTCTGCCCCTCGCTCAGCCCCAGCACCATGGGCGACGCGTTCTTCGTGCAGACGATGCGGTGGGGGTCCGTCGCGCTCACCACCGCCAGCGCGTACGTGCCCTTCACCTGGTCAATGGCCCCGCGCACCGCGTCCGGCAGCTCCTTGCCGGCCTCCAGCTCATCCGAGATGAGGTGGGCGAAGACCTCCGTGTCCGTCTCCGACGAGAACACGTGGCCCTTGGCGCGAAGCTGCGCCTTCAGTGACAGGTGGTTCTCGATGATGCCGTTGTGGACCACCGCGACGTTCTTGTACGTGTGCGGGTGCGCGTTCTCGTCCGAGGGACGGCCGTGCGTGGCCCAACGGGTGTGGCCAATGCCGATGTTGCCTTGCGGCTGGTCCGCCACCACCCGGTTCTCCAGGTTGCGCAGCTTCCCCGTGGCGCGCACCACGTTGAGCTGGTTGCGATTGACCACCGCGACGCCCGCCGAGTCATACCCCCGGTACTCGAGCTTCTTGAGCCCGGACACCAGGATGGGAGCCGATTCCTTGTCACCGACGTAACCAACAATCCCGCACATATTCAGACCTCTCTCTCACGCCCACGCCCGCCGGAGCAAACCGAGGGATACCCATACTTCTCTGGGAGTGGCTGTCAGGCCGCTCCCCAAGCAAGAGCCACGCCCGCGCTCAACCGCCCTTCGCCGCGCGGCGCGCCTTCTTCGCGGCCACCCAGCCTTCCTTCGTCACCTGTGGCGCGCGTGACACAGCGAGGCTGCCGGGCGGCACATTTTTCGTCACCGTGGTGCCCGCCCCCACGTAGGCGCCGTCCCCCACCTTCACGGGAGCGACGAGCTGCGTGTCGGAGCCGATGAAGACGCCGTCTCCCAGCTCCGTGAGGCTCTTGTTCACCCCGTCATAGTTACAGGTGATGGTGCCCGCGCCCACGTTGCAGCCCGCGCCAATCTTGGCGTCACCCAGATAAGTCAGGTGGTTGGCCTTGGTCCCCTTGCCGATCTGCGCCTTCTTCGTTTCCACGAAGTTACCCAGATGCACATCCTCGGCCAGCTCCGTCCCGGGACGCAGGCGAGCGAACGGGCCAATGACGTTCCGCACGCCGACCTTCGCCTCCTCCAACACGGAGTAGGGCTTGAGCACGGAGCCGTCCGCCACGGTGGAGGCGCTCACCACACAGCCGGGGCCGATGGTGACGTTCTCTCCCACCACGGTGCCCGCCGTCAGCACCACCCCGGGGCCCACCTCGCTGTCGGCGCCCACCACCACGTCCTCTTCGATGAAGGTCGTGTCGGGGTCCAACAAGGTAACGCCGGCGCGCATGTGCGCCTCGTTGATGCGGCGCTGGAGCACCCGCGCCCGCGCCGCCAGCTCCACCTTGTCATTCACGCCCGCGGTCTCCGTGGCGTCCACGTCCACGGTGCCCACGCGACCCTGCTTCGAGGCGAGCTCCACCAGGTCCGTCAGGTAGTACTCACCCTGCGCATTGTTCGGTTTGATTTCGGCCAGCGCCTTCCAGAGGAAGGCCGCGTCGACGGAGTAGATGCCCGCGTTGCACTCCTTCACCGCGCGCTGCTCGGCGGTGGCGTCCTTCTGCTCCACCACCCGCACCACCCGGCCCCCCTCGCGAAGGACGCGGCCGTAGCCGGTGGGGTCGTCGAGCCTCGTCGTCACCATCGCCAGCACCCCGCCCGCCTCGTCGTGCGCGGCGAGCAGCGCCGCCAGCGTTTCACGACGGAGCAGGGGCACATCCCCGTACAGGATGAGGACCCGGCCGGAGAACCCCTTCAGGGCCTCTTCCGCAGAGCGCACCGCGTCCGCCGTCCCGCGCTGCTCACGCTGGAGCGCGAAGCGCAGGGGCGCGTCGGGAAACAACGCCCGGACTTCCATCTCCACGCTCTCCGATTGATGGCCCACGACGGGCACCACCGTGGAGGCGCCAAGCTCGAGCGCTCGCTTGAGGGGATATGCGCACAGGGGCTTTCCGAGGATGGCGTGAAGGACTTTCGCCTTCTTCGACTTCATCCGCGTGCCCTTGCCCGCACACAACACCACCGCCGACAGAGCTGTCATGCGGCGGAGAATTAGGGACAGGGAATCGAGTCGTCAACCGCGCGAGGCTCCGAAGTCTCGGAGGTGTTGTCAGGTCGCGGCTTCGCGCTCACGGCCACGCACAGCGCGTTGCTCTTCACCGTGATTCCGAAGCTCGGCTTGAGAAAGAGCGTGACCCGCCCCGAGGGCGGAACAGACCCGGACCGGGTCGGTTTCTCAGGTGTGACCGGTGCGCTCATTTGCTCCCCCAGTCGCGACTCATGACCGGGGAAGGATGCACCCTCTTGAAAAACAATCCAAGAGGAAAATTGTTGCTGAGTTGAAATCATGGTCCGGTGCGGACAGTTCGTGCATACCGGGAGAGGTGTAGTCGGTGCGGCGCCCCCGAGTCCCGGCCCCCAGGTGTGGGTGAGTGTCCGCCGGGTAACACAACATCCGCGACGAAGGCCAGCCACAAGGTATTGATTGCGCCCCCAGGAGGGGACTTTCCCGTGAACGACACGAGCTTCGAGAAGCAAGCCCCGCGCACGAGCGCGAGGGTGCTGGAGGCGACGGTGCGAGGGCTGGCGGTGGCGCTCGTATTGATGGCGTGTGTGGCGCACGCGGCGCGGCCGTACCGGGGTGGCGCGGTGGCCACGGCGTATCCGCCGGCCAGCGAAGCGGCCTTGAAGATGCTCGACAAGGGCGGCAACGCGGTGGACGCGGCGGTGGCGGCGGCCTTCGTGGCGGCGGTCGTCGGGCCGTACCACTCGGGGGTGGGCGGCGGCGGCTTCGCGCTGGTGCACGACGCGAAGTCCGGCGCGACGCGGGTGCTGGACTTCCGCGAGGTGGCGCCCAAGGCGGCCACGCGGGACATGTTCCTGAAGGACGGCAAGGTGGTGCCGGGGCTGTCCACGGACGGCGTGCTGGCCGTCGCCGTGCCGGGCGCGGTGGCGGGATATCTGGAGCTGCTCAAGACGCACGGCACTCTGCCCCCGTCCGTTGTCCTGGCGCCGGCCATCGAAGCGGCGCGCAAGGGCCTGTGGGTGACGCCGCGCTACCGCAGCATGGCCGAGGGCCGGCTGGAGTGTCTGCGCAAGGACCCGGAGGCGACCCGCGTCTTCCTCGTCAAGAACGAGCAGGGCGAACACGTCGTCCCGCCCATCGGCCACCTGCTGCGCCAGCCGGACCTGGCGCGCACGCTCACGAGCATCGCCAAGAGCGGCCCCAAGGGCTTCTACTCGGGCGCGGTGGCCAAGGGCATCGTCGACACGGTGCAGGCGGGCGGCGGCGTGCTCACGCTGGAGGACCTGGCGTCCTACAAGACGCGCAAGCGCGAGCCGCTGGAGGGCAGCTACCGCGGCCACCGCATCCTCACCATGCCTCCGCCGAGCGCGGGCGGCGTGGCGGTGCTCCAGGTGCTGGGCGCCATGGAGCAACTGCGGCCCCAGGGCTTCGGCTTCAGGGACCCGGAGGCCCTGCACCTGTACGTGGAGGCGCTGCGGCGCGCGTACGTGGACCGCGCCAAATACCTGGGGGACCCGGACTTCGCCGACGTGCCCACCGCGCGGCTCATCTCCAAGGGGCACATCGCGGACCTGGCGGGCTCCATCGACCCGAAGAAGGTGACGTCCAGCCTGGCGCTCCTGCCCCAGACGGCGGGCACGCAGGGCTCCACGCTGACGGACAAGCCCGTGACGCTGACGCCGGAGCCGGAGCGCAAGAACACCACGCACATCTCCGTCGTGGACAAGCAGGGCAACGCGGTGGCGCTGACGGCCACGGTGAACTACGGCTTCGGCTCGTGCGTCGTCGCCAAGGGCACCGGCGTGCTGCTGAACGACGAGATGGACGACTTCGCCGCGCAGCCCGGCGTGCCCAACGCGTACGGACTCGTCACCGGCGAGCCCAACGCGATTCAGCCCGGCAAGGTGCCCCAGTCTTCCATGTCGCCCACACTGGTGTTCTCCAAGGAGGACCCCAAGCGCGTCATGCTCGCGGTGGGCAGCCCGGGCGGGTCCACCATCCCCACCACCGTCATCCAGGTCATCAGCAACATGGTGGACAGCGGCATGGACGTGGCGCGCGCGGTGAATGAAGGCCGCGTCCACCACCAGTACCTGCCGGACGAGTTGTGGGTGGACAAGTGGGGCCTGGAGCCGGCCACACTGTCGGCGCTGGAGGCCAAGGGGCACAAGGTGCGACGCGTGGACCAGTGGGGCGACGCGGAGGCGGTGTTCATCGACCCGAAGACAGGACTGCGCTTCTCCGCGAGCGACCCGCGCAACGAGGGCCTCTCCCTGGGACAGGATTGAGACCGTGCCCGAGCCCCTGCCCATCTTCGACGCGCACCTGCACCCGGAAGGCCTGAGCGATCAGGACCTCGAGTCGATGCGTTTCTTCGGAGTGGAGCGGGCGCTCGTGGTGGCGCACCACTTCCCGGAGCCCACATCCAAGGCCCTGCTGCGCCACTTCGACGACGTGGTGGAGCGGCAGCTTCCCCGGCTGGAGAAGGTGGGCATCCGCGCCTACGCCGCGCTGGGTGTCCACCCTCGCTGCATTCCCCGGCGCGGCCTGTCGGAGGTCCTCTCCGCGCTGCCCGACTACTTCCAGGGCGGCCGCGTCGTCGCCCTGGGCGAGACGGGGCTGCACGCGGGCGGAGAGGAAGAAGAAGAGGCCTTCCTGGAGCAGCTCGCGCTGGCGCGAAGCCTCAAGCTGCGCGTCGTCGTGCACACGCCCCTGGCGGACAAGGAGCGCCACACGCGCCGCATCCTGATTCTGCTGCGCCAGTCCGGCGTGCTGCCCTCACGCGTGCTGGTGGACCACGCCACCGCGCGTACCGTGCGCACCATCCTGGAAGTGGGCCACTGGGCTGGACTCACGCTGCACCCGGAGGCACTCGCCGCCGAGCGCGCCGTCGCGCTGGTGCGCAAGCTGGGCAGCGAACGACTGGTGCTCAACTCCGACGCCGGTGACGGCGCCGGTGACATCCTGGGCCTGGCCCGCGTGGCCAACCTGCTCTCCAAGGCCCGCCTCTCCGAACGCGTCGTGCGCCGCGTCGCCCGGGACAACGCCGCCCGCTTCTTCCAGGTGGGCACCTGAGCCACACACGTCCGTGCCGCCCTTCACACCGACTCACACTTCAGGGCAGGTCGATTCACTTCCTGACTCCAGTCGGGTTGAATTTTTGCAACAAAAGACACCCCAATCCGTCCTCATTGGCGAGAGCGCATACGGGGAAGCCCCAGGCTCCGCCGCTGCTTTCACACTCCGGTTCGGGAGGGCCCTTTGCGTTCCACGTTCGTCATCGTCGCCGCCGTCATGCTCGTGGGGTGCGGGGGTGCGTCGACCCGGCCCTCCGTTCGCACGGGCGACACGCGGAGGGCGCCCGCGCCGGAAGCCGGCCGCCTGCTCGCCGCCACACCCGAGCGCTTCATGGAAGCGTGTCGGCGCGACATCCAGGAGGCCCGTGGCGCGGTGGCGCGACTGACGGCGCCCGGCGCCCGGCGCCTGGCGACCCCTGCCCTGCTCACCACCTATGACGACGCCGTGGCGCTCCTGGACGACGCGGTCGGCCGGTCTGGCATCGGCGCCAACGTGCACCCGGACGGCGCCTTCCGGGCCGCCGCGGAGCGGTGTGAGCAGGCCGTGGAGCGGGTGCGCACGGACATCTCGTTGGACCGCCGCGTCTACGACGTGCTGGCCTCGTTGGAGTTGGAGGGTCAGGACGCGCTGACCCGCCGCTGGGTGGCGCGGGTGCTCAAGGGCTTCCAGCGCGCGGGCGTGGACCGGGACGAAGCCACGCGGGAGCGGGTGCGCGTGCTCCAGGAGGAGCTCATCGTCCTGGGCCAGGAGTTCAGCCGCCACATCCACGAGGACGTGCGACACCTGGACGTGGCCCCGTCGGCGCTGGCGGGCCTGCCGGAGGACTACGTCCGCGCCCACCCGCCCGGCCCTGATGGCCGCGTGCGCCTGGCCACGGACTCCTCGGACCTGGGGCCCTTCATGACGTATGCGCGCGACACGGCCGCGCGCGAGGCGCTGTGGCGCCTGGGACGGCGCCGGGGCCATCCGCGCAACCTGGACACGCTCGCGCGGATGCTCCAGGCGCGCCACGCGCTGGCCACGCTGCTGGGCTACCCGAGCTGGGCGGCCTACGCGGCCGAGGACAAGATGGTGCGCCGACAGCAGGTGGCGGCGGACTTCATCGAGGAGCTGGCCGCCGCCGTCGACGGCCGCATGCGCGGGGAGTACGCCACGCTGCTCGCGCGCAAGCGCGAGCAGGTGCCCGACGCCACCCGCGTGGAGCCCTGGGAGCAGGCGTGGCTGGAGGACCGCGTGCGCGCCGAGCAGTACCGCTTCGACTCGCGCGAGCTGCGGCCCTACTTCGAATACACGCGCGTGAAGCAGGGCGTGCTGGACCTCACCACCAGCCTCTTCGGGCTCACCTACCGACGCGTGCCGGACGCCCCCGTCTGGCACCCGGACGTGGAGGTCTGGGACGTCTACGAGGGCACCGAGCGCCGGGGCCGCTTCTACCTGGACATGCACCCGCGCCCCGGCAAGTACACCCACGCCGCGCAGTGGGACCTGGCCATCGGCCGCGCGGGCAAGGCCCTGCCGGAGGGCGTGCTGACGTGCAACTTCCCCCGCCCCGGCACGCGGCCCGCGCTGCTCCAGCACTCCGAGGTGCGCACCTTCTTCCACGAGTTCGGCCACCTGCTGCACCACCTGCTGGGCGGCCGCGCCCGCTGGGCCGGGCTGTCCGGCACGCGCACCGAGGTCGACTTCGTGGAGGCCCCCGCGCAGGTGCTGGAGGAGTGGGCCTGGAGCGTGGAGTCACTCCAGCGCTTCGCCCGCCACGTCGACACGGACGCGCCGCTGCCCGCCGACCTCATCTCCCGCATGCGCCGCGCGGACTCCTTCGGCAAGGGGCTCTGGGTGCGCCAGCAGCTCTTCTACGCCGCCGTCAGCCTCAACCTGCACGCCGGCAACCCCGAGGGCACCGACTCCACCGCGAGCGTCCTGGCGCTCCAGGAGCGCTACCTGCCCTTCCGCGCCGTCAACGGCACGTACGCCCACCTCGCCTTCACCCAGTTGGATGGCGACTACTCGGCGCTCTACTACGCGTACCTCTGGTCGCTCGTCATCGCGAGGGACCTGCTCACGCCCTTCGAGGAGCACGGGCTGATGGACGTGGAGACCGCCCACCGCTACCGCGACACCGTGCTGGCGCCGGGGGGCTCCAAGGACGCCGCGGACCTGGTCCGGGACTTCCTCGGCCGGGGCTACGACTTCGGGGCGTACTCGCGCTGGCTGGAGGGTCGCTGACGCAGCCCGCCGGGGGCTGTAAATTCAAAGGGCCCCGCGATGTGAATCGCGAGGCCCCTTGTGTTGTGAATCCGTCAAACCCGCACCGGCGCGCTCACGGGGAGCGCGGCATCAGTGCACGGCGGGTACGGATGCGGCCACTTCCGGCTGAAGGGTGATGGCCTGCGCGTCCGGATCCAACCGGACCTGCACGGGCACGCCCTGGTAGCGGTACTGGGCCAGGGAATCCGCCGCCCCGTCGAGGAGGAGCTGGTAGCGCTCCTCGAGCTCCACGGCGATCAGCAGCATCGTCTCGCCCGCGTCCGCCACACCCGGGCGGTACACCTGGCACCGCTGGAACCGCGCCCAGCGACCGTTCTCCATCTTCACCAGCTCGCCGTCGTAAGCCATGCGCGTCTCCTCCGCAGCAATGAGACGAGAAGCAATGTAGGGACGAATTAACTCGATGTCATCCCCCCACTTGAAAATTCGTTAAGCCCTATGAATTCCCGTGGGTTACACGACAGTTCCGGGGCTGGAGAGGGTGTCGCAGGCGAGGTCTGCTCAAAAATGTAAATTTGCCAGCCGGTCAATCCTGTCAAGGGAGCGAGGTGGCGCCGAGTCCGAGGCCGGGACAGGTCCCTGGGGGGCTGAAGGGGCCCCAAGGGCGGTGGCGCCTGACGGCGGGGTCTCCTAGATTCGGAGGGATGAAGTTGCCAGGGCTGTTCCGCAAAGAGCGAACCACCATCGCCGCCGCCGACGCCCAGGACCACGCCGAGAAGCTGCTGGCGGAGTCCTTGCGCCTGCTGGGACAGGTGTGCACGAAGGTCGCGGACGCCATCGAGTCGCAGCGGTTGTCGCGCCAGGGCTATGCGCACAACACGTATCTGCGGCGGACGGACCACGGGGCAGACGGGTCCGGAGACCTGGAGAAGAAGCCCCAGGAGTAGCCGCGAAGCGGGTTGCATCGCGAGGGTGGTTGGCTGTTGAAAAGTGGGGCGCCCCCTTCCGGAATGAACTCCCCGTTCCCATCTTGCCGCCCATAGAATCCCGCGGTCCGAGACGCCGCAGCTCCCCTCTGAGGCCCTGCCATGTCCCACATCCTGGTCGTCGATGACGACGCGAGTCACCGCACGCTCATCTGCGATGCCCTCGAGGAGATGGGTTACCGAACCGTTCAGGCCGCCAACGGCCGCGAAGCGCTGGACCATCTGGAGGGCGACATGCCCGCCGCCGTGTTGCTCGACCTGCGCATGCCGGTGATGAGCGGATGGGGACTCCTGGACGCGCTGAAGAAGATGCCGCGTGCCCGGGGGCTGCCCATCATCATCATCTCCGGCTACGGCTTCGAGTGGGAGGCGGAGCTGGTGGGCGCGGCCGGCTACATCTCCAAGCCCGTGGACCTGGACAAGGTGCGGATGACGGTGCAGCAGATTGTCGGCCCGCCGGAGATGGCCTTCGTCCACTGAGGATTCCGTGCCTGGCGCGCCGGGTGGGGATTGTCGCCGGGGGCCGGGCTCGGGTGTGATGGCGTCACTTCATGACGCCCTCCCCTTCCGATGACCTCGCCGTCGACGCGCGCGGGCTGATCAAGCGCTTTGGTGGCTTCACCGCGCTCAACGGCCTGGACCTCCAGATACCCAAGGGGGCCTTCTATGCGTACCTGGGCCCCAACGGCGCCGGGAAGTCCACCAGCATCGCGCTCCTGACAGGCGTGTACGGCCCCGACGCGGGCTCCATCCGCATGCTCGGCGTGGACGCGGTGCAAAAGCCCATGGAGGTGAAGCGCCGCGTGGGCGTGGTGCCGGAGGAGCTGAGCCTCTTCGAGCGGCTCACCGGCCGGCAGTACCTCACCTTCTGCGCGCGCATGTACGGCCTGGACGGCGACGAGGCCGGAGCGCGGGCCACGGAGCTCCTGGAGCTGACGGAGCTGACGTACAAGGCGGGCTCGCTCGTCTCCGAGTACTCCAAGGGCATGCGGCGGCGGCTCGCCATCGCCGCGGCGTTGATCCACGCACCGGAGCTGGTGTTGCTGGACGAACCCTTCGAGGGCATCGACGTGCTGGCCGCGGGCGTCATCCGCGAACTCTTGCGCGAGCTGAGCCGGCGCGGCGTCACGCTGCTGCTCACCACGCACGTGCTGGAGATCGCGGACCGGCTGGCCACCCACGCGGGCATCATCCAGGCCGGACGCATGCTGGACCAGGGACCGGTGTCCTCTTTGCTTCAGCGCTACGACTGTTCTTCGCTGGAGGCGGTGTTCGAGAAGCTCATCGCCGTGCCCTCGTCGCGCAACGCGCGGCTGTCGTTCTATGGCGAGGCCCCCGCTCCCGTCGTCCCACTGCGGGAGCCAGCATGAGCCGCCCCGCCGTTCCCGGCTTCTTCCGGCACCTGTGGTTGTTGTGGGGGCTGCGATTCAACATCGGGTTGAACCAGGGGCCGGGCAAGAGCCGCCTGCTCGCGGTGGGCTCGTTCGTCGCGTCGAGCGCGCCGGGCCTGTTCTTCGGCCTGTTCTTCTTCGCGCTGATGCGGCTCAAGCCCGTCGTGGAGAGCGACGTCTGGCCGTACTTCATCCTCAACCTGCTGTGCTTCGTCACCTTCTCCGTGTGGGTGACCTGGCCGCTGTTGTCCGCCGGCGTGGATGACCACTCGGAGCTGAGCCGGTACGCGGCGTTTCCGATTTCGCCCTTCCGCCTGCTCATCGCCTCCACGGTGGCCAGCCTCTTCGAGCCGCGCGCGCTGGTGTTCTACGCACCGCTCACGGGCGCCGCGCTGGGCTTCGCGTCCGTCTATCCCTTGTGGGCACCGTGGCTGGCGGTGGTGCTCTACGTGTTGTTCGCGTTCCTCTGCGCCGCGTGGAGCCGCGTGGCGCTGTACGCCGTCATCAACGTGCTGCGAGAGAAGCGCAGCGCGGAAATCATGGGCGGCGGCCTGCTGGCGTTCCTCATCGCCGCGTCGTTCATTCCGCCCATCGACACCTCGTGGCTGACGGCGGTGGGCGAGGACGGCGTGGACGCGCTGGACATGTCGCTCATCATCAACGCGGCGGTGGCGCTGGGCCGCGTGCCTCCGGGCTTCTTCGGAGATGGCCTGGGACAGCTCGCCTGGTTCCGCCCGCGCGTGGCGATGGCGGAGGCGTTGGGCCTGCTGTTCTTCGCGGCCGTGGGCATGGCGGTGGCATACGCGCTGCTGATGCGCTTCCACCGGCAGTCGGGACGCGCGGGGCCGCAGATGAAGGACGCGAAGGACAGCAACCCGTTCGAGCGCACGCGCACGCGCTTCTCCACGCTGGTGACGCGCGAGGCGCTGGACTTGTGGCGCAACCCGCGCGCGCGCCTGCTCGCGTCGGTGCCCTTCATCCTGGCCATCCTCCTGAAGCTCCTGTCCGGGCGGGACTTGTTCGTCTTCCTGCTGGGTCGCTCCGCGGACGCGTGGCTGATGGGCGGCCTGTGCATCTACGGCGCGGTGGTGATTGCGTCGACGTTCTCCCAGAACACCTTCGCCTATGACGGCCAGGGCTTCGCGGCGTTCCTCGCGGCACCGTTGGACCTGGCGGACGTGCTGCGCGCGAAGAACCAGGTTCAGGCGGCGGCGGCGCTCGGCATGGCGCTGATGGTGGCCGTCTTCTACCGGGTGTACTTCGGCTTCGGGACGGCGGTGGACATCGCGTGCGCCCTGGCCGCGGTGCTGGGCGTCGTGCCGGTGCTGATGGCCGCCGGCAACTTCCTCTCGCTCTACTTCCCGGTGAAGTTCCACGCGAGCCTCAAGCGGCGCGACAAGGTGCCGCTGACGGCGTCCATGCTGGGCATCGTCGCGGCGAGCGTCGGCTGCATGCCCTTTGGCTGGGCGTTGAAGCTGGCGGGGAAGGACGGCCCTTCCTGGCAGTCCGCGGCGATGATTGCCCTGTGCGCGGGCCTCAACCTGGTCATCTACCGGGGCTCGCTGCCCCTGGCGCTGCGCCTGCTGGACCGGCGCCGCGAAGTCATCCTCCAGGCGGTGACGCGCGAATAGCGAAAAGGGCCGTGGCCGCCTGGAAAGGCGAACCACGGCCCCTGGGTGTCTCGAGAGAAGCGCGGCTCAGTACGCCACGCCGTGCTTGGCGGCCTGGGCCTTGACGCCCTTCATCACGTTGGCGTCGAAGGCGTCCTCCTTCTCCGGACGGTTCTTCGCGAGCCACGCCTCGCGCTCGGCGGCGAGCTTGGACGCCTGCGTCTCCAGGTCCTTCTTCTCGTCTGCGAGCTGCTTCACCTTCTTCGCCCGCCCCTCCACGCTCAGGCCCTTCAGCTCCGAGGGCAGCTCGTCGTCACGCACACTCGCCAACGCCGCGGGCGCTGAGACCAGGTCCACCGCTCCGCCCACGGCCTTGGGCGCGCTGCTCGGCGCGGGCGCACCGGGCGAGCCGCTGCCGCTCGTCTTGCGCATGTAGCTGATGCGCTCGGCCGCGGCCTCCGGAGCCAGCTCCGCCATGGCCTCGGCGCGGGCCTTGTTCGCCGTCTGTACCTCCGCCTTGCCGGTGTAGAGCGTCTTCGACGCCAGCGCCGAGTTCACCTTCGCCAGCTCCGCGTCATACGGCGTCGCCACCGCCACCATGCCGCCCGACTGGTCGATGGAGTCGAACGTGCCGTCCGTCAGCTTCGCCACGTACTTCCACGCCGTCTGCGTCTCCTCGTCCGAGCCGCAGCGCACGGTGTTCACCACGATGTGCTGCTCACGGGCGCGCTTCGCCCAGTGCTTGAAGTCCCAGTCGTCGTTGTGCTTCGCCGGAGGCGCGTCGCCCACCAGGAAGATGGCCTTCATCACCGACCGGTCCTGGTTCCACGACAGCTTCGACACCGCCTCGCCCAGCCCCCGGCCCACGTGCTCGGGCGTGTCGCCTCCGCCGCCCGCCTCGAAGCGCCGCAGGTTCGCGAACACCGTGTCCAGGTCGTCGCTCAGGTCGAACCGCTTCGTCACGTAGTCGTCCCCCACGTCCCGGTAGGCCACCAGGCCGACCTTCAGGTGCGGCGTGGGCCGGCCCTGGGCGATGCGAGACGCGATGGAATAGATTTTCGCCTTCGCGCCCTCCAGCAGGCCGCTCATCGAGCCGGTGGTGTCGAGCACGAAGACCACCTCGATTTCAGGGCGGGGCGCCTTCACCTTCGCGTCCTGGGCCGGAGCCTCCTGGGTGGGCTTCACCGCCGGGGGCTGCTCCTGGGAAGGCTTCACCGCTGGGGGCGCCTTGGGAGCCACGGCGCCAGGCCGCACGGGGACGGCGGACTCGGCCAGGGCGGGGGCAGCGGACAAACTGGTGGCGAGCGCGGCCGACAGCACGGCCCGCGACAGGGACTTGAGGTCCATGAAGTACTCCGGGAATGGAAGGGGTCTGTTCGTCTCAGTGAACGAACCACCCCGCCCGAAGTTCTACGTCCCCGACACGAGGCCTCCGGTCCCCACACCTCGCCCCAAGGAATGTCCGGCCCCAGCGAGGGTTGGACGTCGTCACTTTCCCCACGAAGCCCCTCACGTCTTTTCCAGAGCGCACGGCCGGTGTCGCTCCGCGCACGCTGGCCTTCCAGCCGGCTTGCCCGACGGAGACGGGGGTTTCATGCTGCGACGACCCCGGGAGACCCACGACCATGATGCCCGTCATCCGCCGAAGCCTCTTCATCCTCGGCTGCCTGTTCGCCGCCTCCTGCAACAGCAACTCGCCTTACTACCGGGTCCAAATCACCGCGCCTGAAGCGGTCAGCCTCATGCCAGGTGAGTCCGCGCAGTTCGACCTGACGCTGGACCGCGTGGGAGACCAGCCCGGAGAGCTCCGGGTAAATCTGGAGTCCCAACCCGACGGCATCACCCTCACGCCCGAGGTCGTGCTCCCCGAGGGCGAGACGACCATCACCACGCCCGTCACCGTCGCCGTCGCCCAGGACATCCAGGTCACCGGCACCCAGCGGATGCTGCTGCTGGCGACGGACAGCGTGAAGGACTTCGCGTCGGGCGCCACGTTCTACGTCGTCGTCCTTCCGCCGACCGTGGCGCAGCCAGATTTCTCCATCACCCTGGAGCCCCGGCAGATCACCGTGCTCGCGGGCGCGAACGAGTTCGTCGGAGTCACGGTGAACCGGATTGCCCCGTTCGCCGGTCCGGTGACGCTCACCGTCGAGTCGCCCACCCGGAGAATCTCCGCCCAGCCCGTGGTCGTCGCCGCGGACCAGACCACCGTCAACTTCCTCATCTACACGCAGAGCAGCCTCACGCGACTCCCCGTGCCCATCACCGTCATCGCCACCAGCGAGGACGGACGCCAGGCCAAGACGGGCCTCACGCTCAACATCCGCTAGTTGGGACGACACGCGCGCCCCTCGAAACGCACGAGGGCCGGGGAGCAGGGCCTCTCAGCCCTCGCCACCCGGCCCCGATTCGTACGCTCAGGCCATGTCGAACAGCAGGGCCTCCACCGGCGCCTCGGCGGTGAGCACCAGCTTGTCCTCGGCCGACACCGCCACCCCGTCGCCCGCCTTCACCTTCACCCCGTTGAGGGTGCCCGAGCCCCGCGCCACCTGCAGCCACGCGTGCCGTCCTGGAGCGAGCGCGTACTCCGCCTTCTCACCCGCGCCCAGCAGCGTGCCGTGCAGCACCAGGTCCTGGTGCACCGTCAGCGAGCCCTCCCGCCCATCCGGCGACGCCACCACCCGGAAGCGGCCCTGGCGCTCCTTCACGTCGAACGCCTTCTGCTCGTAACCCGGCTTCAGGCCCTTCTCGCTCGGGACGACCCAGATCTGCAGCATGTGCAGCGGCTCCGAGAAGTTGTTCATCTCGCTGTGCACCACGCCTGTCCCCGCGCTCATCCGCTGCACCTCGCCGGGCTTGATGACCGCCTCGGTCCCCATGCTGTCGCGGTGCTCCACCTGACCGCCCAGCACGTAGGTGATGATCTCCATGTCCCGGTGCGGGTGCATCCCGAACCCGCGGTTGGGCGCCACCGTGTCCTCGTTGATGACCCTCAGCGTCCTGTACCCCATGAAGTCCGGGTCGTAGTAGTCCGCGAAGGAGAACGTGTGGTGCGTGTCCAACCAGCCGTGGTTGGCATGGCCTCTTTCCTCTGCATTTCGAACGAAGATCATCGCCTGCCTCCCTTTCCTTTCAAACTGCAACTCAGATGCATCAACCCCACCCCGCGTTGCGGGGCGCGACAGGAGCCCGCCACCCACGAGGCCCGAAGCACCGACCACCAACCCGCCCGCCACGGACCTTCGGGTGAGCGGGCGTCCCGCCGTCGGCTTCTTCACGCCGCCTTCTCCGCCGCCACCGCCACCGCCTGCACGTCCAGGGTGATATCCACACGCTCACCCACCAGCAGCCCGCCTGCCTCCAGCGCCTGGTTCCATGAGAGGCCGAAGTCCTTGCGGTCGATGCTGGTGCTCGCCTGGAAGGCCAGTCGCTCGTTGCCCCACGGGTCCTTCACCTTCCCGAGCAGCTCCGTCTCCAGCACCACTTCGCGCGTGACGTCCCGAATCGTCAGGTCACCCACCACGCGGTAGTGGCCCTTGCCCGCGTCCTGCACGCGCTTGCTGCGGAAGATGAGCTTGGGGAAGGCCGCCGCGTCGAAGAAGTCCGGCGAGCGCAGGTGGTTGTCACGCTGCTCCACGCCCGTGTCGATGCTCGACACGTCAATCTTCACCTCGGCCGAGCCCTGCGCCAGGTCATCCCCATTCACCTCCACCTTGCCCTCGAACCGCGTGAAGCGGCCGTGCACCTTCGCCACCACCATGTGGCGAACCATGAAACCCACCGTCGTGTGCGTCGTATCCAGCTGCCAGGTCTTGATGGCCATGTTCGTTTCTCCTGTGCTTACCGCGTCTGGCCACCCATAGAGCAACAGCCGGGCCACACCCCAACCCACTGGAATTACTTAAGAACGCCTCGGGAACGCCCACCATCCATATCAATTTGATACAATCACCCTCTCAAGAAGAGAGCGCCCCCGGAAGGATGGAAACCAGGGGGCCTCCGAGGGCCCGCGTACGCGCCGGGCGGGAGCAGTCAGTCGGTGCACGGCACGGGCGTCGAGGGCTACTTTGAGAGACGCCATGACCACCTCACCGATACGCCGACAAGCCGCGCTGGACGCCCTGGCGCTCGATGACGAGGCCCTGCTGAAGGCGTGCGAGGTGGACTACTTCATCGCCTCCGGTCCGGGCGGCCAGCACCGCAACACCACCGCCAGCGGCGTGCGCCTCACCCACGGCGCCACGGAGCTCTCCGTCACCGCCACCGAGCGCCGAAGCCAGACCCAGAACAAGGGCGTCGCGCTGGACCGACTCCGAGAGGGCCTGCGCGCCCTCACCTTCGTGCCCAAGGTCCGCAGGGCCACGCGCCCCACCGCGGGCGCCAAGCGCCGACGCCTGGAAGGCAAGAAGCGCACGTCGGAGAAGAAGACGCTGCGGGGCAAGTCGGACTGGTGAAACCAGCCCCGCACCCCTGAAGGCGCTGCTACGCAAACGATTGCGGACTCGCAAACTTTGCATAGCCGCACACCTCCCAGGCGTACAGGCGCACTGGCAATTTTTCGAGGCGGTCCTCGGGGCGAGCGCGCGGCGCACCCGGGCATATGGCGTGCAGAGAGGTGGCGAAGCTGACCCGGATTGGGTCGGTTCACCCCCGGTGGGAGCACCCCATGACTCCTCGGCCCCCTTCTTCCACGCTGTGGCGCGCGCTCGTCGCCATGTCCTTGCTGGTGGCACTGCCCGCCTCGGCGACGGACCTCGTCACCTTCAGTCGCGGCGCGCTCATCATTCCCGAGCAGGCCACCTTCCAGCGGGGCTGCGGCTCGCTGTCCGCGTACGGACTGGTGTGGCGCATCCTCCAGTCGAACCAGCCAGGAGGCGCCAACGCCAGCCACCCGGTGACGGTGTATCTGGCCATCAATGATTTGAAGGCGTCGCCCAACCGGTGCGTGCCCACCAACCGCCACACACCGCCGGCGCCCGTCAACGACACGCGGTGGAACGACGGCTGCGACTTCACCATCACCAACACCGCGGAGCAGCCCGTGGTGCCGGTGAACTACGGCAGCGCGCTCCCCGCCACCGGCATCTATCCGTACGGCGCCATCGAGAACTTCACCACCACGGCCGCCAACGCCCGCCCGTTCTTCACCGCCGCGACGCTGAACAACACCGTCACCGGCCCGCGCTTCAGCACGGTGCGGTACATGGGCGGCGCCTTCATCATCGACGCGGCGGATGCCAAGTACGTCATCGACTTCATCCGCGACGGCACCGGCGACCTGTCCCCGGAGAAGTTCCGCACCGCGTGCGCGAACGACTGCGCCACCTTCAAGAACAACAGCGGCTGCCACCACGTGCGCATGCACCAGGCCACCATCGAGTTCACCGCGCCAGTGGCCCGCCGCATCAACCGCGTCCCGCCCAGAATCGCCCTGCTGGACTTGTCCGACGGCAAGAACAGCAACGGAGACCCCCTGGTGAAGGGCGGCATGTTGGACGACTACCTGCGCAACGCGGGCCTGGACTTCCCGGGAGCCGGTGGTTGCCCCGAGGGGACGACGTCGGGCTGCACGCTCAACAACAAGAAGCCCGGCCTCATCTACGACGCGCTCCACGCCAACGTGGACCTCATCTCCACGGCCACCTTCACCAAGGGGCTGCTCAACGCGGTGGACCCCGTCACCCAGAAGCCTCGCTACAAGGTGTTCTGGGCGCCCCACTGGGAAATCGGAAACGAAGCCCGCAATGAGTACGTGGCCAACGGCGACGGCGCGACGACGCAGCGCGAGAACGCCCTCAACAACATCGCGCACTTCACCAACCAGCGCGGCAACGGCCTGTTCGCCGAGTGCGCGAGCATCTGGTCCTACGAGACGACGAGGCGCCCGGACAACACGCCGGTGCTCAGCTCCCGGTTCCAGGGGGCGAGCAACTTCCAGTACAACAAGCTCAGCGATGGCGATGACTGGGACGGGCGCAACTGCACGGACCCGGACTACATGGCCCAGCCGCTGGCCAACCGGCAGGAATGCATCCTCTACCCCAACGCCGGAGACCCGTTCTCCCAGATGGGAGACTTCCGCTTCAACAGCGTGGTGGGCCACACGGAGAACTACCGCGTGACTTACAAGGACGGGGTGCGCCGTCTGGCGGTGAGCTGGTACGGCCACAAGGACGAGCACGTCTTCGACAACGCCGCCCAGGTCGCGGAGGACAACCGGCGCGGGCACGACTTCTTCAGCTTCAACCAGAAGGACAATGACCCGAAGAAGGCGACCATCGTCTATCTCGCGGGCCACGACTTCAAGTCGAGCGTCCCCGGCACGCGCATCGTGCTCAACACGCTGCTCAACCTCGGCTCCGAGCCCCTGAGCAGCGAGCGCGCCCTCTCCGCGCCCGTCGCCTTCGACGACACCAACGGCAGCGACTCCGACGGGTCTCGCGCCCTGGTGTTCGCGGCCACCTACGACGCGGTGTCGGGTTATCCGCCCGGCGTGGACACGTACGTGCACGCCCAGGGTTCGCAGTGGGTGTTCCCATACTTCCCGGGCCACCTGCGCGCCCACTCGCTCATCGGCGGCGACGCGCTCGCCACGGGCGAGAGCAACCTGGACTCCTCCACCCTGTGGGACGCGGACACCGCGCTGCCCCGCCCCGGCGAGCGCAACCTCTTCACCTACTTCGGTGGACAGGTGCGGACCAATCCCTCGCTGGGCGCTGGCCTGCGCGCTCCGCGCGGGGTGCTCCAGGTGGGCTGGAAGCCGCAAAACGTGGACGGCACCGACATCAACGCCAACTACGGCACCGCCCCCAACTCGGGCTGCGTGGACGTGCTGAAGCTGGGCGAGGCCCAGAACCCCGACGGCACGTCGCGCTTCGACTTCATCACCACCCCGACGGGCGATGGCGTGTGCGACTTGCAGCAGGCGGTGCAGTACTCCCCGCAGCTGCCGGGCACCGACTTCGGGCAGAGCACGGAGGCCGTCAACAAGGCGAAGCACACCGCGGACTTCGACGCGGTGGCGCAGCTGCTCCAGCGCGTGCGCGGCTTCTGCATCGCCACCAGCTCGGGGAACGACGCCTCGGGCACGCCCATCCTCGAGCCCTCCGACAGCCAGTGCAACAACGACGAGGCGGACAACCGCGCGCACCTGGGCGGCTTCGTCCACTCCGCGCCCGCGGTGGTGAAGGCCAGCGCGAACATCCCGGACCAGGGCGCGCCCCGCCCCACCGTGGCGTACGCGGCGGGCCTGGACGGCCAGCTCCACGCCTTCTACGTGTCGGGCGGCGCTGGCTACGACGGCCCGGCGGAGACGCTGTCCTTCCCGAACGTCAGCCCCGCGGCCTCCGCCTTCCCGAAGAACTGGAGCCAGAGCTTCCTCGGCGGCGCGACGCCGGCTCGGGGCACGGAGCTGTGGAGCTTCCTGCCGGCCACGCAGATTCCGTGGCTGCGCAGCAACAACGCGCGCGTCAACAGCGCGCCGGTGGTGATGGACGTCTTCGCGGACTTCGTGGGCAGCGGCAAGCGCGAGTGGCACACGGTGCTCGTGGCCAACGTGGGCAACCCGGGCCGGGACTTGTTCGCCATGGACATCACGAACCCGTTGCGCCCGGTGCTGCTGTGGCACCTGGTGGGCAGCCACGCGCAGACGGGCGCCGTCCCGGCGTTCGCGCCGGTGGAGCTGGCGGACCGCGACACGGGCGGCACGCAGTGGGCGGTGAAGTGGAAGGAGAAGGACGCGCGCTTCCTCATGGCGCCCCAGGCGGACCCGGGCCGTGAGCCCTCCGGCCTCTACAACTACGGGGGCCTGGGCGGCACGCGCGGTCTGTCCGTGGGCGTGGTGCGCCAGGGCCTGGAGCCCGTCTATGCCGTGTTCGTCGCCTCCAGCAGCTCGGGCGCCTCCGGCGCGCCCGCGTTCGGCATGGAGGTCTTCGCCATCGACGCCGCCACCGGCCAGAAGCTGTGGCAGTGGGAGCAGGACTACACGCAGAGCTGGGTGGACAACACCTCGCCCACCGCGCCCACCGTGCTGACGGACACAGGCGGCGCCTCGCGCCTGTACGTGGGCGACATGGAGGGACGGCTGTGGGAGCTGGACGGCGCCACCGGGCAGAACTCCAACGTGCTGCGCCTGGGCCCCTCGTGCTCGGAGACATCGCCGTGCAAGTACTCCGCGCTGGACACCGACTCCACCGACACCGAGCGCCGGCCCATCACCACCAACGTGGCGCTGGCGCGGCTGCCGCAGGACATCACCACCGGCACCGCCCTGAAGGGCTACGAGGGTGAGCTCATCGCCATGGTGGGCACGGGCGGCGTGGACTGGGTGCAGCCGGGTGCCGCGGGCCAGGTGCACCTGGCGATGCTGGACCGCAAGCGGCGGCTGCCCATGGGCGTGGACGGCTTCAAGCTGAACAACGCCCCGATTACGGCCTCGAGCGCGCACACCCTGGCCGAGAACCAGGGCGTGCTCCAGGAGCCCGCCCCCTTCCCCCTGTCCTTCGCGGGTCCCCGACACATCTACGGCAACATCACCGTTGCGGGACGCACCGCGTACTTCAGCACGGCCAACGGGAAGCTGGGCGACCTGATGGCGCTCGACGGGATGATGTCCGGCAACACCTGGAAGCTGGATTTGGGCAACACCGCCACCTCGGCCAGCGCCGCGGCCACGAACCTGTCCGGCCTGAACCTGGCCAACTTCGGAGGCGTCACGGTGTACCACCGCGAGAACGGCGCCTCGTCGCAAGACTACGTGGTGGGGCTGGAGGTCAGCCGCATCACCAACACGCGCATCGACAACTCCGGCGCCAAGGGCCCCTCCAGCCCGAACGAGGAACTGCGCGTCAATGGCCAGGGTGGCTTCATCTTCCGGCTGCTCAACTGGAGCCAGAGGTTCTTCGAATGAACTCACATCCTCGCGCCCCTCGGGGCTCCAGTCTCATCGAAGTGCTCATCGCGATGATGGTGTTGGCGCTCGCCGCCACCGGCGCGGTGGGCGGAATGGTGTTCGCCTCGCGCGACGTGCACGACGGGCAGTTGCTCCAGGTGAAGCGACACCTGCTCGAGGCGAGCACGCAGCGGCTGTGGCTGGCCGCCAAGGGCCCGCTGCTCGCGCAGGCGGTGGCGCGTCCCACGCTGGCCCCCACCAAGATTGCTCCCGGCACCGCGCCGTGGCGGGCGGACCCGAGCGTGCCCGTGGCCGGTGACCCCAGCTCCGGGGCGTACTTCAAGCTGTCCGCCACCGGCCAGGTGGAGCCGCTCGCGGGCATCCCCGCCAACACGGCGTGCAACGACGCCTCGCTGCCGGACGGCACGTACTGCCGGGAGATTCTCGTGACGACCGGCCTGCCGCTCGACGTGCCCACCGCGGCCTCCGCGCTCCTTCCCGCGGGCTCGCGGCCCGTGACGGTGTGGACCCGCGTCGTGCGCAAGGGCGACACCGCGGAGCGCGCCCAGTTCCACAACGAGGTGTTCGTCCAATGAGAGCCCGGCGAGGAATGACCCTGCTGGAGACGATGGTCGCCCTGGCCCTCACGGCCATCATCATCGCGGCCGCGGCGGCGCTGATGATGGCGGGCAGCCGCATCGTCCACAACACGGAGCACACGGCCGACAGCCATGACGCCTCCCGGTTCGCCGGCGAGGCCATCATGAGCATGGTGCGCCAGGCCGGCGCGGGCGCGCCCGGCGGCATCTGGGTGCGCCAGGCCGGCGTGCCCGTGCGTGTCAGCGCCATCTTCGGCCGCGACGGCACCACCGGCCTGGGCACCACTCCCAACACGCCCACCGCCAACGGCAGCGACGACTTGTGGCTGGTGGTGCCGGACCGCGACTACCTGGGCGAGCCCTGCGTCACGCCCGGCGCCGCGGTCTCCGTGGTGCGCCCCGGTACGGGCGCGCTCCAGGTGACGTGCACGCAGAGCCTCAAGCCGACCTCGCTCCACCTGGTCAGCAACATGACGAGCGCCGCGCTCATCTCCAACATCGTCGTCACTCCGCCGTCTCCAGGAGTGCCGGGCCAGGTGAACTACGCCGAGGCGGGGACGGTCGGCTTCTCCAACGCGCCGGAGAAGGGCGGCTACCAGAGCGGGGACCTCGTCTATCCGGTGCGGCTGGTGCACTTCTTCATCGGCCCCCACCCCACGTCGGGCCGGCCGTCGCTCTTGCGCACGGAAGGCACGCTGGTGGCGGATGCGCTGGGCAGGCCCTTCTCGGAGCCGGCGGCGACCCCGCCCTTCGTCGTGCAGGAGAACGTGGAGGACCTGCAGGTGGCCTTCGGCTTCGACGCCTCGGGCCAGGAGGACCCGTCCCAGTACATATGGCGGCACGGGCTGGGCTCCGGCTTCGAGCCGGGCCTGCGCACGGTGCGCGTCAGCGTGGTGGCCACCGGCCGCAACCCGCGCCGCAACACGCAGAGCACCGCGGTGCTGGCGGACGACAAGCCCATCACCACGGAGAACCACGTGCCGCCGGCCGCCGTCGCCGCGGATGGCTTCTACCGCAGCCTCTACACCCGCCGTCTGGAGCTGCCCAACCTGGCGGCCGCCAACCTGTGAGCGCCATGAGCCCCAAGTCGCGCAAGCCCTTCCACCGCGCCGCTCGCGGCGCCACGTTGATTGTCGTGGTCATGCTCGTCACCGTGCTGCTGGGCCTGGTCGCCAGCCTCATGGTGTACGCGGGCGGTGAGCGCGTGCGCGCCGTCGCCAGCAGCCGCACCGGCCAGCGGCAGAGCTGCGCGGAGAGCGGTCTCCAGCTCGCGCGCAGCTACTACGGGCGCAACTACTCGAACTGGAACACCTATCTCGCCGCGCCGACCATCCACGACCCGGTGCGCTCCACGTTCAACCCGACGCCCGCGGACCCGTTCTCCACCGCGCTGCGCACCGCGAAGCGCGCCCTCTTCGCCGACGTGGACGGTGACGGCGAGGACGACGTGTACCTCTACATCCGCGACAACGAGGACGAGTTCGACCCCGTCGCCCCCAACTGGCGGCGCGACAATGACCAGGTGGTCGTCGTTGGCGCGGTGTGCATCTCCAAGACGCTGCGCCCCCGCCGCAGCGACGGGACGCAGAGCCCCACCACCCTCGCGCTCGAGGGACTGCTCAGCTACAACGGCGGAGGCGGCGCCAACACGTCCCAGGGCACCACGGGAACGGGCTCCGGCAACCACAACTGACGCGGCCCTGACTTCCGCTGGCCTCGACGCCGCGCCTCACGAAGGACACCTGGAATGCCCACCCTCGAAGACGCGATTGCCCTCGCCGTGGAGGCGCACCGCGGCCAGCGGGACAAGGCGGGCCAGCCCTACATCCTGCACCCGCTGCGGCTGATGATGCGGCTGGAGACGGAGGAGGAGCGCACCGTCGCAATCCTTCACGATGTGGTGGAGGACACGCCCTGGACGCTGGAGCGGCTGCGGGAGCAGGGCTATCCGGAGCAAGTGCTGCGCGCGCTGGAGGGCCTCACGCGGCGGGAGCACGAGACGTACGAGGCCTTCATCGAGCGCCTGCGTCCGGACGCGCTGGCGCGGCGGGTGAAGCTCGCGGACCTGGAAGACAACATGGACGTGCGCCGGCTCACCGCGGTGACGGCCAGGGACACGGAGCGGCTGGCCCGCTACCGCGCCGCCTGGGCCCGGCTCAAGGAGCTCTGAGACACGACGGCCCGGAGCGCCACATGGGCACTCCGGGCCGCTGTGCGAGTCCCGCACCCGCCGAGGAAAGCGGGTGCCGGTCTCTGTCTTCCGGGAGGACTACGCCTTCGCGAGCTGGCGCAGCACGTACTGGAGGATGCCGCCGTGCCGGTAGTAGTCGAGCTCGTTCGGCGTGTCGATGCGGCACACCGCGGTGAACTCCTTGGTGCCGCCCTCACCCGTGGCCTTCACGGTGAGCTTCTTCTGCGGCGCCAAATCCTGCGCGATGCCCGTGATTTCGAACGTCTCGTGGCCGGTGAGGCCGAGCGACTGCGCGTCCTGGCCCGCCTCGAACTGCAGGGGCAGCACGCCCATGCCCACGAGGTTGGAGCGGTGGATGCGCTCGAAGCTCTTGGCGATGACGGCCTTCACGCCGAGCAACTGCGTGCCCTTGGCCGCCCAGTCACGGCTGGAGCCCGTGCCGTACTCGGCGCCGGCCAGCACCACCAGCGCGGTGTTGTCCGCCTGGTACTTCATGGAGGCGTCGTAGATGCTCATCCGCTCGCGGGTGGGGATGTGCACGGTGACGCCACCCTCCACGCCGGGCACGAGCAGGTTCTTCAGGCGGATGTTGGCGAAGGTGCCGCGCACCATCACCTCGTGGTTGCCGCGACGCGCGCCGTAGGAGTTGAAGTCCTTGGGCTCCACGCCCTCCGCCATCAGGTACTTGGCCGCCGGGCTCGTCTTGGCGATGTTGCCTGCGGGCGAGATGTGGTCCGTCGTCACGGAGTCACCCAGGAGCGCCAGCACGCGCGCGCCCTTGATGTCCTGCGTGGCCTTGGGCTCCTTCGGGAGGTTCTCGAAGAAGGGCGGCTTGCGCACGTAGGTGGACTTGATGTCCCACTGGAACGTGGAGCCCTTGCCCACGGGCAGCTGCTGCCAGAGCGCGTCGCCGTCCATGGCGTTGGCGTACTGGCTGCGGAACTGCTCGGGCTTCACCGACGCGCGGATGACCGTCTTGATTTCCTCGTTGGTGGGCCAGATGTCCTTGAGGAACACGGGGCGACCATTGGGGTCCAGGCCCAGCGGCTCCTTGTCCATGTCCAGCCCCACCTCGCCGGCGAGCGCGTAGGCCACCACCAGCGGAGGGCTGGCCAGGTAGTTCATGCGCACGTGCGGGTTGATGCGGCCCTCGAAGTTGCGGTTGCCGGAGAGCACCGCGGCGACGACGAGGTCTCCCTCGACGACGGCGTTGGCGACGGGCTCCGTCAGCGGACCGGAGTTGCCGATGCACGTGGTGCAGCCGTAGCCCACCACGTGGAAGCCGACGGCCTCCAGGTAGGGCAACAGGCCCGAGTCACGCAGGTACTCGGTGACGACGCGGCTGCCAGGCGCCAGGCTCGTCTTCACCCAGGGCTTGGGGTTGAGGCCCTTCTCCACGGCCTTCTTCGCGAGCAGGCCCGCGCCCACCAGCACCGCCGGGTTGGACGTGTTGGTGCAGGACGTAATCGACGCAATCACCACCGCGCCGTGGCCCAGCTGGTAGCTCTCCCGACCCTGCTTCACGGTGACGGTCTGCGCCAGCCGCTCCGGAGGGACCTGGGCCGCGGGGGCCTTGGCCTTGCCGCCACCCTCGTCGTCCTCGCCCTTGCTCTTGCCGGCCGCGAGCATCTCCACGAGCGACTTCTCGTAGCCGGACTTCATGTCCGTCAGCGGGACGCGGTCCTGCGGACGCTTGGGGCCCGCGAGGCTGGGGACCACCGTGGCCAGGTCCAGCTCCAGCGTGTCGGTGAAGAGCGGCTCCGGCGCGTCATCCTTGCGCCACAGGCCCTGCTCCTTGGCGTAGGACTCCGTGAGGGCGACGACGGCGTCGGGACGGCCGGTGAAGCGCAGGTAGTTGAGGCTCTCCTCGTCCACGGGGAAGAAGCCGATGGTCGCCCCGTACTCGGGCGCCATGTTCGCGATGGTGGCGCGGTCCGGGAGGGACAGGCCCTTGAGGCCGGTGCCGAAGAACTCCACGAACTTGCCGACCACGCCCTTCTTGCGAAGCATCTGCGTGACGGTGAGCACCAGGTCCGTCGCGGTGGCGCCCGCGGGCAGCGCGCCGGTGAGCTTGAAGCCCACCACCTGGGGGATGAGCATCGTAATCGGCTGGCCGAGCAGCGCGGCCTCCGCCTCGATGCCGCCCACGCCCCAGCCCACCACGCCCAGGCCGTTGATCATCGTCGTGTGGCTGTCGGTGCCCACCAGCGTGTCCGGGTACACCGTGGTCCCCTGACGGAACGTCACCTGCGCCAGGAACTCCAGATTGACCTGGTGGCAGATGCCGATGTCCGGCGGGACGACGCCAAAGCCCTTGAACGCGCTCTGTCCCCAGCGCAGGAAGGCGTAGCGCTCGCGGTTGCGCTCGAACTCCAGCTCCGCGTTCTCCTTGAAGGCCGCCGTCGTGGCGAAGGAGTCGATCTGCACCGAGTGGTCGATGACCAGGTCGGCGGGGTTGCGCGGATTGATTTTGGCGGGGTCGCCACCCATGGTGGCCAGGGCCTCGCGCATCGCCGCCATGTCCACCACGGCGGGCACGCCGGTGAAGTCCTGGAGGAGCACGCGCGCGGGGTGGAAGGAAATCTCCACGTCCGGGGTGGCCTTGGGGTCCCACGCCAGCATCTTCTCGACGTGCTCACGCTTGACGACGCGGCCATCCTCGTTGCGCAGCAGGTTCTCCAGCAGCACCTTCAACGAGAAGGGAAGGCGATCCACCGAGGGATGTGCCTTGGCCAGCTTGCTCAGGCTGAAGTAGTCATAGGTGGCCGAGCCCACCTGGAGCTTGGACTTCGTGCCGAAACTGTCGGTCATGTGCGGTGCCCTTCCGTGCGCAGGATGTGGGGACTTCTAGGATCGCCTTTGACGCGTTGCAAAGGGTTCCTGCACGCGCATCCGGCGATGGACTGTTGACCCAGCAAGAGTCCAGCCCCGCTCATCGGAACCATGCGTCCCCCTGGGGAATGTCGTCTGAGACACCCTGTCCGTAACGGCGCGGCGGGCCGGGGACAAGACCGCGTCCCTCAGAACACCTTGCGCAGGCTGTACAGGGCGCGCTCCAGCAGCTTGCGCCAGAGGGGCCGGCGGCGGAATTCCGCCAGCGTCACCTCGCGGCAATCACCGCAGTCCGCTCGGAAGGAGTCCTCCAGTTCCTGGCCCAGCTTGGGGTCGGCGAACACGGCGTTCACCTCGTGGTTGAAGGCCAGGCTCAGCCGCTCCAGGTTGAAGGAGCCGATGGTGCCCCAGGCCCCGTCCACCACGGCCGTCTTCGCGTGGAGCACACCGCGCTGCCACTCGAAGATGCGCACCCCCGCCCCCAGGAGCTTCTCGTAGAAGGCCCGGGTGACGAACTCCAGCAAGGGGTGGTCGCTGCGGGCGTTGAGGAGCAGGCTCACCTCCACGCCCCGCCGGGCCGCGTCGCGCAGGGCGGCGACGAGCTTGCGGTCCGGCACGAAGTACGCCGCGGCGATGAGCACGCTGCGCCGGGAGCGCTGGATGGCGTGCAGATAGGCGCGGTGGATGCTCCGCCGGCTGGACAGCACCGCCAGCCCCGTGGCGCCTCGCGGGGACGCGGCCCGACGCCGGCGCAGGCGGTGCTGCAGCCCGGACGCCCAGCGGTGGATGCGGTTCTGGAACATCATCCGCCAGGTGGCCAGGAAGCGCCGCTCCAGGGCGTGCACCGCGGGGCCTTCGATTCGCAGCACGTCGTCGCGCCACCCGGCGCCCTCCCCTTCCGGGGCCCAGTGCGCGGAGATGTTCACCCCGCCGGTGAAGGCGACCTCGCCGTCCACGACGAGGATTTTGCGGTGGTCCCGGCGCAGCAGGTGTCGCCAGCCGTGCGACAGGTTGAAGGGCTTGAAGGGGCGGATGTCCACGCCGCGCTGGCGCAGCTCCTCGAAGTAGCCCTTCCGGCTCGTCCAGGAGCCCACCGCGTCGTAGAGCACCTTCACGTGCACGCCGCGCTCGGCGGCCTCCGCGAGCGCCGTGCCGAACAGCTCACCGACGGCGTCGGTGATGAACATGTACGTCTCCAGGCGGATATAGCGCCGGGCCCGCCGGATGGCCTCCAGCATCGCCGGATACGCCTCCACGCCGTCGCGCAGGAGCACGCACGCGTTGCCCCGAGTCACCGCGTGGCCGCGCGGCAGGTAGTAGCGCGCCAGGAGCAGGCCGGAGACACCGGGGCTCCAGACGGGCGCTCGCTCTGGCAGGGGGCTCTGGGCACAGCCGGGCTCGGGAAGCGCCTCTCCCGACACTCCCGTCCTCTCGCTCATCACCTCCAGGTCGCGCATGGTCCTCACGGTGAGGACGGCGCCACGGAGCGGCAACCCGAAGGGCCGCCTGAACGGCCCTCCAGGGTGATGCACCGTCCGGTGCGGGACGGTGCAAGCTCGCGAAAGCTGGGGGGCGGCTACAGCCCGTACTCTCCGCGCTTGTTCTCGGCGCGGGTGGCACACGGCTGGTCAAACTCCGGGAAGTACTGCTTCACGTGGTCCAGGGTGGCGGAAGCGGCCTTGTAGTTGCCCTGGTTGTAGTAGCCCTCCACCTCCAGCAGCAGCTTGGCGCAGGTCCGGTCCAGCTCCTGCTGCGCCACCTTCATGCGCTCCTGGGCCTCGTAGTAGAGGTCCGGCTTGGGCTCCGGGTGGGCCTCCAGCATCAGCCACGCCTCGCGGAAGGACTTCCACGCCTCGTAGCGGTTGCGGGCGCCAATGTCCGGCGTGTCGTTGTTCTTCCGGCCGCGCTTGTAGGACTCGGTGGCCTGACGCAGCAGCTCCTCGGGCAGCAGGTCCGGCAACAGCGCGCGCTCGACCCACACGTTCCAGATACGCCAGGGGTCCTCGCCCGGCGGATTCTTGGTGTTGTCGAAGACGATGCGGTTGGGCTCGCCCTTCTTCAGGTGCTGGGACGGAATCATCAGCTCCAGCGAGCGGTCCTGGCTGGCCAGCGTGTCCGGGGGCACCTTGCCCACGTCCACGCCGTTGACGCTGACCATCACCTCGTCCTTGGAGATGCCCTGCGACTGGTAGTGGAGGATGACCACGGCCTTGGTGGCGGCGGTGTACTCCCACTCGAAAATCTTCATGTCCGCCCGGGCCCACGTCACGTCGGGCCCCAGGCCGAACGAGTCGCGGATGGGCTGCTGGGTGAGCACCGAGGGCTCCTCGCCCACCGGTCCCGTGTCCGCGCCGCTGAGCACCAGCCAGTACAACAGGCCGAAGAGTCCCAGCACCACGGTGACAGCGCCGCCCACCAGGCCGCCTCGCACCATGTTGCTCGCGTCCGCCCAGAACAGCTTCGCGCTCGCCACCAGGCCCGGAGACTCACGGCGGATGCGGGCGCGCTCGGCGGCGGACAGGCCGCTGCCCGCACCGGCATTGGAGGACGGCCGCGCGCGCACGGGCGCGGAGGTCGCAGGAGGACGGCGAGGCACGGGGGCCGACGAGGGTGCCTTCTCGATGGCCGCGGGCTCCGACGACGCGGCCAGCGCCGCGCGTGCACCACTCTGCCCCGCGGGCCGCAGCGCTCTCAGGTTGTTGCGCGTGGCGCCCTGGCGCATCTCCTCCAGGGCCTCCTCGTCCGCGCCCTCGGGAGCCAGGGCCACGCCCTTGTTGCGCTGACGCTTCAGCGCGTCCACGGAGACGATGCGGGTGCTGTTCGCGCCGTCCTCCGCCCCCGCGGGCACTTCCTCCTCGCCGGTGGAGGGCTCATCCGTCATCAGGGCGAAGACGAACGTCACCGGCCCCAGGGTCAGCTTGTCGCCGTCCTCCAGGGCCTGCGTCTGCACCGCGGTGCCGTTGAGCAAGGTGCCGTTGGCGCTGCCCTGGTCCTCGACGCTGTAGGCGTCGCCATCGAGGAACAGGCGGCAATGTTTGCGGGACACGCCCGGGTCGTACAGCACGACGTCACATTCGGACGTACGACCGATGAGCACGGAGTCCTGGTCGAAGACGAACTCCTTGCCGGCGTCTTTTCCCTCGGAGATCGTCAGCTGGAAAGGCATGGGGGCCCTACAATCCTATCGAGGCACGCGCCGCTCGGGCAACGGCCGCTCGCGCGGAGACCGGTTCCATCACCTCCGCCTCGCCGCCAAACGACAGCACCCACTGCGTGAGCCAGCGCTCGCTATCACCGGCCACGAGGACTTCCACGCCCCCATCGGCCAGCGGGCGAGCGTCCTGGCCGAAGCGCTCCTTCACATAGGGCGCCGCCACGGGCGAGAACCGCACGCGCACGGACGCCTCGGAGCTGCTCCGGGCCGGGTTGGGAACGTCCGCCCGGGCGTCGGGCGGGGGGAGAAATGGCGTTTCAGTAACGGTGAGGTCTTCCATCCGGTCCAGCCGGAACAGGCGAGCGTCCTGCCGGGTGTGGCAGAAGCCCTGGAGATACCACTGTCCCCGGTGGCTGAGCAGCTCATACGGACGCACCCGGCGCGGCTCGGCGGCCCGGCCCGGGCTGGCATAACCGAACGTGACTTCTCGTCTTTCGAGAATGGCGCGGGTGAGCGGCCCCAGCGCTTCGGGCGCCTCCGTGGAGGCGTCAATCTTCCGGTACATCTCCCGGTAGCGCTCACGCACCTGGGGTGGGAGCACATGCTCCAGCTTCTGGAGGGCGCTCTGGAGCGCGTCGCCGGAGGCCGGGCGCAACAGCTCCGCCGAGGCGGCCAGCGCGGCGGCCTCTCCCGCGGTCAGCCGGGGCGGCGCGAACAGGCGCTGGTCCAGGTCCACGTAGACGCGGTCATTGTCCACGTAGATGTCGATGTAGTCGTCCGGGTTGAAGGGTGGCCGGCCCACGCACGTGAGCAGGTCCAGCTCCTCCAGCAGGTCCTCGCGGCTGATGTTGAGGGCTCGCGCGAGCGCCTCCACCGTGACGCCGGGGTGCTTGGACACATACGGGACGAGGAACAGCAGGCGGCGGAGCCGCTCGTGGACGTTGCTCATGCGCTCACCTTGTCTTCCAGCGCGTCCGCGTGACGGTTGGCGACGCGCGCGGCCATCTCCCGCAGCCGCGACCGGGCACTCTCCGGCCCCTCCACGACACAGTCCGCCCCCAGCGAGAGGCAGAAGCGCGTGAGCCCATCCAGGAAGCTCACCTTCAGCCGCGCGAGCGTGACACCGCCCTCCGCCACCGGCTCCAGCACCGCGCCCGGGAACAAGCCCGAGGCGCGCGACGCCAGCGCACCCGACAGCCGCAGCACGACCTCCAGCGGCTCGTGGAAGCGGTGCTGCCACGGGAAGTACGCCACGTGGTTGTCGAGCGAGAAGTCCTCCGGCACCTGGAAGTCCGGCGTGCGAGGACGCGCGGTGTTCGCCTTCAGCTCGCGCACGCGGTGGACATGGAACGTGCGCAGGCCGCCGCGCAGGTGGCAGTGGCCCACGAGCGTCCAGACGCCCCGCCGCAACGCGAGCCCGTAGGGGTCCACCTTGCGCTGCGTGGTGCCCGGGTGCTTGGGGCTGGCGTAGGACATCTCCACCCACTTGCGCGAGGCGCAGGCGTCCCAGAGCTGCTCGAGGCGGGCGGAGACCTCCTTCTCCTGTCCCGCCTGGGTGGCGCCCAGTTCCATGCGGACCCTGGGCGTGGGCAGCGACTCGCCCGCGAAGAAGCCAATCTTGCGCAGCGCGTGCGCCAGGTCATCCCTGCCGGGGAAGACGCCGGACGCGAGCGCCGCGGAGCCGGCGGCGTAGAGCACGGCCAGCTCCTCCTTCGTCAGGTCCGCCTCCGGCAGGTAGTAGGCGTCACGGTCCACGATGTAGCCATCGCGGCGCTCGTCATCGCCCTGGACGTAGGTGAGCGGAAAGCCCAGTTCCACCAGCTCCGCCTTGTCGCGCTCGAACTTGCGCTCGGCGGCGTCGTCCGAACCTCCGTAGTCAGCGGGGAAGTGCTCGCGCAGCTCCGCCCATGAGATGGGCTCGCGGGCGTCGAGCAAGAGGGCTACGAGGTCGAGGATGCGTTCGGTGCGGTCCATTCGGGAAGATCGGCGACGATGCCGGGCGGACCCCGGGGGGTCAAGGAAGGGGTACGTGACAGTGGGAAACAGCGGCCCGGTCAGCGAGGGGGGCAGGCAGTTAGCTGGCCTTGACTGAACAGGCAAGCAGGTATTCATCTGTGCGATATTTGTCATTCGGGTAGGAACCCGAAGACCTCCCAAGGAGGGCTCGCACTACGGGCGCGACTTGGGATATTCCTGCGCCAGCTTCAGAAGGGACCTCACCATGTACCGCACCTTCCGTAACGTGGTTGCCGGGCTGGCACTGCTGTTGGGGCTGGCCTGTGGGG
Source organism: Myxococcus sp. CA051A (assembly GCF_013336705.1). Taxonomy (NCBI): domain Bacteria; kingdom Pseudomonadati; phylum Myxococcota; class Myxococcia; order Myxococcales; family Myxococcaceae; genus Myxococcus; species Myxococcus sp. CA051A. The sequence continues at coordinate 697,083 of NZ_JABUMS010000003.1, read as the reverse complement.
TGATGCCTTCGTCCGCTGGAGCCGAGCCTCTCTACTTCGCCGTGGAAGTCTGGCGCGAAGGCCGACTGGTGGCCCAGCCCAAGCTCCTGGGAGAGACGGGTCGCACGCTGCGCGCCGAGCGCCGCCGTCCCGGAGCCCCGCTCGCCGACTACCGGCTGGTGCTGATGCCCCGCGCGGACGGCGAATCGTTCCTCCTCCAGTTGGACCTGCTCCTGCCGGAAGCCAAGGGCCACTCCGAGCTCGCGCTCCTCCACGGGCAGCAGCGCAAGCTGCAGCTCGGCCGCGTGCCCGGGGAGCTGGAAGTGTCACTGCTCCTGATGAAGGTGGACTCTCCGGAGTTCCGCGCGCTGATGCAGCTGGGCACGGATGGCGGCAACGGCTCCTCCGCCTGCTCCATCTGACCCGCGTCCCTCCCGTCCAGCGCTAGAGCACCGCCAGGTCGTCGCGGTGCACGGCTTCGTCCAGGTAGCGGTAGCCCAGCACCGACTCGATGTCGGACGTCCGCCGTCCGGCGATGCGCCTCAGCTCCTGGGCGTCGTACGAGGCGAGGCCCCGCGCGAACACCGCTCCCGACTCGTCCGCCAGATCCACCGGGTCGCCCCGGTCGAAGTCCCCCTCCACGCCGCGCACCCCGCTGGGCAGCAGGCTGCGCTTGCCCTGGACGATGGCCTCGCGTGCCCCGGCATCCACGGTGAGTGTGCCCAGCGGGCGCAGCGCATGGGCAATCCACGCGGCACGCGAACCCCGGCGCGCTCCCGTGGGTTCGAAGAGGGTGCCCACGGGCTCGCCCTCCAGCACGGCGCGCAGGCGACCGGGCACGGAGCCGGAGGTGATGACGCCCCGGATGCCCTGCTCCGCGGCGCTCGCGACGGCGCGGACCTTGGTCGCCATGCCGCCCGTGCCCACGCCGCTGGAGGTGCCTCCGGCGAGTGCCAGGACCTCGGGAGTCACCGCCTCCACCGTCTCCAGCAGGCGGGCCCCCGCGTCCCGTCGCGGGTCGGCGGTGTGCAGGCCATCCACGTCGGAGAGGAGGACGAGGGCATCGGCCTCCACCACGCCCGCGACCAGCCCCGCGAGCGTGTCGTTGTCGCCGAACTTCAGCTCATCCACGGAGACGGTGTCGTTCTCGTTGATGACGGGCACCACACTGGCGGACAACAGGCGCTCCAGCGTGTGCTTCACGTTGAGGTAGCGCCGCCTGTCGCGCATGTCCTCGTGGGTGAGGAGCACCTGCGCCACCACCTGCCCCTGCCCCCCGAAGACGTCCTCGTAGGCCTGCATGAGCCGGCTCTGTCCCACCGCGGCGCACGCCTGCTTGCCTGGGATGTCCCTTGGCCGAGCGGACAGGCCCAGTCGCTCCACGCCCAGGGCGATGGCGCCGCTGGACACCACCACCAGCTCGCGGCCCTGGGCCGCCCACAGCAAATCCCTGCCCAGCGCCACGAAGTGCTCGCGGTTGAAGCGGCCGGTGGCATGGGTGAGGGCGTTGGTGCCGATCTTCACGACCACGCGCTTCGCGGCGAGCAGGGCGTTACGTCCCGAGTGACTCACGCACGGCAGCCTAGGACGGAAATGGAAACAGCGCGCAAGGGCCGTGTGTTCACTACGGTTCCGGCAATCCGGCCGGCAACGGCGGTGTCAGCCACCCGGACGCGGCGCCGTATACAGTGCCGGGAAGGACGAGGACGGCCGGTCCTCGTCAGAGGAGCAAGCGTTTGAAGGAAATCTTCGGCAACACCCTGGGCCTCAAGGCGAACGAGCAACACCGGCTGCGCAACACCTTCCGCCGGCGCGTGTCTCCACACGAAATCGTGTCGCCCGAGCTCGCCCGCCACCTCACCGAGCTGTCCCACGAGACGAACCGCCAGGTGGGCGTGCTCATCAACCGCAAGGGTGAAATCGAGCACGTGGTGGTGGGCAACGCCCACAAGCTCGAGTTGCCCGACATTGGCCGTGCCCGCGCGGGCCAGGTGCGTCTGCGTGGCCTGCGGCTGGTGCACACGCACCTCAAGAGCGAGCCGCTCACCAAGGACGACCTGACGGACCTCGCGCTCCTGCGCCTGGACTGCGTGGCCGCCGTGGGCGTGGGCCAGGAGGGCCTGCCGGGCGTGCTGCACTACGCCTATCTGGTGCCGGAGAACGGCACCGGCGAGTTCTGGCACGTCTCCACCCTGCCCTCCGTACACGGCGAGCAGCCGGACCTGACGGACACGCTGGGCGCGCTGGAGGAGGAGTTCAGCCGCAAGGCGGCGGCGCGCGCGGTGGGCGGGAGGGAGAAGGCCATCCTCGTCGCGGTGTGCCTGGACGGAAACCGGGGGCGGGCGGAAGCGAGCCTCGCGGAGCTGCGCGAGCTGGCCCGCACCGCGGGGGTGGAGGTCGTCGACAGCGTGCTCCAGGTGAAGCGCGAGGCGGACCCTCGCTACCTCATCGGCCGGGGCAAGTTGGAAGACCTCAACCTGCGCTCCATGCAGTCCATGGTGGACCTGCTCATCTTCGACAAGGACCTCACCCCCTCGCAGGGGCGCCACATCGGCGAGGCCACCAGCCTCAAGATTCTGGACCGCACGCAGCTCATCCTCGACATCTTCGCGCAGCGGGCACAGAGCGCGGAGGGCAAGCTCCAGGTGGAGCTGGCGCAGCTGAAGTACCGGCTGCCCCGGCTGGTGCAGAGCGACGACTCGCTCAGCCGGCTCGCGGGTGGAATCGGCGGACGAGGCCCTGGCGAGACGAAGCTCGAAATCGACCGACGCCGGGTGCGCGAGCGAATCACGCATCTGGAGAAGCGCATCGACGCGATTGGGAAGGAGCGCAGCGTGCGGCGTGCACAGCGCAACCGGCGCGAGCTGCCCGTCATCTCCATCGTCGGCTACACCAACGCGGGCAAGTCCACGCTGCTCAACGCGATTACCAACGCGCAGGTGCTGGCGGAGAACAAGCTGTTCGCCACGCTGGACCCGACGAGCCGCCGGCTGCGCTTCCCTCAGGAGCGCGAGGTCATCATCACCGACACGGTGGGCTTCATCAGGGACCTGCCCAAGGACCTGGTGGCGGCCTTCCGCGCCACGCTGGAAGAGCTGTACGACGCGACGCTGCTGCTGCACGTGGTGGACGCGGCGGACCCGGCGCGGGACGAACAGGTGGAGGCGGTGGAGAAGATCCTCTCGTCGCTGGATTTGATGGAGAAGCCCCGGTTGATGGTCTGGAACAAGGCGGACCTGATGCCGGCGGAGGAAGTGGAGGCGCTGCTGCGCTCGCGGGGCGGGGTGGCCATCAGCGCCCAGTCGCGAGAGGGGCTCGCCACGTTGTTGGCCAAGGCGGACACGACGCTGTTCGCCGAGGGCGCCTCCGAGGCCATGGGCGTCATCTGACGCGGCGTGCGAGTTGCGGGGCAGGCGCGGCTCCCCCTAGAGTTGGGGAGCCGTGGCGACCTTTCCCGCATTGTCCTTGCAGCACTCCGGCCTGCTCGCGCAGATAGTTCCGGACTACACCCGTCCTGTCTCCTCCATGTCTCCGAAGTACTTCGAGATTCTGGAGCAGAACAGTCACATCATCTACCCGCTGGTGGCGGTGCTGACGCTGGTGCTCATCACCGCGGGCGTCCTCCAGGCGTGGAAGACGCAGGACCTGGACGGCCTGCAGAAGAACGAGTTCAAGAAGGCCATCGTCAACGAGCTGCGCCGCAACATCACCGGCCTGCCCGGTGACGTGCTGGCGAAGGCCGTGGGCCTGGACCGCCTGAAGACGAACCGCCTGCTGGAGCAGATGCAGCAGGACGGCATGGTGGTGAGCCACACCAACTCGCAGCGCCTCACCGTCTGGCGCATCCGAGGCTCCGGCCCGGAGCCGAGCGTCCGCCGGTACTGAGCAGTCTGGGGTTGCTTCGAGCATCCAGCGGCGTGCCATTCGAGCCTGGGATGCAGTTCCGGGGTGCCGCCATCCTCACAGCGTCGTCAGGCCCCGAGCCCGCCCAAGGTGCTCACGCAGCAGTGACGCCAGCCGTGTCACGTCGGGGCCGCGCAAGATGGAGTAGTGGTCACCCGGAATCGCGTGGACGGTGAGTTCGCCCGTCGCCACCTGCTCCCAGCCGTGCACACGCGTGGTGCCCGTGGCCTCGATGGAGATGACAGGCCCCGAGTAGGGAGGCGGCACGTAGCTCCACGCCGCCAGGAGGTTCACCTCGAAGACCCGGCGCAGGGCTTCGAGTGACTGGACTCCGCTCGGGTTCGCCGCCGCCAGGGTGCGCATCAGCGTCTCGGGGTCCTCTCGGGCGAGTTCCTCGTCGGTCATCGCGACAGCGTTCCCCGCCGCGCGCATCAGGTCCGTGTAGAACATCGCGCCGAAACGCCGGGCCTCATCGTGCCCAGGCGCCGCGCCCTCTCCATCGAACGGACGCACGAAGCCGTCGATGAGCGCGAGCACCTCTGTCCGCTCGCCTTGCTGTTGGAGCTGGTGCGCCATCTCCCACGCGATGCTGGCCCCCATCGACCAACCTCCGAGCCGATACGGCCCGCGTGGCTGCACCTCCCTCATCGATGAGAGATAGAGGCTCGCCATCTCCGGGATGAGCTCGCACGGAGGCACATCTCCCTCCAGCCCCCGCGACTGGAGCCCGAAGAACGGCTGCTCGGGCCCCAACGACTTCGCCAGCTCCGCGTAACTCAGGACCGTTCCGCCCACCGCGTGCACACAGAAGAAGGGGCGCTGTCCCTGCCCTTCCTGGAGTCGCACCAGCGGACTCCAAGCGGACATCGCGGACTCCCGACGCAACACGGACGCGACATGTTCCACCGTCGCGCGATGGAAGAGCGTTGCCACCGGCAGCACCCTGCCCACCGCGCCCCGGATGCGTGCGAGCAATCGAATGGCCATCAGCGAGTGGCCGCCCAGCGCGAAGAAGTCCTCTGTCACCCCCACGGGGCTCACGCCCAGCACCTCTTCCCACACGCGCACCAGCATCCGCTCCAGCTCGTCGCGCGGACCTTCGTGCGCCCTTCGTGACGCGAGCTGATGCCGTCCCGGTGCGGGCAGCGCCTTGCGGTCCACCTTGCCCGTGGGAGCCAGCGGCAGGGCCTCCAGGCGCACCAGGACACTCGGCACCAGGTACTCCGGCAGCCGTTGCTCCAGTCGCGACCTCAACGCCTCCGCGTCCCACGGCTCCGCGTGCACCACGTAGCCCACCAGTCGCTTCTCCCCACCCTCCTCCTGCCGCACCACCACCACCGCGTCCTTCACCCCCGGCAGCGCCTTCAGCGCCACCTCCACCTCGCCCAGCTCCACTCGGAAGCCGCGCACCTTCACCTGCCCGTCCACCCGCCCCAGGAACTCCAGATTCCCGTCCCCCAACCACCGCGCCTTGTCCCCCGTGCGGTACAGCCTCGCGCCCGGCTCGTCACTCAGCGCATCCGGAATGAACCGGTCCGCCGTCAGCTCCGCCCGCTCCCAGTAACCGTGCGCGAGACTCGCGCCCCCGACGTACACCTCTCCCACCACACTCACGGGACTCGGAGCCCCCCGCTCGTCGAGCACGTACACCTTCACGTTCGAGATGGGCACGCCTACCGGAGGCAGCGCGGGCCACGTCGCGGGCGGTCCATGCGCCCTCCAGGCCGTGACGACGTGGGCCTCCGAAGGGCCGTACTGATTCTCCAGCACGCACCCCGGCAGCCGCTCGAAGAAGGACACCAGCGCGGGAGTCACCTGCAGTTGCTCACCCGCCGTCACCACTTCGCGCAGCGGCGGCAGCACGGTCTCGTGTTGCGCCACCTCGCACAACGCCTGGAGCGCCACGAAGGGCAGGTACAACCGCCCCACGCCGTGCGTCACCATTCGTCGCAGCAAGGCCACGGGGTCCCTTCGCTCCTCCTCCCCCACGAGCAGCACGGTGCCTCCCAGGCACCACGTCCCGAACAACTCCTGGAACGACACATCGAAGTTCAGCGAGGCGAACTGGAGCGTCGTCGCTCCCGCGTCCACGGTGCGCGCGAGCAACCAGCGCAGCATGTTCCCCACCGCGCGATGGGACATGAGGATGCCCTTGGGCCGCCCCGTGCTCCCCGACGTGTAGACGAAGTAACAGGGAGTCTCCGGTGAGAGCGGAACGGCTGGAGCATGCACGGGCCTCGCCTCGATCCGTCCCGACTCCTCTTCCAACCGGACGCGACGTGTCCCCGTGCGCTCGGGCAACGCGCGCTCCAGCGCACCTTGCACCAGCACCACGGGCGCCCCGGTGTCCTCCAACATCTGCTCCAGGCGCTGCGACGGATAGCTCGGGTCCAACGGGAGGAAGGCCGCGCCGGCCTTCAGCGTCGCCAACACCGCCACCGGCATCTCCAGGGAGGCCCGCTCCAGGCACAGGCCCACCGTGCCTCCGGGCCGTACGCCCAACGCCAGCAGGTGATGCGCGAGCTGATTCGCACGCCGCTCCAGGCTCGCGTACGTCAGCGACGACTGTCCGTCCGTCACGGCCACCGCGTCGGGCGAGCGCATCACCTGCGCCTCGACCCACGCGTGCATCAAGCCGGGCACGGCGCTCGAATCCGCGCGTCCACTCCACTCACGCAGCAACGCCCGCCGCTCCGCATCGTCCAGCAACGACACATCGCCGACGCGTCGCCCCGGGTCCGCGAGGAGTCCCTCCATCAACGTGACGTAGTGACCCGCCATCCGCCGCAGGGTCGCCTCGTCGAACAGCGCCTTGTTGTACTCCCAGATGCCGACCCAGCCCTCGGCCGACTCTCGCAGGAAGAACGTGAGGTCGAACTTCGCCATGCCGGAGTCGAAGACCACCTGGCTCGCCGTGAGCCCGGGCAGGGACGGCAGGGCGCGCGGTCCCTCGATGACGAACATCACCTGGAACAACGGTGAGCGACTCAAGTCCCGAACCGGCCGCATCGCCTCGACCACCGTCTCGAACGGGACGTCCTGATTCGCGTAGGCCCCCAGACACATCCGACGCACCCGTCCGAGCATCGCCCGGAATGACTCCTCCCCATCCACGTCCAGCCTCGGCGCGAGCGTGTTGACGAAGAAGCCGATGAGGCTCTCCAGCTCGCGTCGGTTCCGCCCGGAGATGGGCATCCCCACCACCACGTCCCGTTGGCCGCTGTACCGGGACAGCAACACCTGGAAGCCCGCCAGCAACAGCATGAACGGCGTCACACCCTCGGCGCGGCCTCGCGTCTTCACCGCTTGCGAGAGCGACGGCGAGAGGGGCATCACCACAGTGGCCCCCTGAAACGTCTGCACCGGCGGCCTCGGCCGGTCCACGGGCAGCTCCAGCGCGGGCGAGGCTCCCGACAGCAGCGCCTTCCACCACGCGAGCTGCGACTCCAGCACTTCCCCCTTCAGCCACTCGCGCTGCCACAGCGCATAGTCCGCGTACTGCACCGGCAACCCGGGCAACGTCGGCGCGCGGCCCTCGGTGAAGGCGCCATACAGCTCTCGCAGCTCGCGCTCCATCACCCCCATGGACCAGCCGTCACACGAGACGTGATGGAGCATCAACATCAGCACGTGCTCGTCTTCGCTCACCCTCAACAACCGCGCGCGCAGCATCGGCCCGGCGCTCAGGTCGAACGGGCGACGCGCCTCTGCCTCGGCGTGGCGCAGGACCTCGTCCTCTCCTGCCACGGGCTCCACGAGCAACGTCACCGCGGCGTCGGGCGCGATGCGCTGCACCGGCCGCCCCGCCTCTTCACCAAACGTGGTGCGCAGGACTTCATGCCGCATCACCAGCGCCGACAGGGCGCGCTCGAGCGCCACCACGTCGAGCCGTCCCTTCAGTCGCGCGAAGAAGGGCACGTTGTAGGAGTAGCCACCCGCGTCCACCTGCGCGAGGAACCACAGGCGCTGCTGGGCGAAGGACAACGGCGGAGGCGAGTCCCTCGGCACGGGCACCAACGGGGGCAGGCCACGCACCTTCACTACCTCTCGCTTCACCTCGGGCGCACTCATGGCGGACCCTCCGCAGCGACTGTTATTCCAGCTTAAATCAGTTTTATCAGCGTACGAGGCCATCCACGTTCAACTCGCGCATCCAGCCATGCTCTAGTCCGGGGATGGGTGAGAACGTGTCTCATGAGCCGCCCGGCCCGACGGCTATCGCCATCGTCGGGCTGTCGCTGCGCTTTCCGGGCGCTTCGGACGCACGGCGCTTCTGGTCCAACCTCATCTCGGGCGTTGAATCCGTCACGGTGCTGGATGCCGAGCAGCGCGCGAAGGCCGGACTTCCCTCGGACGAAGGTTGGGTCGCGGCGGCGGGTGTCATCGCGGATGCCGACCTCTTCGACGCGCGCTTCTTCGGCTACTCCCCTCGCGAGGCCGAGCAACTCGACCCCCAGCAACGCCTCTTCATGGAGTGCTGTTGGGGGGCGCTCGAGTCCGCGGGCTATGCCGCGCGGTCCCGGCCGCTGCACGTGGGCATCTATGGCGGCGCTTCGCTCAGCACCTATCTCCTGACGAACGTCTTGCCGAGCATGGAGCGGCGCTCCAGCGACTGGACGGAGAGCATCCTCGGGACGCACAGCGACTTCCTGGCGACGCGCGTGGCGTACAAGCTGAACCTCACCGGGCCCGCGATGACGGTGCAGACGGCGTGCTCCACATCGCTGACCGCGGTGCACCTCGCCTGTCAGGCTCTGCTCGCGGGGGAGTGCAACCTCGCGCTCGCGGGAGGCGCGGCCGTGCGCTCTCCTCAGCTCGTCGCCTACCCCACGCAGGAGGGAGGCATCTCCTCACCTGATGGACACTGCCGCGCCTTCGACTCCCAGGCGGCGGGCACCGTGCCGGGCAACGGTGTCGGCGTGGTGCTCCTCAAGCGACTGGAGGACGCGCTCGCGGATGGAGACCCGATTCGCGCGGTCATCCTCGGCTCCGCCGCCAACAACGATGGCAGCAGCAAGGCGGGCTTCACCGCGCCGTCCGTCTCCGGGCAGGTCGCCGCCATCAGCGATGCGCTGGCCCTGGCCGGAGTCGAACCCCGCTCCATCTCCTTCATCGAAGCCCACGGCACGGGCACGCCGCTGGGAGACCCTGTCGAGGTCACCGCGCTCAAGCAGGTCTTCCAAGGCGTGGCCCCCGGCACCATCGGCCTGGGCTCGGTGAAGAGCAACCTGGGCCATCTCGACGCGGCGGCCGGAGTGTCCGGACTCATCAAGGCGGTGCTGGCGCTGGAACACCGACAGCTTCCGCCCACCGTCCACTTCCGTCAGCCCAATCCCCTGTTGGAGCTGGCGGGCAGTCCCTTCTACGTCGTGGCCGAGCCTCGTCCCTGGAACAGCGCGGGCCCTCGACGCGCGGGGGTGAGTTCGTTCGGCATGGGCGGCACCAACGTACACGTCGTGCTCGAAGAGGCCCCCACTCCGGCGAGCGACCCGCCTCGTGCGGAAGAACAACTGGTGTTGCTGTCGGCCAGGTCCGAGACCGCGCTGGAGCGGATGACCACGGAGCTGTCCGAGCACCTGGGCCACACCCAGGCCGCGCTCGCGGACGTGGCCCACACCCTTCAAGTCGGACGCAATCGCTTCGGCTGGCGACGCTTCGTCACCGCGAGCACGCTCTCGGAGACCTCCGCGCGCTTGAGGCACCAGGGCGACCCACTTCGACCTCGCACCGCCTTCGATGAAGCAGAGCGAAGAAGCGCCGTCTTCCTGTTCCCGGGCGGAGGCACGCAGCGAGTGAACATGGGCGCGGAGCTGCTCGGTGAGCCCGCGTTCCGCGAAGCCGTGGACCGATGTGCCGCATTGCTGCGTGCCCCGCTCGGTGGTGACCTGCGCGAGGTGATGTTCGCGCCCCCGGAGCGCTACGACACTGCGGCTCGTGAGCTGGCACGTCCGGTGTGGACCCAGGCGGCGCTGTTCACCTGTGACTGGGCGCTGGCGCAGCTCTGGCTGTCCCGGGGTGTCCAGCCCGAGGCGCTGTTCGGCCATTCCCTGGGCGAGTACGTCGCGGCCTGTCTGGCCGGAGTCTTCACGCTCGAAGAGGCGTTGGAGCTGGTCGCCGCGCGCGGCAGAATCATGGAGCGGCTCCCTCCTGGCGGGATGACGGCGGTCCTCGCGCCGCTGGCCCAGGTGGAGCCCCTGCTGAATCCCCTGCTGTCCGTGGCGGCCATCAACACACCCTCCGACTGCGTCCTCTCGGGCCCGCTGGAGGCGCTCGATGCCCTGGAGACCGCGCTCGCCACGCGAGGCGTCGAGACGCGGAGACTGCGTATGAGTCGCGCGGCGCACTCGGTGATGCTCGAACCACATCTGGCGGACTTCGCACGCGTGGTCTCCCGCTTCTCCCCCCGTGCCCCCAAGTTGCCCGTGGTGTCGAGCGTCACCGGGCGCTGGCTCGGCGAGCGCGAAGCAGCGGACCCACTGTACTGGTGCCGCCATCTGCGCGAGACAGTCCGCTTCTCCGACGGACTTCACCTGCTGCTCTCCACGGGAGACCGCGCCTTCATCGAAGTTGGCCCGGGCACGGCGCTGTCTTCGCTCGCGCGGCGACATCCGACCCGCACCTCGCAGCCCGTCCTCTCCACGTTGGCGTCCGCCTCCGCCGAGCAGCCCCCGCATCCACTCGCGTCACTCGGAGAGGCCTGGCTCGCGGGCATCACCATCGACTGGGAGCGCTTCCGCGCCGGAGAGCGGCGCCGACGCGTCCCACTGCCGGGCTACAGCTTCGACCGGGAGCGACACTGGATTGAGCCCGCCACGGCTCCCACGGCGCCCTCGACCACTCGTGCCGTGGAAGCCCGCGAAGAAGTGCGGCCCGCCATGGGTCGCGACGAGGGCCCGCGCGCCTCGGCGCCTCGCGATGCCACGGAGCAGGTGTTGCTCGAGTGCTTCCGGCTCACGTTCCACCTGGAGAACATCGGCATCCATGACGACTTCTTCGCGCTGGGTGGCGACTCCCTCCTCGCCTTGCGATTGAGTGCCCGTATCGAGGACCGACTTGGAGCGCGGCTTCCACTGAAGGCCGTGCTGGAATCTCCCACCATCGCGCGACTCGCCGCGCGCATTGGAGAAGGTGCTCGCGACGCCGCGCCCACGGCCCCCAGTTGCCTCGTGCGACTCCAGGAGGGAACTTACGGGGTGCCTGTCTTCTTCGTGCATGCAGCCGGTGGACAGGTGCTCTTCTACCGTGAGCTGGCGAGACACCTCGCTCCCGAGCGGCCCATGTACGGCTTCGAGTCGGCGGGACTCAACTCGGGCACCTCGTGCCACACCACCGTGGAGCAGATGGCGGAGCACTACCTCACGGCGCTTCGCACCGTACGGCCCCGAGGTCCCTATCTGCTCGTGGGTGCATCCCTGGGTGGAACCATCGCCTACGAGATGGCGCGCCGACTGTCGGCTGAAGGCGAGAGCGTGCCCCTGTGCGCGCTCCTGGACACGCCGCCACCTGGGCACGTCTCCGCGGAGCTCGCGGACCAGGTCTCGCTGCTGACCTTCCGCGCGGGGAAGACGTTCACACCTTCCACCGAGTGGCCGAAGGACTTGTCCGTCGAAGAGCAGTTCCGCCTGCTCCAGGAGGAAGCGGCGCGGGACGGTATCGAGCCCCCCTTCTCGGAATTCGAAGCGGCCCGCAGACAACTGGACGTGCTGCGCGCGAACACGCGGGCATTGAGTCTCTACGTGCCGCCGCGCTGGAGCGGGGGCGAGTTCCAATACTTCCGCGCCCAACAGCCACCTCCCGGCTTCCCACCTCACCCGGAACTCGGCTGGTTGGACCTGGGCGCGGCGGCGCGCGTGGAGGTCGTCCCTGGCGACCACCACACGATGCTGCAAGCACCCCATGTCGAGGTGCTCGGAGCGAAGTTGGCGCGCTTGCTGCGTTAATCCGAGCCCGGTCGCCGCCGCCGCTGCTGTGCCAATCGCTGGAGGCCCTCACGCCTGTCTCCGGAAGTCGCGGGCTGGCGAGGCGCCTCCGGCTCCGGGGCGGGCCCCAACTGAGCAGCGAGCGTGCGCACGGTGGGGAACTGGAGCAGCGACACCAACGGCACCTTGCGCCCCAGTCGCTCCTCCAGCTTCATCTGCAACATCTGGAGCAGGAGTGAGTTGCCGCCCAGGTCGAAGAAGTTGTCGTCCGCGCCCACGCGGTCCAGCTTCAGCACCTCCGCCACCAGTTGGGCGATCACCTGCTCCAGGCCTTCTTGAGGCTCGACGTAGCCACCGCTCAGCTCTGGCCGGTGCGCCTCTGGCGAGGGCAGCACCTTCCAGTCCACCTTCCCATTCGGTGTGAGCGGCAACTCGCGCAGCACCACGAACACCGACGGAATCCACGGCTCCGGCAACGAGCGCTTCAACCACGCGCGCAGCACATCGGCCGTCAACGTGGCCTCCTCCGTCGGCACCACATACGCCACCAGCCGCATGTCTCCCGGCGTGTCTTCCCGGCCCATGACCACGGCGGAGCGGACCTCCGGATGCGCCGCGAGCGCGGCACTCGCCTCCGCGGGCTCGACGCGCACACCGCGCACCTTCACCTGGGCATCGGCACGGCGCAGGTACTCGAACCTTCCGTCTTCGAGCAGCCGCACCACGTCACCCGTTCGATATAGCCGTCCCCCTTCACCATACGGGTCCGGGACGAAGCGCTCGGCCGTCAGGTCCGGACGCCCCAGGTACCCTCGCGCCAGTCCCACGCCACCGAGGTACAGCTCGCCCCAGACTCCCGTGGGAGCCAGATTGCCCGCGTCATCCATCACCCGCACCACCACGTTGCGCAACGGCCTGCCAATCGTGGGACGTGTTCCCGGGAAGCACTCGCCCCAGGTCGCGGCCACCGTTCCTTCCGTCGGGCCATAGCCATTGATGAAACGTCGCCCCGGGCTCCACCGTGCCACCAGTTCCGCGGTGCAGGACTCGCCGGCGGAGAGCAGGACTCGAAGCCTGGGAAGCTCGACCACCGGCATCATCGCCAGGACCGACGGCGGCAGGGTCGCCACGGAGATTCGCTCGCGCGCGAGCAACTCCGTCAATGGCCTTCCAGGTGCCATCTGCGCGCGCCGCGCCAGGACCAGCGTCGCCCCGTTCAGCAGTGCGGGGAAGACCTCCGCCACGGAGGCATCGAAGCTCACCGTCGCGAACATCAACGTCCTGTCGCCCGGGCCAAGGCCACCGAGCACCGAGGGGAAGGACTCAGCCAGATTCGCGGCTCCCCGGTGCGTCAGCAGCGTCCCCTTCGGGCGCCCCGTGCTCCCCGACGTGTAGATGACATACGCGAGGTTTCGCGCCGTGACTTCGGGCGCCAGCGATTCCCCGCCCACCAGGTCATCGAGCTCACCGATTTCATCCAGCAACACGGTGGCCCCCGAGTAGGCGAGTTGCGACGCCTCTTCCGAGCGCGACACCAGCAGCGCGACCTTCGCGTCATCCAGCATGTACGCGAGGCGCTCCGGTGGATGCTCAGGGTCCATCGGCAGGTAGGCGCCGCCCGCCTTGAGGATGGCGAGCATCGCCACGACCCAGTCGAGGCTCGGCCCCAGGCACAGGCCCACCACCACGTCGGGCCTCACGCCCCACTTGCGCAACACTGTGGCCAACTTGTGGGCTCTCCGGTCGAGCTGGGCGTAGGTCAGCGTCTGCCCCTCCATCTCCACCGCCACGGCCTCGGGCGTTCGCGCGACCTGGGCCTCGAACAACCGGTGCAGGCACTCACCCTCGAAGGGCGCTTCGCTGCCACCCCGCGCCAGCAGCGACTGCCGTGAGGACACACTCAGAAGCGGAAGGTCTCGCAGTCGCCGGCCCGGCTCGGTCACCGCGCCTTCCAGCAGGCGCTCCAGGTGCTCTCCGAAGTGCTCCATGGTCGCGACGTCGTACAGGTCGCTGCTGAACTCGAGGCCTCCCTCGATACCGTTGGCGGTCTCTCTCAATCCCAGCGCGAGGTCGACCTTGGCGGCGCGAAGACCCAGGTCCAACGGGCGTTGCGTGAGACCGGACAACGACAGGTCTCCCGAAGGCGTGTTCAAGAGCTGGAACACCACCTGGACCAACGGCGCGCGACTCATGTCGCGCTTCAGGCTCAGGGCCTCCACCAGCTTCTCGAACGGCACTTCCTGGTGCCCAAAGGCCCCCAGCACTGACTCCTTCACACGCCCCAACATCTCCCGGAACGTCATCTCACCCGACGATTCCGTCCTCACCACCAGCGTGTTCACGAAGAAGCCAATCAGCCCCTCCACCGCCTTCGTCGTCCGCCCCGACACTGGCGAGCCCACCACCACGTCCCACTGGCCGCTGTAGCGCGCCAGCAGCACCTGGAAGCCCGCCAGCAGCGTCATGTACAGCGTCACGCCCTCCCGCAGGCTCAGTTGCTTCAACTTCTCGCTCAGCTCCGAGGACAGCTTCACCGCCACGCTCGCGCCCTGGTACCCCTGCACCGCCGGCCTCGGCCGGTCCGTGGGCACCTCCAGCGCTTCGGGGACTCCCGCCAGCTTCGTCCTCCACCACGACAACTGCTCCTCCAGCACCTCCCCCGTCAGCCACTCCCGCTGCCACACCGCGTAGTCCACGTACTGCACGGGCAACTCCGGCAGCGTCGCGGCCTCGCCCTTCACGTAGGCGCCGTAGAGCGTCTCCAATTCCTTCGTGAGCACCCACGTCGACCAGCCATCGGACACGATGTGGTGCAGCACCAGCACCAGGACGTGCTCCTGCTCGCTCAGCTTCAGCAGCGCCACTCGCAGCAGCGGGCCCGCGCTCAAGTCGAACGGACGCCGTCCTTCTTCGGCTCCCAGTCGGAGGGCCTCTTGCTCTCGGGTTTCGACGGGGAGGCCACTCAGGTCCACCACGGACAACGGCAGGGATGCTGCGGCGTGGATGCGCTGCACGGCCCCCTGGGCATGCTGATGGAAGGTCGTCCTCAGGGTCTCGTGACGACGGACCAGCTCATTGAAGGCACGCTCCAGAGCCTTCACGTCGAGCACGCCCTCCAGCTTCATCGCGAGCGCGATGTTGTAGAGCGAGCCACCCGGCTCCAGCCGGTCGAGGAACCACAAGCGCTGCTGCGCGAAGGACTGAGGCAGTGCCTCCGTCCGTTCCGTGCGGACCAACTCTGGACGACCTGTCCTGAGCCCGTCCTTCAAGAGTTCATCCAATCGAGAGGCCAGCGCGGACACCGTGGGTGCCTCGAAGAGCACCCGCACTGGCACGTCGCGGCCCAGCAGCTCGCGCAACCGCGAGGCCACCTGCATCACCAGCAGCGAGTGCCCTCCCCGCTCGAAGAAGTTGTCCTCCGCGCCAACGCGCTTCACGCCGAGCAACGGAGCCCAGATCTCCGCCACCCGCTCCTCCATCGCCGTCCTGGGCGCGATGAAGGACTCCGACATCTGCTCGGAATCCTGCCGCTCCGTGCGATGGGCGTGGATGCGAGCGGACGGAGTCCTCTCCGGCACTTCAATGTGCCCAGGCATCCCGAGCGCATCCAGCCGCGCTTCGGGCATCGCCACGGCGGACTCCAGCAAGCGCTCGTAGTGGATGGCCAGGCGCTCCACGGTCTGCGTGTCGAACAGGTCCGTGTTGAACACCCAGTACCCCGCCATTCCCTCCGCGTCCTCTCGCACGGACAACGCGAGGTCGAACTTCGCCACCTGCGTCCCCAGGTCCAGCGCACGCAGCACAAGCCCCGGCAACGACAGGTCTCCGAACGGCGCACTCTGGAGCGCGAAGGACACCTGCACCAACGGCGAGCGGCTCAAGTCGCGAGACAACTGCAACGCGTCCACCAGCTTCTCGAACGGCACCTCCTGATGCGCGAAGGCGCCCAGCACCGACTCCCGGACCTGGGCCAGCAGCTCCCGGTACGTCAGCGCACGTGACGCCTCCGTCCTCACCACCAGCGTGTTCACGAAGAAGCCAATCAGCCCCTCCACTTCCTTCGTCGTCCGCCCAGACACCGGCGAACCCACCACCACGTCCCACTGTCCGCTGTAGCGCGCCAGCAGCACCTGGAAGCCCGCCAGCAGTGACATGTACAGCGTCACACCTTCCCGCCGGCTCAACTGCTTCAGCTTCTCGCTCAGCTCGAAGGACAGCCTCACCGCCACGCTCGCGCCACGATGCCCCTGCACCGCGGGCCTCGGTCGGTCGGTCGGCAGCTCCAGCGCTTCGGGGGCGCCCTCCAACCTCGCCCTCCACCACGACAACTGCTCCTCCAGCACCTCCCCCTTCAGCCACTCTCGCTGCCACACCGCGTAGTCCGCGTACTGCACGGGCAACTCCGGCAACGCCGCGTCCCCGCCCTTCGCATGGGCGGTGTAGAGCGCCTCCAGCTCCTTCGTGAGCACGCCCATCGACCAACCATCGGACACGATGTGGTGCAGTACCAGCACCAGCACATGCTCCTGCTCGCTCAGCTTCAGCAGCGTCACTCGCAGCAGCGGACCCGTGCCCAGGTCGAAAGGACGCCGTTCCTCCTGCATCCCGAGCCTCAAGGCTTCATGCGCCCGGGCCTCCACGGGCAGCCCGCGCAGGTCCACCACGGGCAGCGGGACCGCCATGGAAGGACTGATGTGCTGGACCGCACCGAGCGCAACCTGTCGGACCGTCGTCCTCAGGGACTCGTGGCGGTGAACCAGCGCATGGAACGCCTTCTCCAGCGCGCCAATGTCGAGCACGCCCTCCATCGTCACGGCCAGGGCGATGTTGTAGAGCGGGCTGTTCGGCTCCAGCCGGTCGAGGAACCACAAGCGCTGCTGCGCGAAAGACAGGGGTGGTGCATCCACCCGCGATGCGGGGAGCAGCGGCGGACTCCGAACCCCGAGCCCACCCCGCGCCAACACGGACAGACTCGTGGCCAACGAGGACACCGTGGGTGCCTCGAAGAGCATGCGCACCGGAACCTCGTGCCCCAACGCCGCCCGCAGCCGCGACGCGGCTTGCATCACCAGCAGCGAGTGCCCTCCCCGTTCGAAGAAGTTGTCCTCCGCACCCAACCGCTTCACGCCCAGCAGCGGGACCCAGGTCTCCGCCACCAGCTCCTCCATCGCGGTCCTGGGCGCGATGAAGTCCTCCAACCCCTGCTCCGGAATCACGCGCTCGCCTTGGCGTGACTGGATGCGGGAACCGACAGCCTTCTCCTGCACCTCACGATGCCCAGGCATCGGCAGCGCACGCAGGGTCGCCTCCGGCACCTCGACGACCGCCTCCAGCAACCGCTGGTAGTGCGTCGCCATGCGCTCCACGGTCGCCGTGTCGTACAGGTCCGTGTTCAGCTCCCAGGTGCCTGACAGTCCCTCCGCGTCCTCTCCCATGGACAACGCGAGGTCGAACTTGGCGGTCCTCGTTCCCAGGTCCATCGGCTGCTGCGTGAGCCCCGGCAACGACAAGTCTCCGGACGGCGCACTCTGGAGCGCGAAGGACACCTGCACCAACGGCGAGCGGCTCAAGTCGCGAGACAACTGCAACGCGTCCACCAGCTTCTCGAACGGCACCTCCTGGTGCGTGAGCGCGCCCAGGACCGCGTCCCGGACACGCCTCAGCATCTCCCGGAATGTCAGCTCGCTCGACGCCTCCGTCCTCACCACCAGCGTGTTCACGAAGAAGCCAATCAAGCCCTCCACTTCCTTCGTCGTCCGCCCAGACACCGGCGAACCCACCACCACGTCCCACTGGCCGCTGTAGCGCGCCAGCAGCACCTGGAAGCCCGCCAGCAACGTCATGTACAGCGTCACGCCCTCCTGCCGACTCAAGCGCTTCAGCTTCTCGCTCAGCTCCGAGGACAGCCTCACCGCCACGCTCGCACCGCGATAACCCTGCACCGCGGGCCTCGGCCGGTCCGTCGGCACCTCCAACACCTCAGGGGCTCCCGCCAGCCTCGCCCTCCACCACGACAACTGCTCCTCCAGCACCTCCCCCTTCAGCCACTCCCGCTGCCACACCGCGTAGTCCGCGTACTGCACCGGCAACTCCGGCAGCGTTGCTTCGCGGCCCTTCACCTGCGCGCTGTAGAGCGCCTCCAGCTCCTTCGTGAGCACTCCCATCGACCAGCCGTCCGCGACGATGTGGTGCAGCACCAGCACCAACACGTGCTCCTGCTCGCTCAGTTTCAGCAGCGTCACTCGCAGCAGCGGGCCCGTGCCCAGGTCGAACGGACGCCGTCCTTCCTCGCCCCCCAGTCGGAGTGCCTGTTGCTCTCGGGTCTCGACGGCGAGGCCACTCAGGTCCACCATTCGCAGCGCCACTGGCGCGAAGGGCTGGATGTGCTGCACCGCCCCTTGGTCGCCTTGCTCGAAGGTCGTCCGCAGGGACTCGTGGCGACGGACCAACGTGTGGAAGGAGCGCTCCAGGGCCGCGACGTCCAGCGCCCCCGTCAGTCGTATCGCGAGGGGAATGTTGTAGAGCGGGCTGTTCGGCTCAAGCCGGTCCAGAAACCACAGGCGCTGCTGTGCGAACGACTGGGGCGGCGCCTCCGTGCGAGTCGTGGGCACCAGCGCTGGCCGTCCTTGTCCGGTACCACCGCTCTCCAGGCTCCTGGCCAGCGTGGCGACAGTGGGCGCCTCGAAGAGCGTCCGCACCGACACCTCTCGGCCCAACACCTCGCGCAGCCGCGAGGCCACCTGCATCACCAGCAGCGAGTGCCCTCCCCGCTCGAAGAAGTTGTCTTCGGCCCCCACGTGCCTCACTCCCAGCAGTGGAGCCCAGACTCCCGCCACCAGTTCCTCGATGGCCGTCCGCGGAGCGATGAATCCCTCCGGCACGACCTCCGGAGCCAGCCGGTCCAACCGCCGAGCCTGGAGACGAACAACCGGCACCTTCACCGGCACTTCGCGATGCCCTGACATCGGCAGCGCGTTCAGCCTCGCCTCCGGATTCTCCACCGCCGCCTCCAGCACTTGCTGGAAGTGGGCCGCCATGCGCTCCACGGTCGCCGCGTCGAACAGGTCCGTGTTGAGTTCCCAGAAGCCCGTCAGGTCCTCCGCGTCCTCACGCACCGACAGCGCGAGGTCGAACTTCGCCATGCCCGGCTCGTACGTCACCTCAGACGAGGACAGCTCCGGCAGCACCGGCAACTCAGCGGGCCCGTTCAAGCCAAAGGCAATCTGGACCAGGGGCGCGCGACTCAAGTCACGGCTCGACTGCAGCGCCTCCACCAGCTTCTCGAACGGCACCTCCTGGTGCCCGAAGGCCCCGAGCACCGACTCCTTCACACGCCCCAGCATCTCGCGGAACGTCAGCTCACCCGACGCCTCCGTCCTCACCACCAGCGTGTTCACGAAGAAGCCAATCAAGCCCTCCACTTCCTTCGTCGTCCGCCCTGACACCGGCGAACCCATCACCACGTCCCACTGTCCGCTGTAGCGCGCCAGCAACACCTGGAAGCCCGCCAGCAGCGTCATGTACAGCGTCACGCCCTCCTGCCAACTCAAGCGCTTCAGCTTCTTGCTCAGCTCCGAGGACAGCTTCACCGCCACACTCGCGCCTCGATACCCCTGCACCGCGGGCCTCGGTCGGTCTGTCGGTACCTCCAGCACCTCAGAGGCTCCCGCAAGCCTCGCCCTCCACCACGACAACTGCTCCTCCAACACCTCCCCCTTCAGCCACTCCCGCTGCCACACCGCGTAGTCCGCGTACTGCACGGGCAACTCCGGCAACGTTGCTTCGCGGCCCTTCACCTGCGCGCTGTAGAGCGTCTCCAGCTCCTTCGTGAGCACTCCCATCGACCAGCCGTCCGCGACGATGTGGTGCAGCACCAGCACCAACACGTGCTCCTGCTCGCTCAGCTTCAGCAGCGTCACTCGCAGCAGCGGGCCCGTGCCCAGGTCGAACGACTGCCTCGATAGCGTCTCCACCTGGCCGCGCGTGGCGTCCTCTGTCACCTCCACCACGGACAGCGGCACCGCCACATCCGAAGCGATGCGCTGCACCGGCTCGCCTTCCACTTCCTCGAACGTCGTGCGCAGCGCCTCGTGTCTCCGCACCAACGCCGCGAGCGCCTGCTCCAGCGCCTTGAGGTTCAGGGCGCCTCGCAGTCGGACGACGAACGGCAGGTTGTACGAATACCCTCCGGCGTCGAGCTTCCCCAGGAACCACAGACGCTGCTGTGCGAACGACAGCGGCATCGCGGAGTGTCTCGACACTCGCACCGGCACAGGGGTGCTCACGCGCTGCGCACTTGCCTTCACGACTTCGAGTCGCTCGGCCAGGGCCTCCACGGTGGGCGCCTCGAACACCAGTCGCACCGGCACATCACGACCGAGCGCCGCCCGGAGCCGCGACACCACTCGCGTCGCCAGCAACGAATGACCACCGAGCGCGAAGAAGTCGTCCTTCACGCCCACCCTCGCCACTCCGAGCAGCGGCATCCAGATGCGCGCCACCAGCGACTCCATCACCGTCCGAGGCCCCTGCATCGCCTCCACGCCCGACCCCTCCTGCTCCGGTGACGGCAGGGCCTTTCGGTCCACCTTCCCGTTCGCCGTCAGCGGGAGCGCCGCCAGCTTCACGAAGGCCGAGGGCACCATGAACTCGGGGAGCTTCTGCTTCAGCCAGTCCCGCACCCGAGGTGCCTCGGGCGCCTGCGCGTGTTCGACGTAGTACGCGACCAGTCGCTTGCCTCCCGCGCCGTCCCGCACCACCACCAACCCGTCCTTCACCGCTGGATGCGCGAGGAGCGACGCCTCCACCTCGGCCAGCTCGATGCGGTAGCCCCGCACCTTCACCTGGCTGTCACGCCGCCCCAGGAACTCCAGCACCCCGTCCGGGCGAAAGCGCGCCAGGTCTCCGGTGCGATAGAGCCGCTCCCCCGGCACCGCGCTGAAGGGATTCGGAATGAAGCGGTCCGCCGTCACATCGGGCTGGCGCAGATACCCTCGCGCGAGGCCATCACCCCCGATGAACAGTTCGCCCGCCACGCCCACCGGAACGGGCTCCATCCCCGCATCCAGCACGTAGACCTGCGTGTTGCCGATGGGCCGACCAATGGGCACCGACGCGCCCACGTCCTCCACTCGAGTCATCCGATGGACCGAAGTGAAGAGCGTGCTCTCCGTCGGCCCGTAGCAGGCCGTCACCGGAATCTTCAGCTCCTCCAGCACGCGCTTCACGTGCGGCGCGGACACCACATCTCCACCCGTCAGGAGCTGGCGCACGCCCTTCAACCCGTCCATCCCCAGCTCCACCATCTGGCTGAACAGTCCCGCCGTCAGGTGCAACAACGTGACGGAGTGCCGATGGAGCACGTCCGTCAGCAGGTCCAGCTCGCTGGGCGAGCGCGGTGGGAAGACCACCAGCCGTCCACCCAGGCACAGCGGCCCCCACACCTCCAACGTCGACGCATCGAAGGAGATGGGCGCGATGAGCAGGAACGTCTCCTCCGGCCCCAGTCGCGCGTACGGCGCTCCGTACAACAACCGCAGCACGCCCCGGTGCTCGACGGCCACACCCTTGGGGCGCCCCGTGCTCCCCGACGTGAAGTCCACATACGCCAGGTTCCGGCCCGAGACCGGCATGCGCGGCGACGTCGTCGGCAGGTCCGCCAGCCGCTCGTCCTCCAGCAACATCAACTCCGGGCGTCCCTCCTGGGGCAGTTGCTCCAGCAAGGCGCGCGTGGTGATGAGCAGCCGAGGCGTCGTGTCCTCCAACATCTGCTCCAGCCGCCGCGCCGGATAGCTGGAGTCCAGGGGCACGTACGCACCACCGGCCTTCAGGATGGCCAGCAGCGACACGATGAGCTCCACCGAGCGCTCCAGGCACACCGCCACCAGCACATCCACGCCGACGCCACGCGCCTTCAGCGCCCACGCCAGTTGATTGGCCCGCGCCTCCAGCTCCCTGTAGCTCAGCCGCTGCGCACCGAACTCCAGCGCCACCGCGTCCGGACGCAGCAACACCTGCTCCTCGAAGAGGTGATGGACGCACGCCTCTCGCGGGAACTCCACCGCCGTCTGGTTCCACGCCTCCAGCACTCGCTGGCGCTCGGCCGCGGGCAGGAGCGGAAGCGCCGACAGTCGCGCCTCGGGTCGGCCGGAGAGGTTGCGCAACACCTCCAGGAAACACTCCGCGATGCGTTGGACAGTGGACGGCTCGAAGAGGTCCGCGTTGTAGATGAGCTGGCCTTCGACAGCCGCTCCCGGCGCATCGACCAGCAACAGCTCCAGGTCGAACTTGGCGATGGTGCTCGCGAAGTCCCAGGGGCTCGCGGTGACACCCGGCAGGGTGAGCAGCGGCGCGGCCTCCTGCAACGTGAAGAGCACCTGGAACAACGGCGAGCGGCTCAAGTCCCGCTCCGGGCGGAGGTGCTCCACCAGCCTCTCGAAAGGCACGTCCTGGTGCGCGAGTGCCCCGAGCACCGTCTCCTTCGTCTGACGCAGGAACGCCTGGAAGGAGGACGCCGCATCCGGCCGTGCGCGCAGGGCCAGCGTGTTGACGAAGAAGCCCATCAGCCCCTCCGTCTCCCTCGCCGTCCGCCCCGACACCGGTGAGCCCACCACCACGTCCCACTGTCCGCTGTAGCGCGCCAGCAACACCTGGAAGCCCGCCAGCAGCGTCATGTACAGCGTGGCGCCCTCTCTCCGGCTCAACTGTCGCAGCGCCTCGCTCAGCTCCGAGGACAACCGCACCGGCACGCTCGCGCCTCGGTACCCCTGCACCGCGGGCCTCGGCCGGTCCGTGGGCAGCTCCAACACCGGGGGTGCTCCCGTCAGCGCCTCGCGCCACCAGGAGAGCTGCGATGCCTCCACGTCTCCCTTCAACCATTCGTGCTGCCACACCGTGTAGTCCGCGTACTGCACGGGCAGCTCGGGCAACTTCGCCGCCTCGCCTTTCACGGCCGCGCCATAGAGCGCATCCAGTTCGCGGGTGAGCACGCCCAGCGACCATCCATCCGCGACCAGGTGGTGCAGCACCACCACAAGCACCTGCTCCTCGCCGCCCGTTCGCAGCAACGTCGCGCGGAGCAAGGGAGCCCGCGCCACATCGAACGGCGCCTGGACCTCCCTCACCACGCGACGCCGCACGGCCTCTTCCACGTCGTCGGCGCCCTCCACCGACTCCACCTGCAAGGGCACGCCGACATCCACGGCGACGCGCTGGACGGGCTCACCACCCACTTCCACGAAGCTCGTGCGCAGCGCTTCGTGTCGGCGGACCACCTCTGCGAGTGCCCGCTCCAGGGCCTCCACCTTCAACGCACCGTGGAGTCGGACGACGAAGGGCAGGTTGTACGAATGTCCTCCCTCGTCGAGCTGCGCGAGGAACCACAGGCGTCGCTGCGCGAATGACAAGGGCGGGTCCACGGGCCGCGCGGCTCGCATCAGCACCGGCAACCGCGCGTGTCCTCCCTGCGCCCCCAGTCGCTCGGCAAGGGCCTCCACCGTGGGCGCCTCGAACAGCAGTCGCACGGGCACGTCGTGGCCCAGGGCATCCCGGAGTCGCGACACCACACGCGTCGCCAGCAGCGAGTGCCCACCGAGCGCGAAGAAGTCATCCCTCACGCCCACGAGCGGGACACCCAGTACCTCTTGCCAGACTTCCGCCAGCCTCCGCTCCAGCGCGTCACGCGGCGCCTCGTAGCGGGCTCCCCCTTCCGCGCGGCGCGAATCCACCTCCGGCAGTGCGCGGCGATTCACCTTTCCGCTGGGCGTCAGCGGAAGCGCCTCCAGCCGAACCAGCACGACCGGCACCATGTACTCGGGCAACCGCTTCGCCAGTCGACGCTTCAAGTCCTCCCCGTCCCAGGACTCGGGCAACTGATTCGCCAGCCGGCGCTTCAGAGCCTCCGCGTCCGAGGACTCGGACCGCACGACGTAGCCCACCAGTTGCTTCTCTCCCCCGCCCGTTCGCCGCACCACCACCGCCGCGTCCGTCACGCCGGGAAGTTCCTTCAGCGCCACCTCCACCTCGCCCAACTCCACGCGGAAGCCGCGCACCTTCACCTGCTCATCCGCGCGCCCCTGAAGCTCCAGGTTCCCATCCGCCAGCCACCGCCCCCGGTCTCCCGTGCGGTAGATGCGGTGCCCATCCCGCCCCTTGTCCAGGATGTTCGGAACGAAGCGCTCCGCCGTCAGCTCCGGCCGCCCCCAGTAGCCGTGCGCGAGGCTCCGCTCTCCCACGCACACCTCTCCCGTCACACCGATGGGGCACGGGGCGCCCCACGCATCCAGCACCAACACCGTCGCGGGGACGATGGGCCTGCCCACCGGAGGCAACACCGGCCACGTCGAGGGCGGCCCCTTCGCTCTCCACGCCGTCACCACATGCGTCTCCGTGGGGCCGTACTGGTTCTCCAGCACGCACCCCGGCAGCCGCTCGAAGAACGACACCACCGCGGGCGTCACCTGCAACGGCTCGCCCGCCGTCACCACTTCGCGCAGCGGCGGCAACTCCGTCTCATGTCGGGCCCGCTCACTGAGCGCCTGGAGCGCCACGAAGGGCACAAAGAGCCGCTCCACGCGGTGCTCCCGCAGGTACGCCATCAACGTCGCGGGGTCCTGACGCGTCGCCGCCGAGACGAGGACGAGCGTGCCGCCCTCGCCCAGCGTGCAGAACAGCTCCTGGAAGGACACGTCGAAGCTCAGCGAGGCGAACTGGAGCGTCCTCGCCCCAGGCGCCGACGTGCTCGCCAACTGCCAGTTCACCATCGTGCCGAACGCACGATGGGACATCGTCACGCCCTTGGGCCTCCCCGTACTCCCTGACGTGAAGAGGACGTAGCAGGGAAGCTCGGGCGACAACACCCACCCGGGTGCCACGGTGGATTGCTCCGCGATGCGCGCTGCCTCCTCCTCCAGTCGCACCCTCCGCGCCGTGCCCTCCCCGGGCAACGCATGCTCCAGCGAGGCATGCACCAGCACCACCGGCGCGGCCACGTCATCGAGCATCCGCGCCAGTCGCGACGGCGGATAGCCCGGGTCCAACGGAAGGCACGCCGCTCCTGTCTTCAGCGTCGCCAGCACCGCCACCGGCAGGTCGAGGCTGCTTCGCTCCAGGCACAGCCCCACCACGCTTCCAGGGCGAACCCCCAACGCCATCAAGTGGTGCGCGAGCTGATTGGCCCGCTGCTCCAGTTGCACGTACGTCAGGGAGCCGCCGCCATTCGTCACCGCCACTGCCGAGGGCGTGCGCGCCGCCTGCGCCTCTACCCGCCGATGCATCAACCACGATGGGTGCTGGTGCTCCTCCTGCCACGACCACTTCTCCAACACCTTCCGCCGCTCCTCCTCATCCAGGAGGTCCACCTGCCCGGCCTTGCGCTCCGGGTCCTCCAGCACGCCCTTCAGCAGCGCCACGTGGTGGCCGGCGAGCCTGCGCACCGTCGCCTCGTCGAACAGCGCCGTGCTGTACTCCCACAGCGCAACCCAGCCCTCCGGCGTCTCACGCACGAAGAGCGTAAGGTCGAACTTCGCCACGCCCGGCTCGAAGTCCACGTCGCGCGACTCCAGCCCCGCCAGTCGCACCAACGGCGGCGCGCTCTGGAGCACGAGCAGCACCTGGAACAACGGCGAGCGGCTCAAGTCCCTCACCGGCCGCAGCGCATCCACCAGTCGCTCGAAGGGCACGTCCTGGTGCTGGTACGCCCCCAGGCACGCCTGACGCACCCGTCCCAAGAGCGACTTGAAGGACTCGTTTCCATCCACGTCCACGCGCAGCGCCAGCGTGTTGGCGAAGAAACCGATGAGCCCCTCCACCTCGCGCCGGTTGCGCCCCGCGATGGGCGTGCCCACCACCACGTCCGGCTGTCCGCTGTGCCGCGACAGCAACGCCTGGAGGCTCGCCAGCCACAACATGAACGGCGTCACCGCCTCCTGCTTGCACCGCTCGTGCAGCGCCTTCATCAGCTCGGCGGGCAACGGCATCCCCAGCACCGCGCCCCGGGCCGACTGCACCGGAGGTCTCGGTCGGTCCGTCGGCAGTTCCAGCGCGGGCGAGGCTCCGTCGAGGTGCTTCTTCCACCACGTGAACTGCTCCTCCAGCACCTCCCCCTTCAGCCACTCGCGCTGCCACACCGCATGGTCCGCGTACTGCACCGTCAGCGCGGGCAGCGTCGCCACGCGGCCTTCGAGGAAGGCGCCGTACAGCTCGCGCAAATCCCGCTCCAGCAACGACAGCGACCAGCCGTCACACGAGATGTGGTGCAGCGTCAGGAGCAACACGTGCTCCTCTTCCTCCAGGCGCAACAGCCGCGCGCGCAGCATCGGCCCCGCGCCCAAATCGAACGGACGCCGTGCCTCCTCCTCCGCGAGTCGCCGGGCCTCGTGCTCCCGCTCCGGCCCCTCCAGTCGCTCCACGGCCAGCGACACCGGCGCGTCGGGCGCGATGCACTGCACCGGCTCGCCTTCGACCTCCGTGAAGGTCGTCCGCAGCGCTTCGTGCCGGCGCACCACCTCCGTCAGCGCGCGCTCCAGCGTTGATACATCGAGACATCCCTTGAGCCGCGCGAAGAAGGGCGCGTTGTAGGCGAAGCCCGACGGGTCCAACCGCGAGAGGAACCACATGCGACGCTGCGCGAAGGAGAGCGGCGGAGGCCCCTCCCGATGAACGGGCACCACGGGGGGCGGCCTGCGAACACGAGGGCTCGCGGGCTTCGGCTCATTCGCGGACATGTCGACACCTCAAACTCAAGAAGACGAATCTCGGAAGACACGAAGGCCCGCGTCGGTGAGACCGACACCTGGTGCTTCGTGAAGGCGTGAAGCTTGAGTCCCCGAACAGTCACTCGGAGACGATGGCGGGAGAAGGCCCGCCTCCTGGACGACTTCAGGCCGCGGGGAAGGTGCGGCCCTGCTCGCGCAGCTGCTCCTCGCAGACGGCGGCCACGTGCTCCAGCGTGTTGAACAGGTCCACCATGGAGAGCTGGATGCCCAGCTCCTCTTCGATTCGATTGGCCAGCATCGTCGCCATCAGCGAGTTGCCGCCAATCTCCAGGAAGTGGTCCTCCGGCTTCACGACTTCCGCCCCCAGCAGCTCCCGCCAATACCCGGCGAGCTGTCGCACCAACGGCGTGGTGCTCGACTCAGTGCTCACGTGTGCTCCTCATCATGGTCGGGGACATGCTCAGCCCACCTTCGCGGTGGGCCCCTTCAAACGCTCGCGCAGCAGGTACTTGCGAATCTTCCCCGACGGCGTCTTGGGCATCTCCTCGACGACCTCCAGCCTGTCGGGCCAGTACTGATTCGACATGCCCAGGCCCTTCAGGTGGGCGCGCAGCTCATCCAACGTCGGCGTCTCGTCGCGAGGCACCACCACAGCGCAGACGCGCTCACCGCCGATGCGGTCGTCCGAGTGACCGATGACGGCCACCTCCCGCACCTTCGGATGCGAGTACAGCGCGGACTCCACCTCCACCACGGGCACCTTCTGGCCATAGCGGAAGATGACGTCCTTGAGCCGCCCGACGATGCGGATACCCCCACGCCCGTCGTCCCGCGCCAGGTCTCCCGTGTCGAACCACCCCTCTTCGTCGACACACGCGCGGTAGATGTCCTCGCGCTTGAAGTAGCCCAGGCACTGGCTGGCTCCTCGGACGAGCAGTCGGCCGGTGCCCTCTGGATAGGGCGAGCCGTCTTCCGCCAGCGCGGGAACAATCTTCACCTCCATCCAGTCCACGGGCCTGCCGTCGCTGTTGGAAGGCCAGTCCGGCGGATCCTCCCGTCGCGTAATCGTCACCGCGCCGTTCTCCGTCATCCCCCACAGCGTGTGCAGCGGCACGCCGAAGCTCTCGCGCACCGCGGCGATGAGATGCGGAGGCACGGGGATGGAGCCGGTGGACAGCCGCCGCAACGACGAGGTGTCACCTCCCCGCTTCTTCTTCGCGGCGATGACATTCATCACGTACGTGGGAATCCCATACATGAACGTGACGCCGTGCTCCTCGATGCAGCGCAGCGTGAGCTCCGGGTCCCCCACGTCCATGTAGACAGCCGTCGCGCCCAGCAACACCGGCATCAGGTACAGGTAGGTAAATCCGCTGGAGGCGGTGAGCAACGAGGGCAGACACACCACGTCGTCAGCGCCCAGCGCCATGGTTTCGACCAGCGCGCGGGTGATGCCGAAGTTGGTGTTGTGCGAGTGGATGACGCCCTTGGGCTCGCCCGTCGTCCCCGACGTATAGAGGACGTTGCACACGTCGTCCGGGCGCGCCGAGCGCGCGTCCAGTTCCGCCTTCGACGTCGAGTCCTCCCAGTGCCGGGCGACGAAGTACGCGTCGAAGTCCAGCTCGCCCGCCTCCGATGCCTGCTCGCCCGCCCCGATGAAGACCCGGTGCTTGAGTGACGGCAGCGCGCGCGCCGCCTCGCGCAACATGTCCCGGTGCGAGTGCCCGCTCCAACTCAGGGGTCCTACGTAGACGGATGACTCCGTCCTGCCGAGGATGAACTCCACCTCGCGACGCCGGTAGTCCGGGGGAATGGGCGCGACGACGGCGCCGATGCGCGCGCACGCCAGCGCCAACGCGGTGAACTGCCACCAGTTGGGCAGCTGCACCGCCACCAGCTCGCCCCGACCCACGCCCAGCGACACGAGCGCGCCCGCGAAGCGCTCCACGTAGCGCCCCAGCTCCGCGTAGCTCAGCCGCGTGACGTCCTTGGCGAAGTAGCGGGCCGCGACGATGGCCGTCTTGTCCGGGTGCGTCCGCACAGCTCGACGCAAGTCGTCGAGCACCGTCTCGTCACGCCACCACCCCTTGCTCCGGTACAGCGCCGCCTGCTCCAACGAGGGGCCGCTTCCGAACCGTGCGTCCATATCCGCACCCTCCGTGCACCGTGAGACCGTCCTCGACCGCGTGGGACCATAGCGATTCGCGTGTAAAACCAGCAAGACAGCGAAAGCTCACATGTCTACACCCCAAGGTCGCATCACTCACATTGACGGGCGCGCTCCTGGTTTCCTAGCTTGGAATGAAAGGCGCAGAAATCCATGGTCCAGGTACCTCTCGAGGAGCGCGCCAGACGCATTCGCCGGACCATCCTCCGGCTCGCCGCCACGTCCGTCGGCTGCCACCTCGGTGGCTCGCTGTCGATGGTGGAGCTGTTGGTGGTGTTGCTGGGGCGGGTGATGAAGTTCCGTCCGCGAGAGCCCCGCTGGGAGGAGCGCGATTCGCTCATCCTGTCGAAGGGCCACGCAGCCGCGGGCCTCTACGCCGCGCTCGCCGAGTTCGGCTTCGTCGACACTGAAGAACTGGTGCAACGATACAACGCTGACGGAAGTCCCTTCACCGGACACGTGAATGCGGCGGTGCCGGGCGTTGAGTTTCCCACGGGAAGCCTGGGACATGGCGTGGGGCTGGGCGTGGGGCTGGCCCTGGGCTACCGGCTGCGGCAGCGTTCCAACCGTGTGTTCGTCGTGTGTGGAGACGGGGAGATGGGCGAGGGCTCCAACTGGGAGGCGATGCAAGTCGCCGCGCAGCACCGCTTGTCGCAACTCACGGTGCTGGTCGACCGCAACGGCGGACAGAACGATGGCCCCACGGAGGCCATCCTGTCCCAGGCCTCCCTGGTGGAGCGGCTGCGCGCCTTCGGAATGAGCACCGTCGAGGTGGACGGGCATGACCTGGAAGCGCTGGGGGCCGCGCTGGAGGAGCCTTGTGACGGGCCTCGCGCGATTGTCGCCAACACGCAGAAGGGCGCGGGTGTGCCCATGCTGCGCGGCAAGGGACCGCACTACGCGACGTTCAACGCCGAGCAGCTTCGCCGCGCGCTCGCCTCGCTGGGAGAGGTGACGCCATGACGAACTCCACGACGTCCAGCGGTGCGGATCTATTGACGTCGCCCCAGGACTGGCTGCGCGAGCAACCGTCCCTGGCCAACCGGCAGGTGTTCCGACACACCCTGGCGCGCCTGGCGGACGTGGAGCCGCGCGTCGTGTTGCTGGAGGCGGACCTCGCGGGTGGAGGAGACCCGTTCGCCGCGCGGCACCCGGGACGTTTCATCAACCTGGGCATCTGCGAGGCGGCGATGCTCGACATCGCGTGCGGCATGGCCGCCACCGGGCACATCGTCTTCGCCCACACCTTCGCGCCCTTCGGGGCGATGCGCGCGTGCGAGCAGGTGCGGCTGGGGCTCGCCTATGGGCGGGCGAACGTGAAGCTCGTCTGCGACTACGGCGGCCTGTCCGGCGCGTTCTTCGGGCCCACGCACCACGCCATCGAGGACCTGGCGATTCTTCGCGCCATGCCGGGCATGACGGTGGTGTCTCCGGCGGACGGGCTGGAGACGATTCAGGCGACGCGCGCCCTCTTGGAGATGGAGGGGCCGGTGTACCTGCGGCTCGGCCGCAACCGCGTCTCCCGGCTGGACGTGGCGCGGCCCGCGTTCGCGCTCGGGCGCGCCATGTGCCTGCGCGAAGGCGGTGACGTCGGCATCATCGCCCATGGTGAGGTCGGCGTGAGTGTGGCGCTGGAGGTGGCGACGCGACTGGAGGCGCAGGGGGTGTCCGCGCGCGTGGTGAACCTCCACACGCTCAAGCCCTTCGACGAAGAGGCGATTCTGGAGACGGCCGAGCGCACGCGGCTGCTCGTCACGGTGGAGGAGCACTCCATCCTCGGAGGACTGGGCGGCGCGGTGTGCGAGAGCGTGGCCACCCACGGCCTGGGCCGCCGCGTGGTCCGCGCGGGAATCCAGGACCGCTACGACTCCACGGCGGGCACGCACGAGGCCTTGCTGCAACGACATGGGCTGGAGAGCGCCGCCCTGGTCGACTCGATTCTCACCGCCCTGCCCCGCCCCCGGCTCACGGCGCTGGCACCCGCGGCCAGGAGGGGATGATGCGTCGCCACGAGGTCCACCTCGTCTACACACGGATGCGCACCGAGGAGCGGATGCTCGTCGACGCGCTTCGCGGACGCGGCTGCTCCGTGGAGACCCACGCGGACACGGACCTGGTGCTCCCGCTGAACCGCGAGCCGTGGAAGGACGGCGGCCCGGTGCTGATGCGCAGCATGTCCTTCACCCGCGCGCGCTACCTGTCCTCCATCCTGGAGGTGAAGGGGGCCCGCGTGTTCAACACCGCGCGCTCCATCGCCACGTGCGGCGACAAGGCGCTCACCACGCTTGCGCTGGCGGAGCACGACGTCCCCATGCCCTGGTCCTTCCTGGGCTTCGAGCAGGACGCCTGCGTCGCGGAGATGGAGCAGCGCGGCTATCCCTGCGTGACGAAGCCCGTGCAGGGCTCCTGGGGCCGCATGGTGGCGCGCGTGGACAACAAGCACGCGGCCGAGGGGATGATGTCCATGCGCTTCGAGATGGGCGGCGCCCAGGACCACGTCGCGCTCGTCCAGCAGTACATCGACAAGCCCGGCTACGACTTGCGCGTGTACGTCATCGGAGGCGCCGTCGGTGGCATGCGCCGCCGCTCCGAGCACTGGGTGACGAACACGGCCCGGGGCGCGGTGCCGGAGCGCTACGACGTCCCCGAGTCCCACGCGAAGCTCGCCGAGCGCGCGGCCAAGGCGGTGGGTGGGGAGATGGTCGCGGTGGACCTGCTGGAGACGCGAGACGGCGCGATTCTCGTGAATGAAATCAACCACTGCGTGGAGTTCGCCCGGAGCATCGAGTTCACCGGCATCCCCCTGCCGGAGCTGATGGCCGGCTACCTGGTGGAGGCCATGCGATGACGCGCGTCGCGGTGCTCGGAGCGGGAGGTTATGCCGGCGGCGAGGTGCTGCGACTGCTGCTCGCCCACCCGGCGGTGGAGGTGGTCCAGGCCACGTCCGAGCAGCACGCGGGCAAGCGGCTCGACTTCCCACATCCTCATCTGAGAGGACTGGCCACTCCGCGCTTCTCACCGCATGACGCGCTGGAGCCGTGCGACGTGCTCTTGTCCTGCATGCCCTCCGGCGAGCTGATTCGCCGCTGGCCGCAAGTGAGCGCGCGGGCCGGGCGCATCATCGACCTGAGCGCGGACTTCCGCCTGGAGTCCGCCGAGCACGCGCGCTGGTATCCCCGCGCGCCCCGCCCCCCGGACATGCCCGAGTTCGTCTACGGCCTGCCGGAGTGGACGGGCGCTCGACTCAAGGACGCCCGCTTCGTCGCGGTGCCCGGCTGCATGGCCCACGCGGCCCTGCTGGCCCTGCTGCCGCTGGTGCGCGCGGGGCTGGTGCGGCCCGAGGTCGTGGTCGACGCGAAGACGGGCTCCTCCGGCGGCGGCGCGACACCGGACCGCTCCTCGCATCATCCCGAGCGAGCCTCCGCCCTGCGCTGCTACCGCGCGGTGGGGCATCGACACACGGGCGAAATCGAGGGCGCCACCGAGCGCCTCGCCGGCGTGAGGCCCGTCGTCCACTTCAGCGCGACGGCGGTGCCCAGCGTGCGCGGCGTGCTCGCCACGGTGCATGCCTTCGCGGCGCGCAAGCTGGAGGACGCGTCCGAGCCGCTGCGAGCCCTGGCCTCCACCTACCGCGAGCACCCCTTCGTCCACGTGCTGCGCGCCAACGCGAGCGCGTCTCCCTTCCCGGAGCCCGCGCCCCTGGCCGGCACCAACCACTGCGACCTCGCGGTGGAGGTGGACGCGGAGCGCGGGCGCATCGTCGTGAATGCCGCGTTGGACAACCTGGTGAAGGGCGCGGCGGGCACGGCCGTGCACGCGCTGAATCTCATGCTGGGCAGACCTGAAACGGAGGGCCTCGGCTTCCGGGGCCTCCACCCCCTCTGACGCGAAAGGCTCCCCCCATGAGCGCCCTCACCGTCCTCTACATCACCGGTTGGTGCCGCAGCGGCAGCACCATCATCGGCAACGTGCTCAACGAGGTGGAGGGCTGCTTCCACACCGGTGAGCTCAGCTTCCTGTGGAAGAACGCCTTCGGGAACGGCTCCAACACCCTGTGCGGCTGCGGCACGCACCTGGTCCAGTGTCCGCTCTGGTCCAAGGTGCTGGAGCAGGGCGCCCTCCCTGGCGAATCCCCCGAGGCCCACGCCCTGCGCGTGGTGCGCAGGCAGCAGGACACCGTCCGCACCCGGCACACGTGGCGCGTGCTGCGCCAGGACACGCCTTCGACCGAGCTGTACGAGCACGCGCAGCTCCTCGCGAAGACCTACCGCACCATCGCCGATGCCACCGGCAGCCACGTCATCATCGACAGCGGCAAGTTCCCCTCGGAGGCGGCGCTGTTGCCGCACGTGAGCGGAATCTCGCCGTACTACCTCCATCTGGTACGGGACCCGCGCGCCGTCGCGCACTCGTGGACGAAGACGAAGCAGTACGTCGTCCCCATGTCCGCCGCGCGCAGCACCGCGTACTGGTTCGGCTTCAACGTGGCCTCGGAGCTCGTGACGCGGCGCCACCCGGAGCGCTCGCTGTTCCTGCGGTACGAGGACTTCATTGCCTCACCCGCCGCCACCATCGACTCGCTCTTGAAGCTCATCCAGGAGGACCGCGCCGTCAACCCGGTGAAGGGCCGCACAGTGGTGCTCGGGCGCAACCACACCGTCACCGGCAACCCGGACCGCTTCCTGAGCGGCTCCACGCTGCTGAGGCCCGGTGACGATGCGTGGCGCAAGGAGCTGGCGCCTCGGGTGAAGGCCCTGGTGTCCGCGCTCTCGTGGCCGCTGACGGGGCGGTATGGCTACAGGGGACCTCCGGCGCCCGCGCAGGTCGTTCCAGGGCCGGAGCCCGTCGTGAACGCTGGTGACGCAGGGAGGGAGACACTTGGAACTGGGACTCGCCAATAAGGTCGCGCTCATCGCCGGGGGTTCCAGTGGCTTGGGGCTCGCCGTGGCCGAGGAGCTGGTCAAGGAAGGCGCGCACGTCGCCATCGGCGCGCGCGACGCGGACCGGCTCGCTCGCGCAGAGCAGCACCTGCGCGGACTGGCTCGTGGCAACAGGGTCCTGGCCACGCGGGTGGACCTGCGTGAACACGGCGCCACGCGCGCCTGGGTGGAGGACGTGGCCGGCAAGCTGGGCGGTCCCCACATCGTGGTGACGAACAGCGCGGGCCCCCCGCCGGGCCCCGCCACGAAGTTCGACATCGTGGCGTACCAGGAGGCCATCGACACGGTGATGCTGCCGGCCATCAACCTGGCCCTGGCGGCGCTGCCGTACATGAAGGCCGCGCAGTGGGGACGGCTGCTGCTCATCACCTCGGAGACGGTGGTGCGGCCCGTCGCGCGCTTCGCCCTCTCCGGCACGGCGCGGCTGGGCATCGTCGGCTTCGCATCCGCGCTGGTGCAGGAGCTGGGCGACTGCGGCGTCACCGTCAACGTGCTCGCCCCCGGCTACACCCGCACGCCTCCGGTGGAGCGCACGGCGGGCACGGGCGGCGCGGACGTGGAGGCCAGCCTGCGGGCCATGGCGGCGCACATTCCGCTGAAGCGCGTGGGACTTCCGGAGGAGTTCGCGGCGGCGGCGGCGTTCCTCGCGAGCGAGCGCGCGTCGTTCATCACCGGCACGGTGCAGCTCGTCGACGGCGGCGCGAGCGTCATCGGATGAGCACCGCGTCCCAGGTCGATGAAGGCCGCGCGCCGCTGGTGGTGAAGATTGGCGGCGCCGCGGGCGTGGACCTGGACAACGTCTGCGCGGACGTAGCGGAGCTGCGGCGCCAGGGCGAGCGCGTCATCGTGGTGAATGGTGGCTCCGAGGCTGGCGATGCCCTGCTGGCCTCGCTGGGCATGGCGCGCACCGAGGCGCTGACGGCCTCCGGCAACGTGGTGCGACTGACGAACGAGGCCACGCTGCGCGTGCTGACGATGGCGTGGGTGGGCGACGTCAACAAGCGCGCGGTGCTCGCGCTGCTGGCCCGGGGTGTCTCGGCGCTCGGCCTGTGCGGCGCGGATGGACGGGTGCTCGTCGCCCGACGACGGCCTCCGCTGAAGCTCCAGGACGGGGAGCGCACCCGCATCGACCGGAGCCACCTCGCGGGGGAAATCAGCGAGGTGAATGCGCGGCTGCTGAACGTGCTGCTGGAGGCAGGGCAGACGCCCGTCGTGTGCCCTCCCGCGGTGACGGAGGACGGGACGCTGGTGAACGTGGACGCGGACCAGGTGGCCGCCGCCATCGCCGCGGTGATGGGGGCTCGGGCGCTGGTGATGCTCTCCAACGTGGCGGGCCTCCTGGAGGACCCGGCCAACGCATCGACGCTCATCCGCCAGAGTGACGACGTCGAGGGTGCCATGCGCTTCGCCAGGGGGCGCATGCGCTACAAGCTGGAGGCGGCTCGGCGCGCGCTCGCGGCGGGCGTATCCGCCGCCTATGTCACCGCCTCGGGCACCCCGCGCCCCGTGTTGTCCGCGCTGGCGGGCGAGGTCGGGACGAAGCTGACTTCTTCCGGGAAGGTGACCCATGCGAGCCCGTGAGGCGAGCCCGGAGCTGTTGCGGTGGATGCTGGAGCACTACAGCCCCAGCCACCATGAAGCGGACTTCTCTCGCGCGCTGGCCGGGCGACTGGAGCAGCGCGGTTGGAAGGCCCACGTGGACCCGGTGGGCAACACCGTGGCCAGCATGGGTGACGGAGACACGTGCATCGCGCTGCTGGGCCACATCGACACCGTGCCGGGCGAAGTCCCCGTGCGACTGGAAGGCATGCGCCTCTTCGGACGCGGGGCGGTGGACGCCAAGGGCGCGCTCGCGGCCTTCATCGAAGCCGTGGAGTTGCTCGACGACGCGGAGCGCGCTGGCAAGCGCTTCCTCCTGCTGGGCTGTGTCGAGGAGGAGGTGGCCATCACCCGGGGCGCGCTGCATGCCCGCGAGCACCACCGGCCGGACTTCGTCGTCAATGGCGAGCCCAGCGGCGCCCACGGCATCACCCTGGGCTACAAGGGCCTCTTGCGCCTGGAGCTCGAGTACCGCGCCAGCCGGCGTCACACCGCCAGCCGTGGCTACCGCGCGCCAGCGGAGTATCTCGTCGACGCGTGGAACGGGCTGCGTCGTCGCTGCGACGAGCGCAACAAGGGGTGCACCCTCTTCGAGCAGGACCTCCCCGCGCTGCTCTCCTTCCAGACGGGCACCGGTGAAGACACGGAGTGGGCCACCGCCCATGTCAACGTGCGCACGGGGCCGACCAGTGACGTGGACGCGCTGCTCGCCTGTCTCGCCGAGGTCCCCGATGTGGCGGTGAAGACGGTGTCGCGAAAGCAGGCCGTCTCCGCCGAGGGCAACGACGCCCTCACGCGCGCTTTCAAGCAGTCCATCCGCGAGCGCGGCGCACGTCCGACGCTTCGAGTGAAGACAGGGACGTCCGACTGGAACACGGTGGCGGACACGTGGAACGTGCCCACCGTCGCGTATGGCCCGGGTGACTCGTCGCTGGACCACACGCCGAACGAGCACATCGAGCTTCCGGAGTACGAGGAAGGCGTCGCGGTGCTGGCTCGCGTGCTGTCACTGCTCCCACTCAAGTCCGGTGGCGCGGGCTGAAGCACACGTCCCTGGACGTCACGTACTCGCGACATCCACGGTCCGAGGCCGCTGCAGGCGCAGCCCCACCATGGCCACGAGGAACAGCGCCGCGGAGCTGGCGGTGACGGCGCGCACGCCCACCCGGTCCGCGAGCGCCCCCTGGGCCCAGACACCCACGGAGTACCCGACGTTGATGAGCAGCATCGCGAGGCTGCTCACCCGCCCCTGCAGCTCCCTGGGCGTGCGCTCCTGATAGCGGGTGCTCAACCCCGTCATCACCACCAGGTACACCGCGCCCAGCACGAACATGGTCCCCATCGCCACGGGCAGCGTCGGGGACAGCCAGTAGAAGACCGTCACCGGCCCCATCACGAGCACGGCGAGGTCCACCACGCGCTCCCGGCCCCAACGGACCGCCAGCGCGCCCACCACGCCCGAGGCCAGCAGCGCCCCCATGCCCTGCATGGAGATGAGCGCGGAAGCGGCGGACGCATCCGAGCCGAACACCTGGAGCGCGAACACCGGCACCAGCGCGATAAAGGGCGAGATGAACAGCGCCAGGGCGAACAGCGACACCATCGCCATCCGGATGCCCGGCTCCCCTCGCGCCATGCGCGCGCCTTCGACGATGTCCGCCCACAGGCCCTTGGGCTCGATGGGCCTGACCACGGGCGGCTCCGCGTGCACCCGGGCCACCGCCAGCAGCACCGCCATGAAGGACAGCGTGTTGAGGAACATCACCCACGCGACACCACCGAAGGCCAGGAGCGCCGCGGCGAACACCGGCCCCAGGATGCGGCCCAGGTTGAACTGCGCCGACATCAGCGTCATCGCGCTGTGCAGGTCCTCCTTCGGCACCAGCCCTGTAATCAGCGCCGTGTAGGCCGGCCCCGACAGCACGTGCACGCAGCCGTTGAGCAGGGAAATGACGGCCACCGCATGCACGGTGAGGTGTCCGGTGAAGGCCAGCCCCGCCAGACAGGCCGCCAGCAGCGCCTGCGCCACGGCACACAGCGAGATGAAGACACGCCGGTCGAACCGGTCCGCCAGCGCGCCGCCCAGCGGGGACAACACGAGCGAGGGCAGGTACGTCAGCGCCGCCACTCCGCCCGTCCACTCCGCTCGGCCCGTCACCTCCGTGACGAAGACGCCCAGCGCGAGCACCTCCATCCACGTGCCGACATTGGAGACGAGCGCCCCCAACCACACGGCCACGAACTGCTTGTGACGCAAGGCACGGAAGGACGACAGGCTCGCCAGGTGCGGGGTGGACACGGGAGCCCGCTTCTAGCAGCCCCCCACCCCGCGCTGGAACACCGCCCCCGGCCCACACTCGCCAGGCAGCCCGCGCGTCAGACGAGCTCGGACTTGGGCTGGCGCGTCATCAGGTCCACCACCGCCATCTTCGCGTTCTTGTCCTCGTAGGCAATCAGGTAGACCTGCTGGCAGATGGGCAGCTCCACGCCCGTCTTGAGCGACAAGTCGCGAGCGCTGCGCGCCGTCTTCACGCCCTCGGCGACTTCCTTCATCTGCCCCAGGATGTCCGGCAGCTTGCGGCCCTTGCCCAGCTCCATGCCCACGTGACGGTTGCGGCTCAGCTCGCCCGTGCACGTCAGCACCAGGTCCCCCATGCCGGACAGGCCCGACAGCGTCAGCGGGTTTGCGCCCTTGCGCACCGCCAGCCGGGTGATTTCCGCCAGGCCGCGGGTGATGATGGCCGCTCGCGCGTTGTGGCCCATGCCCAGGCCGTCCGCCATGCCGGCGGCAATCGCGATGACATTCTTCAGCGCGCCGCCGTACTGCACGCCCACCACGTCCGTGGACGTGTAGCTGCGGAAGGTCTCCGTCTGGAGCGCCTTCTGACAGCGCACCGCGACCTTGTCCCAGTGGGACGCAATCGTCACCACCGTGGGCATGCGCCGCGCCAGCTCCTTGGCGAAGCTGGGGCCCGACAGCACGGCGATGTACGGATGGAACTCCTCCGGGAGGCAGTCCTCCAGCAGCTCCGTCATCGTCAGCAGCGTCTCGTTCTCGATGCCCTTGGACACGGTGATGATGGGCACGTTGCGCGGCAGGAAGGCCTTGGCGCGGGCCAGCACCTCGCGCGTGGCATGGCTCGGCGTGGCGAGCACCACCATCTCCGCGCCGGCGAGCGCCTCTTCCAAGTCCTGGGTGGCGCGCACGCGCTCGGAGATGGGGATGCCGGGAAGATAGGTGGGGTTCTCGTGCCGGGTGTTGATGGCCTCCACCACCGTCGGCTCGCGGCCCCAGAGGCGGACCTCCTCACAGTTCACCGCCAGCACGTTCGCCAGGGCGGTACCGAAGGAGCCGGAGCCGATGACACTGCCACGCATGAAGACCTCGCTCGAGGGGGTGGAAAGGGCACGTTGTCGTGCCAGTTGCCGGTGCTACAGACCGGTGACGATGCCAATGGAGACCACCGGCATGAAGGCGGCGTCCTCGGCACGGGTGCGGAAGTCGCCGCCCAGGGAGACAGAGTAGGACGTTTTCTCGCTCAGCGGCACTTCGGCGCCCACGCGCACGGGCCACGCGCTGGAGGCCACCAGGTCCGGTGGCAGGCCACCCAGCGGCGTGCGTTGGATGGGCTCCGTGTCCAGGGCCACCAGGTAGCGCACATCGATGAAGAGCCTGGACGCGCGAACACCCTGGCGCTGGAAGGAGCCGACGATGCCGGGCATCACGTTCCAGTTGCGCCGGCCGGTGAGGTAACGCGCGCCCCGGTCCTCCAGGCTCGCGGACCGGAGGAAGAACGCGTGACTGCCCTCCATCACCAGTCCCAGGCTCCAGCGCGCGCCTCCATCCAGCACCCGCCACCGCCAGCCCAGCCGCGCCTCGTTCATCATCCCGTAGAGGCTGTCGAGTCCCACCAGCACATCGACCTGGGGCAGCACGCCCACGGCGGCGCGAGCGGACAGCGTGGGGAAACCCAGCGAGAGGCCGACCGCCACCCCGCCTGTCCTGCCCACGGTGTGTGCACCGAGCAGGCTGACGCGGTTCGGCACGGGGGGAGGCCCCGGAGGCGGCGCGGGGGGGCGGGCCTCCGTGACTCCGGGGGTGCCGTCATCATCCAGGGGGATGAGGGGAGGCACT
The DNA here is from genome assembly GCF_013336705.1 of Myxococcus sp. CA051A. Classification (NCBI taxonomy): domain Bacteria; kingdom Pseudomonadati; phylum Myxococcota; class Myxococcia; order Myxococcales; family Myxococcaceae; genus Myxococcus; species Myxococcus sp. CA051A. Next base: position 657,727 of record NZ_JABUMS010000003.1, on the reverse strand, counting down.
TCCGGCAGCCGGGGCAGCGATGCGGCGTCCGCGTCCGGGGGCACCGTCGTCCGGCCGGGGAAGTCGGTCCACGCGGCGTCGTCCGGGGTGTCGCTCCTCCGAGGGGCGTCCACCTGGGTGGGCGTGGTCCAGGACTCGTCGGGCGCGGGGTTGCGCGCCGCGGGGGCCGGCTGGGCCCGGGCGGACGTGCCCAGCACGAGGGCGAGCGGCACCAGGATGAGGCGGACGGAGGGCATGAAGACGGCTGGCAGCTTAGTCCACGGAGAGGGAAGGAGACGAGCCAGGGCCGGCTGTTCCCCCACCCTGCGTGCGCCCCGTCAGGTAGCGGGCAGGAGGCGATGGGAAACGTGTCACCGACGGCGGCGCACCGGACTACCATCCGCCGCGCGGCCAGCGGCGGGCGCCTGAGGAGAGACCACGGGATGAGGGCAGGAGGAGGGCGCGCGGCGCTGTTGGTGACACTGGCCCTGGGGCTTGGGTGTCGCTCCCGTCCGACGGAGACGGGGACGGACGCGGGTCCGGCGCGTGCGCCGGTCGCCAACGCGACGCTGCCCGCGTGCGAGGCGCTGTTGCCCACGGACGTGCGCGAGTCGATGCTGCCCGGCTTCACGATGAAGGAGGAGCGCGCGTGTCCCTCCTGCGGGCCGCTGTGCACCTTCCGCTCCGCGTCGGAGAAGGACGTCACGGTGTCGGTGACGTGGGACTGCCAGCCGCACTACGCACAGGTGGACACGCATGCCCTGCTGTTGCCGTCGCTGAACATGGGCGGCGAGGAGATTCCCGCGCTCGGCCGGGCCGCCGCGCGGCGTGCTCCCGCGCAGGGCATGTTGCAGGTGATGGCGTGGGACGACGACACGCCGTGCGCGCTCGTCGTCACGTGGCTCGGAGGAGACCCGGAGCAGGCGCTGGACGTGACGCGCCTCGCCCTCACCTCCACGCGACCGGAGACGGTCCACCCCGCCGTGGTGCCGACGGAGCCCGACGCGGGCACGCCGTGACTTCACGTCACAGCGTGCGCAGGTAGTCCACCAGGTCGTCGACCTCCGTCTCCGTGAGGCTCGCCGTGGTGCCGTGCTTGTTGGACTGGCTGTTCTGCATCAGCCGCCCCTTCAGCGACAGCGCGCTGCCGTCGTGCAGGTACGGCGCCGTGCGCGCGAGCCCCAACAGCGACGGCGTGTTCAGCCCCTTGGCGACCACGTTGCTGTCGTCCCGATTCGCGCCCGTGGTGATGAAGGTGCCCACGTCGGCCAGCGTGTTGTTCGTGAAGTGCGCACCCGCGTGACAGCTGTCACACGCCGCCTTCTTGAACACCTGCGCGCCGCGCGCCTGCGACTCGGTGAGCGCCACGCGCTTGTAGGGATTGTCCGGCGTGGGAATCACGTCGATGAACGCGGACAGCTGCGCCACCATCACCCCATCCAGCGCCGTGCCGCCCATGCGCCCACGCACCGTGGCGTCCAGGAAGTCCCTCATCGTGGGGAACTCGCCGCTCCAGTGGAACGGCCCCGTCTCCGTCACCTTCCGCCCCGCCAGGCTCGGCGTCTGGCGCGGCCCATCCGGGAAGCCCCACACGTGGCCGTCGTCACGACCGTCCAGATGGCATGACGCACAGGACGCCGCCACGCCCGCGCTCGTCATGCGCGAGTCCAGCGCGGAGTAGAACAGCTTGCGCCCCGCCACCTGCTGCGGCGACAGCACGTCTCCCACCACTCGCAGGGGCACCCCCTCCGCGCGCACGTTGGCCACGTTGCCGGAGGCGTCGTTCACCAGCGTCGTCACCGTGTGGTCGAACGCGTTGTAGACGTACGCCTTGCGCCCATCCCGCGTCAGCGCGATGCCGCTGGGCCCCGAGCCCACGCGCACCAACTGCCGCACCGTACTGCCCTTCACGTTCACCAGGTCCGCGCCCTCGCGACGATTCGTGGGGATGACAGCCACGTTGTCCGTCTCGCGGTTCACCACGAAGAGCCACAGGCCCGATGGGTCCACCACCGCCGCCACCGGCCCCTGGATGGGATGGCTCGACTCCGGGCTGACGATGGTGGACGGAGGGAAGTCAGGGTCCTCGCGCGGCGGAGGCCGGCACCGGTCCAGGTCATCCACCCGGGGCGTGCCGTCTTCCGTGTTGAACGTCACGATGCCCGGCGCCACCACGCCCGCCGTGTTGCAGGGCCCTCCGCCCCCATACAGCGACTCACCCCCCCCAGGGCTCGAGCCCGAACCGGTGAGCGGATCCTCGCGCGCCCACAGCGTCGGCGAGTAGGCGTGCTTGCCGTCCGGAGACACCACCACGTCCGACATCCCGCGAGGCCGGAAGGACACGCTCGTGGAGGGGAACGGAAACGGCTCGTCGTCGGCGAAGCTGTCCTCCGTGTTGGCCCGCGCGTACAGGTCCGTGCCCTCGCGCTGCATGCGCGGCTGGTGCGCGTCCGCCAGGTCCACCGTCACCAAATCGCTATGCCGGAAGAGGCTGACGAGCGCCCGTCGCCCATCGTCCACCAGGGCGATGCCGCGCGGCTCCTCGCCCACCGGCAGCTCCCAGCGGACCTCCAGCGAGCGCGTGTCCACCGCCATCAGCGTGCCGTACGTGGTGGAGTCCAGCGCGGTGCTGTTCACCACGTAGAGCGTGTCGCCCTTCGGAGACACCGCCAGCCCCATGGGCTCCACGCCCACCGCCACACGCGCCGCCTCGCGCCAGTCACCCCGGCGGATGACGGACACACTGCGCTCGGCCCGGTTGGAGACGTAGACGGTGTCGTCCGGCCCCACCACCACGCGCTCCGGGCCCGCCCCCACCTTCACCTCGCCCACCTTCTCCCCACGCGCGGTCTCCACCACCGCGAGCACCCCGGTGTCCGCGTCCACCACGTACAGGAAGGCATCATCCCGGCTGAGCGCCACCGAGCCCGACGCGTTGCTCCACCCGCCACCCGTCGACGAGTCCTCGCAAGCCATCAGCCCGAGCGCCGCCACCACACCGGCCAGAACGTGCCGTCTCATGAAGTGTCCTCCTCGCGGTTCCCGACGAGAATGCCGCCCACTGCTCTCATCGCTGGGAAATGCCGCGCCGTGTCGTGGAGGGGAAATGGCGCCCGGCCCTGGTCGCTCGCCGCCCCCACGAGCCGGCCATGCTTGCATCAGAAGGCCTCCGAAGTCGATTCCTTCCCCTCCCTGGGTGCGGGTGGCGAACAGTCGAGCCCCTCCGCCCGGGCGAAACGCCACGAGCGTGTAGCGCCGGGTGGGAGTAAAGGAGAGGGGCGTGTCCCGCTCCCCCTCCGTCATCCTCAGCTTCCGACGCACCTTCGCGCTGCTCATCATCCTGGTGGTGCTGCCGTCCGCGGGCCTGTCCGGCTTCGGCGTGGTGGCCATCATCAATGAGCGCGCCGCGGTGGAGAAGCGCCTGGAGTCCGCGTGGCGGGGCACGCTGGAGTCACTGTCCCAGGAGCTGCCCAAGGAGCTGTCCGCCGCGAAGCTCGCGGAGGAAGGCGGCAGGCTCCAGTTGCTTGCGCCGGATGGACGCATCCTGTCGGAGCCCGACGGCACCTTCCAGCTCGAGGGCGGCCGCACCTTCACGGAGGACCCGCTGCTGATGGAGGCCCTGGGCGCGGTCATGCCGGAGGTCGGCTCGCTGCCTGAAGTACCCACCGTCTTCTCGCTGTCCGCCGGAGGCCGCTCCGTCGTCGTGGTGGCCGAGCGCAAGGGCGACATCGTGCGCGGCGTGCGCCTGTCCGTGCGCGCCCTGGAGCTGCTGCTGACGGAGCGTGTGGAGCCCCGCGCGGTGTCCAGCGAGCCGGTGCGCTTCGCGCTGATGCCCGTGCCCCGCGAGAGCAGCGAGGGCGGCGGATTGATGGGCAAGCTGGTGTCGGAGGTGGCGCAGGCTCGCGCCAGCGCGCTGGGGCCGCAAGTGCTGGCCGAGCGCGTGCTGTCGCCTCCACTTCAAGACTTCCGTCTGGTGGTGCTGCCCACCGGCGAGGACCCCGTCGCCCGGGCCTCCGCGCGCAACCGCGCCGTGTACGGCGTGCTGCTGGGTTTGTTCTACCTGACGCTGACGTTCGGAGTCGTCTACACGGGCCGCGTGCTCTACCGCGAGGCACGGCTGTCGCGCATGAAGACGGACTTCGTGTCGCTGGTGAGCCACGAGCTGCGCACGCCGCTCACCTCCATCCGCATGTTCATCGAGACGCTCGCCCTGGGGCGGCTGAAGGACCCGGCGCAGATGCAGGAGGTGCTCACCCTGCTGACGCGAGAGACGGAGCGGCTGTCCGTCTTCATCGAGCGGGTGCTGGACTGGTCCCGCATCGAAGGCGGTCGCAAGGTGTACCAGCGCGAGCCGATGCCCGTCATGGACGTGGTGGACACGGCCGTGGCCGCCTTCCGCGCGCAGCGCCTGGAGGGCGGCGTGGACCTGAAGGTCGACGTGTCCGAGGGGCTGCCGCGCGTGGACGTGGACAAGGAAGCCGTCGCGGGAGCGCTGCTCAACCTGCTCCAGAATGCCTACAAGTACAGCGGGCCAACGAACCGACGCATCGAGCTGAGCGCACGCCGCTCGGGCCGATGGGTGGACCTGGCGGTGGAGGACAACGGCGTGGGAATCGCTCCGAAGGAACGCAAGCGCATCTTCGAGCGCTTCTACCGGGTGGACAATCTGCTGACCCGGAAGACGGAGGGAAGTGGGCTGGGGCTGGCCATCGCCCGGCGTATCATCGAGGCTCACGGCGGACGCATCGCCGTGAAGAGCGAGCCCGGCCGCGGCAGCCGGTTCACCATCCACCTGCCGGTGCAGAAGGCATGAGCGAGACGACCCGCCGCATCCTGGTGGTGGAGGATGACCTGTCCATCCTCGCCGGCCTGTCCATGAACCTGCGCTTCGAGGGCTACGAGGTGCTCCAGGCCCAGGACGGGCGCACGGGGCTCCAGCGCGCGCTGGACGAGGCCCCGGACCTCGTCGTGCTCGACTTGATGCTGCCGGAGCTCAACGGCTTCGAGCTGCTCAAGGAGCTGCGCCAGCGCGGCCGGGACACCCCCGTCGTCGTGCTGTCCGCCAAGGGCATGGAGACGGACAAGATTCTGGGCCTCAACCTGGGCGCGGATGACTACGTGGTGAAGCCCTTCGGGCTCCAGGAGCTGCTGGCGCGAATCAAGGCCGTGCTGCGCCGGCGCTACCCGACGCTCGGGGCCGCGCCGCCGGTGACGTTCGGCGACGTCAGCGTGGACATGAACGCGCGCACGGTGGCCAAGGCCGGCACGCCGGTGGAGCTGACGGCGCAGGAGTTCAAGCTCCTGGCGCACTTCCTCGCGCACCCGGAGCGGACCTTCACCCGCGAGGAGCTGTTGTCCGGCGCGTGGGGCTACCACTACGAGGGCAGCGCGCGCACGGTGGACAACTTCATGCGCCAGCTGCGCCTCAAGTTCGAGCCGAACCCGGAGGAGCCCCGCCACTTCGTCACCGTGCGGGGCCTGGGCTACCGCTTCGAGAAGTGAGCACTCCGGCCCGTGCTCACGGGCCGGCGACGCCGATGTGGCGCGAGTCTTCCAGGTCGAAGGGCTTGCCGTCGAAGCGGCCGTAGCGCTCGCGCGGGATGAAGCCCGCGCCGGTGAGGGCCGCGTCCAGCTCCTCCGGAGAGAAGTGCCGCAGCTTGAGGCGGCGGATGGGGCTGGGCACGCCTGGCTGCTTGCGCTCGCGCAGGTGGAGGGCGAACAGGGGCCGGCGCGGCTCCAGGCCCGCGTTGGGCTCCTCGTCGTCGCGCGGCAGCACCGGCTCGCGGGGCGTGTTGAGCACGTCGTACACGAAGGTGCCCCCCGGGGTGAGGTGGTGGCGCACCGTGGAGAGGAACGCCTCCAGGTCATCATTGCCCGGCATCAGCCCCAGCGCGTGCTGCGGGGCGAGCACCAGTGGGAAGTGTTCCTGAAGGCGGATGGAGCGCAGGTCCGCGACGAGGAAGCGGGCGCGGCTGGCGACCTCCGGAGGCTCCGAGGCGCGGCGCTCCTCGGCGGAGCGAATCATCACCTCCGAGGGGTCCACGCCCACGGCGGTGAAGCCGTGCTCGGCCAATGCCCAGACCACCCGGCCGTTGGCGGCGCCCAATACCAACACGGGCGCACCGTGCTCGGTCGCCTGGCGTGTGTAGAACAGGAGGTCCGGCTCCTGCCCCACCAAGGACAACGGTGTGCGACCGCGTGCGTCGTTCCCACCCATTTCCGGAAGGCACTAGCACGAATGAGGGGGTCTTCGGGACAGCGACTTTCCCAGACTGGGGATTGTGCTTCCCACTGGCTGTCCGGGACCGGACGGAGTCCCGCTTGGAACGGCAGCCAACCCTGGCATCGGCCTTGCGATGCAGAGGCCCCGGAAGGCTGCCCATCCGGGGCGGCCCAGGTTTTCGTGGGGTGAGTTCGGATGACGCGGGGATGGCGCTGGGCAGGAGCGCTCGTCATGGCGGGCGCGATGTGGACCGTGGTGGGCTGCGGCTCCAGCAAGAGCGGCGACGATTCGGAGCAGGACAACCCGGGCATGGATGACCCGGGCCCTCCGCCTGGACGCCCGGGCCCGCCGGAGGAGATCCCCGACGCGGGGACGCCAGACTCGGGCACGCCCACGGAGCCTCCCGACTCGGGCACGCCCACGGAGACGCCGGACTCGGGGACTCCGACGGACGGCGGCACTCCCACGGACGGCGGGACTCCGCCGGACCCTCGCCAGGACGTGGAGATTCCGCCGCTGCCGACGCCGGCGGGCTGGCGCTTCTACGGCGCGGACCAGGGCGGCCCCGTCACCGTCTACGGCGTGACGGCCGACGAGGGCGGCAACGTCTGGGTGGCCGGCGGCGAGGAGGGCCTGTTCCTGCTCAAGCGCGGCGCGGAGAGGCTCGTGCGCTTCGGCATGGAGAACGGCCTGCGCCCCTACGGCTTCATGGCGGATGGCAGCACGCCCCCGGGGGCCAAGTACCTGAAGGTCATCTCCGTGGCGGGCGGCAAGTCGGGCACCGTCTTCGTGGGCTACGAGGGCATGCCGGGCAAGGGCTTCGAGCACTGCGAGAACAACTGGGACGGGCCGAGCCCGGACCCGGCGCGCTACAAGAGCGGTGACGCGGACAAGGTGACGCTGAACTCGGACGGCACGCTGGACGTGGTGCACTACGACATCTTCTCCGGCCCCAACGTGGTGGCGGCCGAGCCCCGAGGGCGCGAGAAGATCTGCAACGTGCTGCGCATCCGCTACGACAAGCACGCGCTGGGCAACAACAAGGCGAGCGTGTGGTTCGGCGGCAATCACGGCTTCGCGCGCGGCAACGCGGAGTTCGACGGCGCGCCCATGTGCAACGGCCAGCTCAACTGCTCCGGCGTCTTCGAGCACGTGCACCCGCACATCAACGCGTACAACGCGCAGGGCGGCGTGATTCTGCTGACGGACGCCTACTACGGCGTCGCGGTGGACCCGAGCGGCGACGTCTGGTTCGGCGGCTCGGACCGCACCACGCGCTTCCGCTACGGCACCAACGGCGGCAACTTCTGGCGCTCGCAGACGGGTTCGGAGAACGACAGCAGCAACAAGCTGGACCTGTGGCCGGACGCCAAGCCCGAGTACTCGAAGCCCAATGAGCGCGTGCCCGACAACATCTCCGGCGCGGTGGTGGCGCGTGACGGAACGGCGTGGCTGAGCTCGTTCGGCAACGGCCTGGTGCACATCGATGCGAATGGCACCGTGCTGGGCCACATGGGCGCGGGCTCGGGGCTGGTGGACAAGCACCTGTCCGCCATCGGCCTGGACCCGTCCGACGGCAGCATCTGGGTGGGCGCGTCGTGGGGCGGTGGCCTGTCGCGCCTCAAGGGCGGGAGCATCATCAACTACGGCCTGACGGACTTCGGCCGCAAGTACGGCATGTCCCGCATCAGCGACATCCAGGGAGATGCTTCCGGCGATGGCCGGCGGATGCTGGTGGGCTTCATGGGCTACCAGGACACCACCACGAAGAAGTGGGTGGCGGGCGCCATCGGGGTCTTCGAGGGCAACTAGCGGCCCCCCCGGGTCCATGGATTTGAACGCGGCGGCCGTCCTCACCTGGGGGCGGCCGCCGTCGTACGTCCAGGCCCGCGCTACTTCGCGGGCAGCACGCGGTGCTTCTCGAACAGGGCCTGCTGACGGCTGACGAGCGGCACCTGCCGTCCGGCCAGCCACATGCCCACGGGCCGCGACGCGGACTCCAGCGGGTCGCCGTTCCACAGCACCACGTCCGCCACCGCGCCGGGAGAAAGCTTCCCCACCGGCAGTCCGAACGCATCCGCCACGCTGGAGGTCATCGCGCGCAGCGCATCCGTGTGCGGCAGGCCCCAGGCCACCGCGTTGCCCGCCTCCTGCGCCAGCGTGCGCACCATCGCGGGCTCGCCCAGCACGGAGAACAGCACCCTCACACCCGCGCTGGTCAGGAGCGCCGCGGAGTCCAGCCGGCTGTTGAGCCGGTCGAAGTCCATGGGCAGGTTCTGCGTGGGCTGGAGAATCACCGGCACCTTCGCCACGGCCAGCTCCGACGCCACCATCCACGCCTCGCTGCCTCCGGCGATGACGAGCTTGAGGTTGTACTCGCGCGAAAGCGCCAGCGCCGCCCGGATGTCCGACGCCTTCTGCGCCGTCACCACCACCGGCAACGTGCCCGCAAGCACCGGCTGGAGCGCCTCCAAATCCAGCCGGCTCGCCGCCACGTCCCGCATGCGCCGCTGCTCGAAGTCACCCTTGCGGCGGCCGTACTCACGCGCGTCGGAGAAGACCTCGCGCAGCCGCTCCAGCACCAGCGCCCGCGAGCCCGATAAGGCATCCCGTCCGCCCATGCCCAGGTTGACGTGCATCGCCAGCGAAGCGCGGCGCACCGAGCCGTCCGTCGCCACGAAGGCGCTCTGCCCGGCCACCAGCCCTCCGTGCTGCACCGTCACCGCGCTGGTGACGCCGCCCAACCGCGTCACCGGGAACACCGCCGAGGCCGGATTGACACTGTCCGCCGACACCAGCGCCGCGCGCACGTCCCGCTTCGCCGCGTCTCCGCGCAGCCCGTCGTCCTGCGTCGACACCTCCGCGCCCACCTCCACCAACCCCAGCGAGGTGAGCGGGTCCACCAGGCCCGGCGTCAACAACCGCCCCTTGCCGTCCACCGTCCGGCAACCCGCGGGGAGCGCGCCGCCCTCGCCCTGCGAGCGCACGCTCGACACCTTGCCGCCCTCCAGCACCACCGTGGCGCCCTTCACCCAGGCCGAGCCCGTGAAGGCCGTCACGCCCTGGAACACCGTGCACGCCTCCTGCCCCTGCGGCACCAGCTCCGCGCACGCGCGCTCCTTCGAGACATCGCAGCGCGCGACGAGGCCCAGGTCGGCCAGGGACGGCGTCGGCGCGGGAGCGGCCACCAGCTTCGCGGCGCTCGCCGCCAGCTCCCCCACCTCGAAGTCGCTCGCCTCCACCGCGCCCGCGCCCGCGTCGAACGTCACCACGCCGTCCGCCCACACGCGCTGCGCCCTCGCATAGACGCTCAGCGGGTGGTTCCTCCACAGCACCACGTCCGCCATCTTCCCCGGCTCCAGCGAACCGGTGACACCCTCCACGCCCATCACCCACGCGGCGTTCAGCGTCACCCAGCGCAGCGCTTCTTCCTCGGGAATGGGGACGCCGGACTCCCGCGCCCGCCACATCGCCTTGCCGGCCTCCTGGTTCAGCCGCTGGATGCCAAAGCCCGAGTCCGAGTGGATGACGGCCTTGCCCCCCGCCTGCGACACCAGCCCGGCGTTCTCGGGGATTCCGTCCCACGCCTCCAGCTTGAAGCCCCACCAGTCCGCCCAGGTCGCGACGGCAACACCCTTCGCGGCCAGACTGTCGCGGACCTTGTAGGCCTCCAGCGCGTGGTGGAAGGCCCGAATCGAATAGCCGGCTTCCTCCGCCACCTGGAGCATCACCTCCATCTCGTCCGCGCGGTAGCAGTGGTTCTGCACCAGGATGTTGCCGCGCAGCACCTCCGCCAGCGTCTCCAGCTTCAAGTCGCGCAGCGGCGCGGGGCCCGCGTCGTCCGGCGTCTTCTCCTTCTTCTTCGCCCACTCCTCCAGCTTGGACATGTACTCGCGGGCCTGGGCGAACGCCTGCCGGTAGCCCGCCACGTTGGCCATGCGGGTGGACGGCGCCACGTTGCGGCCCTCGCCGTAGACGCGCCGGGGGTTCTCACCACACGCCATCTTCAGCGCGTCCCTCGCGCCCGGGAAGCGGACTTCCGCCGCCGACCGTCCGAAGTGCAACTTCACCGGGAAGCCCCGGCCACCAATCAGGTTGGCGCTACCCGGTAGCACCAGCAGCGCCGTGACTCCACCCGCCGCCGCGCGCCGCAGGCCCGGGTCCTGCGGCCAGAACGAGTGTTCGGCGGAGACCTCGGCCGTCACCGGCGCCGTGGCCTCGTTGCCATCGCCCGTGGAGAACGTCTCCGGCGTCGCGTAGACGCCCAGGTGGCTGTGGGCGTCGATGATGCCCGGGGTGACGTAGAGGCCTGTGCCATCCACCTCCTCCGCCCCCGGAGGTGTCGTCACCTCCGCGTTACGCCCCACCGCCGTCAGCTTGCCGTCCACCCAGGCCACCGCGCCATCCTCGATGGCCGGGCCGGTGGCGGGCATCACCGTGGCATGACGGACCACCACCGCGCGCGCCTGCTTCCAGACACGTGTCGGAGCGGGGGGCGCCAAAGAGGGGGTGGTGGGGGCGGAAGCCTGCGGGACAGTGGCGCAGGCGGAGGCCAGCATCAGGAGCAGGAAGCGGGTGCGCATAGGGGTTGCCCGTCGTATCACGCTCCGCTGGGGCTCCAACCATGCCCGGTCGGCCGGAGGGCGGGCGCCACCCCACCCGACAGGAAGTCACCTCGCGGCGAGAAGCCGTCTACAATCCCCACCCGGTCATGCCCCCTCTCCCCCCAGCCCCCATCCCCGCGCACACGGTCATCAATGCACGGGCACAGGGTGAGCGACTCTCCGCGCAACAGTTCCACCTCGTCCTGTTGGATACCGAGCGTGCCGGCACCGTCTTCCCGCTCGCCAACGAAGCGCTTCGCGTGGGCAAGGCGCCCGACAACGACGTCGTCATCGACCACCCCACGGTGAGCCGCAATCACCTGGTGGTGCGCCGCCAGGGCGACCGCTTCCTCGTCCAGGACCTGGGCTCCACCAACGGCACCTTCCTCGACGGCGCCCAAATCCGCGAGGCGTACCTGCGCCCCGGCGCCCTGCTCGAAGTGGGCGACGTGCGCCTGCGCTTCAGCCCCCAGCTCGCCCCCGTCCAGGTGGAGCCCACGCTGGAGGACCGGCTGGGAGACCTGGTGGGCCGCAGCCTGCCGATGCGGCAGATCTTCGCGCTGCTCCAGCGCATCGCCCCCACCGACTCCACGCTCCTGCTCGTCGGCGAGACGGGCTCCGGCAAGGGCGCCGCCGCCAAGGCCATCCACAAGCTCAGCCCGCGCGCACCCGGGCCGCTCGTCGTCTTTGATTGCGCCAGCGTCTCCGACTCCCTCATCGAGAGCGAGCTGTTCGGCCACGAGAAGGGCGCCTTCACCGGCGCCGTCAGCCAGCGCATCGGCTGCCTGGAGCGCGCCAACGGCGGCACCCTCTTCCTCGACGAAATCGACGACCTGGCGCTGGACCTCCAGCCCAAGCTCTTGCGTGCGATTGAGGACCGCGAGTTCCGCAGGCTCGGCGCGTCCACGCCCATCTCCTTCGACGCGCGCATCGTCGTGGCCAGCAAGAAGGACCTCTGGTCGGAGACGCAGGCGGGCCGCTTCCGCGAGGACCTCTACTTCCGCCTCTCCGTCTTCACCGTCAACCTGCCGCCCCTGCGAGACCGCAAGGAGGACATCCCCCTCCTCGTGGACGCGTTCGCCGGCGAGGGGCTGTGGCTGCGGCTGCCGGAGAAGATTCGCGAGCAGTTCAACGGGCACACCTGGCCGGGCAACGTGCGCGAGCTGCGCAACGCGCTCGAGCGCGCCCGGCACATGGTGGATATCCCGGAGCTGGCCGGGGACACGCTCCTGCGCGAATTCACCCGCGAGCCCCCCGCCCCCGCGGGCGACTTCCTCCCCGCCGAGTTCACCGGGCCCTTCAAGGTCTGCAAGGACGAGCTCATCCGCGCCTTCGAGCGCGAGTACCTCACGCGCCTGCTCGGCCGCGCCAAGGGCAACATCGCCCGCGCCGCTCGCGATGCCGAGCTGGACCGCAAGCACCTCTACTCCCTGCTGCACAAGTACGGCCTCGTGCAGAGCGAGGGAGACTGAGCGTCACCGCGCCGGAGCGCACGCGGCGTCGAGCAACTCCGGCCGGTACTCGAAGTGCATCGTGTCGTAGTGGTACCAGCGACCGCCCCAGATGAAGCCCTCCGCCTCGAAGGCGTCCACCAGCGCCTGGGGCACGGCGTTGCGCCAGCGCACCGGCAGCCGGGGCCGCTGCCATTCCCAGTAGTGCGAGCGCGCGGTGTTCAGGTCGATGGAGACGCCGTAGGAGTGCGCGCTCCGGCGCGTCGTGTGGGCGATGTTGCGCCAGACGAACGTCCCGCCCACGCCCTGGAGGAAGGGCTTCAGCGAGGCGTCCTTCGCCACCAGCGCCTCCAGCCGCGCGGCGACGCGCTGGAACGCGGGCGCCACCTTGCGGTGCACCTTGAGCCGCTGACCGAGGAACACGAGCGGCACCACGTCCACCTTCTCCTTCGCATCGCCGTACATGGCCTCGAACAGCGGCTCGAAGCGGATGCGCCCGGGGTCTTCGTCCTCGCGAGTCACCGGAGCGATGGGGCCCGCGACATAGGCGATGGAGAGCGTGTCCTCCAGGTCCGGGGCCTCCAGCTTTCGCGGGAACGACTTCTGCTGGCCGTCGTCGAACGGATGGGCGCGTCCATCCGGCAGCGTGAAGCCCCAGCCCGCGTCGAGGCGCACCGGCGTCAGCACCGGATACCACTTCGCCAGACAAGCCAGCGCGGCCGGAGGCGCTTGGGCGGCCTCGCGCACGGCGCGCGGAGCTTCGACAGGCGGACCCGCGTCGGGCGGTGTCGCGGCGAGCGCGCCTTGGGACAGCAGGCACAGCACACAGGCCCTCATGAAGAAGTGGACGGGAGTCACCCGCGCATCCTCGCACCCGGGGGATTTTCGAGTGGTGAGCATTGGACTGGGATGCGAACGAAGTGTCGCCGGGGAAATCCACCGTGGCATGGTGGGTCCGCCTCCGCAGTCCTTCCATCCTCCCAAGGAGGGCCCATGATGAAGCGTCCGTCTCCGTGGCTCGCTGTGCTCTGCGCCGGTTTCATCTCCATGCATGCGACCGGGTGCTTCGGCAGTTTCAAGCTCACGCAGAAAATCTGGCAGTTCAACAAGAACATCTCCGGTGAGAAGTTCGTGCAGTGGTTGATGTTCCTCGTGCTCGTCATCGTCCCCGTCTATGGGATTGGCACGCTCATCGACGCGCTCATCATCAACAGCATCGAGTTCTGGAGCGGCAACAACCCCGTGTCGAGCGCGGACGGCACCGACGACGGCACGCGCGTCGTCCGCCTGAGCCCCACGGACGTGCTGCGCATGTCGCGCGACGCGGAGAGCGGCGTCATGAAGCTGGCACTGGAGCGCGCGGGTCAGGAGCCCGTCATCCGCTACTTCGAGCCGCTGGAGAACGGCATGGCCGTGCGCGACGACACGGGCGCGCTGCTCGTTCGCGCGGAAGGCGCGGCGGACGGCGCGGTGGCGGTGACGGACGCCTCGGGTGCCACGCTGACGGTCCACGGCGCGGAGGCCGTGGCGCTCGCTCGGCGCGTGTACGAAGACGGTGGAGTGCTGGCGCTCGCCCGGCACACCGTGGCCCGGTCCACCGTGGCGAATGGGCTCGCGCTCAACACGTGCGCCACGCCGTAGCCCCAAGTCAGCCTCCTGCTGGAGCGCGGTGACGCCCGAGCGTCCGGGCGTCACCGCTGGCTCACGGCGAGCCTTCGCTACGGGATGATGACACTCCCGTCGAGCGGCTCACCCTCTTCCGGACCGAAGCCCGCATCCAGCGCCTCCGAGGAGAAGGTCCCCTCCAGGCTGCGACCGGCGCCGTAGCCGTCGCCCTTCTTGAAGGACATGGAGAAGTCCCCGCGCGTCTGCTCGCCCGGGTTGCCTCCAGACTCCAACTGCAAGTCCCCCTTCTCCACCGGCGCGAAGACGCGCGACGGCTCGCCCGCGTTGAGGTGCACCACCGTGGCACGCGCCAACCCCGAGGGCGTGTTGCCCGCCAGGTTGATTTTCGCGCCCGGCCGCAGGTCCAACCCTTCCGTGGACACGGTGAGCCGCACCACCAGGTCCACGTCCAGGTCGTTGTTGCGGAAGTAGCTCACCTGGAGCGCCTCCGCGTTGCGGAGAATCTCCACGCGCGACACCTCCAGCGGGAAGAGCTCCGACACGCTTCCGGACAGCGAGTTGTCCGGACGGCTGCACGCCACCATGCCGGCGCCGGACGCAATTCCCGCCAGTGTCAGCGCCGCCAGGGCGCGGACCGCACTTCTCATTGCTCCACCGCGAGGTTCAGGACGCCCTTCTTCGTGAGCGCCGCCACCGGCGTGCGGTAGAGCACCACGCGCTTGCCCGTGGAGAGGAACGCCAGCTTCGGGGACCAGCCGCCGTTGGCGTCGACCAACGTCTCACGCCAGTTGCCCGCGATGCGCGCGCTGATGATGAGCTGGTCCTCGTTCGGGTTGCAGCTCGTGTCGTTGCGGCCCGTCTCCGACGAGCAGACGTAGTGGGCGATGTGCGGCTCGTGGTTCGCCGCGTCGAACGCGAGCGACGGATACCAGCCGCCCGTCCCCCGGCCGAACACCGGGTCCGGCGTCGACCACTCGCCCGTCGTCGCGCAGCTCGTCGCGCTGGGGCTCGGGCAGTCGTAGTACTGCAACACGTCGCCTCGCGAGGAGCCGCGGTTCTGCACGGCGATGCCGAAGCCCGCCACCGAGTCGTACGCGATGGACGGCCCCAGCTGCGTGTTGCCCACGCTCTCCGGCGTGGCCACCAGCACCGGCGCCGTCCAGGCCGCGCCATCCGCGTTGCGCCGCTGGAAGACGATGCCCCCGCCCGTCGCCTGCGCGGCTTCCTTCACCAGGTCATGCACCACCGCGGGCTGCGCGCCCGCCATGATGAGACCGATGTGGCCGCCGTAGCCCGCCTTGGTGTCGCCCGACGAGGCCAGCATGCGGAACGTCCAGCTCGCGGGCCCGCCGCTCGCCAGCTCCAGGTCCGCCGACTCCCAGTCCTGACGACCGAAGTTGCCGTTGTGTCCGTCGCGATACGCGACGAGTGCCTGACCGCCGGAGAAGACCATGGACGGGTTGAGCCCGATGAGGAAGCCCACGTCGCTCAGCGGGTTGCCGATGGCCGCCGCGTTGGAGCGCGTGCCGACGACCCGCTGCGTCCACGCGCCCGCCGACGAGCGATAGGACACCGCCACATCACTCTGGAGCCAGAACGTGGAGTCGTCGCTGCCGCCACCCAGGTAGGCCACCGCCGGCTGTCCATCCGGACCGAAGGCGATCGACACCCCGTACACGCGCTGCACGGTGACAATCTTCTCCGCCGGCCCGAGCACTCCCGCGTTGAACTCGCGGTAGCGCAGGTCGTAGTTCACCACGCTGCCCGCCATCGTCCCGTTGTTCACGAAGTACGCCATGCCGATGCGGTCCTCGGGACCGACGGCCATGGCGATGTTGGAGATGGGGTTGAACTCGCTCGGGTCCGAGTCCACCTCCAAGCGGGTGAAGGGTGAATCCGAAGGTCCCGGCCCGCCATCCGGGCGCCCCGCGTCCGGATTGTCCGGATTGGAATCCTTCCCGCATCCCAATGCCAGCGCCAATCCCAGTGCCCAGACATGCCGTCTCATCTTCTGTCTCCTTGCGTTGTCGGCCCTGCACATCGTCGTTTCATCCTACGTCACCACCACGCCCGAGGAAGCAGGCGAGCCATGCATCCCGACGCGGCGAAGCGCCTCGCGCTGGGTTACGCTCGCGCACCTATGCCCCGTGCGCGTTCCCCTCGTCAGCGCCTGTCGCGGCGCTCCTTCATCCGGCGGCTGACCTTCCTGGGCGGCGGCGTCGTGCTGCTCGGGCCGCTGGCCTGCAAGCGCGCCTCCGAGGAAGCCCCCAAGCCCGCCACGGACCCCGGACCCCTGGGCACCGCGCCCGGCGGGCAACACCATCGCACCTTCTCCTCGTTCGAGCTGGCCGTCGTCACCGCCGCCACCGAGCGCATCCTCCCGCGCGACGAGGACCCCGGCGCGCTCGACGCCGACGTGCCTGTCTACATCGACCGCATCCTCCAGACACCCGAGATGAAGCCCATGCGCGACGACTTCCTGGAGGGGCTCGCCGCGCTGGAGCGCCGCTCGCAGCGCATGTTCCAGAAGGGCTTCTCCGCCATCACCCCCGCGCAGCAGGACGAACTGCTCACGCTCTTCAAGGACAGCCCGCCCCAGAGCGGCGAGGCGCACTTCCTGGAGCTGCTCACCGTGCTGACGTTGGAGGGCTTCCTGGGTGACCCGTCCTACGGGGGAAACAAGGGCAAGGTGGGCTGGAGGCTGATGGGGTTCGACGCCGTGGGCACCATCGCCATGGCGCCGCCCGAGGGCTACGACGGACCGAAGTGCCTGCGCGAGTGCGGGGTTCACAAGTGAGCCTGCCCGAAGTCGACATCTGCATCATCGGCAGCGGCGCGGGCGGCGCGCCCATGGCGCTGGAGCTGGGCCGCGCGGGCTTCAAGGTCGTGGTGCTGGAGAAGGGCCCCCACTACCGGCCCCAGGACTTCGTCCACGACGAAATCCTCAACAGCCGCCGCAACTTCTTCATGCCGTTGCCCTGGGAGGAGCCGCACCTGCTGCGCAAGGGCGCCAAGGGCAAGTACGAGCGCAGCTCCGCGGCGTGGACGGCCAACTGCGTGGGCGGCGGCACCGTGCACATGAGCGGCTTCTTCTACCGCCTCAAGCCGGTGGACTTCCGGCTGCGCAGCACGCTGGGCGCGGTGGCCGGCACCACGATTGCCGACTGGCCCATCTCCTACGAGGACCTGGCGCCCTTCTACGACAAGGCCGAGCAGGAGCTGGGCGTGTCCGGACAGGCCGTGGCCCACCCCTTCGCCGAGCCGCGCAGCGCGCCGTACCCGCTGCCGCCCCTGGACGTGCACCCGGTGGCGGGGGAAATCGACAAGGCGTGCAAGGGGATGGGCTGGCACTCGCTGCCCACCGCGCGCGGCATCATCAGCCGTCCCTACAAGGGCCGGGCGCCGTGCGCGTACTGCGCGCTGTGTGGCAGCTACGGCTGTGAGATGGGCGCCAAGAGCGGCACGAACGCAAGCCTCATCCCCGCCGCCGTGGCCACCGGCAACGTGCAGGTGCGGCCGGGCTGCATGGCGCGCACCGTGGAGGTGGACAAGAAGGGGCGCGCGCGCAGCGTCATCTACCTGGACGCGGACGGCGTCACCCAGGAGCAGCCCGCCAAGGTCATCGTCGTGTCGTGCACGGCGGTGGAGAGCGCGCGGCTGTTGCTCAACTCCACGTCCAGCCGCTTCGCGAGCGGACTGGCCAACGGCAGCGGGCTGGTGGGAAAGAACCTCATCTTCAGCTCGTTCGGTGAGTCCCAGGCGACGTTCCGGCTGTCGAAGCAGGCCGAGAAGCGCCCGTGGCTCAAGGACCCGGGCCCCTTCGTCAACCGCAGCATCCAGGACTTCTACCTGATGCCGGATGAGCGCTTCGGCTTCCGCAAGGGCGGCACCATGGGCTTCATGTGGGCGCATCCCAATCCCATCCATGCCGCCACGGGGCTCGCCGGCAGCGGTTCCTCGGCCGTCTTCGGCAAGGAGCTGAAGGACAGGATGCGGGCCTACCGGGACTCGCGCATCCTCCTGTTCGAGGTCTACGGAGAGTTCCTCCCCACGCCCGGCAGCTACGTGGCCGTGGAGAGCGCGGTGAAGGACAAGCACGGCATCCCCGTGGCCGCCATCACCGTGGAGCGACACCCCACGGACCTGGTCGCCACGCGCTTCCTCGTCGAGCGCGGTGAAGAAGTCCTGCTGCGCCTGGAGCCGGACGAACTCAAGCGCACCACCACCGCCGGAGAGACGACCATCCTCCAGCACGGCACCTGCCGCTTCGGTGACGACGCGGCCACGTCCGTGCTGGACAGGAATTGCCGCGCGCACGAGGTGCCCAATCTCTATGTCGTGGACGGCAGCTTCATGCCCACGGGCGGCAGCGTGCCCTCCACGCTGACCATCGCCGCCAACAGCTTCCGGGTGGCGAACCACCTTGTTCGAACGTTGAAGCAAGGCGTCGCCTCCGGCGGTTAGCGATTGCGCAGGGGCGTCACGTCGACCTTCACGGCGTAGCGCGCCTGCATGTCGGACTCGAACTCGATGAGGTGGTCGCCCACTCCGGTGACGTCCGCCTCCTTCGTGAAGACGCTGAACTTCTCCATCGAGTCGAGCACCGCGCGCCCATCCGCCGCCAGACGCGTGCGGGCCCGGCACCCCTCCTCGTGGAAGATGACCACCGTCTCCTCTCCCGCGGCGGTGACCTCGTCCAGGTAGAAGCTCACCTTGACGTGAGACGCCTCCGGCACCTGGACGATGAACTTGCTGCGACCAGGGAAGCGACCCTCCGCATAGCCTTCCGCTCCGAGAATGCAGCCCGCGACGCTGCCACACACGGGCCAGGTCTCATCACACGCATCCTTCACACGCGGACCGATGAAGTCGTCGCGCGTGTCGCCACAACCCACCACCAACAACATGAGCAGGAATGCACCGGCGCTCTGGGCCTTACGACAGAACACTGTTACAACATTCATCATCATCGACCCTCTAGCGAGGAGTGAACGTCCATGCGACTGCACACCCCGTGGCTCCCTATTCTCTTCTTCTCACTCGCGGCCTGCGGTGAGAGCGCCGAAGAACTTCCCAAGACCCCGCAGCTTGTCTCGGACCGCGACGAGATGGCATTCGACCGCGAGTTCAACGCGGGCACCTTCGTCGGAACCAGTGGCTTCAACTCGGTCATGGTGACGAACATGGGGGAGGATACGCTGGAAGTCACCGACATCACCCTCAACGCTCCGTCCGTGTTCACGATGAAGGTCTCCAATGACTACACGGCCGGCA
The DNA here is from genome assembly GCF_013336705.1 of Myxococcus sp. CA051A. Lineage (NCBI taxonomy): Bacteria > Pseudomonadati > Myxococcota > Myxococcia > Myxococcales > Myxococcaceae > Myxococcus > Myxococcus sp. CA051A. The sequence goes on along the minus strand of NZ_JABUMS010000003.1, from coordinate 638,570 downwards.
CGCCCCTGCAGGTGCCCTCGCTGAAGCACGTCTTCATCGAGGTGACGTTCAAGCCGCGCGAGGCCCAAGTGTACCAGGGCACCATCACCATCAAGTCCAATGCGGCGAACCTTCCGGAGAAGGTCATCGCCCTCAACGGACAGGGTATCGCGCCTCCCTGAGCCTCCCCGAGGGTGAAGGGTGACGGGCACCACCCGCCACCCCACCCAGGTGGGTGTCATTCGCTCGCCCGCCCGCCGTGGCACACCTCGCGAAGTCGCTGGCCCACACCGCGCGCCAGGCCTCGCGACAATCACACACATTCCGCCGGACACCGGGTGATGGCCTCGCGAAAGCCAGGTCTCCCCGCATGAGCGACGGCTTCGTCGCCCCTTGTTCCATCCACCCTGCCTCGCCAGCCGCCCCGCCTCGTTGAAGCCGGGTCAGACACATCGCGAGACACCGCATCGAACCAGGTGACTCCGCTGGGAGCGAGTCACCCGGCCCGGCTCCCACTCACGGCTGACGGGTGAAGGCACAGCCCCCGCGCGGCCCGGGAGCGCCACCGTCTGGCGTACCCGCGTCTTCCAGCCCCGGGCACTGCGTCGTCACGCCGCCATCCCGCGTGTACGACTGGGGATAGTCGCCGTAGCCGGTGCGCAGCGTGTACTCCACCTGCTCGTAGGACGTGCGCTCGGCCGCCGACACATCCACGCGCATCTTCCCGCCACGAATGAAGCGCGGCTCCAGACAGCCACACGCGTACGGGGCCAGGGTGACGACGGTGGAGTCGGGGCGCTCCTCCAGGTTGAACAGCGGCTGGAAGCTGCTCAGCGGAGCATTCGCCGGCGTGTGCCACGCCCGCAGCGCGTCCGAGCGGTAGCCCAGCGTCAGCGCCTGGTTGCGGCTGCCCGCCCTCACCGCCACGCAGCCATCGCCCATGCCACTGTCCGGCACCGTGCCTCCGTCGGCGCCCGCGACGGCGTCGCCGTCACAGAAGGTCAAGTCCAGCGCGAGGCCGTGCACCGAGCCACCGTCCTGCTGCTTCGCCACCTCCCACTGCACCAGCCACGCGCGGTCTTCCGGCGGCGGCACGGCGGGGAGCTGGAACATGAAGGAGTCCACGTCGGACGGCACCGCGTCGTAGTCCATGGGGCCGCGCACGCCCCGGCCGTTGATGCGGTCATCGCCGTTGCGCAGCCGTCCATAGCCATGCGACAGCCGGCCGGTGACGGTGTACTCCGCCGTGTCCGGCGGCGCGGGGAAGGCCGTGGTGGAGGCCAGGGGCTTGGACACCGCCGACTCCGTCGACGTCCCGCCGTAGCGGCTGACCTCGTCCGCGTCTTCCGCCTCCCACGTCACGTCCAGCCGGTAGTCCTTGTCATCCGCCCAGTTGGTGCCGTCGTCCTGGACGTTGAAGTAGTACAGCTCCGAGGCCGCGCGCGGGGGCACCGGGATGACGCCCTCGAAGTTGCTCAGGTTGGTGAAGCGCGGGTTGTTCGACGTCTCCTCGCGCAGCGAGTGCAGACACATGGGCGCCGGCAGGTCCGTGCGCTGGCAGTACCCCCGCACCAGCGCGACGATGTCCGGATTCTCTCCGTAGCCCTTGGGGCACGCCGTCGCGTCATTGGTGCATGCGGTCCGCCACTCATCCACGTTCACTCCCTTCGACACCAGGGTGAACACGAGCACCTGGCGGTCCGGCGTGTCCGGCAGCGCGGGGAAGCGGCCCCCGGTCGCCAGCGGCACCACGCGGTAGCGCAGCCGCGTGGGCACGGTGGAGGCCGGCAGGCGCACCCCGTACCAGTCCTGGTCGCCGATGTAGCCGATGCGTCCGGTGAAGGCCTTCGACGACGCGGGTGACGGTGAGGCCAGGTCCCACAGCAGCGCGTCGCCAACCTTGTCGTTGCCGAGCTGCGTCTGGTCCTGGGGGTCCGCCTCGTCCAGGACGCGGATTTCCACGTCGTACCCCTGGCGCACATCACCCTGTGACGTGTCCCGGTCGCTGATGCCGCGGTAGCCGCGCACCACCAGCATCCACTTGCCCGCGTGCTCCGCCTTCACCTTGCGCGCCGTCGCCAGCACGCCCGGGCGCACCTGCGGACGAACCTCGCCCTCATCCTCCTTCTCCTCCTTGGTGAGGAAGCCGGGGCGCAGGAGCTGGTACGACAGCCGCCAGTTGGGCACGAAGCCCAGGTCCGGCGCCGTCACGCTCACGTACGCCACCTTCCCCACGGGCAGGTCGAAGGTGTAGCGGTCCACGTCGTTGTCCGTGGCCAGGAAGCCCGACACCGTCCCCACCTGCACGCCCGCGCCCTGCGACGCCAACGACAGCGGCGTGGCGGCGGCGAGGGCGTCGTTGGGCTCGTGCGTGTCCGGGTTCTCGGTGATCTGCAGCGTCAGCCGGTAGGGGTTGCGCGCATCGAACTTGGGCTGGGAGACGACGTCCGGCGCGTCCTGCACCAGCACCAGCACCGTCTTGCCCTTCAGGTCGTCCCGCAGCGGCACCACCATGTCCACCGGCTTCGGCGCGCCCTGGCCATGCTTGTCGTCCTTCTTCGCCAGCGAGCTTTCCGACCCGTCGGGCAGCGTCTCCAGCACGCTGATGGACAGCTGCACCGCGGTGCTGGAGGCCACGTAGAGCCCGTTGAGGTTGAGCAGCGTGCGCGCGCTGGTGTTGGCGGGCAGGACGATGCGGTACCAGTCCTGGTCGCCTTCGCGCGTCGCCCCTTCCTTGACGAGCAGGCGCTCCAGCGGTTCACCGGGCTTGAGCTCGCACTCGGCCAGCGTCAGCGCCTCTTCCCGGCTGTTGCAGAGGTCCTGCACCTGGGGAGTGCCCGCGTCCTCCTTGTCACCGCCCCCGGAGGAGCAGGCGGTGAGAGCGAGCAGCGCGAGCGACAACAGTCGGACTTGGGTCTTCATGGGAGCGTCGATTCTCACGGCGTCGGAAGCGAGACGTCGGCGCGGCCGGGGCAGCCGTCGACGAAGTCCTCGGGGGCTACGCGGATGATGCCGTCGGCGGGGGACTTGATGCCGCCCACCGGGTAGCGCACGGAGTCCACGCGGAAGGTGCGCACCTGGGTGCGCGCGGTCGGGTCGTCCGCGGGCACCATCGCCACGGACAACGCCACGTTGTTGAAGCCCGCGCCGCGCGTGACGACGCCCGCGTCATCCGCGGCGGCCACGGTGGGAGCCAGGAGCACGTTGCCCACGCTCAGCGTGTAGCACTGACGGCCCAGCTCATCCGGCGGACCGTCCGCCTCGAACGAGTAGCGGTAGCCCTCCGCCGCCAGGTGGGCGGTGTCCACCTCCAGCGGGCGGGTGTGCAGGCGCAGCTCCGCGCGGCTCGTGAGCCCGTCGTTGTCCGGGTCCTCGTCCAAATCATTGCTCGCGCCCTGGGTGCCGCCGCGCCATTCGATGCCATCCGGCACGCCGTCGCGGTCGCTGTCGGCCAGCGTCGCGTTGGTGCCGATGAACTGCTCGTCGCAGTCGAGCAGCCCGTCACAGTCGGTGTCCGAGGCGCGCAAGAGCGGAGGACAGCCCTTGTCCAGGCCGCCACCGTCCGGGTCCGCCACCTGGATGGGGTCGAAGTCCACGCCGCGGTCGCGGAAGTACACCTCCACGCCGTCGCTGAAGCCGTCACCGTCGGTGTCCATGAGGTTGGGGTTCGAGCCCACCTCCGCCTCGCGCGCGTCCGACAGACCGTCTCCGTCCGTGTCCGCCGCGTCCAACGGACTGCCCGGCGGCGCGGAGAAGTTGGTCGCAATCACTTCCTTCACGATGAAGGTGCGCCGCACCTGCCCAAAGGAGAAGTCCAGGAAGTTGATGGGCTCGTTGTTGCGGAAGTCGCGGAAGTTGCCGCCGCCCAGCTCGGCCATCTTATCCAGCCGGTCCGCGTTCTGGTTGATGATGAGCAGCGGGCAGCCGCCGTCGCCCGACAAGTCACACACCGACGACACCGGTTGCGTGGGAGTGAAGACGTGCACGGTGTTGACGCGCACGTCCTCCACCAGGTCCCGGAGCTGACGGATGCGCACCACCGCGTCACCCTGGAGCAGCTCGTCGTCCTGGTCCAGGGTGGGCTTTCCGTCCGACAGGAACACGAGCGAGTAGCGCGCCTGCGCCAGCGCCTGCGCCCCACCCGGCTCCAGCCGGCTGCGCGCGATGTCCGTGTTGATGAGCGAGTAGATGTCCGACAGCGGCTTGACGAAGTCCGTCGAGTCCCGGTTCGGTGAGTTGTCCGGGTTGCGGAAGGTGAGCAGTTGCTCGGTGAGCTGGCGCATCCGGGCGTCGTCCATGCTGGACACCTGCATGAAGCCGTCCTGCGGGGGGTTGCCCGGCGCCTGGGTGAGGAACGCCGTGGTGCTGCCGGCGAAGACCACCACCGCCAGGTAGACCTCCGGGTCCCTGGGCAGGTTTTCAATCAGCTCCACCAGCGCGGTGGCGCGCGTGCCATCCGGGTCGCTGACGCGCATGGACTGCGAGGCGTCCATGGCGATGATGAGCTTGATGGGGCGCACCACCTCGTTGGAGCCGACGGTGCAGAAGCGGCCCTGCATCGAGATGGCCCGGTCCACGGGGACATCCACGTCCCGGCGCGGGTCATACAGATACGAATCGGAACAGGCCACCACCAGCACGAGCGCGACAATCAGGCCCGCCAGGATACGTCCAGCCACACTCACGGGTTGACTCCTCCCTGCTGACCCGCCGGCGTCGTGCCCACACACCGCCCCTGGTTCTCCCAGGGATTGCTCAGGTCCGTGGGAATCATGAAGTTGTCATTCGTCAGCGTCAGCTCCGGACCCACCGGCACGCGCACGCTCGGCGGCGCGTACTGGGACCAGGCACAGGCCGAGCGCCAGACGCCGTAGTCGGTGGCCACGCCGCTCTCGGGGGCCTCCGCGAACCACAGCTTGAAGAGGTTGAAGCCCTGCTTGGCGCCCACCCGGTCCGGCGTCGTCACCATCTGCAGATTGGAGACGGTGTAGTCGTAGCAGACGCTCCCGTTGGACAGCACCTCCGCGATGCGCGTCTCATACTGGAAGCCGTTCTTCTCGAAGAAGGCCCTGTCCCGACGCGTGGGGTCCGTGCCCGCGCGCAGCTCCACCTCGTCCGGCAGGCCGTCACCGTCCGTGTCCAGGCCCGCGACGCTGGGCTCCATCGGGTCGAGCCCCCAGCGCGCCTCGAGGCTGTCCGGAATGCCGTCGCCGTCGCTGTCGACGATGGTCTCCCGCGTGCGCAGGTACGACTCCGCGAACTGCGACAGGCCATCTCCGTCCGTGTCGCGGCACGTGCAGCGCGGCGTCAGCGGAGAGTCCGGGTCACACCCGCGCGCGTCCAAATCATTGGCCGCCTTGAAGCCCTGGTCTTCGCGGCGCTGCTCGAAGCCGTCGTTCAGGCAGTCCCGGTCGCTGTCGGCGTTGAACGGGTTGGTCTTCAGCGTGAAGGAGTTGTCCACGTCGTCCGGCACGCCGTCGCCGTCGCTGTCCACGATGCGCGCCTCCAGCCCCGGGCCGGAGCTGAGCGGCTCCACCAGCAACGTCTTCATCACGTTGCGCGAAGCGAAGGACGAGTAGTCCAGCGCGCCCAGGCCCAGGTTGGAGATTTCAGCGGTGTCGTTGAACTCCTGGTACACGCCGTTGCCCATCTCCGCGAAGCGCGTCAGCAGCCAGGCGGCGATCTTCTTCGCCGCCGCCGGGTACTCGGCCGGCGCCACGCCCGGGTAGACGCCGTAGATCTGCTCGCAGATGGTGCCGCAGGCGCGCACGGCCTCCTGGTTGAACAGCAGCACCGTGTGCATGCGCACGTCGCCCACGTTGTACTGGTCCTTCAACTCCATCAGCCGGCGCACGTAGCTGAAGAGCTGGTAGTTCTGGTTGCGGTCCGTCCCAATCTCGAAGCCGTCAATCTGGTCCGTCGTGCTGGTGGCGTTGCAGAAGCCGATGAGGGAGTCCGCCCACGTCAGGTCCGGACTGTCCGGGCCGGCGTAGACGCTGAGGTTGTCGGTGGCGGAGCAGCGCGGATACGGCGTGCCGTCCGTGAGGAAGACGACGACGTAGCGGGTGCGCGGCAGGACTTCCGGATTGGACAGCGCGACGGCGTTGATGTCGCTCGCGATGAGGCTGTAGGCGTACGACAGGGCGCCCTGGTAGTCGGTGCCCTTGCCCAGCTGGCTCTGCAGGCCGTCGATATAGGTGTCGATGTTGGTGTCCGGCCGGGCGAAGCGGTCGCCCGTCGTCGCCGGGGGCCAGACGTTGCGGACGTTGGTCTCGAACGGGGCGACGGACACCTGCACGTTGCCGCCCGCCGCGTTCACCTGCCGGAACTGCGCGACCAGGCGCTTGAGGGCGCGCACGCGCGCGGGCTCGGTGACGCCGGGCGGGATGATGGCCTGCACCTCGGCCTGCTGACAGAAGCCGCTGTCCAGCTGCGCGCCAGGCGGGTCGGAGATGCACATGCTTCCCGACTCGTCGATGACGACCACCACCTTCACGGGGAAGCCGGCGGGGTTGGGCGGGCGCGTGCAGACGCGCCCCTGGAGCATCACCCTGTCATCGACATGGGACTGCTGTTCCGTTCGAGGCTCGAGCATCGAGTCGGTACAGGACAGCAGTCCCGTGGCCAGGAGGCCCGCCGCGAAGAGCGGGAAACGAAGAAGGCGGCGCATGGGGAAACGACCTCCTGGCAACAGACGATGAGATTTACTGCTCGCGGCGGCGGCGGCGCATCAGGACGCCCAGCAGCGCGGCGCCAAGCGCCGTGGCGCTGAAGCCCGCGGGCACGGAGTTGCAGTTCGGACCGCCTTCGTCACCCTCGCCCACCGTCAGCACCAGGGTGGACGTGGCGACGCGGCTGTCCGGGAAGACGCGGTCGGCGAAGGCCAGGCGGGCCTCCACGGTCAGCTCGTACGTGCCCTCGGTGTCCGGCACGAAGTTGGGAACGCTGCCGTCCACGTAGGAGTACTGCCAGTTGCGGCTGAGCGTCACCGCGCCCTGGGGGTTCTCCACCACGGAGTTGGAGCCATCGGGGCGCCGGGTCACCGTCCAGCGGTACTCCATGGCCGCGCCGTTGCGGTTGGCGAACAGCGGCGGACGCAGCGTCTCACCCGACTTCGACAGGCGCATGGTGCCGCCGGCGCTGACCGTGAAGGGGGACTTCGGGTCCAGGCACTTGTCCTTCTGGGTGGGGTCCACCACGAGGCAGTAGAGCCGGTCGCACGCGTCGCCCAGGCCGTCGCGGTCGTCGTCCGCCTGCTCGCGGTTGGCGACGTCACGGCAGTTGTCGACCTCGTTGAGGATGCTGTCGTCATCGGCGTCCGGGTCGCACGCATCGCCCAGGCCGTCGTTGTCCTTGTCGGACTGGTCGGGGTTGGCGAGCCCGGGGCAGTTGTCGCCGTTGTCGGAGATGTTGTCGGCGTCCGCGTCCACGCGGCACTGGCTGCCATCCGTCGGCATCACCTGGTCCGGGTTGGACCGACGCGGGCAGTTGTCCGCGCCATCCGCCACGTTGTCGTTGTCATCGTCCGAGTCACAGACGTCGCCGGCGCGGTCGGCATCCAGGTCGGACTGGTCCACGTTCGGAATCAGCGAGCAGTTGTCCTGCTCGTTCGCCACGCCGTCGTTGTCCCGGTCCGTGTCGCAGTCATCGCCCTGGCCATCGCCGTCGGCGTCGCGCTGCTGGAAGTTGGAGAGCGTGGAGCAGTTGTCACAGACATTGCCCACGCCGTCGCCGTCGCCGTCCGTCTGGTCACGGTTGGAGGCGAACGGGCAGTTGTCCCGGTCGTCCGCGCGGCCGTCGCCGTCCGCGTCATCCGTGTACGACAGCGTGTCGCCGTCATCCGTGTAGTTCACCCACACAGAGCCGCAACCACAGCCACAACCTCCACCCACCTCCTGTGGGCGGCCGCAGCTATCGCCGAGGCATTCCGGGTTGTCAGGGTTGTCGTTGTTCTGCGCCTGGGCAGTGCCAGGGTTCACGACGAGGAAGGCCCCGAGCAGCAGCGCGGGAGCGAGACGAACGAGTGTCATGGTGACTCCTTTCAGCCCCGGGCCATTAGCAAGAGACGATCCGCACCCTCGCCTGAAGTAAATTCCAACAGTTTCAGGCACTTGTGCGCGGCGCATCAGGCTGTGGACCGGAGAGTGTGGGGGGCACTCCCCAGTCCGAACGAGGGGTAGACCCCTCATTCGCGGGTGGATCACGTTCCGAGGATGAAGGCCTCTGGGTCGAGGGGGAGGATGCCCGAGGGGGTACGTCCCTCGTCCTTGTCGTACTGGATGGGCTGGATGAGCAGCGAGCCGATGCCGGCGCCGCGCGGGTCATTGTCCCGGCCGGCCTGGAGGTAGAGGTACACCTCGTTGGTGCCCGCGGGGATGACCTCGCCGGGGATGAGCGGGTGGGGCCGCTCGCGCGTCGCGACGAGGGAGATGTTCTCCACGCGCGTCGCGTAGCAGATGCGGCCGTCGACGGTGGGGTCCGTCTCCACCAGGTCGTAGCCGTAGCCGCGCTCGCGGTGGAAGTCGAGGTCGGCGCTGAGCGGGTCTCCGTGGGCTTCAATCTCCGCGATGTTCGTCAGCCCGTCGCGGTCCGAGTCGAGCAGGTCCTCCGGCACGAGCGGGTTGGTCTGCGACAGGGCCTCCACCAGGTCCGGAAGGGTGTCGCCGTCGGTGTCGCCGATGCAGGGGTTGGTGCCCAGCACGCGCTCCTCGCAGGTGTTGAGCCGGTCGCCATCGTCGTCCAGGGAGATGCTGCAGCCGTTGATGACGTCGGGCAGCAGCGGATCCAACCCGACGCGCACCTCCAGGCCATCCATCAGTCCGTCCTGGTCCGAGTCGAGCTGCAGCGGGTCCGTGCCGAGCGCGTCCTCGTCCACGTCGGGCAGGCCGTCACCGTCGCTGTCGGCGAGCACCTGGCCTGCACGCACCGCCACGTTGCGGTTGAAGGCGAGGAAGCGCTTGAGCTTGAGGGTGTTCGTGCGCGCGGCGTACTTCAGCCCGGTGAGGGTGCCGGGCAGCCCCGCGGCGTCCGTCTCGATGGGCTCGGTGCCGCCAGCATGGGCGATGGCCGCGACATGCGCGCGGGTGGCCGGGTCCGGCACGGCGCCTCGGACATAGATGGGCTGCACCACCACCTCGCCCGCGCCGTACTGCTGGGCCAGCGCCTTGATTTCGCCGGTGACGGCGGTGAGCTCGCACTCGCTGCAGGCGACCTTGTCCGTCAGCGCGTTGCAGGCCGCGTCCAGGCCGATGTTGAAGGCCGGGTTGGAGCAGCTGGTGTCCTGGCTGCGCACCACGACGACCACCATGTAACGCGTGCGGGCCACCTCGCCGCGACACGCCGTCTGCATGTCGCCGGACAACAGCGTCTTCCCCAACCGCAGCGAGGAGCGGACGCTGATGGGCCCCGACTCTTGATAGGTGGCGTAGCGCGGGAGCGCGGCCTGGAAGTCCGCCGCGTCGGAGAAGCCGCCCAGGATGCCGGTGGCCACCGAGTGGTAGGCGACGAGGCCGAACTTCACGAACGGGCCGGAGAAGCGGCTGGAGAGCGTGGACAGGCCGTCGGTGGCATAGCCCACGATTTCGGTCTCCACGCCCTCGCCTCCCTGCAGCGCGAAGACGACCTTGGTGGGAAACGCGTCGCCGCCCGCGAGCGGAACACAGACAGTGCCGGAGAAGTTGGCGCGGTCACCTTGGTTGGCCCCACGCCCGTCGATGGCATAGAGACCCGCGTCGGAGCAGGACAGGAGCAGAATCGGGAGTAGCAGCGGCCACGCGGAGCGCGGAAGGGGGCGCATCGGATGGATTGTAGACCCCAGCCCCCCACGGCAACGCAAGTGACAGCGGTGTCCGCGTCGAATTCTTCAGACGCCTGCACACACCGCGGGCCGTAATTTCGCCCCGCCACGGAACGCCGGACGCGCCGCGTTCCGACGCGTGCTCACAATGTGAGTAGGAAGGCGAGCACGTCGTCCCGCTCCTCGGGGCTGAAGGCGCGCGCATCACCGTGTGCGGGCCCGGCCGTCTCCAGCACCGTCCTCAAGGGGAAGCGCGTGTCCACCACCAGCCGGCCATCCTTCACCGCGTAACCCGCGGTGGCGCTCGTGAGCAGCGGCCACATGTCCCACGTGCCCACCAGCGACGGCGGCGCCGCGCCCACCACCAGGTCCTGCTGCTCGATGCGCAGCGGCAGGGCCACGGGAGTGCCCACGTCCAGGTACTGGCCTCGCGTCCGGGCGTCCTGGTCCAACGTGTAGAGCGGCGCGGGATGGCACGCCAGACAGCCGCCCCGCCCCTCGAACAACGCGCGCCCCCGCGCGGGACGACCCACATGTCCATCCGGGAGCGTCACCGACTCCAGCGGCGCGCCATCCTCGCCCCGGTACGGGTTGGGTGGCGTCACCATCAGCGACGTATAGAGGGTGAGCGCCTCGACTTCGGAGGGGGACGGGTCCGGGTTGTGGAAGCGGTTGCGTCCGCCCACGAAGCTCGCCGTCTCCGCCAGGTTGTGCTGGCTGGCGGGCGTGAAGAAGGGCGGCGTGTCACGGCTGCCCAGCACGGTGGGCGAGCGGTAGATGCGATTGGGCCGCGTCTTCTCGTAGAAGACCCCGCCGGTGTGTCCCTCGATGTGACAGCCGTCGCAGGTGATGCCGGTGCGTCCCAGGTCCGCGTAATAGAGGACCTGTCCCAACTGGCGCTTGGCCTGCGCGCGCGTCACCACCACCGGGAGCCGCCGCGTCACCACCCCCTGCCGCCCCTTGCGCGCGTCGCGCACGTCCACCACCGCCACCTCGCGGCTGAAGCGATTGAGGACATAGAGGGTGGCGCCGTCGGGAGAGAGCACCAGTGAGCGCGGCCCGGAGTGCAGCTCCTCGCCCGCACGTCCCTTCGTCGAGAAGTCCCCGGCCGGACGGATGCGCGGCATGTCCTGGGGCGGCGTCAGCGAAACCTTCTGAAGCACCGCGCCGCGCGCCACCGTGTCGTCGCTGGAAACCAGCGCCCGGGCGTCAATCACCCGCACCCAGCCGATGCCCACGTCCGCCGCGTAGAGCAGCTCCGTGGCCTCGTCGAGCGCCAGACCCTCCGTCACTCCCGCGCCGAAGCCCCGGTGTCTCACATAGTCGCCACGCGCCGGGTCGATGACGGCCACGCCGCTGTTGTTGCTCACCTCCATGCGCTGGGGATTGGGCCCGACATTGGGGCCCAGGCTCGCCATGAAGAGGCGGCCCAGCTTCTGGCTCGCGACGAGCGCGCGAGGCGCCTTTCCCCCCATCACCTGCGCGCGGAAGCGCTCCGTGTTGCCGCCGACGATGGCCACTCCAGGCCCGGGCACCACGGTGAACGCGCGCGCGCCGTCCTCCTGACGCAAGAGTTCCAGTTGCCCCGTCTGGAGGCTGCCCACCGCCAGCAGGTCCTTCCATCGGGCGAGCGCGCGCGGATTGGGGTCCACCGGCGCGGCCCAGCGCTCGCGTCCATCCTCGAGCGAGACAGCCCGCACCGTGTCCCTCACCTGCTCCGCGATGAAGGCCACGCCACGCGCGCCATCCACCTCCAGGCCGGAGGCGCCCAGGGGCGCGGGCAACACCCGAGGCTCGCTCTTGGAGTCCAGCGCGAACACGCGCAGCTCCGGCTGGTAGCGATGGACCACGCCGAGGAAGGACCGGCCGCGCGCATCCTTCCACGTCGCCAGCGCGGAGGGCCCGTCCCCCACCGCCAGCCGCTCCACGCGACCCGAGCCCACGTCCAGGGAGTACACCGTGTCCGTGGGCGGCGAGACGACGAACAGCGTGCGCCCATCCGGCGACGCCACCATCCCCAGCAGGTCGGGAAAGGCGCTGTCATTCACCAGCGTGAGGGGGGCGCTCCCCTCGACAGGCGCGCCCCCGTCCGCCACCAGCCGGACCTCCACCACCACCTGGGGCAGGTCCTCCGGCAGCGCCAGCCCCGCGGGCAGCCGGGCGAAGGCATGGCCCGAGTCGACCACCGTCAACGGCAGCTCGCGTGACAGTGGTGGACCGAGTGACAAACGCAATCCCGCTACCAGCCTCGCTCCCTGGATGGACAGGGGCTGCGAGGTCTCATTGCTGGTGAGCCGGGGGCCCACCGAATCGAGCCTCGGCGCCGTTCCCGAGGAGGGGGGCGCGGAGGACCCGGGAGGCGCGGATGTGCGCTCGCCCCGCGTGCTCAGGCGGTAGCCCACAAACCCGGCGGCGCTCCACAGCGCCACGCCCACCGCCAGCATTGCCCACTTGCGCGCCGCGCTCGTCACGTCTGTCCCGGTGCCTTTCGCGAGAAAGCATCCTCCCTCCTCTCGCGCGAGGCCACGAGGATTCTCCCCGTGCCCGCCCGGTTGGACAGCGACTTCAGACACGGAGCGGCACGACATCTTTCCGCTCGGCCGGCAACGAGCAAGTGCTGTCGTGGAGCACGCGCCCCACATGGGGTGGAGTGCCCCCCACACCTGTTGACCGACGTCTCACGAACAGCCCTGGAGTGTGCGTTGACAGGTCCATACACGCATCGCTTAACCTGTTGATGATGCGACGCTTCCTCCTCTGCATGGCCGTCGCCCAGCTCCTCGGCATCGGTACGCTGTTCATCCCGAGCGACGCCTGGGCCCAAGGCCGCGGCCGTTCCGCGAAATCGGCGAAGTCGAAGGCTGGCAAGAAGTCCAGTGCCAAGGCCCCGCCGAAAATTGAAACCAAGAGCGCGCCCGTGACGGACCCGGTGACGGGCGAGTCGGAGGCCGCCACTTCCTCGGCGCCGCCGCAGCGCGGCCCGTCCCGCATCGACTTCGACGACCGGCTCATCCAGGGCCAGACGAACAAGTCGGGCGCCGTCTATCTCTATGACCGCAAGGAGCTGAAGACGCGGTCGATGATCCGCGAGCGCGACAGCTTCCGCGCCGAAACGCTCGCCACGGTGTACGACCAGTAGGGCAGCACCGCCCACCAGCCCTTGAAGGGAGCGTCACCGTTGAGCGGCCAGCCCAGCGTCCTGCAAGTCGTCATCCTCCGCGACGGACTCCTCGTTGGGACGGAAGTCTTCGTCCCCGGCACGTATGCGCTCGGTTCAGACCCGTCCGCGGACCTGAGGCTGGAAGACCCGGCCGTGGAGCCGCGCCACGCGCTGCTCTATTTCCAGAACGGACGCGCGGCCATCCAGGACGCGGGCACCGCCACGGGCCTGTTCGTCAACGGCCACCGCGTCACCGCGTGCGAGATTCGCTCCGTGGACGAGGTGCTGTGCGGACCGTTCGTCCTCAAGACGCGCGTGCTGGCGCAGAAGCCCCACGAGGCCAAGCCGCAGCCTCCGCCGGAGGTCGCCGCGCTGTTCGGCACGCCGCAGCCCGCGCCGCCTCCCCCCGCGCAGCAGGCCGCGCCCGTGCGCCAGCTCCGCCCCGCCACCGCGCCCGCGCAGCCACTGGCCACCACCGTGCCCGCGATTCGCGCCGTGCCACAGCAGCAGGCCCATCCGGCGCAAGCGGCGACGCAGGCCATCTATCCGCAGCAGTCCGCCGCGCCCGCCATGGTCCCCATGCCGGCGCCCGTCGCGCACGCGCCGCAGGCCTCCGTCAACGCCCAGGCCCACGTGGCCGCCGCGCCGCAGCCCGTGCCGCTGCAGGCCCCCCACCAGCCCGTGCCCGCCGGCACCGTGCCGTCCGTGCGCCGCCGCGTGACGCAGGAGCCTCCGCAGGCCGCGAACACGGGCATGCTGTTCGCGGATGATCTGCTCGCGGACGTCGCGTTGGAGCCGCTGCCCGCGCCGCAAGGGCCGCTGCTCCAGGAGCCGCGCGTCACCGCGTCCAGGCCCACGCATGCGCCGCGCCTGGACCCGGGCAAGGGCACGCCCCAGCTCTACCTGGAGCTCTACTGGGGCACCATCCGCCGCGACGCGCGCCGCTTCAAGCCGGACAAGAAGCAGCCGGTGAAGGCGTCGCTGGACCTCCCCGACGCGATGCCGCTGTGGGGCTTCACGCTGCCGGAGAGCACCGGGCCCTTCACCCTGGCCGAGTCGGCCAACGGCGCCTTCCGCCTCTTCGTGCCTCCTGGCACCGAGGTGGAGAAGAGCGGCAATGACGGCCGCTTCACCCCCGTCACCGGCGCGGCGCTGGAGTCCGACGGCAGCCGCCGCTTCATCACGCTGCGCGAGGGCGTGGGCGCCCGGCTGACGCAGGGCCAGATGTCGCTGGTGGCCTACGCCGCCCCCATCCCCACGCGCGTGTTCGTCAACCCGCTCAAGGGCCTGCCGTGGCTGGCGATGATGTGCTTCCTGCTCTTCGCGTCGGGGATGGGCGCCTTCATCGCGCTCAAGCCGCCCACGCCGGAGACGGCGGACTTCACCCAGAAGAGCCTGCCGCCCGTCGCGCTGCGCCTCATCGCCCCCGAGCCGAAGAAGAAGGAAGAGGCGAAGCAGAAGCTGGAGGCCATCAAGAAGAAGGCCCCACCGAAGGAGAAGGTCGCGGAGAAGGCGCCGCCCAAGCCGGTGGAGAAGGCACCGCCTCCGCCCAAGGAGCAGCCCAAGGCCGTGGCCGCCGCGCCCGCTGAGAACAAGGCGCTCAAGGCGCTGGCGAAGCTGTCCGCCGCCGGGCCCGCCACCAATGACCTGCTCGCCGCCGTGGACAAGCTGGGCAGCGGCCCGGGCAGCAAGAACGTGAAGAACTCCAACTACAAGCTGTCGGGCCTCATCGGAAAGGCGCCCATCGCCAACGCGGGCCTGGGCACGTTCGGCCTGGGCGGCGGCGGCAAGGGCGGCGGCGCGACGCTGGGCGCGGAGCTTCTGCGCGGCAAGGGCGGCGGCGGAATCGGCGCGCTGGGCGCGGGCTCGGTGGGCAAGGGGAAGGTCGGCGGCACCGTCACGCGCGCCACTGCTCGCAGCATCGCCTCCACCCAGGGCACCGTGGACCGCGAGGCCGTGGCCCGCGTCATCAACAGCCACCTGAACGAAGTGCACGGTTGCTATGAGCGCGCGCTGCTCAAGGATCCGGGCCTCGCCGGCAAGGTGGTGCTGGAGTGGACCATCGGCGCCAACGGCCGCGTGGCCGCGGCGAAGACGAAGTCCTCCACGTTGCGCAATGCCTCCGTCGAGGCCTGCATCCTCACCAATCTGAAGTCCTGGACCTTCCCCGCCCCCAAGGGCGGCGTGGTCATCATCACCTACCCGTTCCTCTTCAACTCCGTCGGCTACTGACGCGGGCCCCCCACCCGCGTTTCGTTCCGCTCATCCGCCAGGAAGCCCCCACCGTGCGATACGCCCTGCTCATTCTCTTGTTCCTGGCGCCCGGCCTTGCCCGCGCCCAGGCCGAGGCGCTCGAGAATCCCGGCGCCGTCTCCGCCATCCAGGAGCGGCAGTACCGGATGAATCACGAGCTGTACCTCGGGGTCGGCGTGCTGCCGGCCGACGCCTTCTACAAGGGCCTCACTGGAAGCGTCTCGTACACGTACCACTTCAGCGACACGTTCGCGTGGCAGGTGGGCCGCGGCACGTACAGCTACAACATCCAGACGTCGCTGCGCCGGCAGCTCGAGCGCGACTTCGACGTGGCCCCCACCGCCTCCGCGTTCGAGGACCAGGTGCAGTGGATGGTGGGCTCGGACCTCGTCTGGAGCCCGCTCTACGGCAAGACGGCCGTGCTCAACAGCTCCGTGCTGCACTTCGAGGCGTTCCTGCTCGGCGGCGGCACGGTGGTGAAGATTGACCGGCAGGACGGCTTCCGCCCCGCCATCAACCTGGGCCTGGGCGTGCGCATGTTCTCCGGCAAGACGCTGTCGTTCCGGCTCGACGTGACGAACAACGTCGTGTTCGCGGGTGCCTCCCGCATCATCAATGTCCCCGTGGTCCAGCTCGGTACCGCGTTCAACTTCGGCGCCACGGAATGACCCCCCGCTCACTTATCGCCGCGCTCGCCAGCGCCGCGCTCGTCGTGTCTCCAGCGACGGCTCCCGCCCAGTCTGGCGGTGGCTCGCTGCCCATGCCGCCACCTCCTTCCGGCGCGAAGGCCACCCCCGGCGCCGCCGCCAGACCCGCGACGGGCTCCCCCGCTCCGGCCGCGAAGCCCGCCGAGTCCGGTGCACCCGCGCCGGCCGCCGGCGCCGAGGGCGCGCCCGCGGCTGCCGCGTCCGACAAGAAGCCGGAGGCCGCCGCCGAGGCGCCGCCGCCCGTGCCGCAGAAGGTGGACCCGGCCATCTTCGACCAGGCGCTGCAGGACTACTTCGACGGCAAGCCGCGCGACGCCGCGGGTCCCCTCTACGCGTGGCTCCAGGCCGCGCCCAAGACGGACGACAACTACGCCTGGGCGCAGTACTTCCTCGCCCGGAGCCTCATCGACCTGGGCCTGACGCACGCGGGCGCGTCGTACCTGGCGCGCATCGCCCGTGAGCGCTCCAACCCGAACGTCATCCCCCGCGCGCTCGACACGCTGAAGGAGCTGACGGACCGGCCGCACGACGACGTGATGATCGACGAGCAGGTCTTCGGCGCGCTCGACCTGGGCTTCCTCCCGGAAGACACGGGCGCGTACGCGCACTATCAGCAGGGCCTCGTCGACCTGCGCGTGGGCAACGAGCGCTGGGCCAACACGCACTTCGCCAAGCTGTCGGAGACGAGCGCCGAGGCCAGCCGCGCGAAGTTCGCGCTGCTCGTCACCCGGCTCAAGCAGGTGAAGGAGCCCTCCGAGGAGCTCATCGCGGACTTCCTGGGCCTGTCCAAGGACGAGAAGCTCACGCGCGAGGCGCGCAACGAGGCGGCGCTCGCGGTGGCCCGCCTGCGCTACGAGCGGCTGGACTACACGGGCGCGCTGGAGGCGTACAACCTGGTGAAGCTGCCGGAGCTGGACCCGGGCCGCGCCAGCCTCTACCTGGAGGAAGCGTGGACCCGCTACAAGCTGGGTGAGCCGCGTGCGTCGCTGGGCATCCTCACCACCCTGGACGCTCCGTCGTTCCGCGACGAGTTCCTGCCGGACAAGTACCTGCTGCGCGCCCTCATCTACCGCGACCTCTGCCACTACCTGCCCGCCAAGCGCGCGGCGAAGGAGCTGACGCGCAGGTTCGCGGACTCGCTGGAGGCGGTGCGCAACCGCGACGACCTCACCCAGGACCTCCGCTTGCGCCGCGCGGCCAACTCGCACGGTGGCACCCAGCGCGCCTCGCGCTTCGTGGAGACGCTGGACCTGGAGGGCGAGCGCCTGGGCCGCTACGCCGGCAGCTTCGGCGACCGGCTCTTCTCGCACCTGACGAAGCTGTACGACTTGTCTCGCGCCGAGGCCGTGCGCGTGTACGACGCGCGACTGGCGGAGGCCGTGCGCCAGGAAGCGGACACGCTCCTGCGCGCCGCGGAGCAGGTGCGACTGATGGAATACGAAGTGGGACTGAAGCTGTACGAGCGCGTGAAGAAGGGCGCGAAAATCGTGGCGCCCGAGGATGAACAACTCCTGACGCCCGACAGCGTCGCCTTCCGCTTCGACGGCGAATACTGGAACGACGAGCTCAAGTCGTACCGGGTCAGCATCGAGAGCCGCTGCATCGAGGAGACCCCATGACCGGCCCCCTGACCGGCCTGATTACCGCCGCCCTGCTCGCGGCGTCCCCCGGAGGCACGGGCCGCGCGGCGGGCCCCGGCCTCAATCCGATGGTCTCGAAGGCGAAGGAGCGCGACGAGTTCATCGCCAAGCTCAAGCGAGACATCTTCAAGGTCGACCGCGCCATCGGCGAAACGGAGAAGCTCATCTCCAAGAGCCGCAACGCGCCGTACCTGCCGGACCTCCAGTTCCGGCTCGCCGAGCTCTTCGTGGAGAAGAGCCGCTACGTGTACTACCTCCAGGCCGAGTCCCGGCCGGAGGGAGCCTCGGGCGCCATCGTCTCCCCCGAGACGCGGCTGATGAAGCAGAAGGCCGTGCAGATGTACTACCGCCTGCTGCGCGAGTACCCGGACTTCAAGGACGGGGACCAGGTGACGTTCTACCTGGCGCACGAGCAGCGCGAACTCGGTCAGTTCGACGAGATGCTCAAGACGCTCGGCGACCTGACGCGCAAGTTCCCCAACAGCCCGCTGCGGCTGGAGTCGGAGCAGATTCTCGGCGACCACTTCTTCGACAAGGCGGACCTCGTCGAGGCCGAGCGCCACTATCAGGCCATCCTGGAGGCCCCGCCCTCCCCCGTGCACGACCTGGCCCGCTACAAGATGGGCTGGATTCGCGTCAACCAGGCCAAGCACGCGGAGGCCGTCACGTTCTTCGAGGCCGCGGCCGCGAGCGCCCCCCTGCCGGGCATGGACGTGAAGAAGGCGCTCAACGTGAAGCGCGAGGCGCTGCTTGACCTCGTCTACAGCTACACGGAGGCGAAGCCCGCCAAGGGCGCGCTCAACTACTTCGAGAAGCTCAGCGAAAGCCGAGCCACCTACGCGCTGGCGCTCGACAAGCTGGGCAACCGCTACTTCATCAAGCAGCAGTACGAGTGGGCCATCCCCGCGCTGCGCAAGCTGATGGAGATTCAGCACGACCCCGAGCTGGATTTGGAGCGCGGCCAGAAGCTCTACGACGCGCTCAAGGCGTCCAAGGGCAAGGTGCTGCCGGAGCCGGAGGACCTGCGCATCCTCGTGCGCGCGGCGGTGCAGTCCAAGACCGACCCGGAGCTGTCGGAGGTCGACCGCAAGAAGCAGCTCGTGGAGCTGGAGGAGATGGGGCGCGACCTGGCCACCCTGCTCCATCTCGCGGCGCAGAAGAAGGAGGAGAAGGAGCTCTACCTGAGCACCGCCGAGGCGTACGAGGCGTACCTGAGCCTCTTCCGTCCCGACCAGTACGTGCGGCCGATGATGAAGAACCGCGCGGAGGCGCTCTTCTCCGCCAAGGACTACACGCGCGCCGCGCGTCAGTTCGAGGAGCTGGCCCGCTACGAGTCGAAGGCGAAGGACGCCAAGGGCGAGGAAGAGGCCCTCTACGCCGCGCTGCTCGCGCACTTCTCCACGCTCAAGCCGGAGGAGGCGCTCAAGCGCAACGCGTATGAAGTCGCGGACGCGCGTCAGGCGATGAAGCTGCTCGGCGCGGAGTACGTGTCGCGCTACCCCAAGAGCCCCAACGTCCTGGACGTGAAGTTCAACATCGCGCGCGCCTTCTACGAGGACGGCGACTACCCCAAGGCGGCGGAGCTGTTCACCGCCTTCGCCCTCACCCATCCGCAGCACAAGGAAGCCACCGTCGCCGGCAACCTGGCGCTGGACAGCTTGCGGCAGGTCAACGACTTCAAGGGCCTGGACGAGACGGGCAAGAAGTTCCTCACCTCGCCCCTGCCTGGCAACTTCCGCGCGGAGGTGCAGAAGATTCTCACCCAGAGCCGCGCCGAGGCGCTGGACGAGCTGGCGCTGCAGAGCGCCCAGGAGACGGGCGACGTCATCCAGGGTCTCGTGAAGGTGGCCGACGAGAACAAGAACAGCGACATCGGCGAGAAGGCCCTGTACGGCGCCTTCACGGCGGCGCGCGAGAAGCGCGACCTGCAGGCCGAGCGCGACCTGGGCGCCAAGCTGGTGCAGGACTACCCCAAGAGCCAGTACCTGTCGGACGTGCTCCTGACGCTCGGCCGGCACGCGGCGGAAGCGGCGGCGTTCGGCGAGGCGGCCACGTGGTTCGAGCAGGTGGGCCAGAAGCTGGGCGCGGACATCGCCGGCGTGGATGGGTGGCTTGCTGGCGCGCGGTTGCGCATGGCGCTGGGTGAGTACAAGGAAGCGGCCCGGAACCTCGAGACGGCGGCGGAAGTGTCGGGCGCGCGCAAGTCCGAGGTGCTGGTGCTGCTGGCCGAGGCGCGGCTGAAGGCGAAGGACTACTCGCGCGCGAAGCTCGCGGCCGACTCGGCGCTGAAGCTGGACCCGAGGAGCGCGGGCGCGGCGGCGGTGCTGGCGGAGGTGCAGGCAGTCACGGCGCCCACGGCGTCCGCGGACGCGCTGGTGGCCACGCTCACCACGGCGGTGCAGGGCCCCAACGGCCAGACGGAAGAGGCGGCCAGGGGCCTGTGGTTCCTGGGCGAGATTCTCTACCGCGGCTACAAGGACCTGCCGGCGGACAAGGTGGAGGAGAAGGTCGCCGCGCTCCAGAGCCTGGAGGGCATCTACACGCAGGCCGCGTCGCTGGGTTACCCCGAGTGGGCGGTGGCCTCGCTGTGGCGGCTGGCGCTGGCGTACGGGCACATCGCGGACGTCGTCGAGTCCACGCCGGTGCCGGGCGGCCTCTCCGCTGCGGAGTCGCAGCAGTTCCAGGCGGCGGTGAAGGAGCAGGTCGGCCCGCTGAAGACGCGCTCGGAGGAGGCGTTCAAGGCGTGTCTGTCCCGCGCGGAGTCGCTGGAGGTCTTCAGCGCGGCGGTGGTGGGTTGCCGCTCGCGCGCCGAACAGGCCGCGCTGCCGGTGCCCCAGCCGGGTGCGCCCACGCAGTTGGCCGCGCTGGATGACCTGCGCAAGAAGGCCGAGCGCACGCTCAGCGTGGAGTCGCTGGAAGCGCTGGGCATGGCGTACCTGGAGGCGCGCCAGTTCGGCGTGGCGCAGCTGACGTTCGGCCGCGTCACGGAGCTCCAGGACACCAAGGCCTCGGCGCACTCGGCGCTGGGCTGGGCACTGCTCAACATGGGTGACGCCATGGGCGCGCGCGCCGCGTACGCCAAGGCGATGGACTCCGACCCCACCTACGACAAGGCGCGCCTCAACCTGGCCGCGCTGCGCTGCCGCTTCGGCGACGTGGACGGGGCGCGGCGAGACCTGGCCGTCCTCAAGGACGTGGGTTCGCTCAACGGGGCCGACGTGGACACCGCGGGCTGGAAGGCGTGCAAGTGAGCCCGCGTCTCCACCCGACGCACTCGCACGGCTTCCGGACCCTGGCGCTGGTGGCGCTGGTGGCCGGGCTGTGCGCGTGCGGCGACGAGGGCGGCGCGCTGGAAGGCAGCGTGTCGCCGTTGTTGGACCTGAAGTACAAGCGCGCGGAGGCGGTGCTGGCCGAAGGAGAGCTGTCCATCAACTTCGTCTCGCCCCAGGGCTCCGGGGTGAACACCGTGCTGAAGGTCAGCGCGCGCGTGGGGGACATGATTCCCGAGGGCTACACCGGCGGGCTCACCATCAACCTGGCCGAGGCCCTGGAGGGCGGCGCGCAGCGCGGCGTCATCGGCCGCAGCGTGCTGGACGAGCCGGCGCGTGTCTTCCCGCAGTTGGAGCGAGGCTCGCTCGTGGTGGACAACCTCCCCACGGCGCAGGGCCAGCGCGTCACCGGTGACTTCCACGTCACCTTCGTCAACGGCATCGACATCTATTCCGGCCGCACCATCTTCGGCAGCTTCGAGGCGACCGTTCCATGAAGCACATCGTCCTGCTCACCCTCCCGCTCTTCCTGGCCGCGTGCGGCCCCAGCTACGGCATGAAGGTGCCTGGCTCGCTGGTGAAGAAGCTCCCGTTTGAAGTCCGCATCGAGCTGCTGGAGGCGGAGAACGAGCTGGCGCTCGCCGTCGACAAGGTGGACGAGAACAACAACGAGATTGACCGCGCCCGCGACAACATCCGCCGCGCCCGCTCCCGCCAGGAGGCGGCGGAGGACGAGGTGGACCGCGCGACGGACGAAGTCTCTCGCGAGGTGGCGAAGCTGGCCATCGAGGAGTCCGAGGCTCGCGTGGAGTACCTGCGCGCGAAGCAGCGGCTGTCGGTGGGGTTGCGTGACGTGTCGGAGCTGGCGCGCAACTGCGCCTTCGCCAAGTTCGAGCTGGCCAAGCTGACGGCGGCCCGCAAGGCGAAGGTGGAGGGCAGCGAGGAGCTGGACCCGAAGGAGTTCGAGGAGCAGGTGGCCGAGTGCGACGCGGAGGTGAAGGAAGAGCTCGCCGACCTCTCCGAGGACCAGAAGGAAGAGAAGACGGCGCGGGAGGCTTGGGAGGCGAAGAAGACGGCCCTCGCCAAGAAGACGTTCGACGCGCGTGCCAGTCCCTACGTGGAGAACCTGTGATGACGAAAGCCGGCGTCCTAGTCCTCCAGCTGCTCACCGCCCAGACGCCTCCACCCGACGCGGCCGCGCTCGAGCGCACCGCGGCGGTGGAGAGTGCCCGGCTGCGCGCGTCTCCGGACGACGCCGATGCGCTCTATCGCCTGGGCACGGCCTTCCTCGCGCTGAACAAGCCGAAGAAGGCGGTGGAGCCGCTGAAGAAGCTGGTGGAGGTGGAGCCGGACCTGATTCCGCCCCGCCTGGCACTGGGTCGGGCGCTGCGGCTCGCGGGCGACGCGGAGGCCGCGCGCACGCTGCTGGACCAGGCCATCGCCGCGTTTCCCGAGGATGCGTCGCTGCGCTCGGAGCGGGGCCTGCTTGCCCGCGTGCTGGACGAGACGGACGTGGCCATCAGCCAGTACTCGATGGCGGTGGAGCTTGCGCCGAAGGACGCGGAGCTGCGCTTCAACCTGGGCGAGGCCCTGCAGCGCGCCAACCGCACGGACGACGCCATCGAGGCGTACCGTGAGGCGCTGAAGCTGGACTCCAAGCTGAACGTCGCCCGCGTCAACCTGGGCAAGGCCCTGGCGGAGAAGGGGCTCAACGGCGAGGCCAAGGAGACGCTGCGCGAGGCCACTCGCGAGAAGCTGGGCGACGCGGAGGCGCACTACAACCTGGGCGTCCTGCTGCTGCGCGAGAACGACTTTGACGGCGCCATCGCCGAGTACCAGCGCGCCATCGCCGCGGACCCGAAGCACGCGCGCGCGCAGAACAACCTGGGCGTGGCGCTCAACGAGAAGGGCGACCCGCGCAAGGCCACCGAGGCGTTCCTCAAGGCCATCGCCGCCGACTCGAAGTACGCGGAGGCCCACTTCAATCTGGGGCTCGCCTACTACCAGTTGGGCGACAACGTGCGCGCCACCAAGTCCTTCGAGAAGGCGCTGGTGTTGGAGCCGCGTCGGGCCAGCGGGCCGTACACGCAGTTGGGCCACCTGTACCTGGAGCAGGGCAAGAAGAAGCAGGCGGTGGAGGCCTTCAAGAAGGCCATCGAGAAGAGCACCGACGACGGGAAGAAGACGACGGAGGCGTACCAGGGTCTCGCGCGTGCGTACCTGTCGCTGGGCAAGGCCGAGGAGGCCGTGGCCACGCTGAAGACGGCGGTGGAGGCGTTCCCCAAGGACGCGGCCGCGAGGGCGGGCTACGGCGAGGCGCTGAAGGCCAAGGGTGACTTCGACGGCGCGATTGCCCAGTACGAGGAATGTGTCGCGCTGTCGCCCACGGTGGAGAACCGGTTGGCGCTGGCGGACACCTACGCGAAGAAGCGCGTGTCGGCGAAGGCGCAGCCGCTCTACCTGGCGGTCCTCAAGGAGGACCCGAACCACCGCGTGGCGAAGCTGGCCCTGGCGGACCTCCTGATGGCCATGGGGGACTACGCCGGCGCGGAGACGTACCTGCGGCCCAAGGAAGGCGAGGAGGCGGACACGGCGGCGCTGGCGCGGCTGGGCATCGTCCACTCGCGGCGCGGGCGTCCGGACCTGGCGGTGACGGAGTTGGAGGAAGTGGTGGCGAAGGACCCGGCGCAGATTGAAGCGCGGGCCGAGCTGGGCTTCCTGTACCTGCGCGGCGGCGACGGCGCGAAGGCGCGCAAGGTGCTGACGGACGCGCTGGCGGTGGAGCCTCGCAACGCGCTGGCGCTGCTGTACCTGGGCCACGCGCTGTACCAGCAGGGCAACGCGAAGGACGCGGAGAAGTCCTTCCGGGGTTCCTCTCAGGTGGACCCGACCTTCGCCGAGCCGCACAACGCGCTGGGCCAGTTGCTGGAAGCGTCGAAGCGGCTGGATGAGGCGAAGCAGGAGTACGAGACGGCGCTGAAGCTCCAGCCCAACCACGAGGACGCGCAGCTGTCCTTGAAGCGGCTGGGTGCATCGGCCAAGGCGGAGTAGGCGCGACGGCTCCGCCCCGTCTGGCGCGGAGCCTCGGCCCAGGCGGACGAGGCTGGGCGACTGCTACGCGGGCATGCCGAGCAACACCGCGCCCACGGAGACGAACGCCGCGCCCACGAGTTGGCGGCGTCCCAGCCTCTCTCCCTGAAGCGCGGCCAGGGCCAGCGCGAAGGCGATGGAGGTGTTGCGCAGCGTGAGGACCGCCCCTGCCCCACTGTCGTTCAGCGCCGAGAGCAGCAGCGCGAAGGACAGCATGCAGATGGCCCCCGCGAAGACGACCAGACCGGGACGGCTCCACGCCTCTCGCTGGAGGGTGGCCCACCCCATCTGCCGGCTCCGCTCCAGCACCAGCACGGGCAGCGCGACGAGCAGGCCCGTGGTGAAGAGGGCGGGTGGCTGCGCGCCGTCCGAGAGCGCCATCTTGTAGCTCAGGTGATAGCCGGCGATGGCCACCGCCGACAGCGCGGCCCACGCGACTCCGGACGCAGCGGGCCCCGTGGGACGCGACAGATGCATCACCGCGAGCCCACCGCCCAGCACCACCGCGCCCGTGACGGTCCATGCGGAGATGGGCTCACCCAGTGCCAGCACGGACGCCGGCCAGACCAGGAGCATCGCGCCACCTCGCGACACCGTGTACGCGAGGCCCAACGGTGCGCGGTGCAGGGCACGGGACAGCGCCGCCAGATAGACGCTCTCACAGGCGCCTGCCCCGAGCGCCCATGCGAGCCCCGCCGTGGAGGGGAACGCTTCCCCTTTCATGCCGAGCGCCCACAGACCACCGCCCACCACCGCCACGGTGATGACGCCCACCACGCCTGCCTCGGGATTCGGATGCTTCTTGAGCATCGCGTTCCAGGACGCGTGAAGGAACGCGGACACCAACACCAACCCCAACGCGACGGTCTGCAACGGACGAGGCTCCTGGACAGCGGCGAAGGCTCGTATCTAGCGCGTCGCCGTGCGCCTCGCAGTCCTCATGAGAGGAGAGGCACACTCCTCGTCATGCGAGGGGAGCACAGTCCTCGTCGGAGTTCGCCAGAACCGTCGGTGCGTCGGCCGCGGACAAGCGAGCAGACAGGGAAGGCTCGGCAGGCGACTCACCGCGTGGCGTGAGGAGCCCACTGCTCGGGAGAGAGGCGCACCGCTCCTTCCGCGAGAACAGGAGCGCGGAGCATCAGTCCACTCGAAGAAGCCGTGCCTTCTCGGGGAGCGGTGCTTCGCGCGCGGCGAGGACACGCAAGCCACTCGCTCCACTCTCGGGGCGACGAGTACCCCACGAAGAGGCTTCGCATCTCCCGCAAGGACTTGAGCAGGGTGGGCCTGGCGGAAGTACGCCGGGCTTCGCGCGCCACATCGCTGCTCACTCAGGGAGCGTCATCCTCACCGGAGTCCTCGGAGTCCCCCGACACGTCGCCCGAGAGGAAGCGCGCTGGCAGGACAGGCCCCGTGGGCGAAGGACGCCGCTCGACGAGGTGCTGTCGACCGAAGGTGTAACGCGCCTCCGCATGGGCTCCGAAGGCCGAGCCTTCCGCATGAGCCACCAGCACTAGGTCCGTCCGCGGCACCACCCCCGGCGTCACGCTCACCACGCACGGCACCGCGCGCACATCCTCACCCTCACCTTCCGGCAGCACGAAGTCCGTCGTCCCTTCGATGAGCCGTGCCTCCGGAGGCAGCACGATGCTCACCGCGATGGGGACGTTGAACCCCGCCCTTCGCTCGACTTCAGCCACGAGCCGGAGTCCTCCGCCTTCGGCGTCCACCACGCGCCAGTTCACGCGCATCGGAGCGGGCACTCGCGTGGTGAGCCCCGCCAATGAACCTCCGCTCAACGCGGTGGCCGCGCTGTCGTCAGAGGACTCCTCCGTATGCTCGTCGCCAACCGCCACGCCTCGCGGACGCACGCGGTGGACCGCATCGCGCACCAGACCGGCGCCTCCAGACTTCCCCTTCGACGGTGACGCGGTCGACATCCGTACCGCCGACACAGACCTCGATGCGGACACCGGAGCAACTCGAGTCCGCGTCGCGAGGCGCGAAGCCTCGTCCCCGTGCGTGGGACCACTCAACGGAACATCGTCTCTCTGGGAGAAGGGAGGTCGAGGCTCGGGAGGCTTGCGCAGTCGGCCTCGGGCTCGCTCCACCCCCGAAGCCACTCCCGCCGCAAGTGCTCCAATCAGCGCCAGGGCCAACACTGCGCCTGCGATGCGTCGTCGCGACGTCATGGGCACGCACCCTGAATGGCACGCCCCACGCGTGCTCGGGCAACGAGCCCCACCACGTCGACCACCGACACAACATCAGGGCGAGCGAGGGCCTCCCGGCCATCCCGCCGGACACGTTCCATCATCGACACCGCGGACTCCAGAACTGGCCCCTGCCGCTCCAACTTGCGCATCACAGCCTCACCGGCACAAGGGCTCATGGCTGGGATACGGATACGCCAGGGTCGGCTCGGTGGCCGCGTCCATCAATGCCCGCGGGTAGCCCTTGCACATCAGTGTGTCCAGGAAGTCCGCGAGACACGGCGCGGCCTCCGTCGTCTCCACCACGTCCACCTGCCTTCCCGCCACCATCCTCCACGTGTGCTTGCGATACCCCCGCGCCCACGGCGCCAGGTTCATCGCCGGAGCCGCGAGCGCCTCGTACAAAACCTGCCGCGACGGCGTACCGGTGCCCAGCCGATAGAGCATGGCGGCCACCTCGTTCTCCTCGATGGGCTGGAGCAATCCGTCCTCGGGCTTCGGCCGAGACCACGCGACCAGCTCCGGTGAACGCGTCTCCAGGTCCAGCCAGAACATCGTCCCGCCCTGCCTGTCGTAGTAGCGGGGATTGCCGCGCGTGTCGGAGCTGAACCACGTGGCCCAGCCCTCACTCCACGCCTGGCCCGGGAAGGTGGGCACCCCGACATAGTGCGGTCCGCCCTCGGAGGGGCTCGTCCCGTGGCTGGCCATCGCCCAGTGACCCAGTTCGTGGAGCACCATCGCCTCGGACCACCACGCCGCGTCGGAGTCTCCCGGCAGCCAGAGCTGCGCGCCCCAGCGCCGCCCCGCCGCCGTCACCTGCCACGGCGCGAAGCACGCCCCACACGACCACGTCGTGCCGAAACCCAACCACGCCACCACGGGCAACCCCGTCCGGCCAAACCGCTCCCGCGTGCCATTCCACGCCGCGCTCAGCGCCTCGAAGACCGCCGCCGCGCCCGAGCCCTCCGACTCCTCGATGGCGACCACGGGCGCATCCATCAACTCTCGCGTGGGGCGCGCCCAGCTCCACAGCCGCGCGGAAGCTCCCGGCGTCACGGGCAGCGTCTGTGGCCCAGACAGGCCCGGGTCCGCCACCGCGTAGTCCACCGTGCCGGGCTTCCCCTGCCCCGCCGCGTACACCACGACGAGGTCCTCCGGGCCCACCTCCGTCGGCAGGCGCACGGTGAAGCGTCCCACCGCGTCCGTCACCCCCAGGTCGATGAGCGTGCCCGCCTGGAAGGACGCGACGAGGAAGCCGCGGGCCGGCACCCACTCCGTCTCCGGCGTCCAGTCGTGGAAGGCCGCGTCGGGCAAGCGGCGCTCGTAACGCGCGACACCGCTCAGGGTGCGCCCGGGCGCACCGCACCAGCCCCGGTTCCCTTCCGCGACACAGCCCGCCTCACATCGCTGTTCGAGCCAGCGCCCCGCCGAGCACCGCTCCAGCGCGCCCATGTCCGAGCAGCGCGTGGCGCTCTCCACACAGGCCGCGCCTGGCTCGCAGTGCGCGCCATCGGAGGATTGCGATTCGACGCAGGCCTCGCTCACCGCGCAGTCCTCGCGCGCGAGCTGTCCGTCGTGACAGCGCTCCACCACGCGAGGCCCCAGACACCGTCCTCCGACAGGAAGCGCGCCGCAGTCGACCTGGGCCCTCACCGATTCCTCGGGCCCGGTGGAGCACGCGCTCATCCGGCAGGCTTCGTCGGAAGCCTCGCACGCGGCATCACACGGAACGGCTCCCGAGCCCGCGCCACACGCCAGCAACCCCACGCCCAGCGCCCAGTACACGAGCGCCCACCCACTCGCGCGAACAGCCGACTCGAAGCCCAACGCCGTACCACCTCCACGTCCGCCACACTGGTGACGGGTGCGCGGCAGGACAACATGGTGCCCTCGAAGAACAGCATGAGCAGGAGACGCGGGGGTCCCCTGCTTGCCCGCATTCGCCGCGTCGCAATGTCAGACATCCGACACGACAGACCGTGTTTCAGCCTGCTCGCCTGCTCAGGGCCAGGCAGGCCCATCGACAAACACTCCTCGCGGGGGCGGGCGCCCGGCGGTGCGACATGGAGGGAGGCCGGGTTCGCCGCACACCCCCGCGAGAAGCAACTCACGAAACTTGAAGACACCCGCTCATGGATGATGCGGGGCCCGGCCCGAGGGAATGATGAAAGGCGCGGGTGAGTCTGGATACTCGACGACACGGACCTGCAGACCGAAGGTGCTGGCGATGAGCTCCGGACGGAGAACCTGGGCGGGAGACCCCAGCTCCACCAGCTTGCCGTCGGCCAGGACAGCGATTCGATGCGCATAACGCGCGGCCAGATTCAAATCGTGGAGCACCGCGAGCACCGCACCTCCGTCCCTCGCGAAGTGCGTCGCTTCCTCCAGGACGAGATGCTGATGCGAGAGGTCCAGGCTCGACGTCGGCTCGTCGAGCAACAGATAACGATGACCGTGCTCGGGTGCCTCCCAGAGTTGCGCGAGCACGCGCGCGAGCTGCACCCGCTGACGCTCTCCCCCTGAGAGGGAGGTGTACGGCCGCGACGACAGGTGCCGGATGTCCATCACCTCCAGCGCGGCCTGCGCCGCATCCATGTCCGCGCTTCCTTCGCCCCGCGTGGCGTGAGGGCTGCGTCCCAGCAGCGCCACCTCCAGCACGGTGAAGCCGAACCCGAGTGACGACTCCTGGGGAAGCACGCCCAGCCGCAGCGCGCGCTCCCGGGGAGGCCACTTCAACAGCGGGCGCCCATCCAGCAGCACCTCGCCCACGGTGCAGGGCAACTCCCCGGAGAAGGCCGAGAGCAGCGTGGACTTGCCCGCGCCGTTCGGCCCCACCACTGCGAGGACCTCGCCAGGCACCAGGTTCAGCGACACCGGTCCCAGCGCGCGACCCCGGCCTCGCCACACCTCGACTCCCCGTGCCTCCAGGCTCATGACATCCCCCTGCCGCGCGCCAGCATCGAGATGAAGACAGGAACGCCCAGCATGGACGTCAGCGCACCGACGGGAAGCTCCTGGGGCACCGCCGCCGTGCGAGCGAGCACATCCGCGGCGACGAGCAACGCCGAGCCCAGGAGCGCCGAAGCCCCCATCAACCGCCGGTGGTCCGGCCCGAGCGCGAGCCGCAGCAGCGCCGGAACGAGCAACCCCACGAAGCCGATGATGCCCGTGACGGACACCGCCGCGCCGACGCCCAGCGCCGCCGCGAGGATGAGCCGTCGCTTCAGCTTCTCCACGTCCACGCCCAGGTGCCATGCCTCGCGCTCTCCCAGAAGCAGCAGGTTGAGCGAGCGTGAATCCCTCAGCAGCAACACCAGCGCGATGAGCAGCGGCACCGTGGACGCCACCACCACGCTCCAGGAGGCGCCGGCCAGGCTGCCCCAGGTCCAGAAGGTGATGGTGCGAAGCTGCGCGTCGGTGGCCATTTGCGTGAGCAGGCCAATCCCCGCGCCCGCGCCCGCGCTCACCGCCACGCCCGCCAGGAGGATGCGCGCCGTCTCCGTGCGCCCACCACCCCCGCCCAGCCGCTGCGCGAGCAACGTGGCGCTCAGCGCTCCCAGGAACGCCGCGCCCGGAACCACGAGCAACCGGAACGGCCCCAGCCGCGAGCTGAGGGCCACGTCCATGACAATGGCGGCCACCGCGCCCAGGGCCGCGCCGCTGGAGGTCCCCAGGAGGCCCGGCTCCACGAGCGGGTTGCGGAACAACGCCTGGAGCGCGGCGCCGCTGGTGGCCAGCACCGCGCCCACCATCACCCCGAGCACCACGCGAGGCAGACGGATGGACAGCAACACCGCCTGCTGCATCGGCTCCAGCCGATATCCCGTCTCCAGCCCCAACGCCTCCAGCGCACTGCCGAACAGCCCCAACAGTGGCACCCGGTAGGAGCCCACCGAGAGCGACGTGAGCGTGACGACCACGAGCGCGGCGCCCAGCACGAACCACGGGCGAGGACGGCCACCAGGCACCCTCACCTGCTCCCGCGCCGGATACGTCGCGGGAGCGGGAGCCACGTCCGAAGCGCTCATGTCCCGTCCTGCGCCGGAAGTCCCATGCCGTCCTGCACGCGCTGCACGGCCTTGCCCAGCTTGGGCCCCAGGCTCATGAAGTGGACGTCCTCGATGGTGGTCAGCTTCCAGCCCTGGACCTGGGACAGGCCAGGGACCAGCCGAAGTCCCGCCTCACCTCCAACGGCCTCCAGCGAGCCGCCGGGAAGCAGGATGATGTCGGGCGCCGCGCCAACCACGGCCTCGGCCGTCAGCGGCCGGTGACCGGTGTAGCCCGTCACGGCATTCACACCCCCCGCCAGCCGGATGAGTTCATCGGTGGCCGTGTCCTTGCCCGCGACCATGAGGGCGTTGGCGCCCCGGGCATACAGCGCG
Organism: Myxococcus sp. CA051A; assembly: GCF_013336705.1. Classification (NCBI taxonomy): domain Bacteria; kingdom Pseudomonadati; phylum Myxococcota; class Myxococcia; order Myxococcales; family Myxococcaceae; genus Myxococcus; species Myxococcus sp. CA051A. The sequence continues at coordinate 608,084 of NZ_JABUMS010000003.1, read as the reverse complement.
AGGATGCGCTTGGGCTTCGCCTGCTTCGCCGACGCGGCACGAGCAGCGGCGCGCTTCAGGTCCGCCTCCAGCTCCGCGACGAGCGCCTCACCCTCGGACACCCGGCCCAGCTTCGTCGCGAGCGTCCGGATGCGCTGCCGTGCCGCATCCAGCGTGGGCAGGTTGGACAGCACCACGACTTCCATTCCCGCCGTGCGAAGCTGCTCGAGGACACCAGGAGGTCCCGCCTCCTCCGACGCCAGCAGCCACGCCGCGCCGAGCGCGAGCAGGGGCTCCGCGGCCAGCGCGCGCTGGTAGCCCACCTTCGGCCGGCTCCGGGCCACGGGCAGCGCGAGGCTGGTGTCGTCCACGCCCACCACCTGCGCTCCCGCGCCGAGCGCGAACACCGTCTCGGTGACAGCGGGCCCCACCGTCACCAGCTTGGGTGCGGCGGGAGCCGGGGCCGTCTTCGCCACAGCGGGAGCAGGTGCCGCCTTCGCGGCGGCGGGTGCGGCCGGAGCAGCAGCCAGCGCGGACTGCGACATCAGCAGCGCCGCCAGGAGCACTGTCACGCGCTTCATGACGCCACCCCGGTCGCGGGCAGCGCGGCGATCAGCTCCTCCATCAGCGCCCGCCATTCAGGCTGCTCGGGGATGCCGGGCTTCCGCTTGCCGAAGAGCAGCGCGATGTTCTCACCGGCCGCGTCGAACAGCTCCAGCGAGGTGACGACGCCGTCACGCGTGGGCTTGCGGACGACCCATGCCGTGTGGACGTGGTCCGTGCGCAGGTGCAGGTTGAAGCTCGGGTCCAACACGTTCATCCACGGGCCCATGGCGCGCACGGTGTGCACGGGGCCGGTGTGAATCTGGATGGCGCCCGGGTTGCCGACGAACACCATGATGGGCAGGCCCGAGGCCGCCACCTTCTCCAGCACCCACGTCAGCGAGGAGGTCGCCACGGGCGTGGTCAGCTCGTTCCCCACCAGCCGGAGCGCCTGGGTCCGCGCCACCTTGAAGCGGCGCAGCAGCGGGAAGAAGTCGTGCGTGTCCTGGAGCGCGCGCCAGCCGGACACCAGACCCTCCACGTCGATGTCGCCATCGGGCCGGGGGGCCTCCGCCGCGGTGGCCGCCTCCACCGGCACCCCGCGCGACTGCTCCGCGTGGGTGTAGTCCTCCACCAGTCGCTCGAACGCGCTGACGCCGGCCTCGTCCTCCAGGTAGACCTTGTGAACGGCCATGCCCGTGCCGTCGAAGAAGTGCAGGCTGCGCCGCGTGCCCTCCGGACGGACCTCCCGGAACGCGAAGCCGAAGCGCCAGCGCGTGAGGAACAGCCGCAGGTCGATGTTCTCGTCCAGCACCAGCGCGACGGCGCCGTTCACCTCGACGTTGCGGTACAGGCCGCGCTTCTCGTGCACGGCGCTCTCGTTGCGCGTGAGCGTCATCACCTTGCCCAGCGACTCCAGGCGCGGCAACAACGTGTCGAGGCGCAGGTCCAACCGGACGACGTCTTCACCCACACCGGTGGCGAGCAACTGCGCCTCGCTCACGCCAAGTTGCTCCGCCGCGTCACGAATACGGGTGCGCGGCTGTTCCTCGCGCAGCGACTGCCAGCGCTGACGGAGGGCGGTGGGCTCGAGAGAAGACGCCGGCGAAACAGGTTGGGAAATCATGGCAGACACCAGGGGAAAGGAAGACTTCGACTTCAGTGAGACGCTTCGACAGGGAGACCGCTGGGAGAGACGCCATCCTCGAGCGCGCCAGCCGAGACGGGCGCCGTCACCTTCGTCCAGCGCAGCTTGAGCATCGCGGGCGTGCCGGCGTCGTCGTAGTAGGACAACATCTCCACCTTGAAGTACGCCTTCGAGTCGGAGCGCACGACGTACACCTGCGCGCGCGGGGACAGCTTGTGCGTCGACACGTCGTAGGCGTACCAGGCGCCGTTGGCCTGGAAGACGGTGTCCGGGTCCACGCCCTCGTCGTCGCCGTCATCCGCGTCGACCGAGTAGCCGCCCGCGGGCGCCTGGGTGAGCTGGGCGAAGTCCTGCGAGGGCAGCACCGCCACCTCCACGCCACCCGTGCCATTCACGCCGCCGCGCGAGCGGATGCCAAAGCGCTGGAACGACAGGTCCCACGTCGCGTCCGCGCTCGCGCTCACCTGCAGGCCGGTGTCCAGGTCCAGGCCCACCCAATCCGTCTTGCTCGTGGCGTCGACGACGGTGGTGATGGAGCCGTCCGTGTTGCCCACGTGGCGCACGTGCGTGCCGTTCGCCGGCACCTCGACGCCCGGCTGCTCCGGCGTGTTGTCATCGTCGTCCCCGGGCGTGGGGACCAGGTCGTCACCGCAGGCGGACAGCAGGCCAGACAGGCACAGGACCGCGGCGGCGCGGCCGAAACGGGACACGGAGAAGAAGGTGGGGCGGGACATTCAGGCTCCTTGAAGGTTCGGGGTGACTCACAGCCGGAACGAGAGGCCGGCCTGGAAGGTGCGTGGCGGAATGGGCAGGTCCGTGGGATTGCCCGCGTCGGCGAGGTTGGAGCCGAGCACGAAGAACTGGAGCGACTCGCGCGCCCTCCAGGCGATGCGGGCGTCCACCGTGACGTAGGCCTCCGACTTGTAGGGATTGGCGACGCCGTCACCATCCGTGTCCGGATAGAAGGGACGCTTGCCCACGAGCGCAGCGCGGACCCACGTCTCCAGGCCCCACTCGCGGTGACGCCACGTGGCCTGCGCGGTGAGCCGGTGGAGCGCCTGACCTTCCAGCGCCCGGTCCAGCTCCTCGTCGTGTCCGTCGGTCAGCGTGTAGGCCACCTCGCCGGACAGACGCCACGGGAAGCGCTGGCGCAAGCCCAGCTCACCGCCACGCACGCGCGCACGCGCCACGTTGACGTAGGTGAAGAGCTGCTGCTCTCCGCCCTGCTGGAGCGTGGTGCCAATCATGTCGCGCAACGCGTGCTGATACGCGCTCACCCAGATCAGCGAGGCATCCGACGGCCGAACCTCCGTGGACACACTGAAGCTGCGCGAGCGCTCCGGCTTCAGGTCCGGATTGCCGCGCACCGAGTAGCCGACGCTGGGGTTCTCGAAGTCGAGGAGCAGCTCCTGGAAGCCCGGCGCCCGGTAGCCCCAGCCATAGCTGCCTCGCACGGTGAGCCAGGACAGCGGGTCCACCTTCGCCGCGAGTCGAGGCGTGACGGCCGTACCGAACTGAGTGTCCACGTCCACGCGCGCGCCCGGGACGACCACCAGCTTGGGGCCCGTCGCCAGCGTCCAGCTGTCCTGCGCGTAGAGCGACGCGCGGCCCCGGTCGCCCTCGCCCGTCTCCAGTCGGTCCGCCACCAGCCACTCACCCAGGAACTCCGCGCCGACGACGAACGCGTGACGTTCGCCCACGCGCGCGTCGAGCTGCGTGCCCAGTCGGCCCTGCTGTTCGCGCGTGTCCTCCACCGTGTCCAGCGCGGAGGCGCGGCGCTGGTCTCTCAGGTAGCGACGCTGGAAGTGGGAATACGAACCCTCCACCCGGAGCGTCGCGCCGCTGTTCAACTTCCAGGACGGCGCCAGCCGCGAGTTGATGGACGTGTCGCGGCTCGCCCTGTCGAACACCGCGCCCGCGACGCCCAGGTCGACGCCGCGCTGGGTGCGTCGGGAGAAGCCTGCGGACCCTTCCAGTGACAGGGGACCTTCGCCCTTCAGGTCTCCGCTGGCGGAGACGTCGAAGCCCTCCAGGCTGCTGCCCGTGGTGCCGACGTCCGCGGGCTCCAAATCGTAGGACGCACGGCGCTGCAAGCCACCGCTGAGCCGCAGGCCCCAGCCCTCGCCCCGCGCCTCGCCCGTCGCATCCAGGTCCAGCCGCTCCAGCGCGCCATAGGCCACGCGCAGCTCACCGCCGAGCGGCTTGCGAGCCCGTCGCGTGATGAAGTTCACCACGCCACCCACGGCGTCACTGCCGTAGAGGACCGACGACGGCCCCTTGACGATCTCCACCTGCTCCACGTCCTCGAGCGACAGCCGGGACAGGTCCACGCTGCCGGCGACACGGCCCGCGACGCGCTCTCCATCCACCAGCACCAGCACGTACTCGGGCCCCAGGCCCTGCACCTGCAGCGACGCTCCGGCGAAGGTCTGCACCACCTCCAGGCCCGGATGCGCGGCGAGCAACTCCGACGCGTCCCGCGCGCCGCTCGCGACGATGTCCGCGCGAGTGATGACCTCGGTGGCCACGGGCGTCTCGCCCAGGCGCTCCTGGGTGCGCGACGCCGTCACCACGGTGCGCGCCACCGGCACCTCGTCTTGCGAGGCCTCGGCGGGTGTCGAAGATGCCGAGGTCGTCGAGGCCCCTGGACCCGCGACGACCTCGGCCTGCTTCGACACTTTTGCCGCATCCTCGGAAGCGCTCGACTCGGCGGAGACAGGCTCGGCCGCGACAGGCGCTTGCTCATTCAGGGACGGATTCGACGCGGGAGAAGGCTGCTCCGCCTCGGCGGACACCGCTTCACCCGGGGCCGCGGCCTGCGCCAGTTCGGGCGACGCGCGGCCCCACGCCACCTGGGGGGCGGCGCAGGCCAGCACGAGGAGACACCAACTCCCACGCATTCAACGTCCTCCGGCTCATGGCCGGTGGGACTCCACTTCCAGATGGAATCCCTGCGGGGCGCTGGGCTCAAGGGCCTCTGGCCTCAGTCAACTCTCGATACACGCCGGGCCTGGTCACGCCCGGGCACTCCCACCTGCTCAGCCGCCCGTGTTCGGCGCGCTCCCACCACCCGGCGGTCGCTCCAGCGGCACCACTCGCGTGCGGTGGCAGCGACGGCACTTCAGCTCCACACCCTCCGGCACCAACCTCGCCAGCAGACTCCCGCACAGGCACCGCAGCTCGTCCGCTCCACCGCCCTGCTGGCACCCGTCGCTCATCACCGCTCCGCTGTCTGAAACGCGACGGACGATATTGATACTCATTATCAAAGTCAAACCATTCAGACGGGCAGTGTCCTGGGGTGTACAGGGGCGGCCAGGAAGCGGACTGTCAGTGGACTTTGAGGCGGACGGCGGCTTCGCGGGGGACTCGGGGCTTGGGCGTCACCATGCGCGCGATGCCGTAATACAGCTGGTCCTCGGTGTAGACCTTGCGCACACGTCGGTGCGTCCCCGGGACGTAGGCGGGACCTGGGCGCTCCAGCCACTGGAGCACGCGCACCTCGCCGGTGAGGGCCAGGGCGGACAGCAGCTCCGGAGGGCACAGCTTGAGGTAGCGGCGCACGAGCGGGCGCAGCTTCCGGGAGAAGTCCTTGCCGAGCACGGCGTGGCGCCGGCCCGAGTGCAGGGTGCCGTCGAAGCGGCGCGACAGGTGGAAGAGCTCGTGCAGCACCGTCTCCAGGCGGGCCTGGGCGGTGGAGCCCCTGAAGAAGAGGGGCCGCAGGGTGATGCAGTAGAGCATCCGCCGGCCGCGAATGCGGATGACGGGCTTGCGCCGACCCGTGCGGTCCGTGGACTTGCCGCCCCGGAAGCACAGGGGCTTCACGGTGCCACGGGAAGCGCGGCGCGCCTCACCGGCCACCACCAGGATGCGGCCCGCCTTCACGTGGGCGAACTCCGGCAGCTTCGTCGCGATGTCCCTGATGAGGGAGCGAACCGTCTTGTTGAAGTTGGGGCGGCGTCGGACCACGAGTGGTGGACAGTCTAGCGGAAAAGCCCTTGGGGGCGGCTTCCGGGGTGCACACAATGTCTAACGTGATGCGCTCGACTTCGCCCGTCGTCCAGCTTGCCGCACTGCTCCTGGTGGGTCTGGGGTGTGCCTCGTCCTCCACCCGGCCGGCTGGTTCCGCCACCCTCACCGCACAGGACACGTCCGTCGTGTCGCAGGGCCTGACAGAGGCCACCCTGCGCTACAGCGCCCAGGTGTCCAGCGCCGCGCCCGGCGTGGTGGAGCGCGTCGACTACGAGCTGGTCTCCGAGGGGAAGGTGCTGAAGAAGGGAACGGTGAAGCTGGAGACACGGCTTGCGCCAGGCGCTCCGGGCGACGTGTCCTTCGAGGAGCGCGCGGCCTACGTGCAGAGCGCGGAAGACCTGGCGCGGCTGAGCGCCCAGGGTGGCACGGTGCTCCTGGCGCTCAGGGGCGTGCTGGTGGTGCGCTCGGGTGACTCCGAGCAACAGATTCCGTTCGCCGCGAGTCGCGCGGTGCGCGTGCCCCGGCTGCCCACCATCGTCGTGGAGGAGCTGGATGGGGCGCGCTATTCCGCCGAGGAGGTGCAGCTCAACCTCCGGCTGGGTATCCAGAACCCCAATCCCTTCCCGCTGAAGCTCAGCGGGCTGACGTGGCAGATGGCGGTGGCGGGCAAGGCGCTGGACAGTGGAACGCTGGCCCAGTCGGACAGCGTGGATGCCTCCGCCACGGGGGTGTATCCGGTGGAGGTGGCGGTGACGAAGGACTCGTGGGGGCCGGAGGTGAAGGCCCTCATCTCCCGAGGCGTCTTGCCCTATGGGGTGACGGGGGAGCTGACCGGTCCACTGATGCGGGTGCCGTATTCACTCTCGGGCGAGGTGAAGCTGAACGTGTCCCGGTAGAGTGGGCGGTGCGTGCCCATCTATCTGTTGAGTGACGAGCACCCGGAGCTGTTCCCGCCTCCGGAGCGCGCTGACAAGAGCGGAGTGCTCGCCGTGGGCGGGGACCTGAGCCCGGAGCGGCTCCTGGCCGCGTACTCGCGCGGCATCTTCCCTTGGTTCAGTGAAGGGGACCCCATCCTCTGGCACTCGCCGGACCCGCGCTTCGTGCTGACGCCGGACACGCTGCACGTGGGCCGCAGCCTGCGCAAGACGATGGCGCGGGGCGAATACGAGGTGCGCTACGACACGGCCTTCGCGCGCGTCATCACCGAGTGTGGCCGCGTGACACGTCCCGGTCAGAACGGGACGTGGATTACGGACGAGATGTTGGGGGCATACGTCGAACTGCACGAGCGGGGCTTCGCGCACTCGGTGGAGGCGTGGCAGGACGGCGAATTGAAGGGCGGGCTGTACGGCGTGTCGCTGGGCGCGGCGTTCTTCGGTGAGAGCATGTTCGCGCTGGCGCCGGATGCGTCGAAGGTCGCCTTCGTGTCCTCGGTGGAGCGCTTCAAGGAATGGGGCTTCCAACTCGTGGACTGCCAGGTGGAGACCGAGCACCTGGCGAGATTTGGCGCGGAGTCATGGCCGCGAAAGCGCTTCCTCGCCGCGCTCCACAAGGCCCTGCGCGAGCCGACGCGGCAGGGGAAATGGACCGAAGCCCCCAAGCAGTGACCTCAGTCGGTCACCGCCCAAAGGTCCACGGTGCCATCACCCCGCCCCCAGGCGACGAGCCGGCCATCGGGCGAGAAGAGCGCATCGCTCGTCTGCATGTCGTCGCCGTCGCTGGCGCGGAACAACGCCTCGCCCGTATCGAAGCGATGGACACCGAAGCCTCGGCCGTCACGGGAGGCCGCGAGCAGGTCGCCCCGGGGATTGAAGCTCAGGTTGCACGCATAGCCGCTGAAGCCAGGAAGCGTCCCCACCAGCCGACGCTCGTCCACGTGCACCACGGCGACCTCCTCCGTGATGCCGCCCACGGCGAGAAGGGGCTCCGTCGGATGGAACGCGAGGCTCCACGTCGTGGGCGCGTCGATGGACAGCGCCATGGGACGCGCGCCTTCGGCGATGTCCCAGAGCCAGAGGTTCTCCTTCCGCTTATCGTCCGGGGTGAAGGTCGCCGCCGCGAAGCGCCCATCCGGGGACAGCGCGCACGCCGTCAGGGACACGCCCGTGTCCAGCGGCGCGAGTTCGCAGTGGGGACGCCAGGACTTCACGTCCCACACCAGGGGCGCATCGCCATCCAACGAAATCAGAAGAGCCCGCTCCCCGTCCGGAGACATGGCGAACAGGGTCACCGCATGAGCCAGGTGTTGCTCACGCATCAGCGACCCATCCTTCGTGGAGAGGAGCACCAACCTCGGGCGCCAAAGCCCCAAAGGCGAGCGGTTCGCGGGAGCTACGGCCAGGATGCGCTCGGCGTCGAGAAGCATCGCCGCACTCCCTTCGAGCCGCTGCTCGTGGGCATGCTCCGACGGCGTCCCCACGTTCCACCACCGAAGCAGTGCGCCCCTGTTGCTCAACGCGAGGAGCACGGTGCCGCCCGGCTCGAAAGCGAGCTTCTGGCCCGAGGTGTAGGACGGAAGCTCGGGGCCGAGTTGCCCCACCTGCTTCAACCGCGAGGCGTTGGCCGGAGTGATGACCTGGAAGCGAGAGTCCATGATGGCGCTGACCGAAGGCGGCGCCATCACGGCCTGACAGGTTCCGCGAAAATCGAGGTCAGCGCTTCACCTTGCACGGAGACAGGGTGCGCTTGGTGAGGATGAGGTCCTCTTCCGTCGGACTCCCATAACGCACGGCTTTCGGCGCGGCCTTCGGCTTGGCGGCCTCGTGCATATAGAGCGAGCCCAGGTCTCGACTGAGCACGAACCTCAGCCCCGCGCTGTCGTGCAGGCCACCGAAGAACTGCGTGCCCCCGTTGCGCAACAGCGCCGGGGTGAGTGCCCCTGGAGGACGGTAGAGCAGCAGCGAGAGGTCCTCGGTGGGCCAGTCGCACGGGTCCTTCTTCCCCTTGCGCTCCATCCACGACACCGTGAAGTCGCCCACCGTGGTGCTGTCATCCCAGCTCGCGCCGATGCGTTCCCACAGTCGCATGCACTCCGGCGACTCACAGTCGCGCACGGGGATGAACTCCAACACATCCGGCGGCAGGCCTTCCCCATCCTTGCCCGTCTCGCGCTCGGTGGGCCTTCGCAGCTTGCACCCCGTGGGCTCATCCTTCTGCCGCAACGCCACCGGCGTGCCGGACAGACGCCCGGGTGGCAGCACGTCGCAGTCCACTTCAATCTCCGCCATGAGGAACGTCTTGCGGTCCACGTCCGTCGCCCCCATCCGCGCCGCCCACCAACTGACGGGCACCGCGCGACAGGCCGCCGTGTCCGCCTTGCCGAACACCCACAGCGGGATGGTCGGGTCCGGCGCGCCGAGCCGCCGCACCTCCTCCTCCGGCACTCGCTTCACCCCCGAGCGCTCCCGCTCGCGGCCCTTGAAGAAGGTGTCCTTCGATTCAGGGATGATGGCCTGGTGCACCAGCCAACCCGAACCCTCCATGCCCACCTGCGCGCGCGGCGTGAAGGGCACCAGGTCCGGGCGCTTCGGACAGCCCCGCTCCGGCTCGGTGGGCGCGGTGAGCACCACCTCGCCATCATCGAACTGGGCACTCGCCCCCAGCGGCGCGAGCAGCGTCAGGCTCAGCACCAGTGAAGTCGACCGCATCTTGAATCGCATCGGCTCCTCCAGAAGACCCCGGCGCCGTGACGCACGAACCCGCCACGCCCGGGCCGGAAACACGCGCCGTCATACCTCATGCCGGCCTTCTCACGGCACACCCTGAAACGTCCCCAGCGTCGACCCTTCCCACGCGGATACCTGCCGCATGCGGACGCGACAGGCGAAGCGCCGGCCGTCGCGATATGAACACCTCCGCGTCCCTCCGACGCGGACACACCCCACCCCCATCAGGATGAGCTCCATGCGTGCCCTGTTGACGCTGGCCGCGGTGACCCTGGCCCTGACGGCCTGCAGCAACGACAAGCAGACACCGATGCCCGGCCCCCCGTCGGGCGGCTCGGACGAGGGCGACTGGAAGGACATGGGCGCCTTCGCCGCATGCAAGGTGGACACGGCCTCCAATGCCTGCGGAAGCCAGGGCAGCTTCGATGCGAGCGGCTGCACTCCTGGAGGGCTCGCGACGCTGGAGCTGGACGGCGTCTATACCCTTCACGTCCGCGCGAGGAATCCTCGCTACGGAAACACCTACAGCTTCGCGCCCCTGTCCATGAGGCTGGCCCCCACCGGCCCCCAGTCCGCCGGTGGACTGAACCTGGACACGCGACTGGTGGGTGTGGCTGGCGGCAACATCTTCCTCTCCGCCTCGCGCACGGAAGGCACGAACGGTGTCCGTCGCCGCTCGTTCCTGGGCTGCCAGTCTCCAGAGCCCGGACGGCTGCAGGGTTGCTTCGTGGAATGCCTCAACGGACGAGTGGAGGGCGAGGGGACCTTCGACGCGAAGAAGGTCACCGTCCCCACGGACGAACCGGAGTCCTCCGGTCTGGAACGGGTGTCCGAGACGCCTGTGACACCGGGACTGCCCGTCGACGTGTACGTCACTCACGGGCACGCCTACGTCGTCTCGCTCGGCGGAGGCCTCTTCGTCTACGACGTGAGGGACCCGGCTCACCCCGTGCTGACCGAGCACATCCAGCGCACCAATGACACGTACTGGAACGGCGTCTGGTCCCACGGCGATGCGCTCTATGTCGCCAGCGGCGTGCGCGGGGTCATCGTCTTCGACCTGACCGACCCCGCCCATCCCGTGGAGGCGTTCGCGACGGGAGGAACGCGCACCAACGTGCACACCGTGTTCGTGTACGAGAACACGCTGCTCGCCGCCTCGCCCGCGCCCACCGGAGAGGTGCTTGTCTACGACGTCACCATCCCCCTGTCTCCACGGCTGACGGGCGCCTTCCAGGCCGCGGGCTTCGACGCCGCGAGTTCCTACGGGCCGCACGACATGTTCGCCTTCGAGGGGAGGCTCTACGTCAACTTCTGGCGCGCCGGCTATGTCATCGGCGCGCTGGAGCAGAGCGGGACGCCCCGGCAGCTCGGCTCCTACCGTTACGCGCACTCCACCAGCCACGCGAGCGCCGTCGCGCGCTACGGCGAGCGCATCATCGCCTTCGAGGGCGGCGAGGACTGGGGCGCGCATCTGCGCGTGCTCGACGTCACGGACCCAGCCTCCGTGAAGCTCCTCGGCGAGCACCGGATGCGGGAGCACATCTCCATCCACAACATGGTGCTGTCCGGCACGAAGCTCTACGTCGCCTGGTACCACGAGGGCGTGCGCGTGCTGGATGTGTCCACTCCGGAGGCTCCGCGCGAGGTGGCCCACTACCGCACCTTCCGGCCGGACGACGCGGGGCGGGGCGAGAGCTTCTACGACGGCGCCCTCGGCATCCGCGTGCCGGGCGACGGCTACATCTACACGGTGGACTCGTCGCGCGGGCTCATCATCCTGCGAGAGACAGCGCCCTAGCCTCCGCGCTTCTTGCGCGGCGGCTTCTTCGGAGGCGGAGAGAGAATCTCCACCTCCACCGGCGGCTCCACCTGGACAGCGGGGCCAGCGTCCGGCACCGCCGCGGCCGGCTCCGGCGCCTTCAACTCCACCCGGTCCTCCAGTGGCACGCGGCCCACCGAGCGGCGGAACAGCTCCCACAGCGCCCGGTGCCAGTCCTCACGGCTCGCGGTGCCCGTCACCACCAGGCCCGCGCCGCTGTAGTTCGCCGTCAGGCCCAGCGGCTGGAGCGCGGCGACCACCGAGGACAGCTGCTCCTGAAGCGCCGGCACCTCGAAGGTCAGCTCCAGCTCGCGAGCCACATACGCGTCCGTGCGCAGCATCTCCAGCAGCGCCGCGCGGCATGAGGCGTCCTTCACCGTGGCCGTGAGCGAGCGCTCCGCGCCTTGCGTGGCCTTCAGGTCCGGACAGGCCTTGCGCGCGGAGGCCAGCTTGGACGAGACGTCCTCCGGAGGCGGATTTCCCACCGTGAGGCGCCACACCGCGAAGCGCCCCTCCGCGAACAGCAAGAGGAGCGTGCGCCCCTCCTTCTGACCGGTGAGCAACAGTTCGTTGGTGCCCGGGAGCACCTCGGCGGTGGCGACGGAGGCGTCCTCCACCTCCACCCAGTCCACGGCCGCCAGCTTCTGGAAGCGCTCCTTGCCCGCCTCCAGGGGTAGGACCATGTCCACCGGCCACGCGCCAGCCACGGCGGGGACGAGAAGGGCCAGGAGTGCGCCAAGGAAATACATGCGAGCGGGCATGAGGGCTCCGGCGGGGTGGAACGGACCCTTAGCACGGGATAAGAACGGGCCTCTATGCCTACCTGGGCCCTCTGGGTCGCCTGCCTGGCGCTGTGCTTCGTCAGGTCTTTGGTCGCCGCGGCGGAGTCCGCGCTTTACGGAACCTCCGACCTGCGCGCCCAGGAGTTGGCGGAACAGCACAAAGGCGCGTCGAGCCGACGCGTCCTCCGCCACAAGACGGAGCGCGAGGCCACCGCCACCGCGCTGCGACTGGGCACGTTGCTGAGCGGATTCCTGGCCGCCGCCATCGGCGCCTTCGTCCCGCCGCGCATGCTGGACTTGACGCGCTACGGCGAGGCCGCCTGGTTGCCGGTGGCCACGGTCGCCGCGGGCGCGCTCTTCGTCGGTGTGCTGGCAAGCCTCATGGAAGTCACCATGCGCGGGCTCGCCAATGCCAACCCGGAGCGTTGGGCGCTGCGGCTGTCCGGCGTCGTGTCGCTGCTGGTGGCGGTGCTGTATCCGCCGATGCGCTTCGTCTTGGGGGTGCTCAACCTGGTGGCCCGCACGTTCGGTCGCACGCTGCGCTTCGAGCCCCCTCCCCCGCCGCTGGAGGAGCTGGAGAAGCTCCTGGCCGCGCAGGCGGCGAAGAACGAGGTCGACAAGAGCGCCCCGCAGCTGATCCGCTCCATCTTCGAGCTGTCCGACAAGCGCTGCCGCGACGTCATGGTGCCGCGCACGGAAGTCGTCACGGTGGACAGCACCATCTCCTCCGAGGACCTGCTGCGGCTGCTCGCCGAGGAGAACCACTCGCGCATCCCCGTGTACCGGGACGACGTGGACCACATCATCGGCGTACTGCACGCGCGCGACATCATCCCGCTGCTCCAGCACCCGGAGCTCATCGTCCTGCAGGACATCATCCGCCCCGCGCACTTCGTGCCGTGGATGAAGCCCATCGGCGACCTGCTGCGGGACATGCAGAAGCGCAAGATTCACATGGCCATCGTCGTCGACGAGTACGGCGGCTTCATGGGCATCGTGACGCTGGAGGACATCCTGCGCGAAATCGTCGGCGACATCGGCGACGAGTTCGAGGTGGAGGAGAAGCTCGTCGAGAAGATGGCGGACGGCAGCTTCATGGTGGACGCCGCGATGGAGGTGGACCGCTTCACGCAGGCGTTCGGCTTCCCCCTGCCCGAGGGCGACTTCGACACGCTGGGCGGCTACCTGTCGTCACTGGCCGGGCATCTGCCCGACGTGGGCGAGCGCTTCACCTACAACGGCTGGCAGTTCGTCGTCGCCAACAAGGAAGGCGCCCGCATCGACCGCGTGCGCATGTCCCGGCTCAAGAGCAGCACGCCCGGCAAGGAGCCCCGCGCCAAGGAGTCTCGCGCGGAGTCGCCGGCCGCCAAGTCCTGAGCGCACGGCGCAAGCACCTCAGTCGCTCGCGCCCTCGAGCGACGGCACGGGCACCCGTCGCTGCGAGCACCGCGTGTTTCAGTCGGCCGCGCCCTCGAGCGGCGGCACATGCCACCGCCGCGGCGAACCCGTCGCGTGATTCAGTCGCTCGCGCCCTCGAGCGGCGGCACATGCGTCAGCTTCTGCGAGCCCTGCACCCGGAAGGGCGCGCGCCGCTCGGTGCGCCCGAAGCGCAGCACCACGCCACCGCGCACGCGCACCGGCACCGGCGCTTCTCCCGTGACGGCGATGACGCGCTCGGCGGCCAGTGGGAAAAGCACGCGCAGCGGAGCCTCCCCATCGGGAGGCAGCGCCGCGTCCACGTGCTGCTGCCCCGAGGCCACCCGCCGTCCGTCCACCCACAGCTCGAAGTCCACCGACGTGAGGGTGGCCGCGTCCGAAGACGGGTTCTTCACCTGGAGCCCCACGTCGAGCACCCCCGAGCCGTCCGCATGGAAGTCCACGCTCAGCGACTCGACCCTCACCGCGTCGTCATACGCGCGCGGCTGGAAGGGCACCGAGCCCAGGCACCCCGAAGACAGGAGGGCGCCCGCCAGCAGCGCCAGCAGCTCGCGACGCTCTCGCATCAGCCGCCCAGCAGGGGCTGGAGCGCCTCCACCGTGAGGGGCCAGCCCGCGCGGCGGGACAGCGCCTCCAGCGCCTTGATGAACTCCGCCGCCGACTGGAAGCGCCGCACCCGGTCCGCGAAGAGCGCCTTGCGCACCACCTGCACCGCGTAGTCCGGCAGGTCCGACGTCACCGACGACAAGAGCGGCACCCGCGCGTCGCGCACCTGGTGCATCAGGTCCGACTCGTTCTCCCCGGAGTGCAGCCGCCGGCTGGCGAACAGCTCCCACAGGATGACGCCCACCGCATACAGGTCCGTGCGCGCATCCACCGCCTGCCCCAGCACCTGCTCGGGGCTCATGTACGGCAGCGTGCCGCGCAGCGCTCCGGAATCACCGCGCATCATCCCCTCGACCTCCGCCACGCCGAAGTCCGTCACCTTCACGTCGCCGTTGATGCCCAACAGCACGTTGGCCGGATTCATGTCGCGGTGGACGATGGTGGCGCCGTTCTCCCCCACCTTCGCCCGGTGGATGTAGTCGAGCGCCTTGAGCATGCACCAGGCGATGTAGCAGGCGGACTCGGGCGGCATCGCCGCGCCGGCCTTGAGCAACAGCTCCTGCATGTAGCCGAGCGTCCGGCCACTCACGAGCTCCTGCACCATGAGGTAGTCCGGACCCGCCTTGAACAGGCGGAACGTCCGGACGATGTGCGCGTGCCGCAAGCGCACCGTCAGCTTCGCCTCGTCGACGAAGGCCTTCACATAGGCCGTGTCGTTGCGAAACGACGGATGCAGTCGCTTGATGACGACTTCGTCCGGCTCGCCCGGCGAGCGCTGCGTCGTGGACCGGGCTTTCGCCTGGTACACCTCCGCCATGCCGCCGACAGCCAACCGGCCGACTACCTCATAACCACCCAGGTCCGGAGCTTCCGCCACGGCACAAGCCTACTGCGATTTTCCGTCCGCACCCATTATTCAGCAACGAGGGCTGAATACAGCGCCTCGTACCGGGTGGCGGACGCATCCCAGGAAAAGTCCTTCTCCATGCCTCGACGCCGGAAATCCCCGAGCCGGAGCGGGTCCGCGTAGAGGGAGAGGGCCCTGCGGAAGGCGGCCAGGAGGGCGGCCCGGTGGAAGGCCTCGAAGAGGATTCCGTTGCCGTCCAGCCCTCCCTCCACGGTGTCCACCAGCCCTCCGGTGGCCCGGACGATGGGCACCGTCCCGTAGCGCAGGGAGTACATCTGATTCAGGCCGCACGGCTCATACCGGCTGGGCATCAGGAAGAAGTCCGCCCCGGCCTCCACCAGATGTGACAGCGCCGGGTCGAAGCCCAGGTGCACGGACACCTGCTTCGGGTAACGCTCTTGCAACGCGCGCATCCCCTCTTCCAGGGGACCCTCGCCGCTGCCCACGCCCACGAAGCGGATGTCCGCCTGGAGCGCGGTGGGCAGCGCGTCCAGCAGGAGGTCCATGCCCTTCTGCCACGCCAGCCGGCTGACGATGGCGAACACCGGCGCATCCCCCTCCGGCAACCCGAAGCGCCTGAGCAGCTCGCGCTTGCACACCGCCTTGCCCGCGAGCTCCCGAGGGCCGAAGCGCTCCGGGAGGAACGGGTCCGTGGCCGGGTTCCACTCGTGGGTGTCCACCCCGTTGAGGATGCCGTGCAGCCGATGGGAGCGGCGGCGAAGCAGGCCGTCCAGCCCGTAGCCCTGCTCGGGCGTCTGGATTTCACGCGCGTACGTGGGGGACACCGTGGTGAGCGCGTCGGCGAAGACGAGGCCGCCCTTGAGCAGGTTGACGGTGTCGTAGAACTCAAGCCCCCCCTCGGAGGTGAACAAGTCCCACGGCAACCCGAGGTCCGCCATCACGCCCTTGGGGAACTGGCCCTGGTACGCGAGGTTGTGGATGGTGAACACGCTCCTGGCGGAAGCCAGCGCGGTGGACTGGAAGCCGCGCCGCAGCGCCACCGGGACGAGCCCCGTCTGCCAGTCGTTGGCGTGGATGATGTCCGGCACGAAACCCAACCGCTGGGCGGCCTGGAGCGCGCCCACGGACAGGTAGGCGAAGCGCCGGGCGTTGTCGCCGAACTCACCCCACGCATCGCCGTACAGGCCGTGGCGGTTGCCGAAGAAGAACTCGTTCTCCAGGAAGAGGACCTCCAGCCGCTCCGACATCCGCGCGGAGAGGATGGGGCCGCCCTGCTCTCCGAAGGGGAAGCGAAGCTGGAGCGACTGGCCCGTGGGAGACAGGCGCCCAGCGTCCCGCAAATCCCGGTAGCGCGGGGTGACGACCTTGACGTCATGGCCCAGCGACGCGAGCGCGACGGGCAGCGCGCCGGCCACGTCCCCCAGCCCTCCCGTCTTGGAGAAGGGCGCCACCTCCGAGGAGATGAAGAGAATCTTCATGTGGCAACCATGACGGTTGCACGGGATGAGTCAACCGCGAACGTGCGCGCCCTTTCCCCGTCCCTTATGTTGCGCCCGTGCTGATACCTCCCGACCCCATCCAGCGATTCTCGGACCTGTTCGAGCGCGCCAAACAGGCCATTCCGGTGGACCCCAACGCGGTGGTGGTGGCTACCGTGGGCGCCGACGGTCGCCCCAGCGCGCGCGTGGTGTTGCTCAAGGACTTCGACTCGCGCGGCTTCGTGTTCTTCACCAACCACGAGAGCCGCAAGGGTCGCGAGCTGCTCGCCCATCCCTTCGCCGCGCTGTGCTTCTACTGGCAGCCGCTGGAGGAGCAGGTCCGCGTGGAGGGCCGCGTGGAGGTCGTCTCCGACGAGGAGGCGGACGCGTACTTCAAGAGCCGCGCGCGCGGCAGCCAGGTGGGCGCGTGGGCCAGCCTCCAGAGCCAGCGGCTCGGCTCGCGCGACGAGCTGGAGACGCGCGTGGAGGACGTGGAGAAGCGCTACGCCGGAGCCGAGGTGCCCCGGCCTCCGCACTGGTCTGGCTTCCGCGTGGTGCCGGACCGCATCGAGTTCTGGCACTCGCGCCAAAGTCGCCTGCATGACCGCCACGTCTACCTGCGCGAGCCGGATGGCTGGCACGCGCAGATGCTCTATCCGTGACGCGTCCGGCGTCCCGCGTCGGTTACCAGGGCACCTCTTCGCCCTGGTAGTCGAAGAAGCGGCCACTGTGTTCGGCGCGCAGCCCGTCGATGATGTTCAGCATGCCGCGCACCGAGTCGCCTGGTGGCAGCGGCGCGTCCGGACCGCCCATGTCCGTCTTCACCCAGCCGGGATGCAGCAACACGGAGACGATGCCCTGGCCACGCAAGTCATTGGACAGGTTGCGCACGCCCATGTTCAGCGCGACCTTGGACATCCGATAGGCATACGCGCCGCCCTCGCTGTTCCCCGCGAGCGAGCCCATGCGAGACGTGACGTGCGCCACCTTGCGCGCGACACCACGCAGCAGTGCGGGCAACAACGCGCTGGTGACACGCAAGGGCCCCAGCGCGTTGACGGCGAACGTGCGCACCACGTCCGCGTAGTCCACGTCCGTCAAGGCGCACCACAGCCCCGGGACTCCCGCGTTGTTGATGAGCACATCCACCGGCTCGGCGCACACCGCCGAGGCGAAAGTCCTGACGCTGCGCTCCTCGGCCACGTCGAGCGGATGAAGACGCAGGCGCCCCGCACTGCCCCGTTTCAAGGGCTCCAGTCGCTGAAGTCCCTCCTCGGTGCGCACCCCGGCGTCGACGATGTCGCCGCGCTCGAGGAGCTGGTGGACAAACTCGAAACCAATGCCCCTGCTCGCTCCGGTGATGACGTAGCGCATACCCTTCATTAACGCGCCGAATGGTTGTCCTTGGCAAAACACGAGATGTTGTCGAGCACCGAGTGCACGCTGGTCACCGGAAAATTTGATTCAGGAGGGACAACCGATGACTGTCGCCGTCGTAGGAGGTGGGATTTCAGGTCTGGTCGTCGCCTGGCGATTGCGCTCACGCGGTAGGGCTGCCGTTCTCCTGGAGACATCCACCCGGCTCGGCGGGGCAGTGGGTACCCGACAGCACCAGGGATTCCTCCTCGAAACAGGCCCCAACAGCTTCCTGGACCGCGAGCCCGCCACGCGAGAGCTGGCATCCGCGCTGAAACTGGAAGACAGGATTCGCGCCGCGGACCCGGCGGCGAAGCGACGGTATGTCTACACCCGAGGCCGGCTGCGCTCGGTGCCCGCGTCTCCGCCCGCGTTCCTCGGCTCGGACATCCTCCCGCTGGGCGCGAAGCTGCGCGTCATGGGGGAGCTGTTCAGTGGACGGGCGGCGGCGGGCGCCGATGAATCGCTGGCGGACTTCGGCAGGCGGCACCTGGGGCACACCGCGACGCGGGTGCTGCTGGACGCGGTGCAGACGGGCATCTTCGCTGGAGACGTGGAGCGGCTGAGCGTGGGCGCCACGTTTCCGCAGCTCGTGAAGCTGGAGCATGAGCACCGCAGTCTCATCCTGGGCGCCATCCGAGCACAGCGCGCCCAGCGCAAGGCCCTGCCCGCGGGCGGGACTCCGGCGCCGAAGTTGAGCGGCGCGCTGAGCACCTTCGAGGGCGGGTTGGGGACACTCATCGACACGCTGGGCACCTCGCTGGGAGACGCTGTGCGCGTGGGCGCCACGGTGGAGGGCCTGACGCGCGTGGACGGCGGCTGGCGGCTGGCGGTGAGCGAGCAGGGGCGGCGCGCGGAGCTGGACGCGAGCGAAGTCGTGCTGGCGGCGCCCGCATATGTGACACAGGGGCTGCTGCATCCCCTGGACGCGGAGCTGGCGGCGCGCGTGGGCGGCATCGAGTACGCGCCCATCGCCGTGGTGCACCTGGGCTTCGACGCGGGGACGACGCCCGCACCGGACGGCTTCGGCTTCCTCGTCCCTCCCACCGAGGGACGTCGCTTGCTGGGCTCCATCCACGCCTCCACCGTGTTCCCCTTCCGCGTGGAGGCGGGCCGCGTGCTGTACACCTGCATGGTGGGCGGCGCGAAGCGGCCGGACCTGGTGGGGCTGGACGAGCCCGCGCTGGTGGCCCTGGCGCGCGAGGAACTGAAGGCGCTCGCGGGTGTCACGGCGACGCCGTCGCTCACGCAGGTCTACCGCTGGCCTCGGGGCATCCCGCAGTACACGGTGGGACACCTGGAGCGGATGGCCGCCGTGGACCAGGGGCTTGGCCGCTGGCCCGGGCTCCACCTGGCGGGCAACGCCTACAAGGGCGTGGGACTCAACGACTGCATCCGCAACGGTCTCCAGCTCGCGGACGCGTTGCTCGCGGCGAGCCCCCGGGGATGACCGTTCGGCCCCGGGTGGCGACCGTCCAGCCCGGGGCCGTCAGCGCGGAGCGGGCGCCACGTCAGACTGGGCGTGCATGCTGCCAAGACTCAGGAGCCCGCAATGCTCACCTTGCCCACCCCCCTCCTCGTCTTCGCGGCCATCCTCCTCTTCCCCGTCGTCCTCGTCGGCAGCATCCTCGTCGACGCCTTCGAGCTGGAGGTGGAGGAGCAGCCCGCGCGGTGATGACTCCGAGGGTGTAGGCTCCCTCCGGAGCATGTCGGAGAAGCCAGAAGGGTCCATCGTCCGCGCCACGCTGCGGGCCCTCGCGGAGCCCCGCAGGCTCGTGCCCATCCTCCTGGTGTCCGCGCCCCTGGTCGCCGCGCAGACGCGCTTCAGCCACGAAGCGCTCGCGCCCCACCTGGGCGTGCTGATGTGCCTGCTCTTCGTGGCGGTGGCCCCCGTCTCCTACCGCGTCCTCTTTCCCGGCGGGCTCGACTTGAGCCACGGCGGCGTGCGCGTGTTGATGTACGGCACGGTGGGAAGTGGCGTGGTGCTCACCTCCGGCTTCGTGTTGCCGAAGCTGCTGGGCATGGGGCCCACGTTCCTGACGCAGCCCACCAACCTCATCGTGTGCAACGCGCTGTTCCTCGTGGGCGGTTGGGGCCTGGGGCGGGACATCGGCTTCGAGGAGACGCTGGCGAAGGAGCGCGCCCGCGCGACCCGCTTCGCGCTGGAAGCGGAGCAGGCGCAGTTGCTCGCGCTGCGCAGCCACCTGGACCCGCACTTCCTCTTCAACACGCTCAACGCCATCGCGGAGTGGTGCCGCGAGGACGGCGCCGTGGCGGAGGCCGCCGTGCTGCGGCTGTCCACCATGCTGCGCTCGGTGCTCGCCGGCGTGCGCAAGGCCACCTGGCCGCTGTCGGAGGAGCTGGCGCTGATGCGCACCCTCTTCGACCTGCACCTGTTGAGAGACCCGGAGCTGTTCCAGCTCGCGTTGGACGTCGCGCCGGGCGCGGAGGACGTGCCCGTGCCACCGCTCGTGCTGCTGCCCCTGGCGGAGAACGCGGTGAAACACGGCCCGGCCGCGGGACACCGGGGGCGCCTGTCGCTGGGCGTGCGCGTGCGCGAGCGTGAAGTCGAGGTCGCGATAGAGAACCCCGGAGCGTCCAAGGGCCCGCGAGAAGGCAGCGCGGGATTGCCCACCGTGGAGCGGCGCCTCGCGCTGGCCTATGGCGACCGGGCGCACCTGGCCCTGAGTAGCGAAGCGGGCCGCACCCGCGTCACCGTCACCCTGCCCCGCTCGGGCCCCTTGCATGGAGTCGTCACGTGAGCCGACCGCTGCGAGTCCTCATCGCCGATGACGAGCTGCTCGCCCGCAAGCGGCTGTCGCGCCTGCTGGGCGCCCTGCCCGACGTGGAGGTGTGCGGCGAGGCCGCGGATGGGGAGGCCGTGCTCGCCGCGGTGCGCGCGGGCGGCGTGGACGTGGTGCTGCTGGACATCCACATGCCCGGCCTCAGTGGCCTGGACGCGCTGGCCCTGCTCCCCGAGGGACGCCCGCGCGTCATCCTCTGCACCGCGCACGCCGAGCACGCCGTGGAGGCCTTCGAGCACGGCGCCGCGGACTACGTGCTCAAGCCCGTGGAGCCCGCGCGACTGCAGAAGGCGCTGGAGCGCACGCGGGCGCGAATCGAGGCCGACGCCCGCCCGCGTGACACCCCGGCTCCGGAGAAGTCCGCGCCCCGAGCGCTGGCGCGGCTGCCCATCCCCACGCGCCAGGGCATCGTCCTGGTGGACCCGGAGACGATTTCCCACGCGTCGCTCGATGACGAGCTGGTGACGGTGTTCACCACGCAGGGCGAGTTCCTCACCGACTTCACCCTCAACGAGCTGGCGGAGAAACTGCCGGAGGAGCTCTTCCATCGCGTCCACCGCAGGGCGCTGCTCAACCTGCGTCACGTCGCGCGACTGGAGCCCCTGGAGACGGGAGGCTACCTGGCGCGAACGGCGCGGGGACACGCGGTGGAGATCAGCCGTCAATCCGCGCGGGAGCTGCGGCGGATGCTGGGATTGCGCCGAGGCGCCGAGGACGAAGGCTGAAGTCCTTCGCGAGGTTTGCCGCGGCGAGAGAGGGCCTCCGTAGCCCCTCGTCTCCGCGCGCGGCCATTCAACCTCGTCGAAGCTCACTGCATGACTCCCACTTCGGAGTCATCCCTGCTCGCGGCGCGCCCAGCTCACGCCGCGTTCCGGACTACTGAACGCTCACTTCGACTTCGACGCTGCCGCCGTTCACCGTGCGCAGGAAGGTGACGGTGCCGCGCTCGGTCCACTTCGGAGAAGTGCCCTTGCCCAGGCTGTACGCGGAGGCGACGCCAAGGCTCTGGTTGAAGCTCATGACGCGAACCTCGCTGTCGCTCGTCTGCGACGTGAAGTAGACGATGATGCGGCGATCATTCGGCGCCCACTGCACGCCGGTGCTGCTCGCGGGCGTGGGGACGAAGGCCGGGTCATTGGTCTGGGTGCAGCCCGCGTTCGTCAGCTGATCCAGGTCCTTCCCATTGGCCTTCACGCTCCAGAACGAGGAGAGCCCCGAGCGCTTCTTCGACTGGAACAGGATGCGCTTGCCATCCGGCGACCACGACGGGTCCTGGTCGTCATGGCCCGACGTCAGCTTGTCGTCCTTGCCGTTCTTCACGTTGTAGACGTGCAGCTCCGTGCGCGTCACCGCATCGCCCGCCTTCCACGAGTCGGGCAGCTTCGCGTAGACCACTTCACGGCCATCCGGAGACACCGACGGTGCGCCGCTGCGCTGGGCGATCATCGTCGGCTTGCCATCCTGCACCGCGTACAGCGACTGGCTGCCAGTCAGGTAGACGATGATGCGGCGGTCGGCGACGAGTCCTTCCACTTCCAGGGCGCCGGACTGCTCCACGACGACAGCGTCCTGCGTGGAAGCGGCTTCCAGGTCCGCGTCTCCGCACGCGGCCAGTGCCAGGGAAGAAGCCATCCACATCACGAGGGTGCCACGACGGGCGAGGCTTCGGACTTCATTCGGATGCATACGGTCCTCTGAGTGAAATTTCCGCTGCTGAGTACGAATAGTGACAAACCAGTCTGACCCGCACTCACAGGTATTTCACGTCAATAGGCGTGAACAATCCACCCAGTCTCAATTGACCCGCTGAGTACCTGACGCGGCCTCTCGCACCGCGTCACCGCGTCACGAACAGCGACGGCACACGCGCTGCGTCGTCACCGAGGACTTCAGAGAGAACCTGGTATGCAGGAGTAGGAAGCGTGGCACCGGCGCGTGCACAGCGGGCGGCCTCGTCCAATGTGCGTGCGGGCGTGGTGCAGTAGGACTCGCGCCAGTGTTCCTGGAGCGTCTGGGCGAAGCGCGCGCTCATCTGTTCCACGCGCTCCTCGAGCCAGGACTCCGGCGGCGTGAAGTTCGCGCGGCGAGGGGACACGTCGCCGGGGCCGAAGGTGACGTCGTGCTCGTACGCGGACTCGGACAGGTGGTCCTGGAGCACCGCCGACATGGGCCCACGCCGGGCATCCAGTACGCCTGAAGACGACAAGGTGAGCTCATGTTCCACCGACAGACGCAGTGCGTGGAACTCGAAGGTGCGAGCTACATCTCTGTAGCGCGTCACGGCGACGGTGAAGCTGCGGGTGTACGTGCGCACCTTGGTCACCTTGCGCGTCTTCTTCTCGCCGTTCTTGTCCGTGTACTCCTCTTCCACTTCATAGGGCACCTCCACCGTCTCCGTGCGCTCCTCGTGGTCGGTGTAGGGGACCTTCTCGGTATAGGGGGCGGTCAGTTCGACGGAGCGGCTGTCGCGGAGCGTGGTGAAGCGGCCGGCCAGCGACAGCTCGGGATGGTGGCTCGCGGCGGGAGAGAACCAGGGCGAGGACTCGAAGGCGCGCGTGAGGCGGGTGCGCAAAAGCTCCATGCGCGCGGAGTCCAGGCCGCCCACCTGGCCCGTCCATGATGGCGCCGCGGTGAGTTCGGGCGCTGGCGGCGGCTCGGGAGCGAACTCGCGCCAGTGACGGCAGTAGCGCGACACGAGTTCCCGCCAGTGGGGCGCGTCGTCCGAGGGCACGTCGCGCAGCCGCTGGCACACCTCCTTGCCGCTCTGGACCACCACGGACTCCATCTCCCGCTGGATGACGACCATCTCCTTGTGTGAGAGCAACGGCCGCTTGCGCACGAGCGTCTCCTCCGCCGTCAGCGCGAGCCCCAGCTTCGCGGGATTGCTGATGGTGAGCCGCAGGTGTTTGTGCGTGCCCTCCATCTCCTCCAGCAGAGAGCTCTCCAGGCCACCATTGAGCTTGGAGTTCCACTGCGCGCGGCGGTCGAGGAAGCGCAAGAGGTCGTCCTCCGCCTTCTCGTCGATGCCCTCCAGGCGATAGCGCCGGGCGTTGCCCAGCAGCTGTCCCAGTGCCTTGCCGCGCAGGCCGTCTCGCTCGGAGACGAGTTCCTTCTCGAAGGGGTTCTTGGTGACGAGTTCGTCGTAGATGGCGGCGGCCTCCACGAACTGGCCGTTGCGCGCCAGCTCATCGGCACGACCGCGCAGGGTGGCACAGGCACTACCGAGAACGACGAGCAGCAACAGCGGCGGAAGGAGTCTGAACATGAGCGCGGAGGCAGGGGTGCTCGGCCGCTGACGCGGCGGGCAGCCAGATATTCAACCCGAGCCGGGCCTGCTCGCAATGAACAACCCACCGAACGACAGCCCGGCGGGTCTCACGCCCCGTGCGCTGGAGACGAGGTGAGTGGAGCTTCCGCGAGGCGTCAGCTGCTTCGGGCCTCACGCGCGCCGCCACGCGGGACGCCAGGCAGGCGGAAGCTCCTTTCGAGCGCGCTCACCCCACGGGCCATTCGTGCACGGGGCGCCCCGAGGCGGCGTGCTCCAGGTAGCGCTCCAGCATCGCGGCCAGCGCATCCTGTCGTGGCATCTGCGCCTCCAGGTGGGTCAGCATCTGTCGCTGCCAGCGCGCGCCCGTGCGCCGCAGGTCCACGCGCTGGGAGATGATGTCGAGCATCCGGTTCGCCTCGTCGACCTCCACGCCCGCCGACAAGAGCCCCCGTCGGGCCACCGGGATGAGCTGGCGCAGCAAGTCCACCACGGGCACGACGCGGGGGCTCGGCGCGGACTCGCCCGGCCACAGCAGCTCCGCGTCCAGCCCCCGCCGCGACGCACGCATGAAGTTCCCCACGGCATGCGCGAAGGGCAGCGCCGGCAGGAGCGCATCCATTCGCTCGGCCAACCCGAGCGTCAGCCCCAGCAGGAAGGCACCATTCGCCACCATGTCCACGACCGTCGGGCCCGCGGGCAACGCGCGCAGCTCGATGCGCAGGTGGCCCTCGTCCTTCGGGTCATAGACCGCACGATTCCAGGTCCACACGGTGCCCTGGTGCAGCCGCAGCTCCTCCAGGCCGGGCACGCCCCCCGCCGCCACGCGCTCCAGCGGAGACTCGTGCCCCACGACGGGCAACAGCGGCGCGTGCAACGCCACGGCCTCCGCGAACAGCTCGTACGCGCCCTCGCGAGCCCACCCGTGTCCGAATGTCACCCGCGCGTGGGGTTGGAACCCGCCCTCTCCCGGCTCGCCCCGGTCATCCACCGACTGACGGAACAGCGCCACCCGCGTCTCGTCCCAGAGCTTGCGGCCCAGGAACAGCGGCGAGTTTCCGGAGACAGCCAGCGCCGGCGCGGTGGCCAACTGCGCGGCGTTGTACAGGCGCGCGAAGTCCTTCGGCGCCACGCGCAGGTGGAACTGGAGCGACGTGTTCGCGCCCTCCAGCGTCACGTCGTCCCACGCGAGCTTCAGCGCCTCCTCTTCACCGGTGATGGCCACCTGGATGGGCGCCGCGCGCCGCTGGCGGATGGCCGCGTTGAGCGCGTGGTAGCGAGGCTGGGCGGTCAACGCGTTGGGGCCCAGGTCCGCCTCGCGCAGCGTGGGGAGGATGCCAATGGCCGCCACCCGCGCGCCCTGCGTCGCCGCCGCGCGCCGCACCTCGGCGAGCGAGTCCTCGAACTCCGCCTCGAGCGCGGTGAAGGGCCTGCCCGCCAGCGGACCGGGGCGCAGGTTCACCTCCAGGTTGAAGCGGTCCATCTCCAGCGTCACGCGCGGGTCCACCGTCTGCGCGAGCACCTGCCGGTTCACCGGCAACGGAAAGCCCCGGGCGTCCACGAGGAACAACTCCAGCTCCGCGCCAATCGTCGTCGGCCCCTCACCGAAGCCCGGCCGCGCCAGGAGCACACGCAGCGCCTCCAGGTTCTCGTCGAGCCGCCGCGAGAACCGCGCGTAGTCTCCTGGAAGGAATTCCTCCTGCTCAATCGCGAGCCCCATGGCCGGACAGGATGTGCACGGTCGCCCGCACCGGCAGCACGCGCCGGGGGCTCGCCGGGTCGCCCGCCAGGCATGCCGGGTGGGAGTCTTCGCGCGCCCCGTGCCCAGCGGCCCGCGCGGCCCCGGGTGACGCCGGCCCGGGTGTGTTATCTGGGGCCCTGGCCATGCCGTCCGACACGCCCACCAACCTCTACGATTTGACGCGGCCCGCGCTGGGCGCGCTGCTGTCCGACTGGGGCTTCCGGCCCCACCACCGCGACGTGCTGTGGTCCGGGCTGTACCGTCAGCAGGCGCGAGCGCTCGACGAAGTGGAGGGCCTGCGCTCCGACTTGCGCGACACACTGCGTGAGCGCACCCGATTGAGCCACCTGGCCACGCACCACGAGGCCTTCAGCTCCGACGGCTTCACCCACAAGCTCCTGCTGCGCCTGGAAGACGGCCAGACGATTGAAACCGTCCTCATGCGTTTCAAGGGACGTGCGACGGTGTGCATCAGCACCCAGGCCGGGTGCGCCATGGGCTGTGTCTTCTGTGCCACGGGACAGATGGGTCTTTCGCGCCACCTCACCCCCGGCGAAATCGTGGGGCAGATCCTCCACGTGCAGCGCATCCTCCGCGCGTCCGGCGAGTCGCTGCGCAACGTCGTCCTCATGGGCATGGGCGAGCCGCTGCACAACTACGACAACACCCTGGCCGCGGTGGATGTCCTGGTGGACCCGTTGGGCCTGGCGCTGGCGCCGCGCTTCATCACGCTGAGCACCGTGGGCGTGGTGCCCGGCATCCGCCGGCTCGCGGACGAGGACCGTCCGGTGCAGCTCGCCGTCAGCCTCCACGGCGCCACCGACGCGGAGCGCGCCGCACTGGTGCCCGCGGGACGTCGCTGGCCGCTGGCCGAGCTGATGGACGCGTGCCGCTACTACATCGCCCGACGCAAGCGCCGCATCTTCTTCGAGTGGACGCTCATCGCGGGCCGCAACGACACGTCGGAGCACGCGCACACGCTGGGCGCGCTGCTGGGCGGCATGGACGCGCACGTCAACGTCATCCCCCTCAACCCCACGGTGGGCTACGACGGTGACCCGAGTCAGCCCGCATCGGTGCGCGCCTTCCAGGACGTGCTGATGTCGCACGGTGTCCCCAGCACCGTGCGTCAACGCCGGGGCATCGACATCGACGCGGGTTGTGGTCAGCTCAAGTCCGCCGTGGAGCGACGCTCCCGCCGTTCACTTCCCACCAGCCCGTGAGCAGGTGGCGGGTTGGGCGCGCGCATGTCAGGCGCCCCCGTTAACGTGCGCCGCCGGCGAATGCGGTCCCGGTCCCACACCAGATTTCGCAAGCTTGTGTCGTTGGCGGACACCCGCGAGGTTTCCGTGGGGGGCCTCTTGCACGCTCCATGGCCGTGGGCACATTCTTTCCATCGGCTTCCCAGGGGAGGTGGGCGATGCTTTCCATCCAGGAGCACGCAACGACGGAAGAAGCGAGCAGCGACCTGCTCGACTTCATCCTCCAGCCGTCCAACTGGCTCGCGGTCATTCGTCGGGAGACAGACCCCGCCGCGTGGCCCGGGCAGAACACGCTCTATCAACGACGCGTGGGTGCGCTGCGCATCTGCGCTTCCGTCGACGTCTCCGACGGACTCGAAGTCTCGCTCCACATCGCGTTCCGCGCGCCGGGCCTCACGCCGGTGAAGGCCGCGGACCATCTGGAGAGCTTCCTCAAGCAGCGGCTGCCGCTGACACCCAACTCCGAGTGGCAGGTGGAAGTGGACGAGCGCCGGTGGATTCACTTCTCCCGGCGCTACGCGGCCTCGCACCTCACGGCGTGAGCGGCTCCAGGCGGTAGTGGCGCAGGGGCTGCGCCACGTTCTTCACCGGTGTCTCCGCGAGCGCGCCGAAGCGCAGTCGCTGGACGAACGGCTCCCGCGAGCCCACCAGTGCCTCCCGCGCGCTCGCCATCACCAGCGTCTCCCGGAAGCCCGCGAGCGACTGGAGTCGCGCCGCCTGGTTCATCCCACTGGAGAACGCCGTGTACTGCCGGTTGGGGCCGAAGAGGCCGCAGTTGGCGTTCGCCAGGTTGACGCCGACAGCGACTCCCAGGCCCGGCAGCTTCACGCGTTCGCACAGCGCCATCACTTCCTCGCGAGCGCCCAGCGCGGCGGTGAGCGCCTGGATGTCACACGCTGCGCGCACCGCGGCCTGCGAGCGCTCCACGCGACTGGACTTGAAGAAGGGCGGGCCGAAGAGGCCGATGACGCAGTCGCCCACCATCTTGTCGAACACACCGCCGTGCTCCCAGATGCAGTCCACGGCGCGCGCGCTCCACTCATCCACGAAGCGGGCGATGCTGCGCGGACTGTCGAAGCCGTGCTCGCAGATGCGGGTGAAGCCGTTGATGTCCGCGAAGAGGATGCCCACTTCCTGGTCCTGCGCGCGCAGGTGCTGGGCGTAGTTGGGGTCCTGCAACAGCGCGTCGATGATGGCGTTGGGGAAGAACTGCGACAGGTGGATGCGCTCGCGGTTGTAGTCGAGCAGGCGCTGGCTGAGCGTGGAGGCCAGGACGCGGATGAGGTCCATGGCGTAGGCGGAGAAGCCCTCGTCGCAGGAGACCGCGATTTTCCCCAGGGGCTCGCTGGTGGCGGCGCCGGAGATGAGCACCGCCTCGGTGGTGCGGCCGGGGAGCAGCTGGCGCAGCGCGGAGACCTCGGCGGCCAGGAGCCGGTGGCCGTGCTGGCGCAGGGCCTTCTCCAGGTCCGGACTGGGCTGCTCGCCGCTTTCGAACTCCAGGTGGCCGTGGCGGTACATGCGGTAGTGCAGCACCTGCGCCCGCACCGCGTCGCGGTAGAGCAACAGGAAGGTCGGCAGGCGCACGCGCTGGGCCAGCGTCAGCACCGCCTGGTCCATGCCCACCTCGAACACGGGGTTGGCCAGGTGCGCGTTGCACTGGATGATGAGCTGGTGCTTCTCCGACGCGGTGTGGACCATGCACAGCACCGTGTCGAGCTGCTCGGCGATGGTGTCCAGCACGCGCAGGACTCGCGCCGAGGCCTCCGGTGACGCGTGGTCCCCGGTGAAGAGCAGCCCGAAGGAGCCCACGCGGTCTCCAGCGACGTCGAGCGGCTGGGTGACGAGCGTCGCCTCTCCCAGGCGCCGGACGCCGGGGGCACCTTCCAGCAGGGGCCCGGGGAAGTCCTCGCCCCAGTCCCCCTCGCACCAGGTCTGCACTCGCAGGTCCTCGTCACGCGTCGTCAGCGCCACGGCGCGGGCGCCGGTGAGGGCGAGGATGGGCGGGAAGCAGCGGCGGAAGGACTGGGTGAGGTTCTCTCGTTCCCGGAGGCTCTCTTCCAGCAGGTCATCCACGGCGCGCTGAAGGGCGCGCAGCGCCTTGTACTCTTCCAGACTCAAATCCGTGGACGGCGGTGCGTGCGGCGGATGCGTCATCAGCGCGTTCTACCGCCATGGACGCTGGCTGTCACAGGGCCGGCGTCTGGGGCTGCCCGCCCAGCACCTGTCCCCCAGCCACCTCGATGAGCCAGTAGCCCTCGTGACCGGCCTCGGTGGAGGAGCCCGCGCCGAAGATGTGGGGGCGCTCGGCGGTGGCGGGGTGGTGGTAGCGCTGGTGGATGTGGCCGTGGAGCACCGCGTAACGCGGGCCGGGGAGCAGGCGCAGCAGGGCCTGGGCGTCTCGGAGGCCGTGGTGCCAGTGGTCCGCCTGTCCCTTGCGCGTCAGGGGCGCGTGGTGGACGACGACGAACACGGCGCGCCCGTCCAGGCGAGGGTCCTTCAGCAGGGCCGCCAGCCCCTCGAGTTGAGCGTCGCCGATGACGCCGTAGGACAGACCCGGGGTCAGCGGGACGCGGGCGGACAGCAGGCCCACCACGGCGGCCTCGGTGCCCACGAGGCGCACGAAGGGGAAGGCACCTTCGCGGCGATACTCTGGAAGGTCGCTCTCCAGCAGGTGACCGAAGTGGCTCGCGAAGCGGCCCTTCTGGTGACTGCCCGGCGTGTAGACGTCGTGGTTGCCGGGGATGATGGTGCAGCGGCGCGGGTCGTCCGCCAGGGAGCCCAGCGCTTCGCGCGCGCCTCGGAACTCGCTGTCGAGCGCGTAGGCGGTGAGGTCACCGGAGAGGATGAAGTGGTCGGCCGTGTGGCGTTGCACCTCGCGGGCGATGGCGGAAAGGGCGTGGGGGGCGCGGGCGTAGCGCTTCGCGCGGCCACCCACGGTGAGCTCGGCCAGGGCGACCCAGCGACGCCAGCCGAGCCGGCGCAGGGGCAGCGCGAAGTAGTCGTCGGTGATGTGGACGTCGGAGCAGTGGATGAAGCGCATCGAATCTCCCGCCCGGGCAACGGCCGGCCGGGTGCCGGCATTCTCCCTGGATGCGGATGGAGGGGAAGCGACATCTCTGTGCGAGCAGGCGGCCCCGGGGGCGGGCTTGTGACGGAACCATGATGGAGACATGGACCCCAGTCGGCCTCCGGGTCGATGCGGGTTGGGATGCTTCTCCTCCTCAGGAGGAACGTCCATGCGTGAGCAGCCCCCCGACCCGGTTCTCGCAGCCACTTCCACGCGCGGCGTCTGGTGGCCCGGCTCCGAGGCAACACGCGGACTGCTGGCGCTGACCCTGGTCGGACTGCTCATCCACGTCCCGCGCGCCGAGGCCTATCCCATCCCACCCGTGACGCTGTGGCCTTTGACGCAAGAGGCGGAGCTCATCGTCTGGGCGGACGTCGAGCGAGTGCGCATCGCGCCAAGAGAACGCGATGAACAAGGGATGCCATGGGACGACGACGAAATCGCGACGCTGAAGATCCGGGAGACGTGGAAGGGTTCGGTGCGTCCCGGAGAGCGCGTCGAGGTGCTGTTCTCATCGGACATCATGTGCCCGGCGCCACCTCGCTACGAAGCCGGGCGTTCGGTCATCGCGTTCCTGTCCAACGGGAACGGTCGATGGTGGACCGTGGGCATGTCCTACGGAACGCGCCATCCGACGAACCCCGCCGATGTCGATGCGTATCGGCGGGGGGTGACAGCCGCCCGGGATGCGCAGGCCCGCTTGGCACGGCACCATCGCAAGGCGACTGCCAACAGCGAGCAGGAACACCTGGACTGGCAGGTACGCGCCGCGCTTCATCCGGCGACTCGCTGGGATGGACTGTACGAACTGTCACAGGGAGCCGCTGCGCTGACACGAGCCCAGCGACAGCAACTGGCGCACGGCTTCACGACACAGCCGTCATTTGACCTTACGGTGGCGCAGATGCTCACCACCATGCGTGGCTTCCCCAACAGGGATTTCGACCGGGCCACCGCGAATGTCCTCGAGACAGTCTTCGTGGAGCAGGGGGCGCCCCCCTGGATATCCAAGGCCTTCGACCTGCTGCGCGAGCGTCACGGCGAGAAGCCCGAACCACGGACCCCTTGGTACAAGAGGGTGCCTTCGAAAAGCCCCATTGAAGCCAAGGCGGAACAAGCCAGGGCTCTCGCTCGGGACTGGCTGAGCTTCAAGAAGCGTCATGGACTGAAGCCCCGACGGCTCGTGTTTCTCGCCGCGCCCCTCGTCGACGAAACAGGGGGGACCATCCCCTTCTAGTGGCGGACGGTACCCTCCGTGCGCGACGCGCGCGCATGCCCCGACCCTCATTCTTGCCGCGTTGATGGAGGCCGTCGCGCGTGCGCGGAGGCTGCAACCAGGGCGGCCTCGTGATGAAAGCATGATGCAGCGATGGAGTCCGCGTGAGCGACCTCCATGCATGGAACGGGATGCTCCTGCTCCACAGGAGCTGCCCTCATGCGTGAACAATCGCCCCTCGCACTTCGAACCGCGCCATCCACACTCGCTGCTTCTCGGTGGACAGCCGCCAGAGCGACACATCAACTTCTCGCCCTGACACTCGTCACGGTGCTCAGCCATGCACCCCAAGCCAGGGCCTCATCTCCCGCTCCGCCGCATACGCTTTGGGAGCTGGCGCACGAAGCCCAGCTCATCGTCTGGGCAGAAGTCGAGAGCGTGCGCGAGCGGCCAAATGATCCGGAGGACTACGTGGGGTTGGGATACGTCGCCAGCGTGACCCTGGAGGTTCGTGAGACCTGGAAAGGCTCGGTACGCACCGGAGAGCGCGTCGAGACATTCATCCTGTCCGCGAGCCCATGCGACACGAATGTCCAGGTAGGGCTTACGGTCGTCGCGTTCCTCAACAAGGAGGATGGCCAATGGGTGCCCGTGTGGCCGTTCTGTGGGACGCGCTTCGCAGCCAGCGACTCGGATGTGGCAGCCTACCGACGGGTGATCACAGCGGCCCGGCAGGCACTGGACCGATGGATTCAGGCACGACTCGCTGGGGAGACACCCGACTTCGAGGAGGCGCACTTGGACTGGAGGGTGCTCGCCGCCATCCATCCCGTGACACGCTGGGATGGCGTGTCCGACCTGGGGTCCGAAGAGTTCGATGCGGTCCATTCATTCTACGACCCACGAGCGCCTCCGGACAGGTCGCGGGTCCAAGGCTATCGCGAGGAACTGGCTCGCGACGTCGTCGCCTATCCCTCCTTCGACAACACCT
Organism: Myxococcus sp. CA051A; assembly: GCF_013336705.1. Lineage (NCBI taxonomy): Bacteria > Pseudomonadati > Myxococcota > Myxococcia > Myxococcales > Myxococcaceae > Myxococcus > Myxococcus sp. CA051A. The sequence continues at coordinate 576,023 of NZ_JABUMS010000003.1, read as the reverse complement.
TCGCGCTGTTGCTCAAGCTCCTTCGCGGCTTTCCCAGCAAGGACGTCGACCGAGTGGTCGCGAATGTCCTCGAGACGGTCGTCACCGAGAGCCCTCCACCCCACTGGGCCATCTTGGCCTTCGACCTGCTGCGCGAACGAATGGGTGAGCACCCCTCGCCACGTCCCCGTTGGAGCTACTCGTCGGAAAAGAGCTTCTCTGAAATCGAAGCCGGGAACGCCCAGGACTTCGTGCGCGAGTGGCCGGACTTCAAGCAACGTCACGGCCTGAAGCCCCAGCCCATCCAACCTCCCGCGAAGTAACCCGTCCCCTACTTCTTGCCGGGTCGCTTCAGGAGGTCACCCAGGCTCTTGCGCGCCTGGTTCACCGGGTCCTGGATGCTCTTGGGCACGGGCAGTGCCGGCAACAATCCCTTCGCGATATCCGTCGGGCCCCCCGCGTTCACCTTGGGCGACTTCAACGTTCCGGTGATGGTGAGCGGAATGGACACCGGCTCTTTCACTGGAACAGCCCCACCGGTGAGTCCCGAGACGAAATCCTTGGACGCCTCAATCGTGCCCTTGAGCGCCAGCCGTTGATCCAACCCCACCCTGCCATCCAGCGTTCCGTTTCCCAGGTCCGTCTGGAACGCCATGGGCTTTGTGAAAGAGACCCAGCCGTTCCTGACACTGAACCGCGCGTTCAAGTCCTTCAACTGCGTGCCCTTCCCCGCCTTCTGCACGGTCCCCGCCGCCCCCTTCTGCCCCAGCGCCGAGAGTCCTTGCGACAGGGCCGGAGCCAACGCGCCACCCAGGTCCGCCGTCGTGAGCGCGCCGTCGCGAAGACGCACGCTCCCTCCCCCCGTGACGCGGTCACGCACCTGCGCCCAATCCAGGCCACTTCCATTGAGCTGCAGCTCTCCACTGGCGAGACCTTGCAACGACGACTGTCCGGACAGCGCCTGGAAGGCCTGCGCGGTGTTCATCCCGTCCAGGTTCGCCTTCAGCGTCCACGCGGGCTGCGACTTCGTGAGGTCCACCTTCGTCCCCGTGAGGTCCGCGCGCCCGCCATAGACCGTCGCCCCTCCTCGCTCGATGAGGAGCACCCCGTCATCCAGCTTCGCCTCCGCGTCCACGTTCGTCGCCTGGAGCGTCCCGTGACGAAGGCTCGCGAGCTTGAGCGTCCCATCCACCTCCACCTTCCCGAGCCTCGCGCGCACAGTGGCGGGAAGCGCGGTGGCCGTACTGGAGGCCTCCTGCTTCTTCGGCTCGTTGGGAAGCGCCCCCAACAGGTGCTGCAAATCGAGTTCCTTCCCCTCCAACGCGAACCGCACGCGCGGAGGCGCCATCTGCACCGAAGCCGTCCCGCCCAAATCGACACCTGGACCCGCGAGCGCGAGGCGCGTGAAGTTCACCTTCGCCGCCTTCGCGTTCGCGGGGTCGATGCGTGAGTTGAAGTCGAACGAGCCGCTCGCAGGGTCCCCTCTCAGCTTCAGCCCCTTCGCCGCTCCATGGCCCGTGAGCACGTACTGTCCCTGGTCCGTCTTCACCTCCGCGTCGACATCCACCAGCCCTCCCGTGAAGTAGGCGGTCGCCGAGGGCGGAAGAAAGTCGCGAATCTCGCTCACGGAGAAATCCCTTCCGCGCAGCTTCATCGTCACCGTGGGCCAGGGCTGACCGGGCGCGGGCTTGCCGGTGGGAAGTGGGTCCACCTTGAAGTCCGCCTCCACGTTCTGCTTCGAGGCCGCGACCGCCGCTTTCATCGAGCCCTCGAGCGGCAGGCCCGGCCCCACGTGCTTCAAGTCCACATCGAGGTCCCGGAGCGCGGCCACTGCCGTGCCCCCTGCCGCCTGCCTGTCCGTCACCTGAACGACGCCATCCTGAATCCGAAGGCTCTCGATGGAGGCCTCCGTGGAGGCCCCTGTTCCAGACTCACCGCTGGAGCTGCCCGGAGCACTCCCGACGGACTCGTAGTTCCACGTCCCGTCAGCGCGCCGGACCAGGTTCACCCGAGGCTCCTCCAGCTTCACCGCCCCCACGCGCACGTCCTTGCCGAGGCTCCGGATGAACGGCCACAACCGCACGGTGGCCGTCGCACGCGAGGCCTCCAGGAAGGGCGGCTCGTCGCCTTCACCCTCGGCCCGGAAATTCGTCATCGTGGCGCCAGGCTTCGGGAACCACTGCGCATCCAGCTTCTCCAGAGTCACCTTGTGGCCAAGGGCCCGGGTGGCGGCCGTCTCGACCTGTCCGCGCAGACGCTGCGCGAGCCAGGAAGGGTTGAGCGCCAACACGCCGACGACCAGCACCAACGCCATGGCCACGACGCCGAGCGCGACCTTCAAGGCGCGATGCCGGGAGGGGTCTTTCCTGTTCCTCGCATCCTGTTTCATCGCCCCAACGATGAGCAGTCCCTGGCTTCGAGACGCCCCTCGGGAACTCGTGCCTCCGGTGGAACGCTCCCGTCCTCGTTGAGCATGGACGGGACACCTCGGCCGCAGCGCCGCGAACCACGAGGGCGGCCGGGCCATCGCGTCGAGCGCTCCAGGTGCTCCATAGATTGAAGACCGAGGGATACCGACGGTCCCCGCCCTCGATGAGAGGCACCGAGCACCTTCGGCTCACACTCTCGACAACACGAGGAGACAGGCCATGGAACGACTGGAAGCAGACCGACTGAAGTCAGTGCTCGCCAAGGTGATGGCCGTGCTCGCCATCATTGGCGCCATCAACTGGGGCCTGATTGGCTTCTTCAACTGGAACCTCGTGAACGCCATCTTCGGTGGCGACACGCAGGGGCAGGCGAGCGCCCTCTCGCGCCTCATCTACTGCATCGTGGGGCTGGCGGGCCTTGCGCTCGCGCTCACCTTCCCATGGCGTCGCATGGAGGCGACCACGACCACCACGACGACCACGCTGACAGGCAGGAGGACCATGAGCGGAAGGACCTGACATCATCGCGGCAAGACGAAGCCCCCGGCCCGAACATCGGCCGGGCGGAGCGCGGCACGCGGCTCCGTGCTAGGAATTCGGTCGGCTCCTCCCCGCTCCGACCATGACGCGACTCGCGCTCCTGCTCTGCCTCCTCCTGGGTGCCTCTTCCATCGCCGCGCCACGACGCGCGCCTCGGACGAAGGTGGCCGTGTTGCCCTTCCAGGCTGTCTCCGGAGACGTGCCCGCGCGCGCAGGTCCTCGACTCGCCGCGCGACTGGCCTCGGAAATCCACGGCATGGCGGGGCTCGCCCTCGCGGAGCCTCCCGTGCCGTCTCCCACCGACGTGAAGACGGACGCGCTCGCCGCCGCCCAGGCCGCCGTGCAGGAGGCCACCACCGCGCGCGCGGCCCGCGACTTCACCCGCGCGGAGACCGCCCTCGGACGCGCCCTGGACGCCTACGCCGCGAATGCCACCCACCTCCAGGACGGCGCCGAGCTCGCGGACACGTATGCCCTGCGCGCCGCCGTGCGCTACGCCATCGGTCGCGATGACGACGCCGCGAGCGCCCTCACCCACGCGCTGGCAATCGCTCCAGGTCGTCCGCTGCCCCTCGCCGCCACCTCGCCCCTCTTCGCCCACACCGTCGAGCGCGTCCGCGCGGCCCATGCCACCCAACCTCGCGGCGTCCTCCGCTTCGAGTCGTTTCCCCAGGGCCTCGAGGTCACGCTCGATGGGTCCTCCGCGGGCACCACGCCCGTTCGTGTCACGCAGGTGCCTCCCGGTGCGCACCTGTGGCGCGCCACCCTTCCCTCCGGTGAGCCCGTGGGCGGCGTCGTGGAGGCCCTCCCCGAGCGCGAAGTCACCTTCACGATTCAACCGACCGGCACCGGCGCCACGGCCGCGCTGGCCCTCGCCCTCTCGGGCAATCGGCTCGATACCTCCGCGCTCCAGGCCGCATCGACGCTGGGACGCGAGGCGAGCGCGGACCTCGTCGTGTTCGGCACCCTGTCTCGCTCCGACACCGGGCTCGCGCTCGATGCCTTCGTGTTCGCGCCTGGGGACGCGGCGCCGCGCAGGCTGCCTCGCCTCACGATGGACCTGGAGCTGCTCGACGCTGGTGAGCCCCTGCGCGCGCTCGCGGCCCAGTTGGCCTCGCGAGGTGTGGAGGCGGGGCTCACCGAAGCACCGCCCCTGTCGCCCACGCCGGGTGCCTCGCGCGTCACTCGCGCCGCACAGAGCGTGTACGCCGTCCCCTTGTCGAACCCGGTGAAGCCCACGGCGCCCACCCGGAAGCCCGTGGACCCCATCCGCAGACCGCTGGTCCGGCCATGAGCGGCTTTCGCGGGCGCTTCGCCCCCAGCCCCACCGGGCGCATGCACCTGGGCAACATCCGCAGCGCGCTGCTCGGCTGGCTCCAGGCTCGCGCCGCCGGGGGCCGCTTCCTCTTGCGCATCGAGGACCTGGACCGCGCGCGCTGCAAGCCCCAGTACGTCGAGGACTTGATGGCGGACCTGCGCTGGCTCGGCCTCGACTGGGACGAGACACCCCTGGTCCAGAGTCAGCGCGATGACATCTATCGCGAGGCGCTCGCCACGCTGGAGAAAGAGGGCCTCGTCTATCCGTGCTTCTGTACCCGGGGCGAGATTGCTCGCGCCGCCAGCGCGCCCCACGGCCTGTCCGAGGAAGGCCCCCGCTACCCCGGCACCTGCGCCCACCTCACCGTCGACCAGCGGGCCGAGCGCGCGAAGACGCGAGCCCCAGCCTGGCGCTTCCGCGCGCGGCCTGGAGAGGTGCGCTTCGTCGACGCGCTCATGGGGCCCTACTCGCAGGACGTGGACGCGGTGGTGGGCGACTTCGTGGTGCGCCGCAATGACGGGGTCGCCAGCTACCAGCTCGCCGTCGTTGTGGACGATGCCGCCACCAACATCACCCACGTGTTGCGCGGCGATGACCTGCTGTCGTCCACGCCCCGCCAGCTCCAGCTCTACACGGCACTGGGTGAGCAGGCGCCCGACTTCCTCCACGTCCCGCTCGTGAATGGAGAGGACGGCAAGCGCCTCGCCAAGCGCGAGGGTGCCTTCGCGCTCGCGGAGCTGCGCGAGCGAGGACTTGCTCCCGAGCGGGTGCTCGGCCTGCTCGCCGCATGGAGTGGCCTGGGCGATGGGAGTCCCAGGACACTCGACGCGCTGGTGCGCGCCTTCTCGCTGGAAGCCCTTCCCCGCTCGCCCGTGGTGGCGCGCGAGGCGATGCTCATCGAGGCACTCGGCCTGCGGTGAGCCTTCGCCGTCCCCCTCCCACCGAGGGGGCGTCCTTGGGGTGAGGAATCGTCCGTTGCCCGACGATGCCCATGTTTGCCGCGGACCCGAGCACGCCCATCCCTTGGGTGCTCACCGCGGCAGGAGGCCCGGCCCATGGCAACCACCATCGTGGAGAACGAGAAACCTGGCGTCATCGGCGCCAGCGCGGGAACGCCTTTCAAGTTGAGCTGGGGCGCCATTCTCGGCGGCACCGTCGTCGCGCTCGGCGTGCTCATCCTCTTGTACTCGCTGGGCCTCGCGCTCGGCCTGTCCTCCGTGGACCCGAGCAACCCCGACAGCGCGCGCTCCGCGGGCATCGGCACCGGCATCTGGGGCCTCATCGCGCCGCTCATCGCCCTCTTCATCGGCGGCTTCCTGGCCGCGCGGACCGCGGGCGTGGTGGACAAGGCCGGCGGCGCGATGCACGGCGCGGTGATGTGGGGCCTGACGACGATTGCCGGCGTCGTCCTCATGGGCATGGTCGTGTCCACCGTCGTCGGCACGGCGTTCAAGGCCACCACGGGAGTCGTGGGCGCCACCGGCGCGGCCGTGGCGGGCGCGGCCTCCCAGGGTGGGAACGCGGCCCAGGCGTTCGGCCTGGATGCCAACGACGCGCTCGGTCCGGTGAACGAGCGGCTCAAGGCCGAGGGCAAGCCGACCATCACCGCCAATCAGCTCGAGGCGGCCACCAAGGACATCGTCACCACCGCGGTGCGCACGGGGAACGTGGACCGCGAGCTGCTCGTCACCTCCATCGCGGAGAACACGCGGCTGTCGCGGCAGGACTCAGAGGACGTCGCCAACCGCGTCCAGGTGCAGATTGACGGCGCCAAGGCGAAGGTGGGGCAGGTGGGTGAGCAGGTGCAGCAGGGCGCGCTCCAGGCCGCCGACAAGACGGGGCGCGCCTTCTGGGGCGTCTTCGGCGCGCTGCTCCTGGGGCTCGTCGCCTCGGTGCTCGGCGCGGGGCTGGGGGTGAGCAAGCGCCAGCGCGTCCACGCGGAAGGGGCCATCTCCCCCACGCCGCGCACCACGACGACTCGCCGCGAGGTGTACCCGTAGGGCCCTCGCCCTCTCCCGGGCCATGAAGTCCAGGAGCAGCGGGCCCACCTCTCCCCAGGGGTGGGCCTTTCGTTTGTCGCCCCTCCCGCGTGGGCCGCATGCGCTAACGTCCCCTTCGCGATGTGACGAAGGGGTGCCCCGCCGTCCGCTTCCCGGGCCCCCGCCATGCGCTCCTTGACGGGGGACCTCGTGAACCGAAGTAGCACGTACCTGCTGTGCCTCGCGGCGATGGCCGCCCTGTCGAGCGGCTGTTTCCTGCGAACCGGCTACATCCTCGAGGAGCTCAACGCACCCTCGGAGCCCAAGACGCCGCCGCTGCCCGTGTCCCTCCGGGAGCGCGTGGGGCGCCTGACGCGCTCGCACCTGGTGGACGCCTACGCGGACCCGGCGGAAGCAGCGAAGTGGATGTCCGCCCTGGGCGGCGCGTCCGAGGTCATCGCGGAGCAGGTGGAGTGTCTGCGCGCGAATGCGGGAGGCAGCAACTCCTCCTGTTACGACACCTTCTTGAAGAAGACGGTGGCGGGAGGAGTGTGGGGCCTGCCGGCGATGCCGGGCACGGTGGACCCGACCCGTCCCACGGCCGCCGAGGTCGACGCGCAGCGCTTCATCGGCAACGCGATGGGCATCGCCGCGTCGCTGGCCGCGCTGGGCGACTCGCTCCAGGACCCAATGAATCCCTTCCTGCTCAAGCAGGGCCTGCGTGAAGGCGCCGAGTCCGCCGCCCAGTACGTGAGCGCCCGCCGCTGGAGTCGCAAGCTCGGGCGTCCATCCAACGCGGTGGTGCTCAGCGGCGGCGGAGCCAATGGGGCCTTCAGCGCCGGCATCATGTGGCGGCTGCTCGGGGTGATGGAGCAGTGCCGGGGCAAGCCCGAGCCCGAGGGGTGCGGTGACGCGCGCATCGACCTGGCGGCGGGCACCAGCACCGGCGCGCTCATCGGCACGATGGTGGACCTGTTCCACACGCCCGGCCAGGAACAGAAGGCGCGGGACATGCTCCTCGGCAACTACACGTGCTCGGTGGAGTCGGACCTCTACTGCGTCAACTCGACGTGGATTTGGAAGATTGCCTCGGACCTGAAGGGGCTGGTCCGCTTCGACGGGGTGCAGGACAAGCTGCGCGCCGCCGTCATCCCCGCGCAGCTCACCAACGGCACGGAGTTGGTGGCCGTCTCGGTGGACTTCAACACCGGGGATGTCTTCGGCATCAGCGACCAGGACCCGGCGGACTTCCCGCCGACGGCGACGGACGCGCAGCGCGTGGACGGCCTCATCAACGCGGTGGTGGCGTCCATCGTCGAGCCGGTGCTCGCGGAGCCGGTGCCGTGGATTCCCTCGCGCTCGGGGCGCTACCAGGGCACGTTCCTGGACGGCGGAGTGCGCTCGGGGCTGCCGCTGCTCCAGGCCGTGCAGCGCGGCGCGGAGCGGGTGCTCGTCGTCTCGACGGGCGGCCTGGAGCCGACGCCCGAGCCTCCGCCGGAGAACGCGGTGAGCACGCTGCTGCGGACCATCGACCTGTTCGTCGCGCAGCCGCGCGTGGGCGAGGTGCAGCAGGCGGAGCTGGCCGCCGTGGGCCGGCGCTTCGCGGAGTACAACGTCTGCACGCTGCGGCTGGCGAACGTGGAGGACTCCACCGCGGTGCCCACCTACTGCCGTCGCACGGGCACGGGCTTCGTGCCAACGGAGCCACGCTCACTCCAGGCCGCCACGAGCATGTGGATGGGGCCGGCGCGCTTCGAGCAGGTGGCGTCGAGCTGGCGCTCCTCGTGGATGTTCCGTCCGGAGTCGTCGCTGGCGACGGCGAGCGGCTATGCCTTCTCGCCGCGGGTGATGCGTCCGCTCTTCAAGGACGGGGTGAAGACCTTCCAGCAGCGGTGCGCGGAGGTGCTGCGCCTGTTCGAGATTCGCGGCACGCTCGCGGAGGCCGAGTGCGCCCGGCCCGTGGACGAAGTCGTCGCGGAGGCCGAGTCCCGCTTCGCCCCCGTGGGCCAATGCACGGACGGCAAGCCCGACCAGCGCTCCTGCGACTGAGCGCCCACGGGCGTCGACCCCCGGCATATCCTCCCCCGCCCTTCCCGCACCCCAAGAGCGTGTATGTCCCAACAGCGTTCCGCCACCCGCTGGGTCGTCCTCCCCCTGGTCTGCCTGGGCATCCTCGTCCTCCTGGCCGCCGTGGCCTTCTGGCTCACCCAGCCCGGTGACGCACCGCCTCCGGACGAGCCCCCCCCGCCCGTCGAGGCCCCCGTCCGCCCGGAGCCCACTCCGCCCGCGCGCCGGCCGCCCCCGGTGGTGCCGCCCCCCGCCTTCCCCTCCCCTCAGTCCGCCGTGCCCGTCCTCCCCGGCCCCGACCAGCCGGACCTGCGCCGCGTCATCACCACCGAGCCCGTCATCGAGTCCGTCGACGGTGACCTCCGCCCGGAGGACATCGAGGCCGCCATCAAGGCCGTCACTCCGCTCGTGCAGCAATGTTTCGAGGATTCCGCACAGCGGAACCGGGGCCCACAGGCCGTGAAGCTGCGCTTCATCGTGGAGGCCCGGGGTGGGGGCACCGGGGAGATGAGGGGGGGCGAGCTGCTGGTGAGCACCATTCCGGACCCGATGGTGCAGGCGTGCGTCGTGGATTCACTCCTGGACATCGGGTTCCCCACCCCTTCCCGGGGTGGAAAAGCGACGGTGGTGTATCCCTTCGAATTCCGCGTACCCATGGAGGCTGGCCCGTGAGCCCCGGTTTTGCGTATGGTCCCGAGGCCCTCACGCCCCTCAATGCCCGTCTCCGTCGAACAGCTTGGCCCCCAGGACGCGGACGCCCTGCGGGCGCTGCTTTCGAAGGACCCGGTCCACAACCTCTACCTGCTGGGGTTGCTGGAGGAGTTCGGCATCGCCGCGCGGGGCCGCATCCCCTTCGCCTTCTACGGCCGCTTCGACAACCAGGCGCTCACCGCCGCGGTCTTCGTGGGGGGTGAAGGGGGCCTCGTCGTCCCCAGCGCCAGCGACGCGGGCGCCACCAGCGTCATCGCGGACGCGTTGGCCTCCTCGCTGCGCCTGCGGGCCACCGTGGGAGACAAGTCCGCCGTGGACGCGCTCCTGCGCAGCCTGTCCCCCGGCAAGCCAAGGCTGTCTCGCACCCAGCGGTTGTTCTCCGTGTCCGCGGATGACCTGGGGCCCTTCACCAATCCCCTCTTGAGGCTGGCCCGCGAAGAGGACCTGCCCCGCCTGCTCCCCCTCGCGCAGGGCTACGTGCGCGAGGCGCTGGAGAGAGACCCGCTGTCGGAGGACCCGAGCGGCTACGAGGCGCGCGTCGAGCAGCGCGTGCGCCAGCGCCGCACGTACGTACTGGAGGAGAACAACGCGCTGGTGCTCAAGGTCGACATCGGCAGCCGCTCCCAGTACGGCGCGGAGCTGGAGGGCCTGTACACCGTGCCCGCCGAGCGCAAGAAGGGCCACGCGACGCTGTGCCTGGGACAGATTTCCCGGCACCTGCTGTCCTCGCTGCCCCGGCTGACGATGCGAATCGACGAGCGCGACGAGAGCACCGCGCGCATCGCCCGCAAGGTCGGCTACCTGGCCGGCCGCACGTGGCGCCTGGTGCTGGTGGAGTAGCTCGCGGCCCCAGGTACGGATGCGGTACGGTCCGCGCCCTCCATGAGCCGTCCCACGCCTTCCCGCCGTCCCCTCTCTGGAGAGGGCCCCGTCATCCTCCACCGCGCCACGGACCCCCGCTGGCTGCCGCTGGCGCTCGAGCACTTCGACGCGGTGCTGGTGGACCACGCCCACTGCGAGAAGAAGGCCGCGGCCAACGCCCTCTCCATGCTCCAGGCGTACCCGGACCTGCCGGGCCTGCCGGCGCAGATGGCTCGGCTGGCGCGCGAGGAGAGCGCGCACCTGGCCCGCGTGCTGGACTTGATGGAAGCGCGGGGGCTGACGCTCACCAAGGACGCGGGAGACCCCTACGCCCAGGGCCTCCAGAAGCTGGTGCGCACGCCCGCCCTGGAGCGCAGGTTGGACAGGCTGCTCGTCGCCGCCGTCATCGAGGCGCGCTCCTGCGAGCGGCTGTCACTGCTCGCCGAAGGGCTCACGGACCCGGCGCTCGCCCGCTTCTACGGAGAGCTGGCCCAGTCCGAGGACGGGCACCAGTCGCTCTTCTTCCGTCTGGCGGTCACCGCCAACGGAGGCAACGAGGCCGCCGTGCGCGAGCGACTGGAGTGGATGCTCGGCCACGAAGCGCGCGTATTGGACGAGGTCGGCCTTCGCGCCGCCATCCATTGACGCCTTCGCGGCCTTCCCCTCGAACGGCCACACCCACGGCACCGCCACCGTCAGCACGCAGAGCAAGAGCGCGGTGAGCGGCGTGCCCAGCCGGAAGAAGTCCGTGAAGCGGTAGTGCCCCGGCCCGTAGACGAGCACGCAGCTGGGCTCCAGCGGGGTGATGAACGAGCAACTGGCCGCCAGCGTCACGCCCATGGCGAAGGGGCGCACGTCCACGCCCAGCTGGGTGGCCGCGTTGAGGGCCACTGGCAACACCACCAGCGCCGCGGCCTGGTTGGACATGGGCGCGGACAGGAGGATGGTGAGCAGCATCAGCGCCACCAGCACCGTGCGGGGCCCGCCGAAGTCGCCCAGCTCCGCCACGTGCCGCCCCAGGTACTTCCCCGCGCCGCTCACCTCCATGGCGAGCCCCAGCGCCATCATCGACCCGATGAGCAACACCACGCGCCAGTCCACGCGGAAGGCGTTGCGCGCGTCCACGCAGCGGGTGGCAATCATCGCCAGCATGCCGGTGAGCCCCGCCACCGACAGCGGGACGATATCCAGCGAGCCCGCGGCCAGCGCGCTCAGGAAGAGCACCACCGCGAGCAGCGCCTTGCCATAGCGCGGCGGTTGGTAGTCATGGCCCCCAAGCACCACCAACTGGCCCCCTTCCGCCAGCTCCGACACCTTCTGCCGGGGCCCGCGCAGGAGCAGCACGTCCCCCACCGCCAGGGGCAGCAGCGACATGCGCCGCTCGCCGAAGATGCGACCCAGCAGTTGGAGCTTGGTGACGCGCTGGATGCTCGGGTGACGGTGCAGCGCCAGCGCCACCAGCCCGTAGCGCTCCACGAAGAGCGACTCCCTCAAGCTCCGGCCCACCAGCGCGCTGCCCGGCGGCACCGTGGCCTCCACCAGCGCGGTGTCCTTGTCGAGCTGGTCCTCATCCGCCAGCCGCAGGTCCGGACGGATTTCGATGCCCCGCAGGTCCTTCACCCGGAGGATGTCCTCGCGACTGCCCTCCACCAGCAGCCGCTCGTCGCCACGCAACAACTGCGTGGGCTCGGCCGACGCCGCGCGCCCGTCCCGGACGATGCCGATGACGCGCAGCCCCAGGCCCTCGGTGATTTCCGCCAGCGGCTTGTCGATGTAGCGCGAGCCCTCCGGCAACACCGCCTCCGTGAGGTAGTCGCGCAGCACCCATTCCTCCTCGCCGGCCTTGCCCTCGCGCGAGGGCAACAGCAGGGGCCCCAGCACCACCACGACGAGGATGCCGATGACGGCCACCGGCAGGCCCACCGGCGCCAGCTCCGCCACGCCGATGCCGCGCATCCCCATGCGCTCCAACGCCGCGGACATCACGAGGTTGGTGGACGTGCCGTAGAGGAACACCATGCCGCCCAGCATCGACGCGTACGCCAGCGGCAGCAGCACCTTGCTCTTGGGCACCTTGGCCCGGTTCGCCGCGCCAATGGCCACCGGCAGGAACGCCGCCGTCGTCACCGTGTTGGAGATGATGGAGGAGAACACCGCCACCACCGTCATCATCGCCATGACGAAGGTCTGGTGGCCGAAGCGCGCGAAGAAGGCCAGCCGCTGCCCGACGAGCTGCACCACGCCCGTGGAGGCGAGCCCCTGCGTCATCGCCAGCAGCGTGAAGATGAAGATGACGGTGTCGTTGCTGAAACCCTCGAACGCCTGCGCCGGCGTCAGCACTCCCGTCAGCGCCAACAAGCACACCACCACCAGCGAGCTGACCTCGATAGGAATGGTGTCGATGGAGAACAGCACCAGCGCGACGACGACGATGCCCAGGACGATGGCGATGGTCATAAAACCCGGAGGGGCCCCAACCTGTACCCTCCGGGTGCGGACGGTGAGTCCCTGCCGCACCGCGCCGTCAACTACTAGATGCCCGGCCGCTGATAAGTGGAATTAGTAGAGCCCCGCCTGGGGGGGCGGTTGACTGCCGGACGCCAGTTGCTTTTGGGCGCCCCTTCCAGAAGTTTTGACCTTTCTCCCGCTGGTAGGGTGCTCGCCCTTTTTCACCAGGATAGGGAGCCCCTCTCTTGAGACAACACAAGGAAACTTCCATGGCTTCAACGCAAGTGGCGGCGGCGGCCTCTGTGGCCCCCACGAAGAACCCCACGCTGCTGGCCTGGGTGGCCGAGATGGCCAAGATGACCCAGCCGGACAGCATCGTCTGGTGCGACGGCTCCGAGGCCGAGAAGAAGCGCTTCACGGAGCAGGCGGTGCAGGAGGGCATCCTCATCCCGCTGAACCAGGAGAAGCGGCCGGGCTGCTATCTGCACCGCTCCAACCCGAACGACGTGGCGCGCGTGGAGCACCTCACGTTCATCTGTACGCCCAACAAGACGGACGCGGGCCCCACCAACAACTGGATGGAGCCGGAAGAGGCGTACACGAAGCTGGAGCAGCACTTCGCCGGCAGCATGAAGGGCCGCACCATGTACGTGGTGCCCTATGCCATGGGCCCCATCGGCAGCCCCTTCACGAAGATCGGCGTGGAGCTGACCGACAGCGTCTACGTGGTGCTGAACATGCGCATCATGGCGCGCATGGGTAAGCAGGCCCTGGACATGCTGGGCGACAGCGACGACTTCAACCGCGGCCTGCACAGCACCGGCGATGTGAATCCGGACCGCCGCTACATCTGTCACTTCCCCCAGGACAACACCATCTGGAGCTTCGGCTCGGGCTATGGCGGCAACGTGCTGCTGGGCAAGAAATGCCTCGCCCTGCGCATCGGCAGCTACCTGGGCCGCGAGGAGGGGTGGCTGGCCGAGCACATGCTCATCCTCGGCGTGACGAGCCCCAAGGGTGAGACGACCTACGTGGCCGCCGCCTTCCCGTCCGCGTGTGGCAAGACGAACTTCGCGATGATGATTCCGCCCGCCGAGTACAAGGGCTGGAAGGTGGAGACGGTCGGCGACGACATCGCCTGGATGCGCCCGGGCCCGGATGGCCGCCTGTACGCCATCAACCCGGAGGCCGGCTATTTCGGCGTCGTCCCCGGCACCAACTACAAGACGAACCCCAACGCCATGGAGACCATCTCCAAGGACACCCTCTTCACGAACGTGGCCCTGACGGCCGACGGCGACGTGTGGTGGGAGGGCAAGGACGGCGAAGTCCCGGAGGAGCTCACCGACTGGCAGGGTCGCCCCTGGAAGAAGGGCAGCCCGGAGAAGGCGGCGCACCCCAACAGCCGCTTCACCGCGCCCATGTCCAACAACCCGGCGCTGAGCCCCAAGGCCAATGACCCGACGGGCGTGCCCATCTCCGCCCTCATCTTCGGCGGCCGTCGCTCCACCACGGTTCCGCTGGTCATCCAGGCCTTCAACTGGACGCACGGCGTGTTCCTGGGCGCGACGATGGGCAGCGAGACGACGGCCGCGGCCACCGGCAAGGTGGGCGTGGTGCGCCGCGACCCCATGGCCATGCTGCCCTTCTGCGGCTACCACATGGGCGACTACCTCCAGCACTGGCTGGACATGCAGAAGACCATTCCCCAGCTGCCGAAGATCTTCCAGGTGAACTGGTTCCGGCAGGACAAGAACGGCAAGTTCCTGTGGCCGGGCTTCGGCGACAACATGCGCGTGCTGGAGTGGGTGGTGAACCGCGTGCATGGCCGCGTCCCCACGAAGGAGACGCTCCTGGGCTGGGTGCCGCGCGCCGACGAGGGCCTCAACCTCAAGGGCCTGGACGTCCCCGCGGACGTCATCGCGGAGGCCACCTCCATCAAGGAGGACGAGTGGAAGACCGAGCTGAAGAGCCAGGAGGTCTTCTTCGAGCAGCTGGGCACCAAGGCCCCGGAGGCGCTGACGCTCCAGCGCAAGCTGCTGATTTCGCGGCTGGAGAACTAGTCGCCCGCCTGTAGCGTCCTGAATCACCCGTCGGGGCCGCTTCCTGACCCATTCACTGGGTGGGAGCGGCCCCGACTCGTTTCACGAAGAGTGAGGTCGCCCTCTTCGACCGAAGGCCGGCTTAGCGATAGGCTTGTGTCCATCATGAGACTGGTCTTCGTTTTGTCGGCGGCCCTTGTGCTGTCGCCCCCGGTGGCGCTCGCCCAGCGCGGCGCCAAGAATCCAGCGGCCCTCATCAAGGACGGCGAGCGGCTCTACCAGGCAGGCAAGTACGCCGAAGCGGCGGACGTGCTGAAGAAGGCCCACGAGGCCCAGCCCAACCCGCGCCTCATCTTCAACATCGCCGTGTCGTTGGAGAACGCGGGCGAGCTGAAGGAGGCCCTCTCCTGGTACCAGCAGTACGTCGGCAACACCGAGGGCACGGACCCGGCGCTGCTCAAGCGCAGCGCGCGCAGCATCGACAAGCTGCGGCTCCTGCTCGACAAGGAGAACCAGGCCCAGGCGTCCGCGGACGCCGAGCGCCAGAAGCTCCAGGAGGAGGCCGAGGCGGCCCGGCGCCGCGCGGACGAGGAGCAGCTGGCGACGAAGCGCGCGGAGGAGGAGAACGAGCGGCAGCGGCAGGCCGAGTTCGCGCGCGCGATGAAGTCCTACCAGCGGCAGAAAATCGCGGCGTTCGCCATTGGCGGCGTGGCCGTTGTGGGCGTGGGCGCCGGCGTGCTCTTCGGCATGCAGGCCTCCGACGAGCGGGAGAAGTTCGACGCGGCGCGCACGGAAGACACCAAGCAGAGCTTCGCGGACAGCACCAAGAGCAAGGCGCTGCTCGCGGACATCGGCTTCGGCGTGGGCCTGGCCGGCGCCATCACCGCCATCATCCTGTATCCGAAAGACGGCCCCCCCGTGGAGGGCGAGGTCCGGCTGACGCTGGCGCCTCGCGGAACCGGCGCGGGCCTGGAGGTCAGCTTCTGATGAAGACCCTGGGACTCATGACGTGCTGCGCGGCGCTGCTGGCCGGCTGCAGCTTCACCACCGCGAGCGGCCTCACCGAGTGTGAGTCGAGCGCGGACTGCGACACCAATCAGGTCTGCTCGGCGTCCGGCTTCTGCCTGCCCCAGCCGGAGGGCTGCGGCGAGGTGGTGGGCACCACCACTGGACGGCCCATCCTCCTGGGCGCGGCGCTGCCCCTGACGAACTCGGGCGGCCCGGACGAGTCCGAGGTCCAGGCGCTCAACGCCATCAAGCTGGCGCTCGAGGAAATCAACCAGCGCGAGGGCATTGGCGGCCGGTTCTTCAACCTCCTCATCTGCGACACCCGCTCCGACCCGGCGCGGGCCAAGACGCAGGCGGAGTGGCTGGTGACGGAGAAGGGCGTGCCGGCCATCTTCACCTCCGGCAGCGCGCAGACCATCGCCGTCAGCAGCGTCGCCATCGCCAACAACGTGTTGTTGATGACGCACACCTCCACCAGCGCGGACATCGCCAACCTGAGCGACAAGACGGCGGCGTCCGGCGACGTGGGCCTCGTGTGGCGCACGGCTCCGTCGGACCTGCTCCAGGGCCGCATCATCGCCGACCTGGTGCGCAACGCCCGGCCGTTGGCCGACAGCAGCCGGCCCTTCGCCACGGTGAGCACCGTGAGCCTGGTCTACGTGGACGACGCCTACGGCCAGGGCCTGTTCGACACGATTCTCACCCGGCTGGGCACCGACCGGGTGCCGTCCTCCGCGCCGTACCAGCGCAACGGGGACGTGAGCGCCGCGGTGACCCGCCTCGTCGACGGCAAGCCCGACGTGGCGGTGATGGCGGGCTTCTCCGAGGACAACGCCAAGATCATCAGCCAGGCCGTCACGCGGGGCCGCACGGGGCAGATGTACTTCTTCACCGATGCCAGCAAGGACTCGGGCCTCTTCACGGCCCTGGGCTCGGCGCGCACCCAGATTGAAGGCGCCTACGGCACCTCTCCCGCGCAGGCCCGCCTGGGCGACACCGTGTACAACACCTTCAAGGAGCGCTTCCGCTCGGCCAACAACAACACCGACCCGGGCCAGTTCTCCTTCACCGCGCACGCGTACGACGCCATGTACCTGGTGGCGCTGGGCGCGGCCTACGCCGCGGGGGCGGACGTCAACAACCCGCAGCCCATCACCGGCGACCGCATCGCCGTGGGCCTGTCGAAGCTGACGCCGCCCTCGGGCACGCAGGCCACCACCTACCCCCTGGGCTTCAGCCGCTTCACCGACGCGCGCAACGAGGTCAGCACCGGCAAGGTCATCAACGTGCAGGGCGCCAGCGGCGCGCTGGACTTCGACGCCACCGGCGAGGCCCCGTCCGAGTACGAGCTGTTCCGCGTGGAAGGCGGGGCGTTCAAGACGGTGGAGCTCATCATCCCGCCGCAGACCTGAGCCGCACGCGCTCTACTCCGCCGCCCCCAGCACCCGCGTGAGCGGGCCCAGGGCGGCGGAGAACACCTCGGGCGGCGGCAGCAGGGACAGCACCAGGAACGCCCCCGAGTCGAAGTCGTAGAAGTAGCCGGGCTGCGCGAGCACGCCCGCGTCCAGGAGCGCGAGGCACGTCGCCTCGTCTCCCGGCTCCCTCGGAATCCGCAGCACCGCGCTCCACCCTCCGTGCGCGGGCACCACGTCCCACGGAGCACCGGGGGGACGCGCGGCGACGAGGCGACGGCGGTTGCCCCTCACCCGCTCCAGCAGCGCCTCTTGGAAGACAGGCGCGTGGGCGAGGAGCGAGGGCAGGGCCAGTTGCACCGGGGTGCCCACGGACAGGTACGTGTCCGCCACCCACTCCAGGCGCGCCAGGGCCTCGTCACGCGCGGCGGGAGGGCCGCCCACGTGCGTCCACCCCAGCTTCAGGCCGGGCAGGCCGCAGACCTTGGAGAGGCCGGAGAGGCTGAAGGTGAGCATGGGCAACTCGCGCCCCGCCACGCTGGCCACGCGGTGCGGCTCCACGTCCCAGCCGTAATCGGAGAACACCTCGTCGCAGAGGAGGGCCAGGCCGTGGCGCGCGCAGACGTCCGCCAGCGCGGCCAGCTCCCCCTCGTGCAGGAAGTGGCCGGTGGGGTTGCCGGGATTGACGACGAGCACGGCGCGGGTGCGCGGGCCGAGCGCGGCCTCCACCGCGCCCGCATCCAGGCCGAAGCCATGCGCGAGTGGCAGGCGGTACGGACGCGTGCCCACGCCCTCCAGTCGGGCCAGGTGCTCGAAGAGGGGGTAGCAGGGGGCCGGGACGAGCACGTCGTCACCGGGCTCGCACAGCAGCTTGAAGAGCCAGCCGTACGACTCACTGGTGCTGGCGGACAGCACCAGGTGCCCAGGGGAGATGACGGGCCCCCGGGAGGAGAGGTGGGCGGCCACCGCCTCGCGAGCCGAGGGGAGGCCGAGCGCTTCCGGTGCGTAGTCCAGCGCACCGGGAGGGTGGAGCAGTCCGGCGTCAGGCGCCGGGAGCCCCACGCGGGTGGGGTTGGAGACGGTGAGGTCCAGCGGAGGGAGGCCGCGGTGTCGAGCGAGCGCCTCCGCCAGGGGATTGGGGGTGCGGGAGAAGTCGGTGCGGAAGGAGAAGCGGCTCACAGCCCCGTCTGGAGCATGGCGTTGGCGACGCGGCGGATGAGCTCGCGGCGCACTTCCTTCCTGCAATGTTCAATGGCCTTGTCATGAGGCCTGGGAAGCTCCGGGTCCCTGGCTCGCAGGGCGGTGCGGAGGACGAGCTCTACCTTCGTAGGCTCGATGTGGAACAGCCGGGCCCCGTCCTTCTGGAGGAAGTAGGACAACCCTCTCTGGTCGAGGAGCTTGTGGAAGAAGCGTCGGACGTCCGCGAGGAACGTGAGGTCGATGATGTCCGCCATTCGTGAAGGCGTTCTCGCGCGGAAAAAACGGCGCGTCCATTTCACGGCCGCGTCACCCGAAAACTTGCGCGACCTGTAGCACTCGCGTGGAAGGCGGAACGCGCGGGAGGCCGAATTCTCGGCCTCGGCGCTCACGGCACCAGAGGGCGCAGGGCGCGGCGGAACGCGGAGTGCCGGCGCCGGGCGTCGGCCTCGAACGGCACCGGGCCGAGCACGGGAACGCCATGCCGCGCCTCCAGCAGCGCGCGGTTGTCGCGCTCGGAAGTGTCCCGTTCCTGGGAAGAGCGCGACAGCAGCACGGCGCGCACCGGGATGCGGCGGGCCGCGAGCGCCTGGAGCGACAGCGCGGTGTGGTTGAGCGTCCCCAGCCCCGCGCGCGCCACCAGCAACACGGGCAGGCGCAGGGTCTGGATGAGGTCGATGACGTCGTGGCGGGAGTCCAGGGGGACGAAGAGGCCGCCGGCCCCCTCCACCACCGCCGGCCCGTGCTTCAGGCGCGCCCAGGCGGCCAGGGTGACGTTCCAGTCCGGCTCCCGGCCCAGGCGAGCGGCGGCCACGCCCGGCGCCACGGGGGCGCGGAAGCGGTGCGGACAGAGGACGTCCAGGGGCAGCGTGCTCCTCGCCGCTTCGCGCAGGGACAGCGCATCCGCCGGAGCCCGAAGGGAGGCGCACCCGCTCTCGTAGGGCTTGAAGCCCTCGGGGGAGAGGCCCGCGTCGACCAGCAGGGACAGCAGGGCCCGCGACGTCTGCGTCTTGCCGACGCCCGTGTCGGTACCCGTGACGAAAATCTGGAACGGCTTGGACATGACGTGCTCACCAGGTCATGGGAAGAAGGATGCGCGGGCCCATCCATCGGCGCCGCGACCTCGGGGTGTCGCGAGAACGAGCCGCCCCGAGGGCCGAGCCCTTCGCCGGGGCAACTTCCGTGAGAGGCGTGGGAGTCGAGCGTGCATCGCAGGCCCGTGAGGGCCTACTCCTCTCCACGCTGGTGCACTCCCACGCCGCGCAGGGACTCCAGCGCCAGGTCCACGTGGCCCAGCGTGTGCGCCGCCGACAGGCAGAAGCGCAACCGGCTCGTGCCTTCGGGAACCGTGGGCGGGCGGATGGCCTTCACCAGCACCCCCGCCTCGCGCAGCTTCCTCGCCGCCTCCAGCGCGCGCTCGGGCCCGCCGAGCACCACCGGGAACACCGCGCTGCGAGGCTCCGCGCGCAGGCCCATGGAACGCAGCCCGTCCGAGAAGCGCCGGATGTTGCGCCACAGCCGCTCGCGCAGCTCCGGGTCCTTCTCCACGGCCTCCACCGCCGCCTCCGCCGCGGCGCACATCGCCGCCGGCAGCGCGGTGGAATAGATGAACGGCCGCGCCCGGCTGATGAGCAGGTCCGCCACCACGCGCGACGTGGCCACGTACGCGCCCTGCCCTCCCAGCGCCTTGCTCAGCGTGCCCATGCGCAGGTCGACCTGGTCTTCCAGGCCCAGCTCCTCGCACAGCCCCGCGCCTCGCGCCCCCAGGACGCCCGTGGCGTGCGCCTCGTCCACCATCAACGCGGCCCCGTGCGCCCGGCACGCCGCGACAATCTCGCGCAGCGGCGCCACGTCCCCATCCATGGAGAACACCGTGTCGGTGACGACGAGCTTGCGCCGCGCGGGCGTCTCCTCCAGCGCCTTCGTCAGCGCCTCCACGTCCGCGTGCGGATAGACGACGACGCGGGCGCGCGACAGCCGGCAGCCATCCACCAGCGAGGCGTGGTTGAGCGCGTCGGAGAACACCGCGTCCCCCGGTCCCACCAGCGCGGGCAGGATGCCGGTGTTGGCCGCATAGCCGCTGTTGAAGAGCAGCACGGCCTCGGCCCGCTCGAAGGCCGCCAGCCGCGCCTCCAGCCGGTGATGCACGGCGGTGTCACCCACCACCAGCCGGCTGGCACCCGTGCCCAGCCCGTACCGCTCCACCGCGGCGATGGCGGCGGCCCGCACGGAGGCGGAGGCCGCCAGGCCCAGGTAGTCGTTCGACGAGAAGTTGACGAGCGTCTCGCCGCCGACCCGCACCACCGGGCCCTGCGGCGAATCCAGCGGCTCCAGGTAACGGCGCAGGCCACGAGCCTGGAGCGACGCCAGCTCCTCCCGGGCCCAACCGGACGCCGGCGCCGACGAGGCCCCGACGCCCTCCTGCTTCACGTCACTCACGAGCGCCGCCCTACCCCTCTTGCCGGGGCTCCAGGGGGCGGATGCCCGCCTTCTCCAAGAGCGCCATGTCCTGGGTGTACTGGGGGTTGCCGGTGGTGAGCAGCTTCTCGCCGAAGAACAGCGAGTTGGCGCCCGCCATCATGCACATGAGCTGCGCCTCCTCATTCATCTGCTGGCGGCCCGCGGACAGGCGCACCATGGACTGGGGCATCAGGATGCGGGCAGTGGCGATGGTGCGCACCATGTCCACCGTGTCCACGCGGGGCTGCTCGGCCAGGGGCGTGCCCTCCACGGCCACCAGCGCGTTGACGGGCACCGACTCCGGGTGGTGGTCCTGGTTGGCCAGCGTGCGCAGCAGGTTGCAGCGATCATCCACCGACTCGCCCAGGCCGATGATGCCGCCGCAGCACACGGAGATGCCCGCGTCGCGCACGCGGCCCAGCGTCCGCAGGCGATCATCGTAGAGCCGGGTGGAGATGATGTCGCCGTAGTGCTCGGGCGAGGTGTCCAGGTTGTGGTTGTACGCGGACAGGCCCGCTTCCTTCAGCCGCTTCGCCTGGTTGTCGGTGAGCATGCCCAGCGTGGCGCACGCCTCCATGCCCATGGCCCGCACGCCCTTCACCATCTCCAGCACGCTGTCGAACTGCGGGCCGTCCTTCACCTCGCGCCACGCGGCCCCCATGCAGAAGCGGGTGGCCCCGGCCGAGCGCGCCTTCTTCGCGGCGTCCAGCACCTCCGGCACCGCCATCAACTTCTCCGCCTTCACGCCCGTCTTGTAGCGGGCCGCCTGGGGGCAGTACGCGCAGTCCTCCGAGCAGCCGCCCGTCTTGATGGAGAGGAGCGAACACAGCTGCACCTTGTTGTCCGTGAACACGGCGCGGTGGACCGTCTGCGCGCGGTGCACCAGGTCCAACAGGGGCATGGCGTAGATGGCGCGAACCTCGGCCAGCTCCCAGTCATGGCGCACGGCGACGCCCTCGGGCGCGGGCGCGGCATGGTGGGCATGGCCGTGAAAGGACTCGCTGGAAGCGGCGGTGTCGGACATGGGCTCCTCGAAATCGTGAGGAGCGCGAAGCTGCGCGGGCGGCGGAAACTTGTCAACGCCTCAGCGCGGACAGGTTGACAACATCCCACCCGTCCCTCTGAAAAGACGACCGGCGCCCACGGGAGACCCGGAGCGCCGGCCGTGACCCTTCCCTAGACGGGAAGGGGTGCGTCAGACATGGACGCGACGCCGACCGGCCAGTCCCACCAGGAACAGGACGGCGATGGCACCCAGCACGGAGAACAGCAGACCGGACGGGTGCAGGTCGAAGATGCGGCCGTCACTGCGGAACAGCGAGCCGATGAAGCCGCCCACGAAGGAGCCGACGATGCCCAGCAGCGTGGTGGCCACCAGCCCCATGGACTGATTCCCCGGCATCAGGGCGCGAGCAAGAAGACCAGCGAGAAGGCCAATGACCAGGAAAGCGATAATCCCCATGACGGACCTCACTATGAGTGGTGAAGGGGGCGCACGGAGCGGCGCCCACCTGGCTTGTGATTGAGCCAGCGCGTCTCCGCGCCGCCCGTGGGAATGAAGCTGGGTCGCCCCTCCCTTTCGTACAACTCGCTGGCATGGGGATTGACATCGCGCCTGCCTGCTCACCAATCGTGCCTGCTCGACAGCCCGCCGGAACGTCAGGGTTCCGAGATACACACACAACCCATGGCGAAGGCGAAGACGCACTACACCTGCCAGGCTTGCGGGTACCAGACGGCGAAGTGGCTGGGGAAGTGCCCGGACTGCGGCGCGTGGAGCTCGTTGCTGGAAGAGGCCGGGGCGAAGCAGGACGAGAAGCGCCCGGCGTGGGGCGCCTCGGGCGGCGCGGCGAAGCCCATGCTGCTCAAGGAAGTCAGCGGCGAGACGGAGGTGCGCCGTCGCACGGGCATCGCGGAGTTCGACCGCGTGCTGGGCGGGGGCGTGGTGAGCGGCTCCGTCGTGCTGCTGGGCGGAGACCCGGGCATCGGCAAGTCCACGCTGCTGCTCGCCGCGCTGGACAGGCTGGCCCGCCATGGCCCCGTGCTCTACGTGTCCGGTGAGGAGAGCCTGCGCCAGACGAAGATGCGGGCGGAGCGGCTGCGCGTGGAGGGAGACGCCATCCACCTGTTCGCGGAGACGGACGCGGAGCGGGTGCTCGCGGCCACCGAGTCGCTCAAGCCGCAGGCGCTCGTCGTGGACTCCATCCAGACGATGTACCTGCCGGAGCTGGGCAACGCGCCGGGCAGCATCACCCAGGTGCGCGAGGTCGCCGGCCGGCTGATGGCCTACGCCAAGCGCACGGGGGTGCCCACCTTCATCGTGGGCCACGTGACGAAGGAGGGCTCCATCGCCGGCCCCCGCGTGCTGGAGCACATGGTGGACACCGTCCTGTACTTCGAGGGCGAGCGCGGCCACCCCTTCCGAATCTTGCGCGCGCACAAGAACCGCTTCGGCTCCACCAACGAGATTGGCGTCTTCGAGATGAAGGGCGCGGGCCTGGTGGAAGTCTCGGACCCCTCCGCCCTCTTCCTGTCCGAGCGCCCCGTGGGCAAGTCCGGCAGCGTCGTCACCAGCACGCTCAACGGCACCCGTCCCCTGCTGGTGGAGGTGCAGGCGTTGGTGGCGCCCACCGGCTACGGCACGGCGCGGCGCACCGCCATCGGCGTGGACGGCAACCGCGTGGCGCTGCTCGCCGCGGTGCTGGAGAAGAAGGAGGAGATTCCGCTGGTGGGCTGCGACCTCTTCGTCAACGTGGCGGGCGGCATGCAGCTCAACGAGCCCGCGTGTGATTTGGCCGTCTGCGCGGCGCTGGTGAGCAGCCTCCAGAACCGGCCCATGGACCCGCACACGCTGGTGCTGGGGGAGGTGGGCCTCGCGGGCGAGGTGCGCGCGGTGGGGCAGATGGAACCCCGGCTCGTGGAGGCCGCGAAGATGGGCTTCCAGCGCGTGGTGATGCCCGCGGGCAGCGCCCGGCGCATGGAGGGCACGAAGCTGAAGGTGGTGGGCGTGGAGACGCTGGGCGACGCGCTGCGCGCGATGTTCGACTGAAGGCCCCTACTTCTTGCCGACCACCGTGAAGGGCACAGGCTCCGGGCGCGCGTCGTAGCTGCCGCGCGACGCCTGGATTTCCGCGCGGTGCTGGACGGCCCACTGGCCCAGCACCGTGACGGGCTCGAGCAGCGTCCGGCCGAGCGGCGTCAGCGCGTACTCCACCCGGGGAGGCACCGTCGGATGGACGGTGCGGGTGACGAGCCCGTCGCGCTCCAGGCCGCGCACGGTGAGCGTCAGCATCCGCTGGGAGATGCCCTCGATGGCCCGCTTCAAGTCGCTGAAGCGCAGGGGCCCCTCTCCCAGGCTCCCCACCACCTGGACGCTCCACTTGTCGCCCACCCGGGTGAGCACATCCCGGACGGCCAGGCAGGACTCCGACGCTGGATCAGGCCTCGCGGAGGGCTCCAAAGACTTCACGGACCCTGGTGACATGGATGTGCCTCCTTGTGGAGAAATGCGCGGACCGTTACTGGTTCGCCGGTTACCTGTTGTAACCGACGCACCTTTCGGAACCCACTTCCCTTTCAGGGAGTCCCCCATGACGACCGCCGCCTCCTCCACCGCAGTGTCCACCCCCTCCAAGCCCTGGGCTCTCTGGCTGGGTCGCGCCTTCTCGGCGCTCACCGTCGCCGGGCTCGGCTTCAGCGCCGTGATGAAGGTGAGCCAGTCGCCCGACGTCATCAAGGGCTTCGAGCACTTCGGCTATCCCGCGTCGGTGATTGTCACCATCGGGGTGGTCGAGCTCCTGGTCGCGCTGCTCTACGCGGTACCCCAGACGGCGGTGCTCGGCGCCATCCTCGTCACCGGCTACCTGGGCGGCGCGACGGCGACGCACGTGCGCGTGGCGGACCCGTTCATCGCGCCCATCATCCTGGGCGTCCTCGCCTGGGCGGGCCTGTTCCTGCGGGACGCGCGCCTGAGGGCGCTGCTGCCCCTGCGCCGCACCCCCTGAAGCACGCCCCCTCCCGCGCCCCTTCCAGCTTCGAAGGGGCGCGAGGCTCGGGCAGTCACGCGCGAACTACCAGTTGACGACGAAGGTGCAGGAAGCCCCGCCCTTCTGCCGACAGCCGTGCGCCGGGTCATGCGTCACCGTGGCGTTGGGCATGAAGCGCTGGGCCATGCCCTTGACCAGCCCCTGGTCGAACCGACACGGATAGGGATTGCCACACACCACATAGCCCTCGTTCTTCCCGGCGATGGCGGTGTAGGCGTAGTGGCCAATGCCCTCCAGCATCTCCCCCGTGGCGGGGTTGAACATGTCCTTGCCGTTCTTCCGGTGGTTCATGTGGAAGGCCACGTCGATGGAGGCCAGGGCCTTGTGGATGTCCGTGATGTCCGCCGGGAACACGGCGTTCTTCGGAATCATCGACCCGACCTTCTCCAGGCCGCGCCCGCCCAGCAGGGTGTCGATCTTCTTGTACGCCAGCAGGTAGTCCTCCAGCGGGTACCAGGCACTGGGGTCGAGCGCGCGCTCCCCCCCGGCGCCGCGCGCCTGGACCTTCATCACGTCCAGCAGGGCATTCACCAGCACGGAGAAGGATTGGATGGCCTCGACGATGGAAACGACGCTCAGGCCCGTGACGGTGATGCCGGGCTCATAGGAAGCTTGTGACATGTTGAGAGGTTCCTGAAGAGGGTTCGGCCTTACCGACCGTTGGACTCGAAGGCACGGTGGGCGGTGTGGTTGCGCAGATACATGAAGCACTCCTTCAACCCATCCCGCAGGCTGCCGAGCGTCTTCACATCACGCAGGTCCACGCCAATCTGGGTCAGCGTCTGCGCGATGACGGGGCTGATGCCCGTGACGACGCAGTAGGTGCCGAGCAGGCGGGCGGCGTTGACCATCTTCACGAAGTGGTTCGCGGTGGAGGTGTCCACCACCTCCACGCCCGTGATGTCGATGATGGCGCACCGGGCCTTGCCCTGGGAGATGCGGTGCAGGAGCCGCTCGGTCATCTCCAGCGAGCGCTGGGTGTCCACCACGCCGACGATGGGGAGCGTCAGCACGTCCTCCCACAGCTCGATGATGGGCGTGGACAGGTCTCGGATGGCCAGTCGCTGCCGCTCGATGGTGGAGAGCTTCTCCTCCAGCTCACGCCGCGCGACGTCGAGCTTCCGGATGGACTGCTCGTTCTCGTGCACGGACGCGTGGAGCTGGCGCGCGAAGAGGTTGATGGTTTCCTCGAACGAGGAGAACGCATCGTCGTTCTCCAGCGGGATGAGGTGCTGGTCCGGGTTGAACTCCCCGAGCGAAATCATCGCCAGCACGTCTCGGATGCGCTCGAGGCGCTCGAGGTTGACTTCGACGACCTGGGACTGCGGTTGCGACTGATTCATGGGGCGAGGAGGCCCGGACCGTGTGTCAGGGAGAACAGCGTGAACGGCCCGATACCGGAGCTTTTCGAAAGGATATGCCCAAATCCTCACATGGCTTCAAATGGGTGGAGGCAGACCCGGATGAAACACCGAATTCACCGCCTACACCGCTCGAAGCCGGATACTCCTGCAAACATCGCCAACCCTGGGGCGGCGGGCAATTCCTCATCAATCCAGACATGAACCCTGGCAATCAACCGAGCGCTCGCACCCCAATCTCATATCAACCGTGCCGGAAGCGACATCCGGACGCGCTCGTGGGCTCGCGGGCACCTTCGCGTCACACGATTGAGGAGCAGTCGACGCTTGCGGCGGGAGTCCCGTCCACGGGCTGACGCGACGCCTCGCGCGCTGACGCGGCGATGACCTGCCGTGACTAGGACAGGGGCATGGCGTCCATCGACCCACCCGAGACCCGCACCCTCCTGGCGGACGTGAAGCCCCGGCTGCGAGGCGTGTCCCATGCCCTGGCCTTCCTGGCCGCGCTGTGGGGCTGCTTCGTGCTCGCCATCGCCCCCGCCCAGGGCACGCAGCAACTGGCCGATGGGGTCTTCGGCTTCTCCCTGGTCCTGATGTTCGGCACCAGCGCGGCCTATCACCTGCCCACCTGGAGCCCTGTCGCGTACCAGCGCCTGCGGCGGATGGACCACGCGGCCATCTACCTGCTCATCGCGGGGACCTTCACCCCGCTGGCCACGCTTGATGCCCCGGGCGCCTGGACGGAATACCTGCTCGGGGTGATGTGGGCCTGCGCGCTCACGGGCGCGGGGCTCTCGCTGCTGGGCATCTCCGGGCCGCGCGGCGTCCGCTCGGTGCTCTACACCCTCCTGGGCGCCATGGCGGCCCCGGTGATGCTGCGGCTGCCCGGCGTGATTGGCGCCGAGCGGGCCTCGTGGCTCCTCTTCGGCGGCGGCCTCTACGCCGTGGGCGCCGTCGTCTACGCGCGCAAGTGGCCGGACCCCAGCCCCGCCGTCTTCGGCTACCACGAGGTGTTCCACATCCTGGTCATCGCCGGAGCCAGCACGCACTACGCCGTGCTCGTCGACTTCCTCTGGAACCGCTGAAAACGTCGCGCGTCCGCGACCGGGGCGCCCCACTTCGTCAGCCCGCAAGCACCCTACGTGCGACTCGTCGGCCAGACACAGCAACCCCATTGACAGGTTACGAACTTCGAGCGTGCTTCCGCGCCCGTTCCATATAACTTGTCAATGTGGTTTCGAACTTCACCGAGGTCCCCATGGCCGCCAGGCATCGCCCCACTCCCGCGCATCCCCCTGTTCCGAAGGGAGAGCTGAGGGACGGGTTCAAGTTCCGCTCGGGGCGGCTGTCGTTGGACCTGCCGGCCACCCTGGCCGGGCGACTCCAGGACGTGCCGAGGGACTTGCTCCAGGCGCCGGCGGACCTGGGACGGTGGCTGGTGGCCGCGGGACTGGCCACTCAGATGCAGGAGCCCTCGGCGGAAGAGCTGACGCAGGCGCGAGAACTGCGCGAGGCCATCTACCGGCTGGGCATGGCGCGCGCGCGGGGCGAGAGCTTCTCCGCCAGGGACCGCGCCATCCTCAATCGATGGGCCGCAGAGCCGCCTCCGGCGCCGCAGTTGGGGCCTCGGGGCCTGCTGTGGACGGGCGCGGGCGTGAGGGGACAGCTCGCGGCGGTGGCGCGCGACGCCGCGGAGCTGCTGGGAGGCCCGTTCGCGGAGCGCATCCGCAACTGCTCGCAGGAGGGCTGTGCCCTGCTCTTCGTCGACACCTCTCGCTCCGGTCAGCGGCGCTGGTGTTCCATGGCGGGCTGTGGAAACAAGGCCAAGGTGGCGGAGTTCCGTCGGCGCCAGCGCGCGGACACCCGTTAGGTCGCCCGAGCCAGCGCCAGGAGCCTGCGGGCCTGGGCCTCCAGCGCGGCACGCATCTCCTCGGGCTGCTGGACGTGAAAGGCGAAGGGCAGCCGCGACAGCTCGCGGGCGAACCAGTCCAGGTCTTCGGTCTGTCCGAGCAGCCGCACGCCGCCTCCGTCCATCGGCTCCAGCACGCCCAGCGTGGCGAAGATGGCGCGCCGCGCGGTCGCCAGGTCCGTGTCGAGCCGCACCTCCACCGCGTGCGCGCGCGGCAGGCTGGCCACCGCGAGCGTCACATGCGCCAGCGCATCGAAGCCGTCGGGCCGCTCGAAGCTCATGTCGAGCGACTGCACGGCGCGCACGCGGTCCAACCGGAACGTGCGCAGCCCCTGGCGCAGGTGGCAGACGCCCACCGCGTACCAGCGTCCGCCGCGCCAGACGAGGCCATAGGTGTCGAACTCGCGTTCGGTGTCCTCGTCCCGTGCGGCGCGGTAGGACAGGCGCACGCGCTGCCGCTGCTGCGCCGCGGCGCTGAGCGCGACGAGCGCGGTGTTGTCCAGCGTCGCCCGTGAGCCGGAGATGTCGAGCGTCACCGACTCGTCCACCGCCCTCACCCGCCGCTTGAGCGGCGCGGGCATCACCCGCTCCAGCTTCGCCTGGGCGCTGGCCACCGCGGGTGCCGCTTCCGACAGTCCCATGCCCCGTGCGGCCAGCAGGCCCACGGACAGCGCCAGGACTTCGTCATCGGTGAACATCATGGGCGGCAGCTTGAAACCCGCCACCAGCATGTAGGCGCCGTCGCGTCCGCGCTCGGCGGTGATGGGGATGCCCAGTTCCTCCAGCTTCAGGATGTAGCGACGCACCGTGCGCCGGTCCACCTCCAGCCGCCGCGCCAGCTCCGAGCCGCTCATCCGCCCATGCGTCTGCAACAGCTCGAGCACGGTGAGCACACGCGTGGTGGGACGGGACATGGGGCGCGAACCTAATGCCCAGGGCGCCCGAAGTCCGACGAAGCCCGCTCGCATTCACTCCAGGTGAATTAAAACCAGAAGGGCCCCGGGTCGGCGTCCCACACTCGTCGTGAGGGGACTTCGCACACACCCCCGTCACCGACCGGGAGGACCGATGCATCGGAGCCCGCCCTAACGGGCCGGGCTCTGGGAGCAGCGACAACGGGCCGGGCTCCGGTAGCAGCGACAACAGGCCGTGCGCTGGGAGCAGCGACGACGGGCTGGGCTCCGGGAGCAACCACAACGGGCGCTGGGAGCAGCGACGACGGGCTGGGCTCCGGGAGCAACCACAACGGGCGCTGGGAGCAGCGACGACGGGCTGGGCTCTGGGAGCAGCGACAACGGGCCGGGCTCTGGGAGCAGCCACTCCGGCTAGGCGTCACCCCGATTCGCGGCACCGCTGGACCGAGCAGGGACGGACTTCGGCTTCACGCTGGAGCCCTGTCCGAATCAGGACCGATTCCGCCCTACATGCCCCGTACGGTGCCATTCATGGCCTCGCCCCCCTCCGGGCGCGCTGGCGCTGACGGAAAGGCTCGCGGAATCCGATGACGCAGACCTCGCACCTGTGGCTGTTCTTCGTGTTGGTGTTTGGCATCGTCATCCTCCCGGGGCTGGACATGGCGTTCGTCCTGGCCAGCTCCCTGGTGGGAGGCCGCCGCGCGGGGCTGTCCGCGGTGGGAGGCATCATCGCCGGGGCCGCGTGCCACGTCCTGGTCGGCGCGACAGGCGTCGCCGTGCTGCTCACCGTCATGCCCGCCGCGTTCAATGCCCTCTTGTGGGTGGGCGCGCTGTACGTGGCCTGGATGGGCCTGTCGCTCGTGCGCAGCCCGGCCGCGTTCTCCGCGTCGTCACAGTCGGGGCAGCGCTCGGCGGCGGCGACGTTCCGTCAGGGAGCCCTCACCAACCTGCTCAACCCGAAGGCGTACGTCTTCATGCTCGCCGTCTTCCCGCAGTTCCTGCGGCCGGAATATGGGCCCATCTGGCTCCAGGCCCTGGCGCTCGGCGCCATCATCGCGCTCACTCAAGCCGCGGTGTATGGCGCCGTCGCGCTCGCCGCGGACCGCGCACGCGGCTGGCTGGAGTCACGTCCCTCCGCCAGCGCGCGCGTCGGCCAAGCCGTGGGTGGCCTCATGATGCTCGCCGCCGTCGTCACCGCCATCGAAGGCTGGCGCAGCACCTGACACCGCCCACTCATGTTCTGCGGACGGTGCTCGAACGAATGGCTCTCAAGATGAGCAGCAGGACGACGGCTCCGATGAATGCCACGAAGATGGTCCCCGCGATTCCACCGAAGGGCTGCCCCGCCCCCAGGGCGCGGAAGATGAAACCACCCAGGAACGCGCCCACCACACCCACCACGATGTCTCCGATGATGCCATAGCCACCACCCACGACGGCCGACGCCAACCATCCGGCGATGAGGCCGATGACCGCCCACACTAGAATCGTCTCCAAAGACATCACGTCCCTCCTCGCGCTGAAGTGACCTGAAGACAGGATAAGCACGCCGGTTCGCGCTCGGCTGGAAGCCAGGTCGTTCGCAAGACAAGCAAGAAGGCGTCCGACCGGATTTAACTGACTTTCTGCTCTTCCAGAGGTAGCTGAAGCTTCAGCCGCTCCAGGTGTCGGAGCCGGCCGAAGCCAAGGAGAGCGCGCATGGGACAGCGTCGGAATGATTCATTGTGGATGAAGTGGGGAATGCTGGTGTGGGTGGGAGCGGCGGTCGCCGGCTGCGCACCGGAGGCGGGTGAGGACGGGGCGGAGGTGGGACAGGCGGAGCAGGGGCTTGCGGCCTGCTCGTATGTGATTACGACGAACACCTACGTGGGCGCGGACTGGTGGGGCACCCTGGTGTTCCAGAACACGGGCACCAGCGCGATGACGAGTCCGACGATTGCGTTCGGCGTCCCCAGCGGCGTGACGTGTGACCACGACGAGCCGGGCTGGACGCACACGCAGAGCGGCTCCACGTGTACGTACTCGCGGACGTCGGGGCTCACCGTGGGCGTGAATGCGTCGTACACGTTCTACTATTCGACGAACACGAACACGTCGTTCACCGCGACGAACGTCGTCATCAGCGACCCGAGCTGTGGGGGCACCGTGCCGCCGGTGACGGGGCTCACGGCGAACCAGAAGAAGGTGGCGGAGGCGCTCACCAGCATCTGGGAGAACGACACGCCCACCATCGACTATGCGTACTCGGAGAACATCCAGGACGGGCGTGGCTACACGAATGGACGCGCGGGCTTCTGCACGGGCACGGGCGACGCCATCCAGGTCATCCAGTGCTACAACGCCCGGCGCAGCGCGGCCAACGGCAACATCATGGCCAAGTACATGCCGGGGCTGACGACCATCAACAACCGCTTCCTGTCCACGGGTCAATCCCAGCCATCCACGTCGGAGCTGGATGTCATCGGCAATTGGACGGCGGATTGGGCCACCAGCTACAACAACACGACGACTCGCGCGGACTTCAAGGCATGCCAGGACCAGGTCAGCGACCAGTTCTATTACACGCCGGCGATGAACGAGGCGAACAAGTGGGGCGCCACCCAGGCCCTGTCGAAGATGGCGCTGTATGACGCGTACATCAACCACGGCGAGTCCGGCGTGAAGAGCCTGACGCGCGCGACGAACATCGCGCTGGGCAACACCGGGCAGGTGGCGCCCTCGGTGGGCTACAACGGCATCACCGAGTCGGCGTGGCTCCAGAAGTTCATCGAGAAGCGCCGCGACGTGCTGGCCGCCGACTCCACGTGGGTGGACGCCATCGACCGAATCGCCGCGTACGAGAAGCTGCGTCGCAGGGGCAACTGGGACCTCTCCGCCGCCGTCCGCAACGACGTGCGCGCTCGCGACTGCTGGACCACGACGTATCCGTTCAGCGGCTACACCGTGCGCAACATCAACGCGGACGGCACCTGGAGCACGCCAGCCACGTACACGTTCTCATGTAACTAGCGGCACCCTGACGCCCTGGTGTGAGTGCGTCAGGGCGTCGTCGCCGCGCGCGGGGGCTCGGAGGATGCGGGCCCTTCGCGACGCAGCCGCCTGCGCAGTGGCGCGGCCACCCAGGTGAGCAGACAGAGCAGCAGGCCCAGTCCGCTCACCGCCAGGGAGGCCGCTTCACCGGGAGGGGCATACCGCCACACCACGCGGTGTGCTCCCGCGGGGACAGCCACGGCGCGCAGCGCGTGGTTCGCGGGAAGGACCTCCGTCGGGACCTCATCCACGGTGGCGCTCCAGCCCGTGAAGTACGCGTCCGACAGCACCAGGACGGAGGGACGCGTGGCATCGACCTCCACCTCCACTTCGTCCACTCCGTACCGTGTGAGCGTGGCCTTCCCGGAGTCACCTCCCGGAGGCGCCGTGGGCAAGGGCTCGCGACACTCGACGACGGCCTGCTGGCCGGGGACGAAGTCGGGCGAGGCAATGACGGCCAGGCTCTCCTCCGGGCCCGACACACACCGAGGCGGGGCGAGGTAGACGCGCGGCAGGGGTCGGGGATGCGCGAGCAGGGAGACCTTGAAGGGCTCGCTCGTGGACAGCACGTTGTTCCGCAGCCGGCGCTCCTCCACCTGGGTCTCATCCGCGACGAAGTAGCCCACGCCCGCGAGCGGCCCATACCGGTTCCACCACTGACGCTGATCCTTCAGGAGGTCCGCCACGCGAGCGGACAACGCGGGCAGGTACCAGTTCGCGCTCTCCACGCCCCACGCCGACGCGCTGTCCGCCGCGAGCACCATCCGCGTGCCCGCCACCTGCGCCTCATCCGGAGTCAGCCCTTCCACCGTCTCCGGCAGGGCGATGCCCGACGCGGTGTAGACACGCGCGCGGCCTGGCAGGGACGGGCCCTCGCGACGCTGGAGCTCCTCCACGAACGGCGGCGCCGTGGTGAGCAGCCGCTGGTCACACGAGACATAGATGGGCTCGCTGACGCGATACAGGTCCGCCGCGAGCAGCAACACCCAGCCCAGGCCCACCTGCCTCGGGTGTGCCGCGAAGAGGGCGAACAGGCCCATCCCCACACAGGTCACCGCCACACAGGCGGCGTCCACCGTGAGCCGCTCCCCGACCTGACGCGACAGCTCCGCCCAGGACGCGTCCGGCCCCGAATAGAAGCCTCGCAGCGCCTGCGCCAGCCACAGCCCCGCGCCCGTCAGCGCCAGCAGCAGCATCCCGGCGCCCAGGCCCACCAGTCCCCAGCCCGCGCGACGACGTCCGCCCCTGGCGCGGTCCAACAGGTCCTGGGCCCCCCACGCCGCGAGCACCGCCAGCCAGAAGGACAGATGCACCGTGAGCTTCTCCGGATAGCGGAAGGCCCGCCACGGAGGAACCAGGTCATAGACAAAGCCATACAGGGGCGTGTGTCTGCCGAACATCAGCAACAACCCCAGCACCGAGAAGCCCACCGCCACCTGCACCCAGCGCTCCCGGCGACGCGCCACCACGCACACGCCCGCCAGGAACAACACCGGCAGCCCGACATAGAGCGAGCGCGCCCAGAAGTCCGTCGTCTGCATGCCCAGCAGTCCCTGGGCGACGGGGCCGCGAAGGGGCGGCTCCAGCGCGAAGACATTGCCCACCGCCAGGTCGAGCAACCGCAGCGGATGCACCGACCAGAGCTGCGCGGACTCGGCGGTGCGGCGCTCCGCGAAGGTCTCCCCCAGCACGGACGCGGAGGCCCAGAGCTGCGCGGTGGCCACCAGCGCCGCGAGCAGCAGTCCCGTCCCCGTGACGAGCAGCACCCGACGACGCGTCACACCAACACCGAGCGGACACAGCACCACGACGAGGAGCACCGTGGCGCCGCACACCGTGAAGCCCTGCGGGTCTCCCGCGAAGAGGACCGTCGGAAGGACACATCCCAGCGCGCCCGCCATCGACCAGGAGCCGCGTGCCAGCACCGAGTCCGCGATGAGCAGGAGCCAGGGCAAGGCGGTGGCGGCCTGGAGGTACAGCAGGTTGTTGGTGAGGCTGACCAGGTACCCACTCAGGGCGAAGGCCAGGGCGCCCAGCGCGGCGGCGAAGGGGAAAGCATCACGGGCCCGCAGGAAGAGGTACGTCCCGGTGGCGGCCAGTGGGTAGCACAGCAGCGCCATCGCGGTCAGCGCGCCGGGCCCGTCGAACAGCAGCGCCAGCACGTTGGCTGGATGGAAGACCCCCGTGACGGTGGCGCCCGCAAAGGGCTGTCCCAGCGCGTTGAAGGGATACCAACCGGGCCAGACGCCCTGGCTCACCGCGTGCGCCCAGTACGCCTTGGCCGGGGCGAACACCCGCAGCATGTCCCGCTCGCAGAGCGCGCCTCCCGTCGAGAGGAGTCGGTGGAAGAACAGCAGCGTGGCGACGACCGACGCACCCAGGACGACCAGGGGCTCACGGAGACGGGGCGAAGAAAGAGAGCGCATGCGGGGGTGCCTCGGGCTTCTACCAGATGAGGGACGTCCGCTCGAAGACGGACCGCGCACGGGGGCGCTCGGCTAGAGTCCGCGCCACGCATGAGCGCGGAGCGACGAAACGCCTTCCCCTGGAGAGAGCTCCCCAGCCTGCTGTCGACGCGGCTGCTGGCGGCGTTCCTCGTCCCCACCCTGCTCTTCGTCGCGGTGGCGGGCACGGCCGTCTACCAACTGGCGCGCTCCATCCTCGAGGAGGAGCTGGGCACCAGCCTCTCCAACATCGCCGCCGCCACCGCCAGCCAGCTCAACGGAGAGCGCATGCTCACGATTGAGGCCGGCGACGACTCGGGTGGCACCCGGACGTGGCGCAACCTGGTGCGCCTGCTGGAAGGCGTGCGCGAGGCCAGCGGCGCGCGCCGCGTCTTCGCCGTGGACGTCCAGGGCCGGGTGCGCGCGGACGTGGGCGGCGGCCTGCCAGTGGGCTCGGAGGTGCCGGAGCTGGCGCGCGACAGGCTGGAGCTGGCGCGGGTCTTCGCGGGCGAGCACGCGGCCAGTCAGGTCCTCTTCACCGGCTCGGATGGGCGGCTGTACAAGACGGGTTATGCCCCCATCGTCCACGCCGGGAAGGTGGTGGGCGCGGTGGGCGTGGAGGGCAGCGCCGCGTTCTTCGGCCCGCTCAAGCACCTGTCGCGCACGTTCGTCATCATGGGCGCGCTGGCCCTCACCGCGCTCGCCATCATCGCGCTGCTCACCGCCCGGGGGCTGGCGCGTCCGCTCGGCCGGCTGATGGACTCCGCGCTGAGAATCGGCCGGGGAGACCTCACCACGCCCGTGCCTCCGGAGCCCACGCGCGAAATCGGCGTGCTCGCCCGTGAGCTGGAGGTGATGCGCGGCGCGCTGGAGAGTCGGGACCGACAGTTGAAGATGATGCTCGCGGGCGTGGCCCACGAGGTGCGCAACCCCCTGGGCGGCATCGCCCTGTTCTCCGGCATCCTCCAGGAGGACCTGCGCGCGGGCGCCCACGAGGAGGCCCAGGAGCACGTCGAGCGCATCCAGCGAGAGGTCGCCTTCCTCCAGCGCATCGTCGAGGACTTCCTCGCCTTCGCGCGCGAGCAGCCCCTGGCCCGCGCCCCCGTGGAGGCCCCCGCCCTGCTCTCCGTCGTCCAGGAGCTGTCCTCCGCGGAGGCCAGCATCCGCGACGTGACGCTGGAGGTGGACGCCACGCCCGCCGTGCTGGAGGCCGACGGCAGCCTGCTCACCGCCGCGCTGCTGAACCTGGTGAAGAACGCGGTGCAGGCCTCCGCCTCCGGAGGCCGCGTGCGCATCTCCGGCGCCGAACACGACGGGCGCTATGCCATCCGCGTCCACGACGCCGGCGCGGGGGTGCCGGAGGCCGAGCGCGAGCGCATCTTCGAGCCCTTCTTCACCACCCGCGAGAAGGGCACCGGCCTGGGCCTGCCCCTGGCGCGCAAGATTGCCCGCGCGCACGGGGGAGAGCTGCACCTGACGTCCGCGCCGGGCGACACGACGTTCACCCTGACGCTGCCCTTGAGGCCCTCGGGCGTCAGCTCGCCACGTTGAACTGACGCGCCATCTGCCCCACCTCGCCCGAGACATGGGCCAGCGAGCGCGTGGCCTCCTGCGTGGACTCCAGCCGCTTCATCGTCGCGTCCATGATTTGCGACAGGTCGGCGATGGCGATGGAAATCTGGGAGATGCCGGCGTTCTGCTGCGTCACCGCGGCGGCGATCTGCCGAGCCGCGGCCGAGTTCTCCTGGGACATGAGCGACAGCTCCCGCAGCGAGTCTCCCGAAGAGCGCATCTGGTCCAACCCCGTGCCGATGGTGCGCACGCCCTGCTCACCCATGCTCGCCGCGTCCCGGATGCCCTCGGTGATTTCCTGGAGGATGCGCCGGATGCGCTGCGTGGACTGGATGGACTGGTCCGCCAGCGCGCGGACTTCCCGGGCCACCACCGCGAAGCCCTTGCCCTGCTCTCCCGAGCGCGCCGCTTCGATGGCCGCGTTGACGGCGAGCAGGTGGGACTGGGCCGCCAGGTCCTTCACCGTCTCGGTGATGTCGCCAATCTGCGTGGTGCTCTCAGCCAGCTTCG
The DNA here is from genome assembly GCF_013336705.1 of Myxococcus sp. CA051A. Lineage (NCBI taxonomy): Bacteria > Pseudomonadati > Myxococcota > Myxococcia > Myxococcales > Myxococcaceae > Myxococcus > Myxococcus sp. CA051A. The sequence continues at coordinate 539,786 of NZ_JABUMS010000003.1, read as the reverse complement.
CCAGCCGCTGCTGGATTCCGTCCACCGCGCCGCGAATGTCCGCAAGCCCCGCCACGCTGAGTTCCACCGCCGCCTCGCCCTTGAGGCCCAGCTCCTCCGCGCGCTTCGCCACCTGGAGCACCGCGTCCGCCCGGTCCGCCGCCATGCGCGACGTGCGACGAATCTCCTCCGACGTCACCTGCGCCTCATGCAGCGCGGCGGCCTGCTTCGTGAAGCTCTGCTGTTGCTCGTCGTTGGCCGTGCGCAGGTGGCTGCCCGCCTCGCCCAGCCGCGCGGCCGACGCCTGGAGCGCCAGCGGAAGCTGTCGCAGCCGGGCCAGCACCGCGTTCATCCCCGCCGCCAAGTCCCCCACCTCGTCGGTGGACACCCACGCGGGCGCGACGACGCGTCCCGCCGCCACGGACTCGATGGCCTGTCCCACCGCCTCCGCCGCCCGCGCCTGACGGCGCGCCAGCATCCACGTGGTGATGCCCGGCAGCAGCAGCAGCCCACCCACCCACGCCAGGCTGAAGGCCAGCTCTCCCGCCAGCACGCCGCCCAGCTCCATCAGCATCCGCGCCGAGCGCTGCGCGCCCTCCGCCACCAGCTCCAGATGAAGCGTGTCGCGAATGCCCTCCAGCTTCACCATCACCACGCAGCCGCTGAGCACCAGCGCGGCGACGATGGAGCCTCCAAAAGTGAAGGGCAGGAACCACGCCTGTCGGGGCCACGAGAAGCCGCCGCCCTGGAGCACCACCGTCGGGTCCTTGCGCTGCTCCTCGAGCGCCAGCGGCAGCAGCATCCGCTCCAGCGAGACGCTGATGGGAAAGCCCAGCAGCACGCCGCAGCACACGCCGATGATGGTGCCCAGCACGACGAGGCCCAAATCCTTGTGCCAGGTCAGACACACGTGGAGGCTGAACCAGAAGCCTCCCAGCGTCCATCCGACCCAGGACGTTCCCACCGCCACGCGCCACGGGAGTCGGAGGATGCGCTCCAGCCGCGCACCCGGCCTGTCACCCGCGTACGTCCGCAGCGCGCTGCCCACCAGCCACCGCATGAATACAGCGGGGTAGATCATCCCCAGGCCCACGAGGATGGGCGGCAACACCCACGCCACCGCCTTCACACCCTCCCAGCCCGCCACCCCCATGGACATGCCATTGAGGTACGCGGCGATGGGCGCGGCTGGCACCACCCACGCCATGAACACCTTGAGCGCACGCCACCGATACTCGCGAATCACCTTGTCTTCGATGCTCATACCGGTCGCTTTCCCGCGTCATGCGGCCACGAAGAATCCATGCTGACGGGATGGCTCCAGACACCATTCTCCGCACGTCATCGAGTGGAAAGCGAGAGGGCCGCGCCCGGTTCCAGACACTGCACAACCGTCATGCCAGAGCTTGTTGAAAGACATACACATCCAGGAAAACCTCCTCCCCAAGCAAACAAGGGCGAGGAGGCGGTCGAGCTCAGTCCGCGCAGCAGGCGCGAATGGCCGCGGAGTACAGGCGCAGGGACTTGCGCGCGGCGGCGGCGACACGGGCGGGCTCGGTGCTCTCCGAGTCCACGGAGAGCTTGAGGATTTCGAGCGCTTCCACCGGGTGCAGGTCGTCGTAGCGGGCGTGGGCCTTGAGCCACATCATGGCGCTCGCGTCGATGCGCGCTCCATCCGAGGCGTAGCCCCGGAAGGGCTCCACCACCTCCTTCGTCCACACACCGGTGATGCCCTCGATGGCCCAGTTGGACGCGGCGATGCCCTCCGCCAGCGTGCCGCGCGCGCAGGTGTCGCGCAGGTGCGCGTGCAGCGCCTGGATTTCCGGCAACGGGCGCACGGAGAAGAGCGAGTCGGGCTCCATGCCGATGGCACGCACCCAGTCGATGAACCACTCCGCGTGTTTCGCCTCGACGCCCAGATTCTGCAGGAGCCAGCGCCGGATGCTCGCGTCCCCTTCATGCCGCCCATACGTCGTCTTCGCGAGCGACAGGCCCATGTATTTGGGGAAGGACTCGACGATGAGGAAGAACTGCGACAGCACGCGCCGCCAGTACCCCAGCGGCGGGCGACGTCCCTCCGCCGTGTCGCGAAACAGCGGAGGCCAACAGGCCGCGTTCCAGTCCGCGCGCGTCGACTCCAGCATCGACTCCAGCCAGCGCGGATGCGGCGAGGGCTTCAGGGGCGGAGGCCCATAGCGACGCACGAGTGGCTCGAACGAGGGAACATTCACTTCCAGGCTGGTCGACGACATGGCTCCAGGACGCTCCTTTTCGCGGCGGGTGCCAGACCGACATGGCCCCCCCTCACCCGCCGGAGCGGCCCATAGTGGTGACAGCACCTGCACGCGGCCATGCAACTGTTCGCATGCGACGCTTTTCTCACCGCCATGTTTCAGAATTCGCTCTGGAGCACCCCGAGGGGTCTGTCGCACCGCGGCGTCTGTGTTTCCCCTTCCACACGCGAGGCCGCCCGCATGTCGCGGGCGGGCGGGCATGGCTCACGGCGTGCGGGCCACCGCGTGGCGCGCCTTCTCGAGCATGCGGCGCAAGGGCGCTTCATCGGCGCGGGCGAGCGCTTCGTCCCAGGTGAGCCACTGCGCGCCGGTGGACTCGGCGGGGTCATGCGCGAGCGACGCGGGGTCCTCCGCCACGACGAGGTAGCGCACGTCCAGGTGCTGGTGCTCGGGCTCGTCGCGCAGGGCGGGGATGGTGTGGATGTCCACGTCGAGCGGCCGGGGCGCTCGGGGGTGGAGCGTGACGCGGCAGCCGGTCTCCTCGCGGGCCTCGCGCAGCGCGGTGGTCTCCATCAGGCCTGCGTCCACGGCGTCCGCATGCCCGCCTGGTTGCAGCCAGCGCTTGAGCTTGCCGTGCAGCACCATCACCACGCGCGCGCCCTCCGGGTCCACCACCACGGCGCTGCCGGTGAAGTGCGCTTCGGGCTGCGCGCGGGAGAAGGGAGACGGCAGCGTGGCCGCGTGGTGGCGCATGCGCTCCAGATCTTCTCGCTCCTTGTCGTCCTGGGGGACATGGCGCGCGAGCAATTCACGCAGGGCGGCGGCGTTCGGGGATTCCATGCGCGCCCACGTACCCCTGGGGAGCCCTCGCGCGCCAGCGCCTTCTGGAAGCGGCCGACCGCCACGGTCCGGTGTAGGGTGCCGCCCCGGGTGTGCTCTCATGCGGACGCACCCGGGCGGCCGGCGCCCCCGTGGCATGAGGAAATCGAAACACCATGGCGCGCATTCTCGTCATCGACGACCACGACACGCTGCGCGAGGGGATGACCGTCACCCTCACGCGCTCCGGCCACGCCGTGTCCGCTGTCCGAGGCGGGGCGGACGGCCTGGCCGCATACCGCAAGGCCCCCTTCGACCTGGTCGTCACGGACCTCAAGATGGACGGCCTGGACGGCATCGCCGTCACGCAGGCGCTCAAGGCGCTGGACGCCTCCGCCGTCGTCATGGTGGTGACGGCCTTCGGCACCATTGAGACCGCCGTGCGGGCGATGCAGGAGGGCGCCTACGACTTCATCACCAAGCCCTTCACGCCCGACGTGCTGCGCGCCAAGGTGGACAAGGGCCTGGAGCTGGCCAGCACCCGGCGCAAGGTGGAGAAGCTGGAGGCGCGCACCGCCGCGCATGACGCGGACGCGGCGCTCTCCCACGGCAGCATGGTGGGCGACAGCGAGCCCATGCAGCGGCTGCTCAGCCAGGCACGCAAGGCGGCGCACAGCAACGCGACGGTGCTGGTGCGCGGCGAGAGCGGCACCGGCAAGGAGCTCATCGCCCGCATGCTGCATCAGGAGTCCCCGCGCAAGGACGGCCCCTTCGTCGTCGTGCACTGCGCGGCGCTGGCGGAGACGCTGCTGGAGAGCGAGCTGTTCGGCCACGAGCGCGGCGCCTTCACCGGCGCGGTGAAGCGCAAGCTGGGCCGCTTCGAGCTGGCCGACGGCGGCACCCTCTTCCTCGACGAAATCGGAGAGATTCCCCACTCGGTGCAGACCAAGCTCCTGCGCGTGCTGCAGGAGAAGGAAATCCAGCGCGTGGGCGGCGAGGAGACCCTCAAGGTGGACGTGCGCGTGGTGAGCGCCACGCACCGGGACCTCCAGGCCGAGGTCAAGGCGGGCCGCTTCCGCGAGGACCTCTACTACCGGCTGCACATCGTCCCGCTGATGCTGCCGCCCCTGCGCGAGCGCCCCGAGGACATCACCTCCCTGGCCCGGCACTTCGTGGCCAAGCACGCCCCCCGGGTGAACCGCCGGGTGACGGGCATGGATGAAGGCGCGCTGCGCGCCCTGGCCCGGCATGTGTGGCCCGGCAACGTGCGTGAACTGGAGAACGTCGTGGAGCAGGCGCTCGTCTTCGCCGAGGGCGACGTGCTCACCGTCACGGACCTGCCCTCGCACCTCACCGGCGCCGCGCCGCGCATGGACGCGGGGCTGCCCGTGCCCCATGGAGACCGACCCCTTCCAGACATCCTGGAGGATTTGGAGCGGCAGCTGATCGCCCGCGCCTACGAGAAGGCGGGGGGCGTGAAGACGGAGACCGCCCGGTTGCTGGGCATCAAGACGTCCGCGCTGTACTACAAGCTGGAGAAGTACGGCTTCCTCCCCAAGGGCACGCCACCCGACGAGGGGTAGTCTCGAAAATCCGTGACCCAGGGTCCCCTCCCCGTGACTTTCCACCGCCACCCCTCCCCCACCTGCCCCCACCTGGTGTGTCCAGGCGCCTGGAATCCCAGGGCTTTTCCCGGGCTCCGGTGGAGGAGAGGACAGAGCAGGCTGGCATCCGCTTTGCTCAAGGGAGGCCGCTGATGAGTCCCCGCCCCCTCGCGCTTTTGCTGTGCCTGCTCTGCGCCGTGCCCGTCTGGGCCGCGTCCGGGCTGGAGGCGGCGCGCTCGCGGGCGCAGGCGGCGAGGACGGAGGCGCGCTCGCTACGCACCCAGCAGCAGGCGCTGCGGGACGAACTGCAGGGCGTGGCCGCGCGAATCGAGGCGCTGAAGGCGGAGCGCAAGGGTCGGCTGACGACGGGCACGGAGCTGGAGGCGGCGCTGCGGCGCTCGCAGGAGCTGAGCGGCTCGCTCACCGGACTGGCGCAGTCGGTGTCCACGGCGGAGGGCGAGTCGGAGCGCGCGCACCTGGCGCTGCATCAGGCACTGTCGGACGAACTGGCGCGGCTGCGCGGCGCTTGGGACCAGACAGCGGACCGGGGCCAGCGCGCCACGCTGTTGGAGGCGCTGCGCACCACTCGCACGGAGCGGGACGCGGTGCGCGCGGCGCTGCCTGCCTCGCGGGTGCCCATGATGGACAAGGCCACCGCCGGCGGAGATGACCCGGAGGACCTGCTGGAGCAGGCGGACACGCTGCGTGACGCCGAGGACAAGGTGCGCGAGCGCCTCAAGTCCCTGCGTGCGCGCATCACCGAGGTGCGCGAGGAGAAGGACCTGGACCGGCGCATGAGCGACTTCCTCGGCGAGGAATCCATGTTCGACGAGCAGGACCGTCGGCTGCGGCTGCGCATGCGCTCGGGGAACCTCCGCGTGGCGCCCAGCGACCGGGGCGGAGGCATGTTCGCCGGAGAGGCGGATGTCTCCGGGGGCCCGCCGCCAGGGGAGGGCACCGACACCCCGGGCATTCCCACCACGCCCCAGCCTGGCACAGGCACCGGCAGGGACCCCGCGCTTCCGGAGCCCGAGCCCGCGCGTGCCACGGACCGTCGCCCGCAGGTGGACGGCGTGCGCGCCCAGACACTCGCGGCTGGTGGCCCGGTGGACCTGGCGGCGATGGAGGCGGAGGCGAAGCGGCTGGAGGCCCTCGCCCACGAGCTGGACGGCCGGGCCGGCGCGCTGGAGCACCGCGCCCAGGAACTGGCGACGCCCTAGAGCAGTCCGGACTCGACTTCCAACCGCACCACCGCGCGCAGGCGGACTTCCCGCTCCGGCGTGCGGCCCTTGCCGCGGATGATGATGCTCATCGTCGGCGCGGACACGTAGGGCTGCATTTCCACGTCCCCCAAATCCAGCCTCAGCGTGGGGTTGGGCGGACGGAGATTCGAGCGCGCCAGGTCGTTCTTCCAGGCGATGCGCGACTCCCGGTCTCCCGCCCGGACGAAGAACTCCACGTTGTCCAGGAAGGTGAAGTCCACGTCGTTGGGGCTGAGAATCTGGAGCGACAGGGAGTCGACGTGGACGGACGTCACCTCGTCCTTGGAAAGCCCCTGGTTCTTGAAGTCCTGGTTCTGGTCGAAGTCCATCCCCGCCAGGCTGCTGATGGGGGGAAAGGCGTTGAGCTCCGTGCTTCCGCCGGGCAGGGTCGCGGGCACGGTGGTTTCGCCCCTCACCTCGGTGATGAACGAGGACTGGGCGCAGGCGGCGAGTCCCAAGCCGACCGCCGCCGCGAGAAGTGAGACAGGGCGCATTCCACCAATGTACCGGGCGGCCGGCGTGACGTCACTGCCGCCAACCTGGCGAACGGGCCCGCCCTCCCGCGAGTGGGGCGTGCAGGCACGAGGCCGGCTATGTTGCCCGGCGTCGTGTCCCGCTCCCGCCCTACCCTCCTGGTCCTCCTCGTGTTGCTCGCCGCTCGGCCCGCGTCCGCGGTCGAGTGGGAGGGCGCGCTGAAGGGCACCGCGCGGCTGCTGGTGGACACCAACGCGCCACGCGACTTCTCCGACGGCAGCACGCCCTCGCCTGGAGCGGACCCGGCGCTGAGCGTGCTGGGCTCGGCCGAGGGGCGCGCGACGTTCGAGCGCACCCAGTTGGTGGGCCGCTACGAGCTGGGCGCGCGCAAGTACGTGGGCTTCTCGGATGAGGACACGCTCATCCAGACCGGGGCCCTGGAGGCGTCGCTGGCGCTGGGCACCGAGTTCGGCCTGGGGGCGGAGGGACACGCGAAGGACCGGCGGGGCGGCACGCGGGCGTACTCGGACCTGGGAGCAAGCGTGTTCGCCGAGTACGCGCCGGACGTGCGACTGGCGCTGCGGGTGCGGGCAGGCGCGCGTCGCTTCGTGTATCGGCCGGATAAGACAGCCAACTTCGGCGGGGCGGAGCTGGGCGTGGTGGGCCGCTACCGCTTCGACCGGCGCCACAGCCTGTCGCTCTTCGGTGATTGGGGCGCGCGCCGCTACGGTCCCCTGGCGCGGCCCAGGCCCGGCGCCTCCGGTGCTTCGTCCCTGGGCCGGCGCGAGGACGGCGCGCTCACGGCGGGCGCCAGCTACAACTACCGGGGCCCGGTGACGCTGGGGCTGACGTACGCGTACCAGGAAGTCACGTCCAACAGCTTCGGGGAGACGGTGCTGCGCCACCGCGTGACGGGCAACGCGGGGGTGCGCCTGCCCTGGAAGGTGACGCTGCTGGCGCAGGGTTCACTGGGCATCACCCGCTATCCGGATGGCATCTACCTGTCGCCCGAAATCATCCTCGTCGAGGAGGACGAGGGACAGAACTCCCTGTCCCTGAAGCTGGCGCGCCCGGTGTCGGAGCGGGTGGACCTGGAGGTGTCCTGGGGCCTGTGGAGCACCCGGCTGCCCCGCAATCAGCTCTCCTACTCGCGACAGGTGTTCGGCGTCGGCTTCACCTGGCGAGACTGAGCAGGCCCGGCGAGGACTCGAAGGCCCTCGTGTTCATCACAGGTCGGAGATGCGCTCGTCGATTTCCTCGGCGAGCCCCGGGTGGCCCTGGGCCAGGGCGTGCTCACGGGCCTGGGTGAGCACCTCGCGGGCCCGCGCCACCTGCCCGGCCCCGGAGAGCGCGTCCCCCAGGGAGACCAGGGCCGCGGCGTAGGTCGGGTCCAGGCGCACGGCCGCCTCCAGGGCAGACGCCGCCTCGGCGTACTGCTTTCGCTCCAGGTACAACTTCCCCAGGGAGAAGTGGCTCATGGGGGAGTCCGGGAAGTCAGCGGCCATCTTCTTGAACTGTTCCAGGCGGGCGTCGCTCATGGACAACACCCCATAGAGGACCCATGCCGTGTTGCCAAGGGTGCGGTAGGGTGCGCCGCACATGGCAACGAAGAAGAAGACGACCCCACGAAAGAAGAGCGCGACCAAGGCCAAGGCCCCGGCGCGGAAGCAGAAGAAGACGGCGACGGGCAGGACGGCCCCCAAGGGCAAGGCTCCCGCTCCCAAGAAGGCGCCGGCTCGCAAGAAGACCCCGGGCAAGGTCCCCCTGAGGGCGAAGAAGAAGGCGAAGCTGCCAGGCGCCGCCCAACAGAAGGCGGGCCCGGCGGAGAACCCGCAGGCGCAGGCGCTGGCGCGGCGCATGGCCCAGCTGCTGCTCGACAAGAAGGCGCTGGACGTCGTCATCCTGGACGTTCGGGGCATGACGTCCTACGCGGACTACATCGTCATCGCCTCCGGCGAGAGCGACCGTCAGGTCAGCGCGATGGCGGAGAACGTCCACGTGCAGCTCAAGCAGGGCGAGCAGCCGGTGCGCGCGCTCGGCACCGAGGGCGTCGAGACGGGCCAGTGGGTGTTGCTCGACTACGGCGAGGTGGTGGCGCACCTGTTCCTCGCGGACCTGCGCGCGCACTATGACCTGGAAGGTCTCTGGGCGGACGCGAACCGGGAGAAGGTCTCCTGAAGGTCCGCCTCCTGACCATCGGCAAGGACCGCTCGGGTCTCTACGAGCCGGCGGTCCAGGAGTACGCCCGCCGCCTGGGCCACTACACCCGCTTCGAGCTGGTGGAGCTGACCGAGGCGAGCGGAAAGAAGCTCAAGCCGGGCGACGCGAAGGCCGCCGAGGCGGAGGCGATTCTCTCCAAGCGCAAGCCGCAGGACTGGGTCATCGCGCTGGACGAGCGTGGCTCGCTGCTCGACTCGGTGGAGCTCAGCCGCTACGTGGGCAAGGCTCAGACGGGCGCCAAGGACCTGCTCTTCGTCATCGGTGGTGACGAGGGGCTGGACTCGAGCGTGCGGGACGCGGCGAACCTCACGCTGTCCCTGTCAAAGATGACGCTGCCCCACCGGCTGGCGCGCGTGGTGCTCGTGGAGCAGCTCTACCGCGCGTTCACCATTCTCAAGGGCGAGCCGTACCACAAGTAGCCCACCAGGCGAGCAGGCGGCGGGAGCGGGACTCCGGTCCCTGCCGCGCTCGCCTGCGTCAGGCCCACCAGACAGGGGGCGTCAACGGGCCTCATGAGCACCGCCGGCACCCAGGCCCCCCTGACGTCTCCACCCGCGACCGTCCGCATCATCGCCTCGCCCCAATCGTGGGTGGAGGGAGAGGCGGTGCGGCAGTTGGAGGCCGTGGCGCGTCTGCCCGGCATGAGGCACGCGGTGGGACTTCCGGATTTGCACCCGGGAAAGGGCGCGCCGGTGGGTGCCGCCTTCACCTCGGAAGGCATCCTCTATCCGTACCTGGTGGGCAGCGACATCGGCTGTGGCATGGGGCTGTGGGACGTGGGGATGTTGGCGCGCAAGGCCAAGGCGGAGCGTTGGGCGGCGAAGCTGGACGTCGAGGGTGCCTGGAGCGGAGACGCGGAAGGCTTCCTGGCGGAAGAAGGCGTGAAGGCCTCCGGGTTCGAGGCGGCGCTGGGGACGGTGGGCGGCGGCAACCACTTCGCGGAGGTGCAGCGGGTGGACACGGTGCACGACGCGGAGGGCTTCGCGGCGCTGGGGCTGGCGGCGGACCGGTTGCTCCTGCTGGTGCACTCCGGCTCACGTGGACTGGGCGAGGCGATTCTCCGGGCCCACGTGGACCGGCATGCGGCGGGCGGGTTGGCGGAGGACTCGGACGATGCGCGGGCGTATCTGACGCGGCATGACCACGCGGTGGCGTGGGCTCGGGCGAACCGTGCGCTGGTGGCGCGGCGGGTGCTGGATGGGATTGGCGCTCCGGCCCGTCGGGTGTTGGATGTCTGCCACAACAGCGTGACGCCTCGGCGGGACGCGGGTGGCACACGGTGGCTGCACCGCAAGGGCGCGGCGCCCTCGGACGAGGGGCCCGTGGTGATTCCGGGCAGCCGTGGCGCGCTGAGCTATCTGGTGGTTCCGCTGGGGGATGGGACGGGCAGCGCGTACAGCCTGGCGCATGGCGCGGGCCGCAAGTGGACGCGCACGGCCGCACGCGAGCGCATGAAGGAGCGCTTCACCGCGGAGTCGCTCACGCGCACCCCCTTCAAGAGTCACGTCGTCTGCGAGAACAAGGACCTGCTCTTCGAGGAGGCGCCGCCCGCGTACAAGCCGATTGACCGCGTGGTGACGGACCTGGTGGAGGCGGGGCTGGTGCGGGTGGTGGCCACCCTGGCGCCGGTGCTGACGTACAAGACGCGCTCCCGCGAGGAGTAGCGCGGCCCCGAGCCCGAGCCCAGGCCTGGAAACGGGGTGGTCCGGTGCTTTTTGCCCTCTCCGTCCGGCGCCTGCGTGGTTAGGGTTCGGGCATGACTGCCGCGCACAAGGTCCTGCTCTGCATTTTGGATGGCTGGGGCATCCGTCACGAGCGAGAGGCGAATGCCATCCTCCTGGCCGGAACCCCGCACCTCGACAAGCTGACGAGCCCCTACCCGTTCACCGAGCTACAGACCTCGGGATTGGCCGTGGGCCTGCCCGAGGGGCAGATGGGCAACTCGGAGGTCGGCCACACCAACATCGGCGCGGGCCGAATCGTCTACCAGGACCTGGTGCGCATCAACCGCGCGGCGGAGTCCGGGGAGCTGGCGCGAAACCCCGTGCTGCGCGCCGCGATGGACGGCGTGAAGGCGGACGGCAAGGCGCTGCACCTGTTGGGGCTGGTGTCTCCGGGTGGCGTGCACTCGTCGATGGAGCACCTGTACGCGCTGCTGAAGGCCGCGCGTGAGCGGGGCGTCGCGCACGTCTACGTGCATGCGTTCCTGGATGGGCGCGACACGCCGCCGCAGAGCGCGCTGGGCTACGTGGAGGAGCTGGAGCGATTCCTTCACGAGACGCACACGGGGCGCATCGCCACGGTGAGCGGGCGCTATTACGCGATGGACCGGGACAAGCGCTGGGACCGCGTGCAGCTCGCGTACGAGGCGCTGGTGTACGGCAAGGGGCCCAAGGCTCCGGACGCGCTGAGCGCGATTCGCGCGTCGTACGCGGAGAAGGTGACGGACGAGTTCGTGAAGCCCACGGTGCTGGCCAGTGGGGACGGCACTCCCGTGGGCCGCATCCAGGATGGGGACACGGTGCTGTTCTTCAACTTCCGCGCGGACCGCGCGCGGGAGCTGACGCAGGCGCTGGCGTACCCGAGCTTCAAGGACTTCGACCGGGGTGGGCTGCGGCTGGGGCGCTACGTCTGCATGACCCAGTACGACGAGACGTTCGATTTGCCGGTGGTCTTCGCGCCGGACCAGCCGCAGGACATCTTCCCGGAGCTGCTGTCGCGTCAGGGCTTGCGCCAGTTCCGCACGGCGGAGACGGAGAAGTACGCGCACGTGACGTTCTTCTTCAACGGCGGGCGCGAAGTCGTCTACCCGGGAGAAGACCGGCACCTGGTGCCCAGTCCGCGTGACGTGAAGACGTACGATTTGAAGCCGGAGATGTCGGCGCGCGAGGTGACGGCGGAGCTGGTGCGTCGGCTGGACTCGGGCACGTATGACTTCGCGCTGGCGAACTTCGCCAACCCGGACATGGTGGGACACAGCGGCCGGCTGGACGCGGCGATGCAGGCGGTGCGCGTGGTGGACGAGTGCCTGGGCGTGCTCGGCAAGGCGTGCGAGCGCAACGGCTGGGTGATGGCCATCTCCGCGGACCACGGCAACTGCGAGCAGATGGTGGACCCCATCACCGGCGAGCCGCACACCGCGCACACGCTCAACCCGGTGCCGTTCCACCTCATCCATCCCGCGTTCCGGGGGCAGAAGCTGCGCCCCGGCATCCTCGCGGACATCGCCCCCACGCTGTGCAAGGTGATGGGCCTGCCCCAGTCCAAGGAGATGAACCGGCAGGGCGTGCTGCCGTGAGGCCTATCGCGTCGCGGGGCGCGGGAGCCCCGAGACGCGCACGGATTCCTGCAGGAGGGCCCGAAACCAGACGTGCTTCGGGTCCCGCTCATGCCTCGGGTGCCACGACAGCTCCATCTCGATGTTGGGCAGCTCAAAGGGAACCGGTCTCACCACGATGCCCCACTCCCGGGCTCGCGCCTGGGCAAAGCTGCGCGGCAGGACGGTGATTCGGTCCGAGGCGGCGAGCAGGGGCATCGCCAGCGCGAACGAATTCACGACGCGCGCTATCCTCCGGGTGAGTCCCTGCGTTTCGAGCAGCGCGTCCACCGCGCCCCGCTGAGTCCGCCCCAGGGGCGCGACGAGGAGGTGCTCGGCCGCCGCGAAGCGCCGAATCGTCCACGGCCCCTTGAGGAGCGGATGCCCCTTGCGGAGCACGCAGACGAAGTCGTCCAGGAACAGCTTCTCCGACGAGAGTCCCCGCTCCCGGGCAGCCCCCGGCATGATGGCCAGGCCGTCGTTCTCTCGCAGGAACGCCGCGAGGTCGACCGTCATCGTGTGGACGGAGAGACGCGCTCGTGGAGCCCGCGCGGTCAGCAACCCATCGAGCGCTGATAGCAGGACCTCCGCCACGCGGTCCGAGGTCGCGAGGATGAGCTCGCCGTCGTACGCGCTCGGCTCGAACGGCACGCCCACGACGAAGAGGCGCTCCGCGGCGGCCAGGACTTCACGCGCGGGCCCGCGAAGCTGCTCCCCCAGAGCGGTCCTCGCGAGCGTCCGCCCTGTCCGGACCAGCAGCGCGTCATCGAAGTCACGGCGCAGACCTCTCAACGCATTGCTCGCCGCCGCGGGCGTGATTCCCAGTCTCCGCGCGGCCCGGGCGACATGGCCCTCCTCCAGCAGGAAGTGGAGTGCACGCGCGTGATTCAGGTCGAACGTCGAGACATTCATTTCATGAAGCATAGGCCTTCCGAACATCAAGTTCCGCGAATGGCTCAGTGGACTTACTCCTTTCCGCATGAAAACCGTGACCTACGAACGCTTTGGTGGTCCTGACGTCCTGACCCTCTCCGACGTGGCCCCGCCGGCTCCTCGCGCCGGGCACCTCGTCGTGCGCGTGCGTGCCGTGTCCATCAACCCGCTCGACGGAAAGATTCGGCGCGGCGATGCCCGGCTGCTCAGTGGCACGAGGTTCCCGAAGACCCCGGGCCTCGATTTCGCGGGTGTGGTGGAGCAGGTGGGCGAGGGCGTGTCCGGCTTCCGCGTCGGGGACGACGTCTTCGGCGGCATGGGCTCCTTCAAGGCGGGCTACCTCTCCGAGCACATCTCCGTCCCGGCGCGAGTCGTCGCGAAGGTGCCCAGGTCGCTGGACGCCGTGCAGGCCGCGGCCGTCGCGGTCGTCGGACTCGCGGCCCGGACCGCCGTGCGAGCCGTCGCGCGCGTCAAGGAGGGTGACCACGTGCTGCTCAACGGCGCCAGCGGAGGGCTGGGGCCGTACGCCCTCCAGCTCGCCAGACGGGCGGGGGCACACGTCACGGCGGTCAGTGGCACCGACGGCGTCGCGTTGGCTCACGAACTCGGCGCTGACACGGTCATCGACTACCGGCGCGACTCCATCCTGGCGTCAGGGAAGACCTTCGACGCGGTGCTCGACCTCTCCGCGCGGCTTCCCTTCAGCGAGGCTCGCGCCCTCCTGGAGCCCCACGGCGTCTACGTCGACTTCGAGCCGGGCCCCGCGAAGCTCGCCAGCGCCGCCGTCCAGAACCCGTTCCGCGCCCAGAAGCACCGCTTCGTCATCACCCAGTCCACCACGGCCGCCCTCGAGGAACTGGGCCGGCACTTCGACGCGGGCGAGCTGACTCCTGGCCCCACGCAGGTGTTCGAGCTCGCCGACCATCGGCGCGCCTTCGAGGTCGCCGAGAAGCGTGGACTCGTCGGCAAGGTCGTCATCCGGCTCGGTGACTGAGTCAGGGACAGTCCGTCACCGCGGCGGGTCCCCGGACAGAAAGGCCCTTCGACCGCGAGCCCCTCGTGGATGGCACCGAGCGTCGAACCAGACGCTGGCCGTGGGCTCGCTCACCCACGCGCTTCGTCATCGGGCAGCAGCGTGCACAGCAACGCGTCGTCGGGTCCGAGCGGGCGCCAGCCAGAGGGTGGTGGAGACGTCCGAAGCGACACGCGGGCGTTCTCGACGCGCTTGCGGTGCGTCTCCGGGATGTCGGTGGACCAGAAGGTCAGCAGCTTGGCGACCACGAAGCGGGACTCGTCGTCCATGACCTCGGGCCAGCCATTCGGAAGGTACTCGGCCATGTTGCGCACCAGCGCGTCCCGAACGAAGCGGGTGACCTGCTCGCGGGACTCCGCCTCGGAGCGCAGCACGCTCAAAATCTGGAGACCGGCGACCTCTCCCTTCCCCAGCTCATCCGCCAGTCCCATCAGCGAGACGGCGGGCCGTGCATCCGCGAAGGCGGTCAGCGAGTCGTAACCCCGCTCGCGGACCCGCGCATACAGGCGAACCCTCCAGTTCCCCTGCCAGACCCGCCCACCGCTCATCTGCGTCTCCCTGGGATGAAGTTCATCGGGACGCCGTGCAACGTCATGCGCTCCGCAACGATGTCGAGGAACCCGGTGGCGCGTCAACATCCCCCCGAGTGCGGGGGCATCACCGCCAACTCCTGACTCGACAGCGTGGCACCCTCGCTGCAAGGCACGCCCCGCATGCTCAGAGCCCTGCTGGACGTCCTCTACCCTCCCGCATGCATCGCCTGCGCGAGAGTCCTTCCCGGTCCCGGGGCCTTCTTCTGCGAGACGTGTGACACGGCCCTGGAGCGCTTGCCTCCCGGGTGCTGCCGCACCTGCGCCGAGCCCGGCACCTTCCCTGGCGGCTCATGCCCGCGCTGCCGGGCCCACCCTCCACCCTTCTCCCGCGCCTGGGCCCCCTTCGCGCACGAGGGCCCCCTGGCGCGAGCCATCCACCGCTTCAAGTACGAGGACCATCCGGAACTCGCCGAGCCCCTCGCGGAGTTGCTTGCGGACGAGGCGAGGAGCTTCCTCTCCCGGGCTCCGGACCGCGTGGTGGCCCTCCCCCTGCACACGCGCCGATATCACTCGCGCAAGTACGACCAGGCCCAGCTGCTCGCGGGCTCGCTGGCGAAGTGCGTGGGCCGACAAGCCCCGGTGGGTTGGCTCATACGCACGCGAGAGACACAGCGACAGGTGGGTCTCACCGAAGCGGAGCGCGCCGACAACGTCGCGGAGGCCTTCACCGCGTCGTCCGACGTCACGGGACATGACGTGCTGCTGCTCGACGATGTCTTCACCACTGGCGCCACGGCCCGCGCCGCGGCCATCGCCCTGCACGCGGCTGGCGCCACCCGCGTCGAAGTGCTGACGCTCGCGCGCGCCTTCACCCTCACCTGAGCGAGCCGCCCGAAACCCACGTGTCACGTTGAGACACCCGCACGTCACCAGACCACCCCGTGCTGAAGCTGTCACACCGCGTCATATGCAACGGGGTCAACAACAACTCACGCCCGGGTCAAACACAGCTTCGGGCTGTCTTTCATTACCCATCTTCCACGCGCACGCGTCCCGTGGTCTTGCATACTTGCCGTGGTGACAGATTTCCCATCCGCTCCACGGCTCAGTTCCCCCACTGAGAATGGAGTCCGAGATGAAACACCCCCTGTTGAGCACGTTCGCCGTGGCTGGTGCCGTCTGCGCTCTGGGCGCCCCCTCCTCCGCCGAGGCCCAGGTTCCTCCTCCGAGTTGGGTCCGCCAGCTCGGCGCCAACATCGATGAGCAGGCCCAGGCTGTCGCCGTCTCCGGCAACAGCGTCTACGTCGTGGGCCACACCTCCAGCCAGCTTGGCCCGGAGCCGAAGGCCGGTGGCCTGGACGTCTTCCTCGCGAAGTACGACACCGCCGGCACGTTGCAGTGGGTGCACCAGCTGGGCACCGCGCAGGATGACCGCGCCACGGCCGTGGCCACCGACGCGGCCGGCAACGTCTATGTCACCGGCCACACCTTCGGCGGCTTCGGCTTCTACGCGAACGCGGGCGGGCTCGATTACTTCGTCACCCAGTACGACGCGCAGGGCAACCAGCAGTGGCTGCGGCAGAACGGCACGCAGATGGATGACTTCGCCACCGGCATCGCCGTCGCCGACAACGACAAGGTCTTCATCTCCGGCTACACCGGCGGCAGCTTCGCCAACGGCGGCAACCCCAACAACTACGACATCATCGTTGCGCTCTACGACGACGGCGGCAACCCGTACTGGCTCCAGCAACTCGGCTCGCCCAGCAGCGACATGGCGCGCGGCATCGCCGTGACGTCCACCTATGAAGTCTACGTGGTGGGCAACACGTTCGGCAGCCTCGACGGCGTCACCACGCCCGTGGGCACCGACATCTTCCTCATGAAGCTCGACATCCTCGGCACCCAGCAGTGGGTCCGCCAGGTCGACAGCTCCGACCTCGACGACGCCAAGGGCGTCGCCGTGAGCGCGGACGGCGGTGTCTACATCGCGGGTGAGACGTTCGGCACGCTCGACGGCAACACCAACAATGGCCTCATCGATGTGCTGCTCGCGCGCTATGACGCCTCCGGCAATCGCGAGTGGAGCCGCCTGCTCGGCGGGACGCAGACCGACTACGCGTTCGGCGTCGCCGTCGCCCCCAATGGCACCGTGCAGGTGACGGGCTACACGACCGCTTCGCTGGACGGCAACGCCTACGCGGGCTCCCAGGACGTGTTCCTCTCCCGCTTCGATGCCTTCGGCAGCAAGATTGGCACCCGCACGCTCGGCACGAACCGCTCGGACATCGGACGGGGTGTGGCCGTGGATGCCTCGGGAAACACGTACGTCACCGGATTCACCTTCGGCGGCCTGGCGGGCAACCCCAGCGCCGGCGGCTACGACGCGTTCCTCTGCCGCTTCTGATGGAATCCGGCTCTGCCGGCACCCACGCGGAATTCATAGACACGCATCGCCGCGCCCTTCTCGGTAGCCAAACGCGAGGGGCGCGGTAGCCTCGCGGCATGCGCAGGCACCTCCTCCTCCTCGTCCCCGCGTTGGTCTCGCTTCACTGTACCCACGCCACCGAGACCACCGTCCCCTCCAAGCCCGAGGCCACGGCGGCGGCGACGCCCGAGTGGCCCGAAGCCCAGCCCCCCGCGCTGCGGCTCCCGGACACCGTCCAGCCCACCCACTACACGCTGGACCTGAAGCTGCTGTCCTCGGAGCCGACGTACTCGGGCACCGTCACCATCGACGTGGACGTGCGCGAGCCGGTGCGCCAGGTCTGGCTGCACGGACAGGATTTGGACGTGAGCGCGGCCCGCGTGGAGAAGGACTCGCTCACGCTGGAGGCCCGGGCCGTCACCGCGAGCGACGGACGACTCGGCCTGCTGCTGCCGGAGACGCTCGCGCCTGGACGCGCGCGCATCGTCATCACCTTCTCCGGCAAGGTGGATGCCGAGCGCAGCCGGGGCATCTACTCGCAGGAGGAAGGCGGCAACAACTACCTCTACACCTTCTTCGAGCCGGTGGACGCGCGCCGCGCCTTCCCCTGCTTCGACGAGCCGACCTTCAAGGTACCCTGGCGGCTGCGCTTCACCGTGAAGGCCGGTGACGTGGCGCTCGCCAACCACGCCATCGAGGCGAAGGAGACGCTGCCCGACGGGCTCCAGCGCATCACCTTCCGCGACAGCAAGCCCATGCCCAGCTACCTCGTGGCCTTTGTCGTGGGCCCCTTCGACGTGGTGGACGCGGGCACCACCGGCCGCAACAAGGTGCCGCTGCGCTTCATCGTCCCCAAGGGTCGCGGCCCGGAGACGGCGTACGCGGCGAGCGTCACCCCGCGCATCGTCACCGTGCTCGAGGACTTCTTCGACCAGGCCTACCCGTACGAGAAGCTCGACGTCGCGGTGGTGCCTCGCTACTGGGGCACCATGGAGCACCCGGGCCTCGTCGCCCTGGGTCAGCCCCTGACGCTCATCCGCCCCGGCGAGGAAACGCTCCAGCGCCGCAAGTGGTACGTCAACATCGCGGGCCATGAACTGGGCCACTACTGGTTCGGCAACATCGTCACCTGCCGCTGGTGGGACGACATCTGGCTGAACGAGTCGCTGACGTCGTGGCTGGACCGCAAGCAGATGGACGGGTTCGACCCGAGCTGGGGCTTCGGTCAGGACGCCAGCACCCACGCGCTGTCCGGCGCCATGAGCGCGGACGAGCTCGCCGCCGCGCTGCCGGTGCGCAAGCCCGCGACGACGCATGACGAGGTCATCGGCTCCTTCGACAACTCCACCACCTACGCCAAGGGCTCGGCCATCATCGGCATGTTCGAGTCCTGGCTGGGACCGGACAAGATGCGCGACATGCTGCGCACCCACGTGCGCAAGCACGAGTGGGGCACCGCGACGTCCGACGACTTCGCCACCACGCTCTCGGAGACCGCGGGCCCCGACGTCGCCCGCTCCTTCCGAAGCTTCATCGACCAGCCGGGCGCCCCCCGCGTCTCCGCCCAGGTGCAGTGCGACGCCGGCAAGCGGCCGAAGCTGAAGCTGTCCCAGGAGCGCTACCTGCCCGCGGGCTCCAACGCCTCCAAGGACCAGACCTGGTCCGTCCCCGTGTGCGTGCGCGCGGGTGTCGGCGCGGAGGACGTGCGCGTCTGCCAGCTGCTCTCCGAGAGCACTGGAGAGCTGGAGCTGCCGCTCGAGAAGTGTCCCCAGTGGGTCCTGCTCAACGCGGGCGGCATGGGCTACTACCGCGCGGGCTACTCGTCCCAGCAGCTCACCCAGGTGCTCGCCGCGACGCAGAAGACGCTGTCGGTGCCGGAGCGGCTGGCGCTCCTCGCGGACGTGGAGGCGTCGGTGCGCCGGGGTGACCTGCCGCTCGGCGAGGCGCTGAAGATGGTGCCGGCGACCGCGTCCGACGCGAGCCGCTCCCTCGTCATGGGCGGCGCCCGCCTGCTCTACCTGGTGAACGAGGACCACCTCACCCCGGCCGAGCGCGCACGCTTCCGCACCTGGGTGGGGCAGCTCTACGGCGCTCGCGCCAAGGCCCTGGGCTGGTTGCCCAAGAAGAACGACAGCGACGAACTGAAGCAGACGCGCTCGCTGCACCTCGCCCTGGCGACGATGACGGGACACCACCCCGCCCTGGTGCGCGAGGCCCAGGGCCTGGCGACCCAGTGGCTCGCGAAGCGAGACAGCGTGGACCCGGAGGCCGTGCCGCTGGTGCTGTCGGTGGCCGCGCGCAACGCCGACCGCGCCCTCTACGACACGCTGCTCGCCCGCGCGCGCAAGGCGGAGGACCGCAACGAGCGCAGCCAGATGATCAACGTGCTCGCCAGCTTCCGGGACCCGGCCCTGGTGAAAGAGAACCTGACCCTGGCCATGACGGAGTTCGACGTGCGCGACGCGCGCCCGCTGTTCGCCGGGGCCTTCTCCGAGCCGGAGACGCGCGAGGTGGCGTGGAGCTTCTACCGCGAGCACTTCGACACGCTCGCCACCCGCGTCCGCTCGGACGAACTGGGCTGGCTCATCGCGATGACGGGCTCGCTCTGTGACGACAAGCACCGCGCGGAGCTGGAGGCCTTCCTTGGCCCCCGCGTCGACAAGCTGGAGGGCGCGCCGCGCGCCTACGCCCGGGCGCTGGAGTCCATCCGCCTGTGCGTGGAGTCGGACCGCCTGCAGCTCGAAAGCGTGCGGTCCTTCCTGCGCCGCCCGCCTCCCGTCACCAGCACTCCGGCGAAGTAGGATTCACCGCAGAGGCTCCCTCGTCAGTTGAGGGAGCCTCCCGCCGCGTCAGGCCGACAACGCCCGCCCGGAAAGCCCGTTCCACCCACCGGGTGGACCGCGCTAGACATGCGCCATGTTCGACGCCGCGCGATACATGGAACGCATCCAGGCCCCCGCCGACGCGTCGCTGGCCACGCTGCACCGGGCGCATCTTGAGTCGGTGCCGTTCGAGAACCTGGACATCCACCTGAGCCGCCCCATCCGGCTCGACACGGACGCCCTCTTCGACAAGGTCGTCACCCGCCGGCGCGGCGGCTTCTGCTACGAGCTCAACGGCCTGTTCTCCCGGCTGCTCACCGCGCGTGGCTACAGCGTCACGCCGCTGTCCGCGCGTGTCGCCTCCGACGCCAGGGACGGGACGTTCGGCCCGGAGTTCGACCACCTGACGCTCCAGGTGGAGGACGGGGGCGAGCAGTGGCTCGTCGACGTCGGCTTCGGAGAGGGCTTCCTGGAGCCCTTGCGCCTGGACGAGCGGGGAGTGCAGACACGCGCCGGACGCGACTACCGGCTGGCCGCCGACGGCGCGGGGCTCTTGCTGTGGCGCGACTCGGAGCAGGGCTGGGAGGCGCAGTACGCGCTCTCCCTCGTCCCGCGCGCGCTGGAGGACTTCACCGGCATGTGCCACCACCACCAGACTTCGCCGGAGTCCATCTTCACGCAGCGACGGCTTTGCACGAAGGCGACGCCGAAGGGCCGCGTCACCCTCAAGGAAGGCGCCCTCGTCATCACCGAGGGGAAGGAGCGCCGCGAGCTGACCGTGCTGGACGAGGACTCCCGCCGACGGGCGCTCGCGGAATACTTCGGCGTCGTGCTCTAGGGCCCGCGCGAGCTTACGGCTTGTTCATCGCGGCCTTCATCCGCTCGACGCTCTGGATGTACTCCTCCACCGAGTCGAGGCCCACGGCGGCGCGACGCGCGTTCACGTTCGCCGGGTCCTCCAACTGCTTGGGCACCATCTTCCCGTCCACCGGCTCCAACTGGGTGCCGTAACGCTGCGGCTTGTCGGTGTTCACCAGCACCCGGTCGGTGAGGTACGCGAGTTCCTTGGCCGAACCCTCGCCTCGCGCCACGGCCTGCTCCAGCATCGGCAGGACCTGCTCCTGGAACGCCACGTCCTGGTCCGCGTGCTGCACCATCAGCCACGCACTGAAGGTGGCGCGCGCGCCCACCAGGGCCTTGCCCGGCCAGCCCCGCTTCGCGATGACGTCCTTGAGGAAGGCCGTGTTGCTGGCGTCGACCTCGCGCATCTTCGTCTTGACGGCCTCGTCCTTGAAATTCGAGGCCACGAGGAGCTTGCGCACGTCCTGGTCCTCGTCCGCGCGCTTCAGCAGCTCGTCGCGCAGCGCCGGGTCCGCGGCCTCGTACTGCTTCGCGTCGGCCGCGGCGACTCGCTCTGCCAGCGGCGCGAAGCCAGGCAGGCTCCGGATGTTGTCCAGGTCCGGGTCCTTCGCGAGGTGCTTCGCGTCATTGAAGCCCTCGTCCACGGCGCGCTCCAACCAGACCAGCCCCTCCTCGTTCACCTTCGCGAGGGAGGCCACGCAAGCCGCGGTGTAGGCCAGGCTCCTGCCCCGCGCCCCGCCCTCCCAGGCCGTCCGGAACAGGGCCAGCGCGCCCGCGTTGTCGCCCTTCCGGGACAGCGCATACCCCTCGGAGGCCGCCTTCATCGCCTCCGGCGTGGCGACGGGCTTGGGTGCCGGGGGCTTCGCGGAGGCGGCCTCCGGAGCGGCCGGCTCCGAGGCGCTCCCTCCGTGGGCACAGGCCACGAGGTTCAGCGCGGTGAGCAGGATGACGAGACGACGCATGGGGGGCTCCGGGGGGTGTGAGGACGAAGTCGGGCGCTCCAGGGGCTTCCTCGGGGGCGCCGGGAGCCGCAGTGTAGGCGGGGTTTTCGAGACCCCAAGCCCCTGACTTGCCCCGCGCCACTCCAAACCCACCCGCACCTACCCCGTTCCCCTCCGCACGCCGGGTGACGTTTTCGGTTGCCTGTCCGCCATCCAGGGCCGCATGCAGGGGAAGGCCCCAAAGGGCCCGCCTGTTCATCGGCGTTGGCGGCCCCGGAATGCGCGGGGCCTTCGCCCTACACGCATGTCGCACCGAGGAGAACGGATGTCCCGCTTCACATGGCTGGCCGCAGTCTTCGTGCTCACCTGCCCCCTCTGGGTGCAGGCCCGGCCCGCGGCGGACGAGACGGCCCGCTTGTACGCGGCCGAGGCGCTGAAGCAGGCCTCCTCGCCCCGGGGCGCCGCGGGCCTCCTCCGGCTGCACTCGCTGGTGGACGAGGTGGAAGACCTCACGCCGCTGGTGAGCACCTACTCCTACGTGGCCTCGCGGCGGCAGTTCGACGCGAACACGCGCGCCACCGCGCAGCTGCTCCTCTTGGACACCGAGCGCGCCCGGGGCCGGCTGACGCGCGCGGGCGAGGTGAAGCAGTGGATGGGCTTCCTCGGCGACTACTACGTCGTCGGCGGCTTCGACAACGAGGGCAAGTCCGGGTGTGACACGGACTTCGGCCCGGAGGCCGCCAACCTGGACCTGGCCGCCAACTACGCGGGCGCCAAGGGCCGTCAGGTGTCCTGGCGCAAGCTGACCGCGACCACCGCGGACGGCTACGTGGACCTGGCCACCGCCGTGCGCCCCAACCGCGAGGCCGTGGCCTACGCCGTCACCTGGTTGGAGTCCTCACAGGAGACGCGCGTGGCGCTCGGCCTGGGCACCTCCGGCGCCTTCCGCCTGTGGGTGAACGGGCAGTTGGCCGCCAAGGAGGACCGCTACAACCTGCCGCGCCCGGACCAGTCCCGCGTGTCCGTGAAGCTGCGCAAGGGCCTCAACCGCGTGCTCCTCAAGGTGTGCCAGGAGACGGGCCCGCTGGGCTTCTACCTGCGCCAGGAGTCGCCGTCCGTGCGCGCGTCGCTGCCGGCCAGGGCGCCCGCCATCGAGCGCGGCGCGGCCCCCGCTCCGCAGACGCTGCCCACGCTGACGTCCGCGCTGCGCACCCTGGTGGAGAAGAACCCCAACGACGCCACCCTGCACGGGGACTACGCGCGGGTGCTCGGCTTCTACCGGGGCTTCGATGACCGCGAGCACACCGCCACGGTGGAGGCCACGCGCGCCGCGGAGCTCGCGCCCAAGGACGCGCGCCTGCAGATGCTCGCGGCGAGCCTCCAGCGGGATGACCTGAACGAGCGCCGGCGCTTCCTGGAGGCCGCCGTGGCCGCCGACCCCACGCTGCCCGAGGCCCGCGTGGCCCTGGCGGACCATGAGATGGAGCGCGGACACCCGGAGCGCGTCATGGCGCTGGTGGCGCCCGTGCTGGAGAAGACGCCCGAGGAGGCCTCCGCCCGGCTGGCGCTGGCCCGCGCCTACGAGGCCCTGGGTGAGCGTCCGCGCGCGCACGCGCTGGTGGAGGAGGCCTTCCGCCATCAGCCCCGGCAGCCGCGCGCGGTGCGGACCGCGGCGCAGATTTCCCGGCAGCTCGGCCGCCATCGCGAGGCCATGGACCGGATGCGCGTGGTGCTGGCGCTGCGCTTCGACGACACCGGCACGCGCCGCGCGCTGGCCGCGCTGCTGGCGGACTCCGGTCAGGTGGAGGCCGCCGAGCGCGAGTACTCGCAGCTGGTCGCCCTCAACCCGTTCGACAACGGCGCCCGCGTGAGGCTCGCGGAGCTGAAGGCCAGCAACGGCGCGGTGGAGCCGGCGGTGGCCCTGTTCGCGGAGGCCCGTGCCCTGTCCCCGGATGAGCCGGAGGTCTACGAGCGCGAGGGTCGCGCGCTGCTCGCCGCCGGCCGCCGGGAGCCCGCGCTGGCCGCCTTCGAGCGCTCACTGGTGCTGCGTCCGCAGAACCCCGGCCTGAAGGAGGCCCTGCGCGCCCTCAAGGGCGAGGGCGCCGGCGCCGGCATGCAGCACGTGGTGGACGCCAGGCCCCTGGCGAAGGAGGCCGAGGCGTACGTCCACGAGGACGCCATCTACCTGGTCGACAACACCTTCGTGCACGTCCAGAAGAGCGGCCTGTCCAGCCGGCTGATGCAGATGGTGGTGAAGGTGCAGAACGCGCGCGGCGTGGACGCCTTCCGCACCATGCCCATCACCTACTCGCCGGACCGCCAGGAGGTGCGCGTGCTGCGCGCCCGGGTGACGAAGACGGACGGCTCCGTGGTGGAGAGCTACGGGGAGAACGACCGCAACATCAACGAGCCGTGGACGGGCATGTACTACGACGCCCGCGCCAAGGTGCTCTCCTTCCCGTCCCTGGCCGCCGGCGACACGCTGGAGGTGACGTACCGCCTGGACGACACCGCGCAGGAGAACCTCCTGTCGGACTACTGGGGTGACGTGGAGAGCGTGCAGGGCGTCTATCCCAAGCTGCGCTTCCAGTACCTGGTGGAGATGCCCAAGGAGCGCCCGCTCTACTGGAACAAGAGCCGGCTGCAGGGCGTGGAGAGCGCGCAGGAGTCGGTGGACGGCGGGCGCGTGCTGTACCGCTGGAACGCGAAGCACGTGGCCAAGGTGGTGCCGGAGCCGGGCATGCCGGGCTGGGCGGAAGTCGCCCAGAACCTCCACGTCTCCACCTACCAGACGTGGGACCAGGTGGGCCGCTACTGGTGGGGCCTCGTGAGGGACCAGCTCCAGCCGAACTCGGAGCTGAAGCAGACGGTGGACCAGGTGCTCACGGGCGTGGACCGGAAGAACGAGCTGGCGGTGGTGCGCGCCATCTACAACTTCGTGGTGACGAACACGCGCTATGTCGCGCTGGAGTTCGGCATCCACGGCTTCAAGCCGTACCGCGTGGACCGGGTGCTGTCGCGGCGCTTCGGTGACTGCAAGGACAAGGCGAGCCTCATCCACGCCATGCTGCGGGTGGCGGGCGTGGACAGCCGGCTGGTGCTCCTGCGCATGCGCAACCTGGGCGCGCTGGACGCGGAGCCCGCGAGCCTCGCGGCCTTCAACCACGCGATTGCGTATGTCCCCAAGTTCGACTTGTACCTGGATGGCACGGCGGAGTTCCACGGGGCGAAGGAGCTGCCCAGCGCGGACCGCGTCGCCAACGTGCTGGTGGTGGAGCCGGACGGCAAGAGCACCTTCCTCACCACGCCGGAGGCCAGGGCGGAGGACAACGCCACGGGCCTGAAGATGGACGTGGCGCTGCGCGCGGATGGCAGCGCGGAAGTGACGGGCGCCAGCACGGTGAGCGGCCAGAGTGCGCCGGAGTACCGCCGGGCGTACCGTCCGGAGGCCACTCGCAAGTCCACCTTCGAGCGGGCGTGGGCGCAGAGCTTCCCGGGCCTGACGGTGAACGAGGTGTCACTGAGCGACACCACGAAGCTGGACGACGACGTGTCCATGGACTTCCGGATGAGCATCCCCCGCTACGCGGAGGTGATGCCCAACGCGGTGCGCTTCCTGCCCTTCGGCACGGGCCGCACCTACCAGCAGGCCTTCGCCCCGCTGGCGGAGCGCCGGTTCGACCTGGTGATGCAGAGTCCGTGGGTCAACAGCTTCAACCTGCGCTACACGCTGCCCGCGGGCTGGTCCGTGACGGAGCTGCCGCAGGCGGTGGAGGAGACGAACGCGTTCGGCCGCCTCAAGCTCACCTACCGCGTGGAGGAGGGCAAGCTCGTCGCCGAGGGTGAGGTGAAGCTCTCCGTCGCGCGCGTGAAGGCGGACGAGTACCCGGCGTTCAGGGACTTCCTCGGCCGCGTGGACCGCGCCTTCGCGCGCCGGGTCATCATCCAGGGCCCCGGCGGTCGCACCGCGTCCCTCGTGCGGTAGTCATCCGCCGCGGCCTCCGCTCGCTTCACGCGCGCGGAGGCCGTGCGCTTCGTTCAGGGACGGGGGGAACGGGCGGCGAAGGTGGTGGCGACGATGCGGTCGGCGATGGCCGGCCGCTCCTGTCCCATGTGCAGCGTGTTGACGGAGTAGACCAGGCGCCGGCGCAAGTCCCGCGTGGCCCCCATGCCGTTGTTGTAGCCGTGCCGGTCTCCGCTCTTGCCCCACAGCGTCAGGCCGTTGACCTCGAAGCGCGTCAGGCCCGCGCTGTAGCTCGCGCGCCCTCCGCCCAGGGTGGGCACGTCCGGCACGGTGAAGAGTTCCTGGAGCTGCGCGGGTGGCAGCAGCCGGCCCCGGAAGAGCGCGGAGAGGAACGTGTCCAGGTCGGCCGTGGTGGAGATCATCTCCCCGGCGGCCCAGGGGATGGACTGGTTCGCCTCGGTGATGTCGACCAGGTGCACCGTACCGTCGGCCTTGGTGACGGCCTCGTAGCCCCTGGCATGAGGGCCGGGAATCGTCGGGTCATTGCCGGGCACGGACGTGTCCCGCAGGTCGAGCGGCGTGAGGATGCGCTCGCGCACCGCATGGGCGTAGGGCCTGCCGGTGACCTTCTCGATGAGCAGCCCCGCGACGAGGTAGCCGATGTTGCCGTACTCCTGCTGGGTGCCCGGCACGAAGCGGGGCCCGGGTGGCAGCGCCAGCGCGACGAGCTCGCGGGGCGACCAGCGGCGGAACCGGTTGTCGAAGAACCACTCCGGGTCCTTCGACGGCAGCGGGACGTTGGGCAGGCCGTGCGTGTGATTCAAGAGCTGACGCACCGTGATGAGGCCGAAGTTGGGGGGCAGCAGCCCGGGCAGGTAGTGCTGCACCGGGCGGTCCAGGTCCACGCGGCGCTCGGCGGCGAGCTGCAGCACCACGGTGGCGGTGAACGTCTTGGTGATGCTGCCGATGCGGAAGCGCGCATCCGTGGGCACAGGCGTGCCCGCGTGGACATCCGCGACACCGGACGCGCCGAGCCAGCGTCCCGCGGTGCCATTGATGCGGACCTGCGCCGCTGTCGTCCTCGCGTCCGGCAAGCCGGCGATGGCTTGTCGCAGCGCATCCCGGTCCAGGGGGGCCAGGAGCGACTGCTCCCAGTCCAGGCCCTGTTCACTGGTCTCCACTTCGTTGGCGACGGCATCGTCACCCGGGCCACATCCCGCCCCGGAGAAGCTCACCACCAGCACCGCTGCACCCACCCGCAGACCACGGCGCGGGACATCCATGTTCCATCTCCCCGTGAAAATCCGGCCCGGAAGCAGAACACCAGCGGAGAGGGAGCCTGTCACCCGACTCCTCGGCATTTCGTGGAATGTCCTACGACTTGCCAACGAAACCGTCGAGCCCCGGCCTCGACGTCGCCCCCGGGTGCGGAGGATGCGCGGTCAGGTCTCCACGAGCGCGGCCAACAACTTGCGCACTTCCTCCGGGCCGCTGACGCGATACGTGGCGCGCGAGGGTTTGTTGCCCGCGTGAATCGTGAGCCCGCCCTCGGGCATGGCCGCGAACATGTCCTCGTCCGTGCGGTCATCCCCCACGGCCACCACCAGTGTGCCCGGCTCCAGCTGGCGAGTCACCGCGTCCACGACCCGGCCCTTGTTCACGCCATGAGGCCGCACCTCCACCACCTTGTCGCCGGGGAGGATGTCCACGGGCCGCCGGGCGAAGGTCTCCGCCAGCTTCAATCGCAGCTCACGGGATTGGAGCGCGCCGAACTCCGGGTCCACCTGGCGGTAGTGCCACGCCAGCGACGCGGACTTCTCCTCCACGAACGAGCCGGGGACGCGCGCGGCGAACTCGTCGAGCATGGGGCGCGCGGCGTCCTTCCACTCCGCCGTCACCCCGTCGAGCATCCGCCACGCATCCCCCGGCCTCGAGCGGGACCACAGGCCGTGCTCCGCGTGCAGCCCCATGGGCAGCGTCCCGAACCACGACTCCAGCGTCTCCTTGGGCCGGCCGCTGACCACGCTCACCGTGGTGTTCGGCCTCGCCACCAGCTTCGCCAGCAACGCCCGCAGGGCATCATCCGGCGCGGCCAGCTCCGGCCGTGGCGCGAAGCCCACCAGCGTCCCGTCATAGTCGAGCATCAGCGACAGGCGCTCCGCCGACTTCATCACCTCCAGCGCCTCATCGCCGCCCTTGACGTCACGCACGGAGACCGAGGGCAGCCCCTGGAGCCGGCCCAGGAAGTGGGACACCCACCAGTGCACGTCGTGGGCCTTCACCTGCGCGCGCAAGGCGCGCATGCGCTCGCGGCGCTCGTGCTCGCCCATCTCCAGCGCCTGCTCGATGGCGTCCGCCGTCGCCTCCACGTCGTACGGGTTGACGGTGAGCGCCTTGTTCAGCTCGTCGGCGGCGCCGGCGAGTTCGCTGAGCACCAACACGCCGTCCTCGTCCGGCCGGGAGGCACAGAACTCCTTGGCCACCAGGTTCATGCCATCCCTCACGGGCGTCACCAGCATGACGTCCGCGGCGCGGTACAGCCCGGCGAGCTGCTTCTCGTTGAAGGAGCGGTAGAGGTAATGCACCGGCACGTTCTGCACGCTGCCGTACTGGCCATTGATGCGGCCCACCAGCTCGTTCACCTGCTCGCGGTACGTGGCATACGCCTCCACCTGGGTGCGGCTGGGCACGGCCACCTGGATGAACCGCAGGCGTCCGCGCCACGCGGGCTCGCGCTCCAGCAGGCGCTGCACCGCCAGCAGCCTGCGGGGGATGCCCTTGGTGTAGTCGAGCCGGTCGATGCCCAGCAGGATGCGCTGTCCCTCCGCGGTGCGCCGCAGCGAGGCCACTTCCTCCAGCACGCTCACCTCCTTCGCGAGCGAGTCGAAGGAGTCGGAGTCGATTCCCATGGGGAAGGCGCCCACCCGCACCTGCCGCCCCTGCCACATGATGCTGTCGACATCCGTGTCCAGGCTGAGCTGCCGCAACAGCGAGCCGGAGAAGTGCCGCACGTAGCTCACCGTGTGGAAGCCGATGAGGTCCGCGCCGAGCAGGCCCTTCAGCAGCGCCTCCCTGCGGGGCAGCGTCCGGAAGATTTCCGACGAGGGGAACGGGATGTGGTGGAAGTACCCGATGCGGGCTTCGGGGAGCCGCTCGCGCAACATCCCCGGCACCAGCATGAGCTGGTAGTCATGCACCCAGATGGTGTCGCCCGGCTGGTACTGCTTCGCGGTGAGGTCCGCGAAACGTTCGTTGACCTTGCGGTACACCTCCCAGTCACGGTCCTGACGGGGGATGCGGTCCAGCATGTAGTGGCACAGCGGCCAGAGGACCCGGTTGGAGTAGCCCTCGTAGTAGCGGCTCACCTCGCTCGCGGTGAGGTGGATGGGCACGTAGCGCTGCTCGGCGAACTGTTCCTCCACGCGCGTCCGTTGGCTTTCCGACAGCCGGGACATGTCCCCGGGCCAGCCAATCCACTGGCCGCCGGAGCGCTCATGGGGTCGGCGCAATCCCGTGGCCAGTCCGCCGGCACTGCGCACCACGGCGACGCTGTCCTTCTCCACCTTGACGGTGACAGGGAGACGATTGGAGACGAGCAGGAGTCGAGGCATAGAGCCTCTGACCCTTATTCACTCCCTCCGCGAATGACCATCGTCGAATCGCGCGAGGTGGCGATTGGTGGACCCTCTTGCACGGAGCGCGGCGCCCAACCGAGCCGGGCCAACAATGCGGGCTGGCGGCCCGGTTTCCAGATGAACGCATCCAGTACGTAGTGCGTGGCCTGCGGCAACGCGAGCAGCGGCACCACC
Organism: Myxococcus sp. CA051A; assembly: GCF_013336705.1. Taxonomy (NCBI): domain Bacteria; kingdom Pseudomonadati; phylum Myxococcota; class Myxococcia; order Myxococcales; family Myxococcaceae; genus Myxococcus; species Myxococcus sp. CA051A. Next base: position 510,554 of record NZ_JABUMS010000003.1, on the reverse strand, counting down.
AGCGCCAGCAGGTCCGGCGAGAGCCCCTCGTCCGCGCCTCCGAAGAGGCCGGGGCGGTCATGCCAGATGAAGCGGTCCCACAACAGTTCCTCGGTGAACGCCAGCGCCACGAGGAACAGGAGGAAGCCGGGCAGCCCCGCACGCAGCACGGTGCCCGCGGCGCCATATCCGCCCTCCTCTGCACGCCCGCGCGAGTAGCGGAACAGCAGCGCGAAGTACGGCACGCCGTGCAGCACCACGTTCATCACCGTGAAGGTGAAGTCATCGCGCGCGAGGACGATGCCGCCGAACCACGTCACCCACGTGGCGCCGACGAGGAGCACCTTGCCGACCTGGAGTCCCTCGCCGCGCGACACGCGCAGTCCCTGGAAGGCGACCCACGCCACGAGCACCACCGCGTGCAGCGCCAGCGCGAGCGTGCCCATCCATGTGGGAAGGCCCGGGAGGAAGTCGCCCTCCACGAACCACCAGAACGCGCGCGGCAGGTTCGCATGCCACCACACGACGGGGCCCACGGTGGCCGCGTAGATGGCGGCGGCGTCCAGGCGGCGCTCGACGTCGGAGGCTCGCGCCTTGCGCGTGTACAGCGCGACCCAGCCGTACTGCTGACGGACGAAGTGGAACAAGGCCACGTAGGCGAACAGCGTCCAGAACGCGCCCGGTGACACGTGGTGGGCCAGCACGCCCACCACCCAGGCGACAAGGGGCGCGCCCAGATACAGGCCGGGCCGCTGGCGCAGTTCGTCCGGGTCCAGGTAGGTGCGGAACAGCGTGGACCAGACGTGGGCCACGTCCACGCAGACGACGAGCAGGAGCCACGCCCAGAGAGGCGTGTCACCCACGGCCCCCAGCCAGGGCGCGGCGAGCACCATGGCCACGGAGACGAGCGAACTGCCGGCGAAGACGGCGAGGTCCACGCGCGGACCGAACAACCAGCTCTGAGAGGGCGCGAGGAAGCGGGGCATCCGGCCCGTGAGGCTATCAGCACTCATGCCCAGGTTGGGCGACGGGCCGCCGGAGCGGTACAACCCGAGGCAAGCGCGGCGCGCGTCCCGCGTAGTGCGCCTGTCGCCCTCTTGCCGTGAGCCCACCCGCGTCCGCCATGTCCTCGACTCCCCCGCCCCCTCGCTTCCGTCGCCGGCTGCTGGCGGTGATGCTGCTCGCGGGGCTCGTCCCTCTCGTGCTCCTGGGCATCGTGGCCCAGGGCGCGCTGGAGCGGGTGCTGTCCGTCTCCGTGGCTCCCGTGGAAGCAGTACTGGATGACGTGTCCCTGGACCTGGAGCGCCGGGGCCTGCCTCGCGGCTCCCTGGATGAAGCGCGGCTGCATCTGGCCCAGGCGGAGCTGACACGTCGGGCCCTGGTGCGGCGAGTGCCCGCGTTCATCACCCTCCTCGTCCTCGTATCGGGCGGCGTCCTGGCGGTGGCCGCCGTGCTGCTCGGCCGTGCGCTGACCCGCCCTGTGACGACACTCACCGAGGGCATGTGGGCCTATGCACGAGGAGACCTCTCCGTGCGACTGCCCGCCACGGACCCGCCTCGCGACGAACTCCAGTTCCTCCTGGGCCAGTTCAACCGCATGGGCCAGGAACTGGTCGCCCAGCGCGAGCGGCTCAAGTCCGCCGAGCAGATCGCCGCGTGGCAGGACGTCGCCCGCTCACTCGCCCACGAGCTGAAGAACCCGCTCACCGCGATGAAGCTCTCGCTCGCAAGGCTGTCTCGCGCGGACACAGGCTCGCCCTCTGACGCCACGCGCGTCACCGAGTCCGTCGCCCTGCTCCAGGAGGAAGTGGATCTGCTGATGCGGATGACGCAGAGCTTCTCCACCTTCGCGCGCCTGCCCGCGCCGCGCTTCCAGGACGTGCCCCTGCGCCCGCTGCTCTCGGAAATCTGCGCGCTGTACGCGGAGACCTCGCCCGTGCCGGTGGAGCTGCTGCCCGGTCCAGATGTCTCGCTGCGCGCGGACCCGGACGGCTTGCGCCGGCTGTTCGGCAACCTCGTGAAGAACGCCACCGAGGCCTCCCCCGAAGGCGCGCCACCCGTCCGTGTCGCGCTGGAGCCCGCGACGGAGAGCGCCGTGCGCATCACCGTCACGGATGGCGGCAGCGGCGTGCCCACCGTGCTGGAGGGAGCGGCCCTCACACGCGGTCTCTTCAGCACCAAGCCCGAAGGCAGTGGGCTGGGGCTGCCCATCTCCCAGAAAATCACCCACGAACATGGCGGCACGCTCCGACTGGAGCCCGCGCCCGGCGGCGGTACGCTCGCGCGCGTGGAGCTGCCCCTCCTTCCTCCTTCGTCCCCCGTGCCCACGACATGAAGCCCGGCCCCCGAATCCTCGTCGTCGACGACGACCCTGGCGTCCTCAAGGCCCTGCGCGGCCTCTTGAGCGACGAGGGCTTCACCTCCGTGGAGGCCCGCTCCACCGCCGAGGCCACCCGCGTCCTCGAAGCACCCGAGGGCCTCCCCGCGATGATGCTGCTCGACCTGCGCATGCCGGGCGAGACGGGCCTGGAGTTCCTCGCGCGGCTGCCGCGTCCGCTGCCCGTGCCCGTCGTCGTGCTATCAGGCGAGGCGTCACCATCAGAGGCCGCGCAGGCCCTGAAGCTCGGCGCCACGGACTTCGTGGAGAAACCGCCATCCCCCGAGCGACTCGTCACGGCGCTGCGCAACGCCCTGGCGCTCGGCGCGCTCCAGGAGGAACGCGAGCGACTGCTGGATGCGCTCGCGCGCCCGGGTCATCTCGTGGGCGACAGCCCCGCCATGGGAGCCTTGCGACAGCTCATCACACGCGTGGGCCCCAGCGACACGGCTGTGCTGATCACCGGCGAGACAGGCACGGGCAAGGAGCGCGTCGCGCGGGCGCTGCACCTGGCGTCGGGACGCAAGGGCCGGCTCGTCGCCGTCAACTGCGCCGCGATTCCCGCCACGCTGCTGGAGAGCGAGCTGTTCGGCCATGAGAAGGGCGCGTTCTCCGGCGCCGTGAATCGACGCGCGGGGCGCATCGAGCAGGCCCACGGCGGCACGCTGCTCCTCGACGAGATTGGAGACATGCCGCTGGAGCTCCAGGCCAAGCTCTTGCGCGTGCTGGAGACGCGCGAAGTGGAGCGACTGGGTGGCTCGGTGCCCGTGCCCGTGGACGCGCGCATCCTCGCGGCGACACACCAGGAGCTTGCCCGCGCGGTGAAGGAGGGCCGCTTCCGTCAGGACCTCTTCTTCCGCCTCAACGTCATGCCCCTGCACATCCCTCCCCTGCGCGAGCGCCCCGAGGACCTGCTCCCGCTGGCGCGCGCCTTCGCGGCCGAGTTCGCCGGACCGGAAGCCCCGCTGGTGCTGGCTCCCGGCGCCGAGACAGCGCTGCGTGCGTACCCGTGGCCGGGCAACGTGCGCGAGCTGCGCAACGTCATCGAGCGGCTCAACCTGCTGCGCGGCGGCGGCCCGCTGACGCTCGGCCCCGAGGCAGTCTCCTCGCCCCAGGCCCCCGCGACAGCCGCGCGCCCCAGCCTCGGAGAGAAGAGCTACCGCGAGCACGTGGAGGACTTCGAGCGGGACCTCATCCGCGCCGCGCTCCTCGAAGGCGAGAGCATCGCCGGAGCCGCGAGGCTGTTGCAGGTGGACCGGGGCAACCTCTACCGACGCATCAAGGCGCTCGGGCTCCCCGTGAGCTGAGCGCCTCGACACCTTCCCCGCGCTACGGCCGGGGCTTCACGTCGGTGTTCTGCGCCGCGACGATGCGCCACGTGCCGCCCACGCGATTCATCACGTACCGCATCTGGGTCCGCAGCAGTCCCGGCTCCGTGTTCTGCACGCCGGGAGGCAGGCCCTGGTGCCCCGTCACCTCATGCGTGGTGTCCACCACGGCCACGTCGCTCGCGGGGAAGGCGACCCGACGAATGGTGACCTTGCTCTGACTGCCCTTGAAGAGCGTCTGGAAGATGGCCGCGTGGCGCTCCTGAATCTGCGGCTGGCCCTCGTACAGCGTCCCGACGATGTTGATGAAGTCCGCGTCGGGCGCGAAGTCCTGGGACCACACCACCGCGTCCTGGCGGTTCCACGCCTGGGTCTGCACGTCCACCATCTGGCGGATGGCCTGCTCGTCCCTCGCATGGTCGACATGCGCACAGCCCAGGGGCATGAGCAGCAACGCGCACGCCAGGGCCAACCGGGTGGGAACACTGCGATTCACGGTGAAGCTCCTTGCTGGAAGAGGGCCCGGCAGCCTGCCACAAGCCCGAGTGAAGCCGGGTTCCAGAGTCACCCGCACCCACACTCCCCGCGCGATTCTCAGCGAGCAGGAAACCCCGAAAGCCCTGGGTGCGATAATCCCTCCGGACCCACCCCCAGGTCGCCCCTTCAGGAAGAGCCGCCCCATGTCGAACCGCATCGGCCGCCCCACCTTCGTCCCCGCCACCCAGCCTGGAATCAGCGCGGAGCGTGAGCGAGCGGCCCGCCCCCCGGGTGAGAAGGCGAACCAGGGCCACTCGCAGGTCGACCAGTTCGAGTCCCGCGCCACGCGCCCCCACGTCAGTGCATCCCTCCTGAGTGGACCCGCCGCGACGACGGCCGTGAGCGCGAAGTCGCTCGACCTCCAGCCCCAGTTGCACGAGGCCACGGGCTACGAGGCCCGCTTCGAGCAGGGCGGTCGGAAGGCCACTGCCTTCGTGGAAGGCCAGGGACAGGTGAACCTGCCCACCGGCCCGGGCAGAGGCCCGTCCTTCCACGCGGAGGCGGGCAAGCCGCTGACGGTGACGGCGGACCCGGCGCGCTTCTCGTCACAGACCGAGAAGGTGGAGTTGGTGTGGCGGCTGGTCCCCGGAGGCACGGAGACGGCGATTCCCCTCACCGACGGCAGCCGCGATGCGAATGGCCGGCTGAACATCCAGCCCGGCACGTTCGAGCTTCCTCCCGACGCCACGGGTCTGGTGCGCCTGTCGTTCCGCACCACGGGCGCCGACGGGCGCGTGAGCAACCAGTGGGACCCGAGCAACGACGCGTCGGTCGCCTCGAAAGAGGGCGCGACGGTGTCCTTCACCGAGGACTTCAAGACGCAGGTCGACGGCACGCTGCGCGCCGGTGACAAGCTCCAGCTCGCGTATGACCAGGACCGCCTCAAGGCGCTCGCGGGCGGCAAGACGCCCTCCGACGTCGTCGCCTGCGTGTCCTTCAATGGCGGCCCGCCCCTGGAGTTCCCGCTCGACCTCCAGCCAGGGCAGGCCGGCAACGCGGGCGGCGACTTCCTGCCGTCGGTCCGCGTGCCTTTCGAGGCGACGGATGTGCAGGTCTGGTTCCGGGGCAAGGCGGACGACAACACCACGTGGGACTCGGCCAACGGGCAGAACTTCAAGTTCCCCGTCGGCGTCACGCGCGACGACGCCGAGCCGGGGTGGAAGAACGAGCTGCTCAAGAGCAAGAGCTTCCCCAACCTGAGCGCGGACAAGTTCGTGGGCATCGGCCCCGCGTCGGAGCGCTACAACTGCATCGCGTGGACGGTGGGCAAGCGCGACGAGTGGGTGTGGCCGGGCACGCGCGTGGAGGACTTCGACAAGCTCTACGCGACGCAGGGCTACAAGCCGATGGACTCGTTGGACCTGAGCAACGACCCCAGCCTGGAGAAGGTGGTCATCTACGGGCGCAAGCCGATGACGGGCAACGGCCCCCTCGAGGTGACGCACGGCGCGCTGATGGACGAGCAGGGCCGCTTCACGAGCAAGATTGGCACCCAGCCGCTCATCCGTCACAACAGCGCTGACGACCTCACCGGCCCTTCGTATGGTGAGCCCGTGCGAGTCTACGTGCGTCCCCGTCAGTCCCCCGTGAGTGCCTCATGAGCGAGCCTGTCGCCCGCTTCGACTCCCTCGCCGAAGAGTGGGGGCGGCACTGCGCGGAACACCGGGAGTCGTCCAACCCCTACGTGTTCCTGGACCATCCGTCGTTCGACGCGCTCGTCGCGCTGGGACGGCCCGCGGTGCCGCTCATCATCGAGCGCTATCGCGAAGGCAGCGTCTTCTGGGGCGCGGCGCTGCGACGCATCACCGGCGTCACCACGTTCGGTGACGGCGTGGTGGGCAACCTGGAGGCGAATCGCCAGGGGTGGCTGAAGTGGTGGAGTGAGAACCAGGCCGCCTGGCCCGGCTGAGCCCGCGTTGCCTCCCTGGGGCGCCTCACTGAGCCGAGGCCAGCCCGCCAGCAGCACGGGCCGCCCGGACACGGAGTGCCACTTCGAAGGGACCTGGTGGCTCGCGGCAATCGTCGGGCTCGATGTCAGTATCACATCTCGATTCGACATCAGGATGTGTCCATGACATCGGCACGGCTGGACGGCTCTCGTCCTTTCAAGCACTTGCCCCGACGCGGCGGCTGGAACGCAGCGTGCTCTGTCCCATGCGCATGAACCGCATCGCGCTTCTCTTCTGCTTCGTCTCCCTCCTCGCCGGTGCGCAGCCCGTGCCCGACGCGGGCGTGCCCGACCCGACCCACGTTGTCGGCGCGCCCCCCACCCCCGTGGCTCCCGTGGCCCCTCCCGAGGAGGAGCACGGCCTGCCCCTTCCGCTCCCCCAGGGCACGAAGACCTCGCCCGAGCGCGAGGAGGACGCGCGGGACGAGACTCGTAACAAGCGGTCGGAGCGCTGGCGGAGCGAGGAAGAGGAAGACTCGCGAGCCGAAGCCCGGAACGAGCGGGCGGCGAGTCGGCGCGAAGAGGAGGCTCGGACCGAGGCTCGCAACGAGCAGGCGGCGGACGAGCGCGAGGAGGAGGAAGAGGACGCCCGGGCAGCGGCGCGAACGGAGTCGCGCAACGAGCGGGCAGCGGACCGGCGCGAGCGCGAGCGCAGGCGCGAGAAGGAGAAGTGCGACGAGGACTACCTCGACGAAGAGGTGGAAGACCTCGCCATCCTCCATCCGCTGGAGCTCAACGTGGATGGCCGCGCGCTCACGCCCGAGCGCGTCGAACTGCATGGCCTCAAGCGGCTGACGGAGGACCAGGTGCGCGCCTTCATCGGCTCGCCATCCACCGAGCCTGCCGCGCCCCTTCAGACCCGCGACCTCCAGCGGATGCTGCGCCGCCTGGCGCACACCGGCCTGTTCGCCCGTGTCGAGCCGCGCCTGCGTCTCCCCGAGCAGGGGCCCGTCGTCCTGGAAGTGCATCTGGAGGAGAACCCCGTCGTCACGTCGGTGGAAGTGGAAGGACTCCAGGACCTGCGGCGCACCGAAATCCTCGAGGAGGTCTTCCGCCTCCCGCGCCGCTTCCCCGATGAGGACGAAGACGAGGATGAGGAGTTCATCGTGCGCGTGAATGGCGCGCGCGGGACGCTGACTGTCGTCAGCACTCCGTGCCCGCCGCAGCGTCCGCCTCGTGAGTGGCTGGCCCGGATGGAGCGTGAGGAGTACCGCCCCGGTCTCGTCCTCGGAGGGGTGTCGGCCGCGCTGCAACGCGCGCTGAGAGACTTGCGCGGCGACGGCTACATGCTCGCGAGCCTGTCCGGCACGCTGACGCCGAAGGGCCAGCTCACCATCATCGTGGACGAGGGCCGCCTGGAGGGCGTGGACGTGGTGGGCGTGGACGGCCCTGTCGCGGACCGGGTGCGCGAGGCGCTGGACCTGAAGGCCGGAGACGTCTTCCTCCGCAGCGACGCGCGCCGCGCCATGGAGCGACTGGAGTCGCGCCTGCCCTTCCTGCAAGCGTCGAGCGTGGACACGGACTCCGACGAAGCCGCGCGCCGACGCGACGCGCGCATCGTCGAGGAGCGCGCGGCCGACGGCGTGCGCCACTACCGGACGGAGGAGCAGAAGCGCGGGGAGCGCCGTCGCCGCGAGCAGGTCGAGTTCGACCTGAGCTGGGGCGAGCTGTTCGAGTCCTGGCGGCACGGCCACGACGGCGAGGGAATCACGCTGGAGGGACGGCGCCTCGTGGTGCACGTGCGCACGCGTCGCCCGGACCTGGACCTGGACCTGCTGCCCATCCACACGCAGGTGACGGGGTTCGCTCCGGGCCTGGCGGGCTCGCTGCGCATCTGGGATTCGAAGGACCGCCTCCACACCACGCTGGACGCCGCCGCCTTCATCCCCCTTCGCTGGGGTGGGCAGCGCCTGCCGGATGACCCCGAGGGCACGAAGCGGCAGCGCGAACTCAACCTGCTGGGCGGAGCGCGCGTGGAGGTTCCGGCGGTGGGGCTCGCGGAGCTGGGCGGTCAGGCGTACGACTTCACGGACACGCTGGACCGGTGGCGGATGAGCGACATCGACTCGTCCATCTATTCGGCCCTCATCAACCGGCCGGACCGCGACTACTTCCGCCGCAAGGGCGTGGCGGCGTTCGCGACCTTCCGCTGGTCCGAGGACTGGCTCGCGGGCGTCGAGTACCGCTCCGACCGCTACGAGACGCTGCGCAGCTTCACCCCGCCGCTCTCGCTGTTCCGCCGCGACTCGCCTCCCTTCCCCAACGCACCGGTGGACGAGGGCCGCTTCCAGTCCGTCATCGCCCGGCTGGAGTACGCCAGCGGCAGCCCTCGCAACGCGAAGGTGGGCTCGCTGTTCCGCACGCCGGAGACGCCCCTCTTCCACGTGGACAAGGACTGGGGACGCAGCCCGTTCCTGCATGGGTTCGTCACGCTGGAGGTGGGCGAGGGTCCCGCCGCGACGGGTCCGGACGAGCGCTTCTGGAAGCTCCTGGGTGACGTGACGATGGTGGTGCCCACGGGCTGGGAGACGGGCCTGCGGCTGCGGCTGCGCGGCGCGGGCGGCGACAACCTCCCCGAGCAGAAGCGGGAGGCGCTGGGTGGCTGGAGCGCGCTGCGAGGCTTTGGCTTCAAGGAGTTCAAGGGCGACGTGTCGGTGCTGGGGACGGCCGAGTACCGGTGGCATTCCTTCGGCGTCTTCGCGGACCTGGGCACGGTGCGCGGTGCCGGTGAGTGGCAGGACGCGCGGCTGGGCGTCGGTGGCACGTTCCACTTCAGCGACGACGTGCGCGTGGATGTCGCGTGGCGCACGGACGAGAAGGCCACGGCCACGCCCGAGGCCCGCCTGTTCTTCGTGCGGACTTTCTGAGGCCCATGAAACGAATGGGGACACGGACAAGACGCACGCTCGGCGCGGCCCTGGTGGCCGCGGCGGCACTGTTCGCGCCCGGGGCCTGGGCACAGGAGCCGCGCGTCACCTGCACCGCCACCCTCTCCGGGCGGCGCGTGCTGGCCCGCTCGGAGGCCTTCTCCTTCCTCTCCGCGGAGCTGGACCGGCTGGTGCGACTGGGCATGGCGGGGAAGCTGGAGGTGGAGCTGACGCTGTGGAAGCGCCGCGCGCTCTGGTTCAACACCCGGGTGGACGGCGCCAGGCTCACCCAGGTGATTGCCTTCACCCGTGAGGGCTACATGCTGGATGGAAGGCCGCTCCCGGAAGGGCCCGCCACGCTGGAGCTGGACCGCGTCGCCTGGACGCTGGAGGCGCGCCCCGAGGACGGTGAGCGCCTCATCGTCCAGGTGGAGGTGAAGCTGAACGTGGTGACGGCGGCCAGCCTGGGACGAATGGCCTCCTGGCTCTCGCGGACAGAGGGAGCAGGAGAGACAGACCGCTCCACCCTGACAGGCACGCTGCTGCGCACCGTGGCGGAGGACCTCTCCCAAAAGGCCTCGGGACGCTGCGACGTCGCGCCGCCGACTTGAGCGGGGAAGGCTCGGACGAAGCACGGTCCGACTGAAGCACCGACGCGGCCCTTGCATCGACGAGGGCCGCGTCCTCGGTGGCCGGCTCCAGCCCGAGTCACGTCACAGCCCTGCTCGCGACTCGCGAGCTTCACGACTCACGGAGTGCCCGGCCGCGCGCCGAGGCCTGGAGGACCGTCATGCGTTTCTGGATGCTCCCACTGCTCGTCCTGCTCACCTCGTGTGGACTGGACCTGGCACCGCTCGCGCGCACGGTGCATGTCTTCGTGCCCGAGGACGAGGATGCACACGTCCCCGTCCTCTATCTGGAGAAGGGCCATGCCCTCTTCTTCCCCGATGGAGTGGGCGGGGGTGCGAGCCCCGTGGAGCCCCGGCCCAGCGAGCTGGTCGCCCTGGGACAGCGAAGGGACATCGTCATCATCGCGGTGGACACCGAGCCCCTGCTCCACCAGGAGGCGCTCCCCGACGGGCGCATGCGCTACATCACCCACCTGGGAGGCCCCTGAGCCCAGCCCCTGGTGACACCGCGGGGTGACGGTTTCCCGCCATGACCGGTGTAGGCTCGGACGCCTCGCTGTTCACGAAGGAGCCACACACCGATGGCCGCGCAGACGATGGAGCAGCTCGTTTCCCTGTGTAAGCGCCGGGGCTTCATCTTCCCGGGGTCCGCCATCTATGGAGGCCTTCAGGGTACGTACGACTACGGTCCGCTGGGCGTCGAGCTGAAGAACAACCTGAAGCTGGCCTGGTGGCGCGCCAATGTCTGGGAGCGTGAGGACATGGAGGGCATCGACGCCGCCATCCTCATGAACAAGCTCACGTGGCGCTACTCGGGGCACGAAGAGACCTTCGTGGACCCGATGGTCGACTGCAAGAGCTGCAAGATGCGCTGGCGCGCGGACCAGATCGCCGGCAAGTGTCCGAACTGTGCCTCCACCGAGCTGACCGAGCCCCGCCCGTTCAACCTGATGTTCAAGACACAGGTCGGACCGGTGCCAGACCCCGAGTCGTTCTCGTACCTGCGCCCCGAGACGGCGCAGGGCATCTTCGTCAACTTCAAGCACGTGCTGGATTCGACCTCCCGCAAGCTCCCGTTCGGCGTCGCGCAGATAGGCAAGGCGTTCCGCAACGAAATCACCCCGCGCAACTTCATCTTCCGGGTGCGGGAGTTCGAGCAGATGGAGGTCGAGTTCTTCGTGAAGCCCGGCGAGGACGAGGCCTGGCACCAGAAGTGGGTCGAGGACCGCATCAACTGGTGGATTTCCGTCGGTCTCTCCCGCGAGAACCTGGTGCCGTACCACCAGAAGCCGGACGAGCTCGCGCACTACGCCAAGGCCACCGTCGACCTGCTCTACCGCTTCCCTCATGGGCTGGAGGAGCTCGAAGGCATCGCCAACCGCACCGACTATGACCTGGGCTCACACAGCAAGGACCAGGGCTCGCTCGGCTTGAAGGCGCGCGTGTCCCCCAACGGCCACAGCACCGAGAAGCTCACGTACTTCGACCCCGAGACGAAGCAGCACGTGGTGCCGTTCGTCATCGAGCCGTCCGCGGGCGTCGACCGTGGCGTGCTCGCGGTGCTGAGCGAGGCGTATGCCGAGGAGCAGGTGAAGCCCGCTCCGGCGGAGCGCCTGAAGCCCGTCGAGGAGGCGCTCGGCGCCTTCCTCAAGTCCGTCGGTCGCAACGAGAAGCTCCCGGTGGAGGCGAAGAACGCCCTCCTCGCCGAGGGTGAGCGAATCGCCGGCGCGCTCGGTGAGCGGCTCGCGTCCATGACCGGGCTGCTCTCCATGCCGGGCGCGGAGAGCATCGAGGTCGCGAAGAAGCTCCGCGGGCAGGTGGACCCCGTCGTCGACGAGTTCTACCGGACGGTGCTGCACTTCAAGCCGCGCCTGGCGCCCATCAAGGTGGCGGTGCTCCCGCTGAAGAAGAACCATCCGGGCATCGTGGGCGTGGCCAAGGGCATCCGTCGCCAGTTGCAGTCCTCGGGCTCGATGCGGGTCGTCTACGACGACACTGGCGCCATCGGAAAGCTGTACCGCCGCCAGGACGAGATTGGCACCCCCTTCTGCGTCACGGTCGACTTCGACACGCTTGGAGATGGCGAGTCCGCTTCCTCGAAGGACACCGTGACGGTGCGCCACCGCGACTCGATGACCCAGGAGCGCGTGGCCATCTCCGAGCTCGAGGCCTACCTGCGCGAGAAGATGGCCTGAACGATGTTCCCGGGTGAGGCCTGCAACGGCCTCACCCCACCTTCACCACCGCGCGGCCGAAGTTCTCGCCTCGGAACAGGCCGGCGAACACGGCGGGCGCGGACTCCAGGCCCTCCACCACGTGCTCGCGGTGCTTCAGCGTTCCATCCTGGAGCCACGCACGCAGCGCCGCCCGCGCCTCACCGAAGCGCGCGGCGTAGTCGAACACCACGAAGCCCTCCATGCGCAGCCGCTGGATGATGAGGAACGGCGTGTTCTTCAACCCCGCGCGAGCCTCCGGCGGAACGCCGTAGTCCGCGACAAGCCCCGACACCACCACGCGGCCCTTCAGCGCCATGCACGTGAGCGCCGCGTCCAGCGTCGAGCCGCCCACGTTGTCCAGGTACACGCCCACACCCTGGGGGCACTCCCGTCGGATGGCGGCGGCCAGGTCCTTCTCCGTGCGGTAGTCGAGGCAGGCGTCGAAGCCCAGCGCCTCCACCACCCAGCGACACTTCTCCGGGCCGCCAGCGATGCCCACCACGCGAGCGCCCTGACGCTTCGCGATTTGTCCCGAGATGGAGCCCACCGCGCCCGCGGCGGAGGACACCAGCACCGTCTCCCCAGCCTGGGGACGCCCCAGCTCCAGGATGCCGAAGTACGCCGTCAGCCCGGGAATGCCGAGCACGCCCAGCTCCGCCGAGGCGGACTCCGGTCCAGGGTCCACCTTGCGCAGTCCCCGCGCGCTCACCACCGCGTGCTCCCGCCAGCCCCAGCCTCCCACCACCACGTCGCCCACGGCGTAGCGCGTGTCACGGGACACCAGCACCTCGCCCACCGTCGCGCTCCCGATGACCTCACCCAATTCGAGGGCCGGTGCGTACGAGTCCACGCCCCCCAACCGGGCCAGCGTGCCCGGGTCCACGGACGCGAACAGCGTCCTCACCCGCAGCTCTCCGTCCCCAGGCTCGCCCACTTCCACGCGCTCCACGCGGAAGTGCTCCGGCTCGGGCAGTCCGGGGATGTGGCGCGCGAGGACGACTTGACGGCTCGGGAGGGTGCTCATCGGCGGCTCCGGGTTCGAGGCGCCCCACCATCTTCCTTCCACCTCCCCGCTGGCAACCAGGAGTCAGGACTTCCTAGGCTGTCGGCCATGACGAGTTCCTTCCCACTCCCCGCCCATCCCCTGCTCGCCACCGCCGTGGAGCTCGCGCCGCGCCTGTCCGCGCGCTCCGCCGAAATCGAGACCGCGCGCCGGCTGCCCGAGGACCTCGTCGCGGAGCTGAATCGCGCCGGCATCTTCCGGATGATGATTCCAGAGACGTACGGCGGGCTGGAGCTCCACCCCGCGCTCTCCTTCCAGGTCATCGAGGCCCTCTCGCGCGCGGACGGCGCCACCGGCTGGTGCGCGATGATTGGCTCCGCCACCGCGCTGACGGCGGCGTGGCTCCCGGAGCCCGTGGGCCGCGCCATCTTCTCCGCGCCGGACATCATCACCGGAGGCGTGGCCGCGCCCCTGGGCCGCGCCGAGCGCGTCGAGGGTGGCCACCGGCTCACCGGCCGATGGGCCTGGGCCAGCGGAAGCCAGCACTGTCATTGGCTCGTGGGCGGCGCGCTCGTCACGGAGGGCGGCAAGCCGCGCATGGTGCGCGAGGGCGTGCCGGAGACGCGCTTGTTCTTCCTCCCCGCCAGGGACGTCACGCTCCACGACACGTGGTTCGCCTCCGGCCTGTGCGGCACCGGCAGCGGCGACATGGAGGTGAAGGACCTCTTCGTCCCGGACGACCACGGCTTCTCGTTCTTCGCGCCGCCCCACGTCGCGCGCCCGCTGTATGGCTTTCCCTTCGGCCTCTTGGGCCTGGGCATCCCCGCCGTGGCCCTGGGCATCGCCCGGCGCGCCATCGATGAGCTGACCGCGCTGGCCCGACAGAAGACGGTGGTGGTGGAGCGCAGGCTGCTGGCCGCGCGGCCCGCGGTGCAGGAGGCCGTCGCCGAAGCGGAGGCCGAGGTGCGCGCGTCCCGCGCCTTTCTGCTGGAGACGATTCACGCCCTCCATGACGAAGCCACCCGAGGCCCCGTCTCCGTGCGCGGCAGGGCCGACCTGCGCCTGGCCATGACGCATGCCACGCGAAGCTCCGCGCGCGCGGTGGACCGGATGTATGAGGCCGCGGGCGGCCCCGCCGTGTTCCACACCAGCGCGCTCCAGCGCTGCTTCCGCGACGTCCACACCCTCACCCAGCACGCCATGGTGGCCCGGCCCACGCTGGAGCTCACCGGCGGAATCCTGCTGGGCTTCGACCCGCCCACCCCGGTGCTCTGAAGAAAAGAGGGCCCGGCCTCCCTGAAGCGCTGGGAAGAGGCCGGGCCCCATCAGGCGACGACGTGTCGCCTCCCCCTACTGCCGAGCCATCACCGTCTTGCGCTCCTTCTGCTCGTCGTGGAGGTGCTCACCGGACACGTCCACCACCACCTCGCGCAGCGTGCCGCCCCGGAACGTGAAGGGTGGGCGGTACATCGTGCTCACCGACGAGTTGTCATCCCGCCCGCACGTCAGCCCCTCACCCAGGCTGATGAGCAGCGGCATCGTCGAGGAGATGTCGCTCTGGGCGACCAGGTCCCCGTCGATGAAGAGCTTGCCGCGTCCCGGCGCGCCCTTGCCGGCATCGAGGTCCGGCTCCCCCGTGGGCTCGAACTCGAAGCGCAGCTCCGTGCGGCCGGCGGGTATCTCCATCGCCGACTCGATGTGGAACTCCCGCTCGCCCACGAAGTTGTAGACGTAGTGCAGCTTCCGGTCCTGGATGAAGAAGGTGTAGCCGCCCGTAATCCCGCCGTGGCTGAGCAGCACGCCCTCCGCGTCTCCATCCACGTCCACCTTCGCGGTGATGGAGTGCGGCCGGTTGAGCACATGCACCGCCACGTTCTCCGGCGCGGGTGAGGTGTGCGGCCGGTAGACGTAGCGCTTGCGGTCCCTGGTGATTTGCGGACGCTCCGCGGCGAACACCGCCCGGTCCAGCGCCGCGAGCGGGAGGACCTTGTAGCGGCCCGCCTCCACGTACCAGAGGGCAATCATCTCGATGAGCTTGCCCCGCTCTTCTTGCGCGAGGTTCTTCGTCTCCGAGCAGTCCTCCGCCACGTGGTACAGCTCCCACCCCTCCGCGTCGAGCTTGCGCAACCGCTCCTCGGTGATGGCCGACTCGCCGAACGCCTCGCCCGCCTCCGTGAAGGACGGCCCGGGGAAGGGGCACACCGCCCGCCAGCCGTCATGGTAGATGGCGCGGTTGGTGAACATCTCGAAGTACTGCGTGTGGTGGTGGCTCTCCGCGCGCGCGTCGTCGAAGGAGTGGCGGAAGCTGACGCCCTCGATGGGCGACTGCGTGACACCCCGGAGTTCCTGGGGAGGCTCCACGCCCAGGCAGTCCAGCACCGTGGGCACCATGTCGATGGCGTGGCAGTACTGCGTGCGGACCTCGCCCCGCGCGCGGATGCCCTTGGGCCAGTGGACGATGAACGGGTCCGTCGTGCCGCCCCGGTACACCTCGCGCTTCCACCGGCGGAACGGCGTATCCCCGGCCCACGCCCAGCCCCACGAGTAGTGATTGAAGTACTTGGGCCCACCCAGGTCGTCCATGGCCGCGATGTTCTGCTCCAGCGACTCCGGCGTGTTGTTGAAGAACTTCAGCTCGTTGACGGAGCCATGGGGCCCGCCCTCGGCGCTCGCGCCGTTGTCGGAGATGACCATGATGAGCGTGTTGTCCAGCTCACCACTCTCCTCCAGGGACTTCAGCAGCCGGCCGATGTGATGGTCCGTGTGCTCCAGGTAGCCCGCGAAGACCTCCATCATCCGCGCATAGAGGCGCTTCTCCTCGGGCGGCAGGCTGTCCCACTCCGCCACGTCCGGGTCATGTCGGGACAGCTTCGTGCCGGGAGGGATGACGCCGAGCTTGAGCTGACGCTGGAACACCTTCTTGCGGAACTCGTCCCAGCCGTCGTCGAACTGGCCCTTGTACTTGTCCACCCACTCCTTGGGGACGTGATGCGGGGCGTGCATCGCGCCCGTGCAGAAGTACATGAAGAACGGCTTGTCCGGCGCCACCTGCTTGGAGTCCGCGATGAAGTCCACGGCGCGGTCCACCAGGTCCTCGGTGAGGTGGTAGCCCTCCTCGGGAGTCTTGTGCGGCAGCACCGGATGGTTGTCGTGCACCAGGTCCGGGTAGTACTGGTGCGTGTCGCCGCCGAGGAAGCCGTAGAACCGCTCGAAGCCACGACCCAGCGGCCAGCGGTCATAGGGCCCCGCCGCGCTCGTCTGCTCCGTGGGCGTCAGGTGCCACTTGCCCACCGCATACGTGTTGTAACCCTGTTTCGACAGCATCTCCGAGAGGAAGCCGTTCTCGAAGGGGATGGTGCCGTTGTAGCCCGGGTAGCCGAGGGAGACCTCGGTGATGGTGGCCATGCCGTTGGAGTGGTGGTTGCGGCCGGTGAGGATGCACGAGCGCGTGGGCGAGCACAGCGCGGTGGTGTGCATGTTGCTGTAGAGCAAGCCGCCCTTCGCCAGCTTGTCCAGGTTCGGCGTGCGGATGGGCGAGCCATAGCAGCCCAGGTGCCCGAAGCCCGTGTCGTCCAGGACGATGAAGAGGACGTTGGGTGCGCCCGCCTTCGCGCGCAGCGGTTGGGGCCACGCCGGAGACGACTGCTCCCACGTCCGGCCGATGGTGCCAGGGAAGGTGCTGCCGGGTTTGTATTCCTTGAGCGACATGGTGTGCCTCCGCGAAGTCGTGCCCCTGGGGCCACCGTCGCGCGTCGTCGGATGTTCCAGACGGACACGTCCCGACCCCGAGGGTCAGAAATGGGCACACCCCCGGACACTGACCGCTGCCCCCGGGACGGACCCGAGCAGGCAAGGCCCGGCCCGCCAGCCCCTGGCACCTCGCGGAAGGAGGGAAGCTAGAGCCAGCTCGCGGAAGCCTGCCCCAGCTCTGTCAGGACGCGCTCCGCGGCCTTCACTCCGAACCAGTTGGCTTCCTCGAAGAGGGCCAGCCCACCCAGGTCCGTGTGCGCGAAGTGCAGATGGCGCCCCACGCTCTCCTGCGCGGCCCGGCGCTCCGGTCCCCACATGAAGCCCGGCGTCGGCCGCACCATGGCGTGGCCCCAGCGCTGCACCTCCAGGCGCTGCGCCTGCTGGGCGATGCCCGGGTGCGCCGGACGCATGTCCGCCATGACGAGCGCTTCCCAGTCCGCGTAGCTGGCGGAGAGCGCCTTGGTGCGCTCGGCCTTCACGTCCGCGCCGGCCATGGGCAGGTACCACGTGAGCACCGTGGGGCCGTTCTCGTCCTGACGCAGGCGCTGATGCGTGGCCACCACGTAGCCCAGGCTGTTGCTCTCCTGGAACACGTTGTCCCAGGCCAGCGGGAAGCCTCTCGACACCGGCGGCGACGACAGCGTCAGGTTGGCCACCACCCACGGCGCGTAGGTGAAGGCATCCAGCCACGCCGGCCGCGCTGTCCGCCACGGCGCCACCAGGTGCGCCGCGAGGAAGCGCGGGCACGCGAGCACCACCTGTCGCGCCTGGAAGGAGCGAGGCTTGCCCGTGCGAGCATCCAGCGCGTCCACCCGGCAGCCCTGCTCGCCCGGCTCCACCGTGTGCACCAGCACGTCGCGCTCCACCGCGCGGGGAGGCAGCGCGGAGAGCAGTTGGTGCACCAGCCGGCCATTGCCCTCGGGCCAGCTCAGGAAGCCCTCGCTGCGCTCGCCCTGTCCGTCCTGGCGCGCGGCGAAGTACCAGATGCCGGCCCACGCGGAGATGTGCTCGGACGTGGCGCCGTAGTCGTCGCGGCACGCGTAGTCCACCAGCCACTTCAACCGCGTGGAGCGGAAGCCCTCGCGCGCAAGCCAGGCCGCCATGCTCAGCGTGTCCAGCGCCGTCCATTCGGCGTCATCGCTGGAGCGCGCCGTCGGCACCGCGAACGCCTTGCGTCCCTTCGCGTCCCGGGCGGCGGCGAAGGCATTCATCCGCGCATCGAAGCGCTCCAGCTCCGCCAGGTCCTCCGCCGTCGCGCCCACGCGCAGGTAGAGCCCGTCGTACCAGTGGCCCCGGTAGAAGTGGCGCTCCTCCGGCTCCTGGATGAGCAGCGTCTCCTCGAAGGTCGGCAGGCCCTGCGCGTCCACGCCGGACACCGCGCCCATCTCGCGAAGCAGCCGCACCACCGGGCCCCTGTCCTCCAGCGGCGCCGGGAGGTAGTGCGCGCCCCAGGGGAAGGCGGACACGGCGTTCTTCCCGGAGCGCGACGTGCCCCCGGCCTCCGACTCCAGCTCCACCACGCGCACGTCCTTCACGCCCGCGCCCGCCAGCCGCCACGCGGCGGACAGGCCCGCCACGCCCGCGCCCACCACCAGCACGTCCACCGTTTCGAGCGTCTCCGCGCGAGGCAGCGGCCCACCGCGCAGCCGGTGCCCCACCTCCACAGCGCGGTCGACGACAGCGCCCGGAATGGGGGCCCGGGGTTGCTCGCGCTTGCACCCGCTCGCCACCGCCGAGCCGAGGAACGCGGCGACCAGCTCTCGCCGCGTCAGTTCCACCGCCGCCACTCCTCCTCGTAGTAGTGCACCAGCACCTGGTTGTTCAGCCGGTTCACCTCCACGGGCAGGGGGCTCATGTCCGGGGGGAACAGCGTCAGCGACTCCAGCGTGGGCAGGTCCAGGAAGCGCAGGCCCTCCGGCAGCGGCCGGTGGTGGCCGGGGGCCTCGTGGGACACCAGCACGTAGCCCCACTCGCCGAACGAGGGCACCAGCGCGTGGTACGGCTGCGTCCAGAAGCCCGCGGCCTTCAGCGTCGTCTCCACGCACCAGAAGGAGCGCCGGGCGAACAGGGGGCTGGTGCTCTGCACCACCGCCACCCCGTCCTGCGCCACCCGCTTCTTCAGGAGCTTGTAGAAGCCCGTGGTGTACAGCTTGCCCAGCGCGAAGTTGTTCGGGTCCGGGAAGTCCACAATCACCACGTCGTAGCGTTGGTCTCCCTCCATCAGGAACTGCATGGCGTCCGCGTTGACGACGCGCATGCGCGCATCCGTCAGCGCGTTCCCGTTGAGCTTCGCCAGCTCGCCGTAGCCCATGGCCAGGCCGGTAATCGCCGGGTCCAGGTCCACCAGCGTGACGGAGCGGACCTCCGGGTAGCGCAGCACCTCGCGCGCGGCGAGCCCGTCTCCACCGCCCAGGATGAGCACGTGCTCGATTCTTCCCGCGCGCACCATGGCCGGATGCACGAGGGACTCGTGGTAGCGGTACTCGTCCACGCTGGCGAACTGGAGGTTGCCGTTGAGGAACAGCGAGAAGCCCCGCTTGCCGCGCGTGAGGATGATGCGCTGGTAGGGGGAGCTGGACGCATGCACCACGTCGTCCGCGTAGAGCTGGTCCTCATAGAACGTCGTGAGCCGGTCTCCGAGCACGAAGCCCACCACCAGCAGCACCGTGAGCAGCACCGCCTTGACGCGCAGGCGCAGCGGGTTGCCCAACAGCGGCGCGAGCAGCCACGTGCTCCACAAGCCCACCGCCGCGTTCAGGATGCCGAACAGGAGCGAGGTGCGCACCAGCCCCAGCTTCGGCACCAGGAGCAGCGGGAAGGCGACGCTGGCGGCGAGCGCGCCCAGGTAGTCGAGCGACAGCACCTGGCTGACCAGGTCCTTGAACTTGAGCTGGTCCTTGAGGATGCGCAGCAGGAGGGGAATCTCCAGCCCCACCAGCGTGCCGATGATGATGACGCTGCCGTACAGCGCCACCTGGAACAGGTCCGTCAGCGTGAAGGTGAGGAACAGCACCGGTGCGCACAGGCCGCCCAGGAGCGCCACCGCCAGCTCCACCTCCACGAACCGCTGCGCCACCCCCTTGTCGATGTAGCGCGACAGGTAGCTGCCGATGCCCATCGCGAAGAGGTAGCCACCGATGACGGTGGAGAACTGGGTAATCGAATCACCCAGCAGGTAGCTGGCGAGCGCCCCGACGACGAGCTCGTAGACGAGCCCGCACGTCGCGATGACGATGACGGTGATGTACAGCAGCGTCTTGTTCACGTCGTCACTTCACTTCTTCTTCGAGCGGGAGTCCCCGCCCCTCAACCACCGATGGCCGCGGCCACGATGATGGACAGGCCGAGGATGAAGGAGCCGATGACGATGCCGACGGCCGTGTTCTGGTCGACCTCCAGCTCCTTGTGCACGTCGAACGGCATGATGAGGCGGATGACGAAGAAGCCCGCCACGAACACCGCCAGGCCAATGAGCGAATAGATGACGCTCGCCAGCACACCCTGCCAGCTCACGACGACGCCGAGTAACAGCATCACTTCCCTCCCTGAAAACCACCGGTCCACAACAGGATGCCACCCGGGCCTCGGCGCACGTTGCCCGGCACACGGTCCCTCTCCTCACTGGTGAAGGGCGACCACCCGGACATCATCATGGCCGTGTAACCCAGCAGCACCAGTCCACCGAACCACTTCATGCCGCGCCTCCGTGTCGTGCCATGCGCGTCTATTCCGTCAGGTTGCTGTCCGCCCACCGGCGCGTCTCGAAGCCGTGGGAGCGGACGAAGGCGAACACCGGCGCCAGCAGCATCAGCACCAGCGCCACGCAGAGCCAGGTGCCATTGGGCGTGTCGTGCACCAGCTTCACGCTGTAGTTGCGCACGCTCGGCCGGGGTGACGCGTCGAAGGCCGCCGTGGTGCGCAGCACGTACTTGCCCGCCGGAAGCGCGGACAGGTACAGGCTGTCGCTCGGGCTGCCCTCGCTCCAGAAACCGTCGCTGTCGTTGCCCTGGTAGTAGCTGAGCTCCTGGTAGAAGCTCACCACGTCACCCGTCTCCTGGTTCACCAGGTCGCCCTGCACGCCCATCCAGGCGTTGCTGAGGCCCGCGGCGACCTCCACCTTCATGTTGCCGCGCTTGGTCAGTTCGAAGGGCGCGCTGAACTTCATCGCGGCGGGCGTCCCAGAGGCCGCGTCCGCGGGCACCGTCACGTTCTCCTGGAGCACCACCTCTTCCCTCGAGTTCACGGAGAAGATGCCCGACAGCACCAGCAGCCCCAGAAGCCAGAGGAAGGACCACAGCATGGTGGAGCGCATGCCCGCCGCGTGGGGATTGGGCTGGCTGGGGAGGATGCCGTACGTCGGCCCCACCTCCTTCAGCTTGAACGCCTCCTTCACCACCTCGGGCTGCAGGTACTCGCCATACGTGTACGTCACCTCGTCCTCGGTGGAGTCCACGTTGATGGAGTACGGCGGGGACACGTACTCGGCGGCCTCGGCGTACTCGCCCGCCGTCACCTCCCAGTAGAACTCGCCCTGCACGTTCTCCGTGACGGCGTGGACGTTCTGGAAGGCCTTGTAGCGGCGGCCCTCGAAGTACGCGGACGACAGGGGTGACAGCTCCACGTCACCGGCCGCCAGCGGCTCCAGGAACACCCAGTGGCCGTTGGAGAGCATCAACCAGACGAAGCCCTTGGACTTGTGGAAGAGCAGGTACTCTTCCCACGGGTAGCGCACGCCCTCCACGGTGCAGGAGCGCACCAGGAAGCCGATGCACATCCACTCGGTGTTCTTCAGCGTGCCCTTCGCCCCCAGGGGGATGATGGGCGCGTGGTCCGGCTTCTCCAGGAGCCGCAGGAAGGACAGCTTGCCCTTGCTGACGTCCAGGAGCGCGCCGCAGAACGGGCAGCCCACGCGCAGGGACTTGTCCGGGGCCCGCAGCTCCAGGGGGCCGTTGCACTCGGTGCAGCGCGCCTGCTGGAGGTCCACCTTGCGGCGGGCACGCGGGCGGAGCTGCTCGGCGGGAATCCCGAGCTGCTCCAGCTTGAGCCGCTCGCCGATGAAGACTTCCGGGTCCTTGTTCCGCGTGCCGAAGTCGAGCGTGACGAAGGCGCCCTTGGAGCCGGTGGCGTCGACGTAATAGGAGTCCTGCGTGGGGTCCACGTCGCTGGGGAGCTGCCCCTCGGCGGCCACCACCTTGCCGTGGCCGCGCTCCTCCACCACCCAGACGCGGTTGCGCAGGCGCAGCCGCTCACCGGGGTGCAGGTCCGACAGCGACACGCCCTCTTCCACGCCCGCTTCCAACAGCAGGTGGAAGGCGCCCTCGGACTCGCTCACCCACGCGGTGCGGCCGTCGGAGAACTCCACGTACCATTCGTCCCACGGGCCCGCGCCATGGTCCTTCTGGAGGTGGCCCACGACCTGGAACGCCGTGCGCGCGTAGCGACCCTCCGCGCCCAGTTGGAGCGGCGAGTCAGTGACGACGACGCGGCCAATCTTCCCGTGCGCCTCGAAGTCAGCGCCCTTGCGAGCCACCACCGTCTGGCAGTGGCCACACACCACCACCTGCGCCGAACCGGCGGTGAACTCCACATCCGCGCCGCACGACGGACACCTCCCCTGACTCACGCCATCACCCCCCGCTTCAGCTCCCGCACCTCGCAGGAGGCCGCCTTCAGGTGACGCGCCAACAGCGACTCGAAGTCGGGGCGCGTCCTGGGGCGGCAGCAGTAGACATTGAGCGCGGCGAAGCCATGCTCGGGGAAGGTGTGGATGGCCAGGTGACTCTCCGCAAGCAGCGTCAGTCCGGTGATGCCACCGGGCTCGGGGAATACGTGCCACTGCGGCTGGCCCACGACCTTCAAGTCGAGCAGGACGAGGAGCTCCTCGAAGAGCGCCGCCAACGCCGCCGCGTCCTTGAGCAATCCAGGCGAGCAGCCGCTCGCATCAACCAGCCACTCCTGTCCGGTGGTCAGCTTCGAAGTCCTCCCGCCTCTGCTGGACTACTTAGCACGAGAGGCGACGCACGAAAGCCGCTCGCGCCAGGGCCCCGGATGTTGGCGCCGCGCCACCCCTTGCCGGTACGCTTCCGCGTGAAATGACGCAGCGGTCCTCCCCCGAAGTCCCCGCGCCCCCTCCCCCCATTTCCACGCCCTCGCCGCCTCGCGAGCCGGGTGCCATCGCCCGGCTGACGCGGGGGCTCCGAGGACTGCCCGCGGCGCCGCGCTGGTGGGGCCCTGGCTGTGGAGGCATGGCCGGCTGGCTCAAGCGCGTGCCCGCGGGGATGACTCCACCCACGGTGGACCTGACCCGCCGCTTCCACGACCTGCTGCGAGCCGTGCGCGAGGGCGAGCCCGTGCTCCCGGACGAGGCGCGGCGCCATCAGTACGTGCTGGTGCGCGGGATGCTGGGGGACGAGCTGCCCGGCTACCTGCTGGACAACGTGCAGCGGCTGGAGCGCCGGGGCCTGGACGTGCTCGAGGCGTCGGTGGACACGGAGGGGTTGCTGCTCGACAACGTCGCGGTGCTGCGCGAAGCGCTGCTGGACGCGGAGCACTTCGGCCGCTCGGTGGTGCTGGTGGGCCACAGCAAGGGCGGCGTCGAGTGCACCGCCGTGCTCGCCCTGTACCCGGAGCTGCGCCGGGTGGTGCGCGCGGTGGTGACGCTCCAGGCGCCTTATGGCGGCTCGTCCATTGCCCATGACCTGGCCTCGACGCCGGACATGCGCAGGCTCATCGACTTCGCCTTCCCGCTGCTGTTCCACGGGGTGTCCCGCTCGGTGGAGGAGCTGTCCTATCCCCAGCGCATGGCGTTCATCCGCCAGCACCCCTACCCGGCGGACATCCCCACCGTGTCGCTGGCCACCTCGCGGCTGTCCCGCCTGTCGTCGCTCTATCCGCTCCAGCGCTACCTGGACGAGCGCTACCGCTACGCGTCCGACGGCATGGTGACCGCGCTGGACGCGGAGGTGCCCGGCGCGCGCGTGGTGCGACTGGACGACATGGACCACGCGGAGGCCGCGCTGCGCGCCTTCCCGGGACTGGGCCGCTACCACCCCGGCGATGTCACCGAGGTGATGGTGGCGCTGGCGCTCCAGACGCCTTGAAACAACCGCCGCGACGTCAGGTCGGCGGCGTCAGCGACACGCGCCGCATCACGCTGTCGATGGTGGCGAAGTGCAGCGCCAGGTCCTCCACCCGCTTGGCCAGCAGGGTGTCTTCCTTCATCGCGCGGATGAGGTCCTGGCGGGAGACGCCGGACAGCCCGGCCAGGTCGGCCACCAGCGCGTCCACGGCGCCCTTCGCGAGCTTCACGTGGTCGCGCGCGGCGATGGCCCGCAGCGCCAGCGCCAACGTCAGCCGTCGCTCCGTGTCCGCGCGGGTGAGGGGCTCCCTGAGCCAACCCTCCAGCGCCTCCTGAAGCTCGTTCGGCTGGAAGTCCTTGCGAATCAGCAGGGGCCGTTCGGTCTCCGCCCAGCGGCGGCGAATCTCCTCGTCCACCAGCGCGGGCGTCAGCGTCACCTTCGTGCGCGACACCACTTCGTCCAGCACGCGCTCCTGGGTGAGCCGGTCCATCTCCTCGGTGCGCTCGCGGGCGAGCGTGTCACCCAGGTGGGCCATCACGTCGGTGAGGGTGCCCAGCCCCAGGCGCTTGAGCAGCTCCGGCGAGTCATCCTCCAACAGCTTCAACTCGGAGGCCGCCTTCACGTCGAGCAGGAAGCGCGCCGTCACGCCGCGCAGCGACTCCACCACGTAGGTGTCCGGCAGCTTCAGCTCGATGCCGAAGGACTGGCCCACCTTCGCGCCCACCAGCGCCTCGAAGAAGCCGGGCAGCAGCGCGTCTGGCGCGACCTCCGCGCGCCAGTTCTCCCGCGCGGAGTAGGGGATGAGCCGGCCGTCGGCGAAGCCGAGCACGTCCAGCAGCACCTCGTCGTCGGGCCCCACCGCCTCGCCCGCCAGGCGCTCACGGCGGTCGGCATGCTGGCGGCGCAGCGAATCGAAGCGCTCCACCAGGGCCTGCTCGTCGATGGGGCCGGGTGCGACCACGGCCACCGTCAGCCCTTCCAGGGACGGCGCCTGCACGGTGGGGAGGGAGACAGGCTCGGTGCTGCCCAGCGACAGCGACGCGGGCATGCGCTTCATGATTCCGAGCGCGTGCAGCTCGGCCAGCGAGCGCGCACCGCCACCCTTCGGGTCGTTCTGGGACGTCATGCTTCCTCCGCTCCGGAAGCTCCGGATAACACAGAGCGGAGGAGGCGCGCGGCGCCTAGAAGAACGCGCCCACGAAGCTGGACACCGTCGAGACGACGGCGCCCGCCTGGCTGACCACCGGGATGTTGGTGGCCGCGGCGATGGAGCCCAGCGCGGTGACTCCGGCGGTGACCTTCTTGCCCACCGCGGCGTTCGGGTCCGCGAGCGTGCTCGCGGCGGCGGCGGTGTCCGCGGCGGCGATGGCGACGTTGAGGCCCGGCGCGAAGCGGCCCGCGGCCCTGGCCACGGCCGTGCCGCCCCCCTGCAGCGCGGTGCGAGCGGCGTTGGCGCCCAGACGGCCCGCGTCCTCCAGTCCCTCGCCCGCGGCGCGAGCGGCGGCGTGACGCGTGACCTGGCGGGACGAGCCCTGCGCGGCCTCGGACGCGGCGGAGGTCGCCACGCGGTTCGCCACCGCGCCCGTGGCCTCCGGAGCGGCCTGCGTGAAGGCGGTGCGCGCCGCGTTGGCCGCCGCGCGGAAGTTGCTCACGTTGCCCGCGAGGTCCAGGCCCCCCTTGGCCACGTTGAGGCCGGTGGACGCGAGGCCCGACACGGAGCCGAGCGCTCTGTTGGCGGACTCGCCGGACGGGTTGCGGAAGGCATCGCGCACGTCGCGGAACGACAGGTAGGCCGCGCCCGGGAGCTGCGCCACGCTGGCCGCCGTGGACACGCCGCCGGCCCAGCGGGCGCTTCGGGTGTTCACGCCTTCCACGGTGGTGCCGGTGAGCCCCGTCTCGAGCGGTCCGAAGCGGATGGGGCCCTGCGTGCGACGCACCTGGGTGGCGCCCACCGCGTCGGAGAACTGCCTCACCCCGTTGGTGCCCCGGGCCACCTCGTTGCCAAGCTGCTCCCAGCGGTCCGACCTCGCGGCGGGCGGCGCCAGGACGTCAGCCCGGGGCGCCGGAGGCGGCGCGGCCGACGGCTGTGCGGGCCGAGCGGTGGGAGCGGAATTCGGGGCGGTGGGACGAGGCTCGATGGGCGCCAACTCAGGACTCCAGACGCAATTCAGGGTGTTCTGTGGGGATCATCGTGCCCTGGTTCCAGATGTTGCGTCGACCCGGGTCGCTGGCGGGCGATTTTGCCTCCCAGACAACGCCCTGCCCGCGCGGGACGACGTAACCCCCTGTAATCCGGCGGAGGTCGGGTAATCTGCGCGCCCCATGAACATCCGAATCCTCAGCGCCCTCCTCCTGTGCCTCACCGTCGCCGCCTGCAAGGACTCCGAGAAGAAGGAATCCACGGGTGGTTCCACCCCCGCCTCGGCCACCCCCAAGGCCCCCGCGCCCGCAGCGGAAGGCCCGGGCGAGTGGATGAAGAAGGCGTACGGCGGCCAGGACATCCAGGCCACGCTGGAGACGAACCAGGGCCCCATCGTCGTGCGGCTGTTCTCCAAGGACGCGCCGAACACGGTGTCCAACTTCGTGGGGCTCGCCACGGGTGAGAAGACGTGGACGGACCCTCGCAACGGTGAGCGCGTGACGGGCAAGCCGCTGTACGACGGCGTCGTCTTCCACCGCGTGATTCCGGGCTTCATGATTCAGGGCGGAGACCCCACGGGTTCCGGCCGCGGTGACCCGGGCTACCGCTTCGCGGACGAGTTCCAGAGCGGCCGCACGTTCGACAAGCCGGGCCTGCTGGCCATGGCCAACGCGGGACCGGGCACCAACGGAAGCCAGTTCTTCATCACCACGTCCACGCCGAGCTACCTCAACAACAAGCACACCATCTTCGGCGAGGTGGTGAAGGGTTATGACGTCGTGGAGAAGATCTCCAAGGTCGCCACGGGCCCGGGCGACCGCCCTGTGGACCCCGTCATCATCCAGAAGATTACCCTCGCGGACGCGGCCGGCGCGCAGTGATGGACCGACGCAACCTCCGACGCGTGGCCACGCGCCTGGGCGAGCTGGACTGCCAGGTGGTGGACGGGCTCGCCGAGGGCACCGTGCCGGACCTGGCGGTGATTCTCTGCCACGGCCTCGGCGCCGCGGGGACGGACCTGGTGTCGCTGGTGCCGGAGCTGATGGCCATGGAGCCGGTGCTGGCGGAGCGCGTGCGCTTCGTCGTTCCCGCCGGCCCGCTGACGATGGCCCAGTGGGGCATGCCCCAGGGGCGCGCCTGGTTCCACCTGCCCGAGGCCTTCATGCGCGGACAGATGCGGGATTGGGAGGCCTACTCGAAGGAAGTGCCCGAGGGGCTTCCCGCCGCCCGTCGAGCCCTCATGTCCGTGGTGGACGCGTTGTCGACCACGTCGAAGCTGCCCTATGGACGCATCGTCCTGGGCGGCTTCAGCCAGGGCGGCATGGTGACGACGGACGTGGCCCTGCGGCTGGAGGAACGGCCGGCCGGGCTGTTCATCCTGTCGGGCACACTCATCGCGGAGGCGGAGTGGAAGCAGAAGGCCCAGGCCCGGCAAGGGCTGCCGGTGTTCCAGGGCCACGGCCGTCACGATGACGTACTGCCCTTCGCGACGGGCGAGCGGCTGCGCGACGCGCTGGTGCAGTCGGGGCTGTCCGTGGACTTCTTCCCCTTCGATGGACCGCACACGCTGGACGTCGAGGAACTGGAGCGGCTGGCTGCGTTCCTGAAGGCGCGGCTGGGGGACTGAGGCATGTACCACGCGAAGGAGTTCACGGTGCCCACGCAGGGGCGCGGCTTCACGGACATCACCCGGGACGTGCAGCAAGCGGTGGCGGACAGCGGCGCGAAGCAGGGCCTGTGCACCGTGTTCCTCCACCACACGAGCGCGTCCCTGATTCTGTGTGAGAACGCGGACCCCGACGTGCGCCGGGATTTGGAGTCCTTCTTCGCGCGGCTGGTGAAGGACGGGGACCCCCTCTTCGTGCACGACGCGGAGGGGCCCGACGACATGCCCGCGCACGTGCGCACGGTGCTCACGCAGAACTCGCTGAGCATTCCGGTGAAGGACGGCGCGGCGAGCCTGGGGACGTGGCAGGGCGTCTACGTCTGGGAGCACCGCGCCTCGCCCCACCGCCGACGCGTCACCGTGTCGGTGGTGGGCTGAGCGTCAGCGCAGTCCGCGCGTGCTGGCGACGACGCGTACCTTGCGCTCCTTGAGGGGGATGCGCGCCTGCCCCCGGATGCGCACCCAGGAGCCGGGCGATTCGGGCGTGGCGTGCACCATGGACCAGCCGGTGGGGACCTCCGGCGCGGCCCAGCCGTAGAGGGCCCGAGCGTCCCTGGGCGCGAGGTTGACGCAGCCGTGGCTCATCGGCTCGCCGAAGCGGTCATGCCAGTAGGCGGTGTGCAGCGCGTAGTCCTCCTCGAAGAACATGGTCCACGGCACGGTGGCCACGCGGTAGGTGTCATTGCCCGCGGTGCCGTTGCCCGTCATGTCGGCCTCCGCGAATTTGATCCACACGCGGTAGAGGCCCTCGGGGGTGTCCGTGCCGGGCTTACCGGAGGAGATGAGCGTGGCGTAGACGGGGCGCTCGCCCTCGTACGCGACGAGCACCTGGGCATCCAGGTCCACGTCGAGCCAGCGCGCGCCGGGCTCCACACCGGGGGGTGCGTGGGTGAACCAGGCGACGTGGAGGTCCTCGCGCGCCACCCAGTGGTCCTCCGCGATGAGCACCCAGTTGCCGTCGGGAGACAGCTCGCGCACGGCCACCAGGGTCCGCGGGGGCAGCACCGTCTCCCGAGCGGCCTTCGCGTCAGGGGCCACCTTCACCTCGATGGGCGCCGTGGGCTTCACGCGCGACTGGGCCCAGGCGAAGGGCGAGGACAGCTCCGACAGCTGGTCCGCGTCCACGCCGACGAAGGCGGAGGGCCGGTACTCGCGCAGGACGCGGGCCTCCAGGTACTGGCCATCCGTCGTGCGCCAGAAGGTGCGTCGACCCACGCGCACCTGTCCGCGCAGCTGCACCGTCACCGAGCCCTTCAGCAGCACACCCCGTCTGCGCGAGCGGGCCAGGGCGAGGCTCGGGTAGGCGCGCACGCGCTTGCCCACGACGCGGGCATAGGTGCCGGGTGTCAGCTCGCCTTCGCGCAGGCGGGGCAAATCCCTGACGCGAGGCTCGCGGAAGTTGCGCTCCAGGTAGCGCTCGCAGACCCAACCACGGGGCTGGATTTCCACCCAGGTCTCGCACTCGGGGCCACGCATGGCCGTCTCGCCCTTCCAGAGCACGCGCATGTCCTGGGCCACGGTGCCCAGGGGAGGCGCGTCCTGACGAGGCGCGGAGCGGACCGCGATGGAGCGGCGCACGCGCAGCGAGCCCGCGTCGGGCTGATAGGGAATCGCGACGGGCTCGGTGCCCGCGTCCGCGCCGCTGGCAGTGGGGGTGCCGGAGGTGTCTTCGTCGGGCTCCAGGGATGGGTCGTCGAGCACGAGGCTGGTGTCCTCCAGCGGCTCACCATCCGGGCCGAGCACCAGCTCCACGCCCGGGTTCCGCTTGTCGGGGATGACGACGAGCTGCTCGGCGGGTGGAGGCGGTGACTCCTCGGGGTCCACGATGGGGGCGTCCTCGTGGCGCTCGGGCTTGGGCATCGCGCTGAGCGCGGGGTCGATGGCGAGCGAGGGCTCGTCGTGCGCGGAGGAGTCGTCCTCCGAGTCGCGGGAGTCCGAGCCTGGACGCGCGGCGGAAGCCGGACGCGAGGGGCCCCCATCCGTGTCGAGCACGGGCGCGGTCCGATTCCAGGCGGCGAGCAGGTCTCCCGGAGTGGAGGCCACGGGAGCCTGGCTTCCCGCCACTCCGGACCGTGGCGTGCCACCGTCTTCCGAGCCGACTGTCTCAGCGGAGGTGAGCCCGTTCGGCACGGGGCTATGAGCGGGCACGGCGGCATCTCCCGCGGGAACCGTCGTGCCCGCGACCTGAGCACCGTTCGCCCCCGCGGAGGGCGACACCACACCGGGCCGAGCCTCTACCGTCGGAGCCGCTGGACTGATTGGGACAGTCGCTCCCGTGGGAGGCGACACCGTGCTTCCAGCGACGGTCGGAACCTCTGCCATGGGAGACACAGCACCCCCTTGGATGGTCGCGCTCGACGTCGGAGACATCGAGCTTCCCGCGACCGTCGGAGGCGGAGCCGAGGATGCCACCGGAGTCGCTTGGACACTCCCGCCCAAGGGAGGCGACACCGTGCTTCCAGCGACGGTCGGAACCTCTGCCATGGGAGACACAGCACCCCCTTGGATGGTCGCGCTCGACGTCGGAGACATCGAGCTTCCCGCGACTGTCGGAGGCTGAGCCGAGGGTGCCACCGGAGTCGCTTGGACACTCCCGCCCAAGATCGGAGACACCGAGCTTCCCGCAACCGTCGGAGGCTGAGCCGAGGATGCCTCCGGAGTCGCTTGGACACTCCCGCCCGAGGTCGGCGCGCCAGCGCCTCCCGCCACGGTCGAGGGCGCCACTGGCCCCCCCTGGACGATCGCATCCGTAGGAGGCGACACCGGGGTTCCCGCCACGGTCGGCGCTTCCGTGGGGAGAGACGACGGGACTGCGTGCTTCCCTCCGCCCTCTTGGACGAACTCCGTGGGCGCGGAGGGATTGCCTGTCGTGGGGAGGGACGGGCTCGGCGCTACACCTTCAATGGGAGAGGGGGAATCCTCCGTCTTCGACGAAGGCGTGCAGGCGATTCCAGGCAGGAGAAGGGCGAGCTGAAGCCAACGTCGCATGTGGACGACACGGTACGAGGGCTCGCCCGCTTGCTCAACGTCGTCCGAGGTGGGGCCGCCTGCGCGCGACTCCGCGCGGGTGCGTAATCCGTGCGGTCCTGACGGTGGATGTCACATGCAACGGAATGGAGGGGCCCTGCCCGTCTCCCGCACGAGAGGAATCCCCTATGGCCCCGGATACCCCGAGACATGTCTCACGTGAGACATATCCCGCGTCACTCGGCCCCGCGCTCCTCGAGCCTACCGGGAGGTGGAGCGGCTGCGTCGCGGTGCCTTCCTGGTCGGGAGTGGCGAGGAAGGAGCCACGCTCGCTCCGGCGGTGATGAGCCGCAGCTCCGCGAGTGCCACGCGCACATGATGCGCGAGCTCGTGCTTCTTCGTGTCCTCGACCCAACGCTCGAACGCGCTCTTGAAGATGGCGATGCCCGCTTCGGCGACCAGGTTGGCCACCGTCTTCTCGACGCCACGTCCCCGGAGGCTCTCCGCCATCGCCGAGGCGAGTGACGCGAGTTTGATCAGCTCGCGCTCCCGCAGCTCCGCGTGCGCCAAGATGAGGGGTTGTCGCTTGGATGCATGCTCACGGCGCTCCTCGAATCCCGGCGAGAGGGCCTCGAGCGCGGCGGCGACAACATCGATGGGAGCCATCCCTTTCGGAGCATCCGCGATGGCGTTGACGATGAGCGCCTCGAGTTCCTTCGAGCGCGAGAACAGGACCTCTCGCTTGTCGGCGAAGTAGCGAAAGAATGTCCGCTCGGTGAGCCCCGCACGCGCGGCGATCTCCTCCACCGTCGTGCGGTCGTACCCGCGCTCCTGGAACAGCTGCATCGCGGCGTCTTGCAGGCGCTCGAGCGCGTTCGGTTCCCAACGACCCATGGCGCCACCCTACCTGATTGCAGCGACTGACATCAGGTGTTAGAAGTCATGTCAGCTTCTGACATCGGAGGTTCACATGCGCGTCTTTGTCACGGGTGCATCGGGACACATCGGTTCCGTGGTCATCCGCGAGTTGCTCTCGGCCGGCCACCAGGTCGTCGGGCTCGCCCGCTCCGACTCCTCGGTCGCCGCCCTGAGGTCCGCTGGCGCGGAGGTGCGGCGAGGCAACCTCGATGACCTCGAAGGTCTGCGGGAGGCCGCTGCCACCGCGGATGGCGTCATCCACCTCGCGTTCAAGCATGACGTGGCCTTCACCGGCGACTATGCGGGTGCGGTGATGGCCGACCTCCGCGCCATCGAGGCGATGAGCGCGGTGCTCGAGGGCTCCGGCAAGCCGTTCGTGGGCACGGCGGGGACGCTCGCGCTGGCTCATGCCGTGCTCGGTCGCCCTGGCACCGAACATGATGCGCTCGCGGGCGGCCCCCGCATCGACGCGGAGAATGCGGTGGTCGCGCTCGGAAAGCGCGGCGTCCGGTCCTCCGTCATCCGCCTCGCGCCGACGGTGCACAGCTCGCTCGACCATCAGGGCTTCGTCCCGTCGCTCATCACCATGGCGCGAAAGAACGGCTTCGCCGCCTACGTCGGGGACGGCGCCAACCGCTGGCCGGCGCTGCACACGCTCGACGCGGCGCGACTCTACCGACTGGCGTTGGAGGTCGCGCCCGCGGGCTCTCGCATCCACGGGGTCGCCGAGGAAGGCATCTCTTTTCGCGACATCGCCGAGGCCATCGGCCGTGGCCTCGGACTACCGGCCAGGAGCGTCTCGACTGGAGATGCGAGCAATTACCTCGGATTCCTCGCCGCCTTCGCCCAGCTCGACAACCCCACGTCCAGCGCGCACACGCGCGACCTCCTGGGCTGGCAGCCGACACATCCGGGGCTGCTCGCCGACCTCGCCGAGCGCCACTACTTCGAGCCCGCGCCCTCCGTGTGACACGAGGCGCGATGAACGCGAGCCCGGCGCAATGAGCGCGAGCCCGGCGCGATAAGCGCGCGCCCGACGCGATGAACGCGCGCCCGACGCGATGAACGCGCGCCCGACGCGATGAACTCTCGGCGCCCCGGACCGTGGCGTTGCCCGGAACGGGGTCACCGGTTCAGCGCAGCAGTCCGATGACCTCCGCGGGGAACGCCGTGCCGGAAGGCCAGAGCACGTAGGCCGCGCCCCGCGAGTGCTGCCACGCGCGCCAGAGTTCGTCGCGCTTGTACGTCACGGACACCGTCTCGTCGGTCTTGAACGCGGGGTCATTGCACACGACATCGCCTTCGGGCGTGAAGCCCTTCAGCACGATGAGGTGCCCATCCGAGCTGCGCACGGGCGAGCCGGTGAGCTCCCCCTCCTCGTAGGCGATGCTGATGCTGACCGGAATGCCCGCGGCGATGAGCCGCTCCACCTGCGCGAAGCCATCCAGGCGCAACACCGCGCCGTGCAGCGCCCCGTCACCGATGGCGGAGGCATACGCCGTGTTGAAGGCCCAGTTGCCCGTCCCCTTGTAGACCCAGTCATAGGTCCGGTCGGCGGACGAAGGCACCGTCGTGGTCAGCTCGGGCCGCCCCAGCTTCCGCCCCCAGTACCCAAGCAACATCGTGGTGGACGTGGGCGAACACCACACGGGGCCACCCTCGGGGTACAGCATCTGCGAGTGGCCGGGCACCTCCAGCACGGTGCCCCAGGCCGCCCGGTCCGACGACGCATCCGCGACGACACCTTGCTTGTCGCTCACCGCCGCCGTCAGCGCGCGAACCCGAGGCGTGGCCTCCGGCTGCGACGAGAACAGCCACACCGTCATCCGCAGCGCATCCGCGCGACGCTTGAGGTTGAGCGTGTCCGTGTACACCTGACCGTCCGCGTCCCCCTGCCCGTCCACGCTGTGCCGGGCCACGGGCACCTTGTCGAAGGCCCACACGCCCAGCTCGTAGTCCTTCGTCCAGGCGCCCTCGATGCGCGCGGCAAGCGTCACCTTCACCCAGGTGCCCGGAGGCGTCTGCGCATCGAAGGACGGCACCACGCTGGTGAAGCCGCCCGGCACGAGCTGGACCTCGGAGACGGCGCTCCCCAGCCGGTAGGTTGCCTCGTGATAGCGCGTGCCACCGTCCTCGTTACGTCCCGTGGGAACGGGCACGCTGTCCGTCCGCGCCGACGCGTCCAGCACCAACGCTCCATCCCCGGTGAGCGCGGTGCCCTCGCGCGTGAAGCGCTCGAAGTCGCGCTCTACGGCGCTGCGCCGCCACAGTCGAGCCGGGGGCCCCGGCTCGTCCGAAGGTGAGTCCTCACGACCTTTCTGCTGCGAGACACAAGCCGTCTGCGTGGAAGCAAGGAGAAGAGCCAGCGTCGACAGGGAGCGCGCGTTCACGGCGCGGAGTCTGCGAAACCGGCCCCACCCAGCACAAGGCGCATCGCAGCGTTGGCGCACTCCACCGACGTGACGTCATGCGCCCACGACGTTCATTCTCAGGCGCAGCGGAATGACACGCACCGAAGGGTCCTCACCTGAACGGTGACGAACCAGGCGGTCGCCACGGCACGCAAGGCACCGCTCCGACTCCCTCAGGCAGTGTCGAAGCCGCGCATCCCGCTTCGCCGCCTCTCGGAGCCCCTCACGAACGCTGCCTCCGAGCCATGCGAGGCACCGCTCCGACTCCTTCAGGCAGTGTCGAAGCCGCGCATCCCGCTTCGCCTCTCACGAACGCTGCCCCCAAGCCATGCGAGGCACCGCTCCGACTCCTTCAGGCAGTGTCGAAGCCGCGCATTCCGCCTCGCCTCTCACGAACGCTGCCCCCGAGCCATGCGCGGCACCGCTCCGATTCCCTCGGAGGCAAAGCACCGCCGACTCAGCCAGACGGCGGCAACGCCTCTCGGCCCTACGACTCCGCCTCCGCGCCCGACGCCTCCAGCAGCTTGTAGAGCGTCTTGCGGTCCACATCGAGCAGCCGCGCCGCCTCGCTCTTGTTGCCGCCCACCGCCTGGAGCACGTGCGCCGCGTACCGCCGCGACAGCTCCGCGAGGCTCGGCATGTCCCCCGCCAGCCCCGTCAGTCGCTTGGGCGCATCGCCAATCGGCTCCGGGAAGTCCTGTGGCCCCAGCACGCCCGTCACGTTGAGCGCCAGGGCCCGCGCGACCACGTTCTCCAACTGCCGCACGTTGCCCGGCCAGTCGTAGGCCGTCAGCCGCGACATCGCCTCCGACGTCACCACCGGGCTCACTCCGCCCCGCGCATGTCGCGACGCGAAGTGCACCACCAGCGCCGGGATGTCCTCGCGCCGCTCGCGCAGGGGCGGCAGGTGCAGGTGCACCACGTCCAGCCGGTACAGCAGGTCCTCGCGGAACACTCCCTCCGCCACCCGCTCCTTTAAGTCCCGGTTCGTCGCCGCGACGACGCGCGCGTCCACCTTCACCGGCACGCTCTCACCCACGCGCCGGATTTCGCCCTCCTGCAACACGCGCAGGAGCTGCGACTGCACCTTCATCCCCACGTCGCCAATCTCGTCGAGGAACAGCGTCCCGCCATTCGCCTCCTCGAACACCCCCCGCCGCGCGCCCGAAGCGCCGGTGAAGCTGCCCTTCGCATGGCCGAACAGCTCGCTCTCCATCAGCGATTCGGTGATGGCGCCGCAGTCCACGGGGATGAACGGACCGTTGGAGCGAGGCGAGCGATTGTGCAGCGCCCGCGCCACCATCTCCTTGCCCGTGCCCGTCTCGCCCGTAATCAGCACCGGCACGTTGCTCGCCGCCGCGCGGGCCACCTGCTTGTACACCTCCAGCAGCGCCGGGCTGCGCCCCACCAGCGCGCTGCGGTCCACGTGCTGGCGCAGCGAGCGGTTCTCCTCCACCAACCGCTTCTGCTCCAGCGCCCGGCGCGCCACGCGCAGAATCGCGTCCACGTCGAAGGGCTTGGCCAGGTAGTCGAAGGCCCCCAACTGGATGCTGTCCAGCGCGCCCTCGATGTTGCCGAACGCCGTCACCACAATCACCGGCGTGTCCGGAAGGTGCGCCTTCACCTCCTGCAACACCTTGAGGCCATCGCCCGGCTCGGGCATGGCCATGTCCGTCAGCACCAGGTCGAACGAGCCCTCCGCCAGCTTCTCCTGCGCCGCCTTCGGGTGCGCCGCCTGCGACACCGCGCCCAGGGGCCCCAGCAACCGCTGGAGCAAGT
Organism: Myxococcus sp. CA051A; assembly: GCF_013336705.1. NCBI lineage: Bacteria > Pseudomonadati > Myxococcota > Myxococcia > Myxococcales > Myxococcaceae > Myxococcus > Myxococcus sp. CA051A. The sequence continues at coordinate 474,960 of NZ_JABUMS010000003.1, read as the reverse complement.
CCCTCGCCTGAGGGTCATCGTCCACGACGAGGATGCGGGATGTACTCATGAAGCCACCTTGCGATTCGCGGAAGCAGTGGACGACTCCACGGACTCGACGGTGCTCCCCACCGTCGGCCGCGTCACGCGCGCGAAGCGCACCACCACGCGCGTGCCCTTCCCCTCTTCCGAACGCACCGTCAACGTCCCACCGTGCGCCTCCACCACGCGCTTCGTGGTGGCCATGCCCAACCCATGCCCTGGCAACGAGCGGACTTCCGGCGCGCGGAAGAACGGCTGGAACAGCGAGGCCATCGCCACCGGCCCCATGCCGATGCCGTTGTCCACCACCTCCAACACCGCGTCCGTCCCCTCGGTGGACACACTCACCGTCACCCGTGGCTCCGGCCGGCCCGCCGTGTACTTCACCGCGTTCGTCAGGAGATTGCGCGCCGTGACTTGCAGCAACTGCCCCGGACAATCCACCGCCACGCCCGCTTGCAGCGTCCGCTCCAGCGCCACGCCCTGCGCCGCCGCCGTCTGCGCCACCTCCAGCAACACCGTCGTCACCGCCGTGTCCAGCTCGCCCACGGTGCGCTCGCCGCGCGTGCCCGCTCGACAGAAGCGCAGCAGCGCTTCAATCAGCTCACCCATGCGCACCGCGCTCGACTCACACTGCGCCAGCATCTCCAGCGCGCCCGCGTCCTTCACCGCGCCCGTGCGACGGATGAGCGTCAGGTAGCCCTTGAGCGGCGCCAGCGGACTGATGAGGTCATGCGCCACGCGACGCGTGAAGGAATCCAGCTCTTCGTTGTGCCGGCCCAGCTCCGCGAGCTGGCCGTGAATCGTCGCGTCCTGACGCTTGAGCAGCGTGGTGATGTGCCACCCCACCAGCATGGACAGCAGCATCGCCAGGAGCGTGGTGCCCGCGCCCAGCGCCGTGTTGCGCACGCGCAGGTCCGCCAGGCGCCCCACCAGCCGGCGCGCCTCGTTCGCGTTCTCCTCCGACAGCGAGCCGCCCAGCGCGTCCAGTTGCGCGGCCACCGGGCGGATGCGCTCGGCCAGATGCCGGCGCGCCCGGTCCGCCTCGCGCCGCTGGGAGAACACCGCCGCCGCGCGCACCTGGTCCGCCAACCCCTGGCAGGCCGCGTTGAAGCGCTCCCACACCGCCTTGTCGCCCGGCGGCAGGTTGCGCGTGTACGCCTCCGAGGCGAAGCGGATGTCGGTGAGAATCTCCTCCATCACCGCGTCCGCGGCCTTGCGCTCGGCGTCGTCCGTGGCGCGGATGTGCGCCTCGATGGCGGACTCCAGCGACAGCGCGTCCACGCGGATGCGGCCGATGAGGCTGGCGCGCTCGAGCGCCTCCTGCACCAGCGCGTCCACCTGCGTGCCCGTGCGGACCTCCGTCCACAGCGTGAAGGCCGTGACGGCGGACAGCAGGGCCACCACGAAGAAGAAGCCTGCGCGATAACCGCGAATGGACGTCCGGGAGCTCACCAGGGTCCGACCTCTACCACGGCGGCACGGGCCCGAGGACCCAGCCCTCCGTCAAGGCACCGCCGTCCCGTCGCCTGCTTCAGGGGCGTCCGGCTGCCGGGCCGACGGCAGCCGCCGCCGCGCCCGCTCCAACGCTGACTCATAGAAGACGTCGGAGAGCTGCTCGTGCATCTCCCGCAGCTCGTTCAGCTCCCGCTCGCGCGCGAGCAGCTGCGTGTTGTGCTCCTCCAGCGCGTGCCGGTCCGCCTCCGTGCGCACCAGCTCCTCCATCAGCGCCAGCCGGCCCTGCTCCACCTCGGCGCGCTCCTGCGTCAGCCGCTCGATGGTCGCCTCCAGCGCCGCCAGTCGCATCGCCACCGCTTCGGTGCGCTCCCGCTCCACCTGGTACTCGCGCTGCCAGCGCAAGGTCTCCTGGACCTGCGCCTCCAGGCGCTCAGGCGTGATTCGCGCGCACCCCGTCGCCAGCCACGCCACAGCCGTCGCGAACCACAGGAACCGCATACACCGTCTCTCCCGCGCCGCGGTCGCGAGAGATTCGCGACGACGAGGTGCCACGGGCCCATACCCTCTCGCCGAGGATGGCCGCGAAGCTTGCTCAAGTGCCCCGGTGTCGTCAAAGCGACAAGTGCCTGTCTGGGGAGCAAGCCCCCAATGTTGGAGCTTCAACTGAGGAGTTTCTCCCCAGCACCCGGCCCGCGAGCGCCGCGCCTCACTCGGAAGAGGCCGCTGGCACGCGTGCTGCTCAAGCGCCTGCCCGCTGATACGGCGCAATCTCGCGTCGTCCCCCCTCAACGGAGCTTTCCATGAAGACCGTGTTCGCCGCCGCCCTGCTCGCCGCCGCCACCGCGTTTGCCAACACCCCGGCTCCCGCCGCCGCCCCCGCCGCCGAGGCCAAGCCGGCCGCCGCCGCGCCCGTCGCGGCTCCCGCCGAGGCGCAGCCCGCGCCCGCCGCCGAGGTGAAGGCCGAGGAGGCCAAGCCCGCCGCCGCCGAGGCCAAGCCGAAGGCTGGCAAGAAGGCCAAGAAGGCGGCCCCCAAGGCCGAGACCGCCGCCGAGACCAAGTAGTCTCGACTTCCTCGTTCTGAGGAATCCACACGAGGGTGCCCTTCCAAGGGGGCGCCCTCGTGGCATTTTCAGGGTCTGTCCTGCCCCGGACACTCCGTCGCCGGCCCAGCCTGCTCGGAAAAGCACCTGTGTCATCTACACCCCTCCTGGGTCATTGTCTGCGGCACGAACTCTTGACTTTCAGTAAAACTGGGATTTGACAGAAACACAGTAATCGCGCTTAATGTGACTTCAGAGGATGACAGTCCGTTCCGGATACTTGCGGAACCCGTTGCAATTCGTCTTTTCCTGGAGTCACCCCATGGTGGAAGCCTTCTCGAAGGTGTCGGAAGCCTCGAAGCTCTTGCTGGAGAAGGGGCTCGGGCCCAGCACCGCCGTCGAGTCCCTGGGGATGGTCGGCCATGCGCTGGGCGTGGACCGGGCGTACATCTTCGAGAACCGCACGCAGCAGACGTACGGCCGGTTCGTGACGGACCTGCGCTACGCCTGGGCGGAGCCGCCCACCGCGTCCGCGCTGGCCAACCCCGTGCTGCGCGCCTTCTCCTTCCGGGACTTCGCGCCGGGCTGGGTGGACATGCTGGAGGCGGGAATGGTGGTGGCGTGCCCCACCCGTGACGCGCCGCCCATGATGAGGGACTTGTTGGAGCGCCAGGGAACGCAGTCGATCCTCCTGTGCCCCATCAACCCCTCGCGCCAGCAGTGGTGGGGTGTGGCGGTCTTCGAGGACTGCCGCCGTCCCCGGGCGTGGAAGCCGGAAGAGGTATCGCTCTTGAAGTCGCTGGCGCGGGCGGTGGCGGCGTCGGTGCGCCACGGGCAGATGCGCTCGTCGTTGGATCAGGTCCGCACCAGCCTGCGCGCGGCGGTGGGTCGCACTCCGGCTTCGGGGCACTGAGACTCGAAGTCGCTCCCCTGGTCGCCGGGCAGCCTGGGCATCGGCGACCCCCTCTCTCGCGCGTGGACACCTCCGCCGAGCGTTTCTGTTACCCTGGCGGCCCCCCTGCCCTACCGCCATGTCCTCCATTGACCCGACGGCGATAAGCCGGACCCGTTCCCCGGATCTCATCAGCGGTTACCGCCTCGAAAAACTCGTGGGTACCGGAGGCATGGGAGAGGTCCACAAGGCCACCCAGTTGTCGCTGGGCCGCACGGTGGCGGTGAAGCTGCTCAACGCGGAGCTGGCCAAGGACCCGTCCTTCATCGCGCGCTTCCAGAAGGAAGCCGCGGCCCTCGCCGCGCTGAGCCACCCCAACGTCGTCTCCATCGTCGACAAGGGGAAGACGGACGTCACCTACTACCTGGTGATGGAGTTCGTGGACGGGCCGTCGCTGCGCGAGTTGATCCGCGCCCCCCAGCTCGACATCTTCGGCGCGCTGCGGCGGATGCTCGAAATCTGCCGGGCGATTGAGTACGCGCACGGCCGAGGCGTCATCCACCGCGACCTGAAGCCGGAGAACATCCTGCTGGACCAGCAGGCGGGTGGCATCGCCAAGGTGTCCGACTTCGGGCTCGCCTCGTTCCTGGACGACGCGAGTCCCTCCTCGCGCTACGCGCTGACGTCCACGCACGTGTCCATGGGCACGCTGTCGTATATGGCGCCGGAGCAGCGGGTGGACGCGAAGAACGCGGACGCGCGCGCGGACATCTTCTCGCTGGGCGTCATCCTCTACGAGTGGCTGACCGGCGAGGTGCCGCTGGGCACGTTCGACCCGCCGTCCCAGCGCAAGCCGGGGCTGGACCCGCGCGTCGACAGCATCGTCACCAAGTGCCTCAAGCCGGACCCGGAGGACCGCTACCCGTCGGTCGCGGCGCTCATCGCGGACCTGGAGCTGCTCGTCCCTGGCAGCCTGCCGTCGATGCTGCCGGTGAAGCTCACGCGCGTGCAGCGCGTCAAGGCGGGCGTGCGCAAGGTCGTGCGCGTCGTGATGCAGACGGTCGCCGTGCTGATGGTGCTGGCGGCGAGCTTCGTGCTGGGCACCGCGTTCTACCTGAGCGGCGAGCGGCGCGTTCCCACCTCACCGGGCGCCACCATCATGGCGTACCTGGGCGAGCCGCGAATCCAGCCCGTGCCCGGGCGGGAGGAAGCAGGTCCCGAGCGCCGCAAGGTGACGTTGGGCGAGGGCCTCGCCGAGCAGAGCCTCGTGGTCGCCGGCAGGCCGGTGAACCTCGAGGACAAGACGCTCGTGTTCCCCTGGCAGGACGACACGACGGGCGTGGGGCGGGTGCGCGTGGACGTCACGCGACGGGAGGGAGACATCCTCAGCCTGACGGGCCAGTTGCTCACCGAAGCGCCGCCGCCCACCTGGGAGCGCCGCCTGCGGGACATGTTCAGCCTGTACCAGCCTTCTGCGCCCCCCACCGTGGCCATGCTGCTGACGGGAAGCACCGGCCGCTACGTGGCGCTGGTGCACAACGGAGTGGGCGAGCCCTTGCGCCTGGAGTGGGCGCTGGGTGAGCGCCGGGGCGCGATGCTGGGCATGGAGTCGCCCCGAAGCGGCCCGGTGTCGCTGGAGCTGGCTGTGGACGCCGAGGGCCGGCTGGAGGCCTTCATGGGCACCGGCAAGGACCGTCGGGCCATCTTCGAGCCGCTGGTGCTCGGCATCGGCTGGATGGACCAGTTCGGCGACGCGCCCTTCCCCGGCTTCGGCTGCATGGAGGCCACCTGCCGCGTCGCCGGCATCACCTACGTGCTGAAGCAGTCCCCGCCCGGGGGGACCACGGCCCCGGTGCCCACCCCGCTGCCCCCGCCGGTGAAGACGGTGGCCGTCGCGGTGCCCGCCAAGGCGGTGGTGCCCAAGAAGGCGCCGCCCCCTCCCCCCAAGAAGCAGCCCGCCAAGCCCGCGCCGAAGAACGGCAAGCGCCGCTAGCCCCCTTCCGAGCACTCGAAGCGGACAGAGACTCGCAGGGGAATATGGCCAGTGACGGGGGATTGCATTATCCCTCGACCCTCCTATGCGCACCTTCCGCCGCGGCCTGACCGCGTTCGCTCTCGTCGCCGGCCTCTCGGGCTGCTCCCACTCCCCCTCCTCCGCCAGCATCGCGCCGCGCGTGCTGGAGTCCGCCGCGGAGAAAGCCCAGTCCGGTTCGGACGAGGCGCGCACGCTCGCGTTCGCCGGCTTCCACGCGCACCTGCTCGCGGGCGACTCCGTCCAGGCGCAGCAGCGCTTCGACGCGGCCATCGCCAAGGACCCGGGGGACCCGTACGCGCTCATCGGTCAGCACCTGCTCGCGCGGCGCGCGGGACGGCCGGACCGGGCCCTCACCGCCGCGCTGGAGCTGGTGACGCGCGCACCCACCCACCCGCTGGCCCTCATCGCCGCGCGCTACGTGCTGGACACCGTGGGCACCGCGCCGCCGCTGGATGACGCCATCCTCAAGGCCGCGCAGCAGGCGCTCGGCGCGGGCGCCACTGGAGAGACGGCCTACCTGCTGCGCGGCGCGCGGCTGTCCGTCGCCGTGGCGCGCGGGGACACGAAGGCGCGCGACGCGGTGCTGCGGGAGCTGGGCGGCGTGTCCGAGGCGACGCTCGTGGGCCCCTTCTCCGCCTTCCACGTCCTGTCCTGGGATGAGCCGTTCCCCACGAAGCAGGACGGCTCGCTCGCGGGCCCCTTCACCGGCGCCTTCGGGACGGTGACGCCGCGCAAGCTGCTCGCGCCGGACGGACGGCTGGACCTGGCGGGCGAGCCTGGCGAGGGCGACGTCTACCTCATGGCCTTCGACGCGGAGGTGCCGGAGGCGGCCACCTACGTGGCGCGCTCGGTGAGCGCCGCGACCCACCAGCTCCTCGTGGACGGCGCGCCGCTCATGGAGCGCCGGGGCTGGGAGCGGGCCACCAGCACCGTCACCACCCGCGCCGTGACGCTGCCCGCGGGCAAGCACCGCTTCATCGTCCGCCAGCTCAAGGGCGCGACCTCCGGCGTGTTGTCCTTCTCGCTGATGCGCGCCGACGGCCGGCCCTCCAACGTGCGCTTCACCGCCGCCACGGGCGCGGCCCCCGCGTCCTGGGGCAGCGCGCCGAAGACGTCCGAGGCCGTGGGCGTGTACCCCACGACGCAGAGCCTGAAGGACGCGCTGTCCGGTGAGGCCGGAGACCTGCTGTCCACCGTGCTCGCGGCCCGCGACGGACTGTCGCGCGACGCGGACGGGGCGCGCCGGTTGATGGCGGACGTGGAGGCCACGACGCCCGCGCTGCTGTCGCTGCGCGCGGAGCTGGCGGCCGCGGACCGCACGGTGCCCGCCAAGGTGGCGCGCGGTCGGGCCACGCGGGACTTGGAAGCGCTCCTGCCCAAGGACCCGGGCAACGTGGGCGCGCTGCTCCTGCGCGCGGACCTCTTCATGGACGACGGCCAGCCCGCCTCCGCGCTGGAGACGCTGAAGACGGCGAGCGAGGCCGTGCAGCCCCCGGGCTTCCCGCTGTTCCTGATGCGGGCGCGCGCGGCGCTGACGCTGGACGTGGACGCGCTGGCGGAGGAGTCGCTGGCGGCGGCGCTGCAGATTCAGCCCAACCTGTGTGAGGCGCTGGGGCTCCAGTACAACCTGGCGCGGCGGCGCGACGCGGTGGAGCGCTCGGACGCGCTCGTGGAGGCGCAGCAGAACTGCCCTGGCGTCCAGGCGCGGCGGGCCGACCACGCGCGCACGCGCGGCGATTTGGAGACGGCCGCGCGCGCCTTCGCGGAGATGCTGGCGCGAGACCCCACCAGCGTGAGCGCGGGCACGTCGCTGGCCACCCTCTACGTGGGGCTGCGCCGCCACGACGACGCGCTGGCGGTGCTCCAGGCCCTGACGGTGACGTGGCCGCGCAACGCGGAGCTGCTCAAGCGCATGGCGGACGTGCGCGAGTACGCGGGACAGAGCGCGGAGGCGCTCGCGCTGAGGGAGAAGGCGCTGGCGCTGGAGGGCGAGGACCTGTCGCTGCGGCGCGCGGTGGAGCGCGCGAAGACGGGCAAGGAGCTCTTGCAGGAGCACGCCATCGAGGGACGTGAGGCGATGCGCGCCTACGACGCGGAGCCCGTCACCGGCGGCGCGGCCGTGTTCGTGCTGGATGCGGCGGCGGTGCGCGTGTACCCCGACGGCAGCATCGTCAACCGCATCCACACCATCCAGAAGGCGCTGGAGCAGTCGGGCGTGCAGGAAATCGCGGAGGTGAACGTGCCGCGCGGCGCGCAGGTGCTGGCGCTGCGCACGCTGAAGGCGGACGGGCGCGTGCTGGAGCCGGAGAACATCGAGGGCAAGGACACGGTGAGCCTGCCCGGCGTGCAGGTGGGCGACAGCGTGGAAGTGGAGTACCTGCTCGCGGAGAGCCCTCGCGGCCCCGCGCAGCCGGGCTTCACGGCGTCCGCGTTCTACTTCCAAATCGCCAACCAGCCCAACGCGTGGACCACGTACACGGTGGTGGCGCCCAAGGGCTCGGGCATGAAGGTGGACGCGCACGGGATGAAGGCGCCCCCGCCGACGGTGAAGGGCGACGAGGAGGTCTTCCACTACGAGGCGCGCCGCGTGCCGCCGTTCATCCCCGAGCCGGACGCCCCTCCCTCCGGCAACGAGTACCTGCCCTTCGTCATGGTGGGCGCGGGCGCCACGGGCAACGAGGGCCTGATTCGCGTCTACGGCGACGCCTTCCAGGACCGCTGGCTGCGCACGGCGGAAGTCGTGGACTTCACGCGCAAGGCCACCCAGGGCAAGCAGGGCCTGGACGCGGTGAAGGCGCTGCATGCGGCGGTGATGCAGCGCTTCTCCGGACGGGACAACGGGCTGGGCCAGTCCGCGGCGTCCACGGTGGCGCAGGACCGGGGCAGCCGGCTGGCGGTGCTGAAGGCGGGCCTGGAGGAGCTGGGCATCCCCTCGCGCGTGGCGGCGGTGCGCACGTTCAACGTGGACCCCAACGACTACCTCTTCCCCAACGACAGCCTGCTGCCCTACGCGGCGCTGCGCGTGGAGGTGCCGGGCAGCGAGCCGGTGTGGGTGGATACGTCGGTGCGCTTTGGCCCCTTCGGCGAGCTGCCGGAGTTCGCCATGGGCGGGCGTGACGCGTACCTGGTGCCGGAGCCGGGCCGGAAGCTGGAGGTGGTGAAGACGCCCGCGATGAAGGAGTCCGCGGGCAAGCAGGTGCGGCTGACGCTGTCGCTCGACGCGGAAGGCAAGCTCAGCGGCAAGGGCGAGGAGACGTACCTGGGGTTCGAGGCGGCGCAGCTGGCCGAGGCCTTCAACCAGCTGTCCGCGGAGAGCCGCAACCAGGCGCTCCAGGGCGCGGTGGCGCGGTACTTCGGAGGCGCGGCGCTGTCGAGCGTGAAGCTGGACCACGAGGACGTGGTGGGCGCGCCCTTCGTGCTGCGCTACGAGTTCACCGTGCCGCGCTTCGGTCGACTGGAGGGCGACAAGCGCATGGCGCTGGGGCCCCTCACCTTCCCCGCGCAGCTCGGCCGGCGCTACGTGCAGCTCAGCTCGCGCCGCACGCCGCTGTACATCGACAACACGGAGGCCAGCAGCACGCAGGTGACGGTGGCCCTGCCCTCCGGCTGGAAGCTGCCGGACCCGCAGCCGGCGCTCGACGTGAAGAACCCGTTCGGCCGCTTCACCCGCACGGAGAAGCAGGAGGGCTCGACGCTCACAATCACGGAGTCGCTGCGGCTGCCCCGCGCACGCGTCGCCCCGCGCCAGTACGAGCAGTTCTCCGGCTTCACCGGCGACGTGGACCTCATCCAGACGCGCGAGATGTTCCTCGTGAAGCCGTAGTCCAGGCCGAGCTGGCCAGCGGGAAGCGGACGCTCCGTCGCCCGCCTGGCCACCCGGCGTCCCACCCTTTCAGGCGACTTCGGCGGGCCTCCCGGGTTGAATACGGGGGGCCCGCTCGCGTCTGAAGGCCCATCGAAGTCCCTCGCGAGGGGGATGGCATTCTCAACACGGAGACGACGTCATGAGTCCTCGAAGCTGGCTCTGGATGGTGGCCCTGCTGTCGGCCCCGGTGGTGCAGGCGCAGACAGCCCCGGTGCCCTCGGACACGGGTTATGCCGACGACGGCCGCGAGTACGCCGACGGCGACTACGACGAGGACTCCGACGAGGAGATGGCGCCCATGGCCCCCCAGCCTCCTCCGTCGCTGCCCACGGAGCGGCCGTCGCGGCGGCCCTACGCCGGCGCCGTGTGGGCCTCCGGTCACTGGTACTGGGACGGCGGCGAGTGGCGCTTCAACCCCGGCACCTGGGTGGCCCCCATGGCGGGCTACCAGTTCGTCAACGGCTACTGGGAAGAGGACCGGGGCTCCTGGTACTGGGTCTCCGGCGGCTGGGCGCGCCAGGGCACGACGGAGGTGGAGATTCCCATCGCCGTCTCCGCGGAGACGCTCTCCACCCAGCAGGCGCCTCCCGCGCCTCGCCAGGAGATGCGCCCGGCGGCGCCCTCCGCGAACCTCGTGTGGGAGCCCGGCTATTGGTACTGGTCCGGCAACAACTGGGACTGGGTGGACGGCACGTGGGCCGCGCCGCCGCGAGCCGACCTGGTCTTCGTCTCGCCCCGCTGGGTGCAGCGCGGACTGGCGTGGCACTTCCTCGGCGGAGGCTGGGCGCCTCGCGGCTCCGTGAATGTCACCATCCCCGTCTTCCGCCACGCGCGCGTCACCGTGGGCTGGGGCCACCCCAACTACTTCGCCCACACGTGGTACCGCGCGCCGGCCGTCCGCTACTACTACCACCGCCCGTGGCGGACCTCCGGCCACTACTACCGGAATGACCGCGTCTGGCGCTCGCCGACCTACCACAGCTACTGGAGGGACCGCGGCGGCCCCCGCCACCACGACCGCGATGACTCCTGGCGCAACCGTGGCAATGACCGCTCGCACCGCGATGACCGCTGGAAGGGTCAGCAGCCGTCGCGACGCCAGGACCGCTGGCGCGCGCCCAGCCAGCGCTCGCGCACCCATGACGCGACGCCCGTCGGCGGTGGCTCCCATGGCCATGGTCGCGGCCGGGGACGTGGTGACCGCCACTGAACATCGCCCGGCACCCAAGGCGGAGGCACCCCGGCCTCCGCCGTTCACTGGCTGACAGGAGCCTCGTTCAGACTCGCGAAAATCAAGATTAAACAGCAAATCCAAGGTGCTTCATGACCCTCCCCCTGGAGTGCTCCATGACATCCTGGATTCGTGGTTTCGCGTGGTTGGTACCCCTGTGTTTGCTGGCCGTGGCGTGTGAGCCCGAGCCCTCGCTCGAAGCGGCGGAAGCCCCGAGCGAGGTCGGCACCACGAGCGCCGCCATCACCCTGCCGCCGTCGTATGCCGATGCGCTGGTGACGGCTGTCTCCCAGCCCACCGCGCTGGCCTTCACTCCGGATGGGCGGCTGCTCATCACCACCCAGGGAGGACAGCTGCGCGTCTTCGCGGGCGGCGTCCTGGTGGCGACCCCGGCGCTGAACCTCGCCGCCAGGCTGTGCACCAACTCGGAGCGCGGGCTCCTGGGCATCGCGGTGGATCCGGACTTCAGCAGCACCGGCCATCTGTATCTCTATTACACGTTCAACAAGTTCAACACCTGCACCACGAACATCACCAACGTCGCGGTGAACCGCGTCTCGCGCTTCACGCTGTCGACGGGGAACGTGGTGAACCCGGCCAGCGAGTTGGTGGTGCTGGACAACATCCCCTCCACGGCGGGCAACCACAACGGAGGTGATTTGCACTTCGGCGCGGACGGATTGCTCTACGTCAGCGTGGGTGACGGTGGCTGCCAGCTCGGAGACCCCAGCCGCTGCGCGGGCCAGAACACCACCGCGCGCCGCCTGGACGTCCTGCTGGGGAAGATGCTGCGCATCCGCAAGGACGGCACCATCCCCACGGACAACCCCTGGTACGCGGCCTCCGGCAGCCGTCGCTGCGGCAACCCCACGGGCGTGCCGACAGGCACCGGGCCGTGCCAGGAGAACTACGCCACGGGCTTGCGCAACCCGTTCCGCTTCGCCTTCCAGCCGGGCACCAGCACCTTCTTCATCAACGACGTGGGCCAGGGCGTCTGGGAGGAAATCGACGAGGGCATCAAGGGCGCGGACTACGGCTGGAACACGCGCGAGGGCCACTGCGCCAACAACTCCACCACCAGTTGTGGGGCGCCTCCCGCCGGGATGACCAATCCGCTGTTCGACTACAAGCACGGCACCAACCCCACGGGCTCGCCCTTCCAGGGTTGCAACTCCATCACCGGTGGCACCTTCGCGCCTCCCGGGGCCTGGGCCTCCTCGGATGACAACGCGTACTTCTTCAGCGACTACGTCTGCGGCAAGGTGTTCAAGCTGACGCGAGGCTCGGGGGGCGCCGTGACGGTGGACGCGTTCGCCACCGGCCTGGGGGGCAGCTCCGCGGTGACGCTGCGCTTCGGCCCCGCCGGTACGGGCCAGTCGCTCTACTACACGACGTACGCGGGCGGTGGAGAGGTCCGCCGCATCGACTTCACCGGCACGCGCAACCGGGCACCCACGGCCGCGCTGTCCGCGAGCCCCACCGCGGGCGCCACGCCCTTGACGGTCAATTTCAACGGCGGCGCCAGCAGCGACCCGGACGGGGATGCGCTGACGTACGTCTGGAACTTCGGGGACGGCAGCGCCGGAGTGGAGACGACCGCCGCCACCACCAGCCACGTCTACACCGCGAGCGGCGCCTTCACGGCCTCCCTCTCGGTGCGCGACGCGCGCGGCGCCACGTCCGCGCAGGCGGCCACGCTCCGCATCGACGCGGGCAACACCGCGCCCGTGCCCGTCATCACCGGTCCCCTGGAGAGCCTGCGCTTCTACGCGGGCCAGCCGCTGGTGCTGACGGGCAGCGCCACCGACGCGGAGGATGGCACCCTGCCGGCAACGCAGCTCACCTGGCGCGCGCTCTTGCACCACAACGAGCACACGCACCCGCTGCTCGCGGCGACGAACGGCAACAACATTCCCCTCACCGCGCCCCAGCCGGAAGACCTGCCCGCGGTGCTGACGAACTTCGTGGAAGTGCAGCTCACCGCCACCGACTCCCAGGGCCGCACCACCACGGTGACGCGCAACCTGCTGCCCCACATCGTCGACGTGGCGCTGGACTCGGTGCCCTCGGGGCTGACGCTGGAGGTCAATGGCACCTCCTTCACCACGCCCACCGTCATCAAGTCCTGGGAGCGCTACACGCTCAACGTGGCGGCACCCTCACAGACCGACTCCAGCGGGGTGTGGAAGGTCTGGGCCTCCTGGTCCGACGGCGGCGCGCTGGCGCACGGCTACCTGACGCCCGCGTCCAACTCCAGCCTCTCCGCCACCTATCAGAACGGCTTCGCGGCCCGGGTGGACTTCCTGCCCGCCACCTCGACCGTACCCTCCGGCTACGTCGCGGACACCGGACTGACGTTCGGTGACCGGGGCAACGGGCTGTCCTACGGGTGGACCACGGACAACTCCACGCAGACCCGCGCGAGGGGCAGCGCGGCCTCGCCGGACGCGCGCTACGACACCTTCACGCACCTGCAGAAGACGGAGAACCCGAACGCGGTGTGGGAACTCGCCGTGCCCTCCGGCCAGTACCGCGTGACGATTGCCGCTGGAGACCCGGACCACGTCGACAGCGTCTTCTCGCTCGCGCTGGAAGGACAGCCCGCGCTGTCCGGAACGCCCAACGCCACCACGCACTTCTTCACCACGACGACCACCGTCAACGTCTCCGACGGCAGGCTGACGCTCACCAACGGCAGCGGCGCAGCCAACAACAAGGTCAACTTCGTGGACGTGGAGCAGCAGTAGTCCAGGACACACCTCGCCCGGGACAGCGCTGCCTCCCGTACGCAGTCAGTCGCGCCCGGGCGAGGCGTACCCCGCCACCGCCTTCGTGCACAGGACACGACGCCCGCCGGCGGCGGCGCGCAGGACAGGAACGACGCCCCGGCGACCACCACCACTGAGCGCCGGCGGACAGCCCCGGTGGAGGCCCCAGGCATCCCCGTTCACCCACCGACAAGGAGCCGCGTTCCAGCTCGCGAAAAGTCGGCGCCGGCGCCAAGGGCCATGCGCCTCACGCCCCTCTTTCGGAGTCTCCCATGCCCCCCTGGCCCTGTCGTTTCGCGCGGGTACTGCCCCTGCTCCTCTTGTCCGTGGCTTGCGCGCCCGAACCCTCGTCCGACATGGCCGAAGCCCCTGACGAAGTCAGTGCCACGCGCGCCGCCGTCACCCTGCCGCCGTCGTATACCGACGCACTGGTGACGAACATCCCGGAGCCCACCGCGCTCGCCTTCACGCCGGATGGGCGGCTGCTCATCACCACACAAGGGGGACAGTTGCGAGTGTTCACCGGGGGCGTGCTCTTGCCGACGCCGGCACTGAACCTCTCCGCCAGGCTGTGCAGCGATTCGGAGCGAGGCCTCCTGGGCATCGCGGTGGACCCGAACTTCATCAACACGGCCCACATCTTCCTCTATTACACGTTCAACAAGTTCAACACCTGCGGGACGAACATCCCCAACGTGCCGGTGAACCGCGTCTCGCGCTTCACGCTGTCGGACGGAAACACCATCAATCCCGCCAGCGAGGTGGTGCTGCTGGACAACATCCCCTCCACCGCGGGCAACCACAACGGAGGGGACCTGGCCTTCGGCTCGGACGGGCGGCTCTACATCAGCGTGGGTGACGGTGGCTGCCAGCTCGGGGACCCGAGCCGCTGCGGCGGACTGAACAACACGGCGCGCCGGCTGGACGTCCTGCTCGGGAAGATTCTGCGCGTCCGCAAGGACGGCAACATGGCCCCGAACAACCCCTGGTTCGACGCGCCAGGAGCCCGACGCTGCGGCAACCCCGCGGGCGTTCCGCCAGGCACCGGCCCCTGTCAGGAAATCTACGCCACGGGCCTGCGCAACCCGTTCCGCATCGCGTTCCGTCCCGGCACGAGCAGCTTCTTCATCAACGACGTGGGCCAGAGCGTCTGGGAGGAGATAGACGAAGGCATCGAGGGAGCGGACTACGGCTGGAACACGCGGGAGGGACACTGTGTCACCGCTTCCGCCACGAACTGCGGAGCACCTCCCGCCGGGATGACCAATCCGCTGTTCGACTACAAGCATGGCGCCAACCCCGGCGGCTCCCCCTTCCAGGGCTGCAACTCCATCACCGGGGGCGCCTTCGTGCCGCAGGGAGCGTGGGCGTCCAACGATGACGACGCGTACTTCTTCAGCGACTTCGTCTGCGGCAAGGTGTTCAAGCTGACCCAAGTCCCTGGAGGCGCCGTGACGGTGAGCGCGTTCGCCACCGGCCTGGGCAGCGGCTCCGCGGTATCGCTGCGCTTCGGCCCCTCCAGCACCGGGACGTCGCTCTACTACACGACGTACGAGGACGGCGGAGAGGTCCGCCGTATCAACTACATCGGCACCGTCCATCAACCGCCGTCGCCGTAGTCACCGCCAGCGCCCCTCCACCTGCCAGGCCTCACGTGGAGGGCATCAGCGCCCGGGCGAGGTGCTTGACGTAGTCGGAGCGCTCCCGCGCGGAGCGCAGCGTGTCCGGGCTGGCGATGGACAGGTGAAGCAGGCCCACGTAGGTGGAATACGCCTGGAGCGCCCACGCGCGAGCGTCCCGAAGTGGCATGCCCATGGCCCGGTACAAAGACACCAGATAGTCGATGCGCCGTCGGGACACGCGCGCGAGCACCGGCTGGATGAGTGGATTCGCGGCGGCGGCGGCGATGGCCACCTCGATTCTGCCCGCGGGCTCGGGCTCGAACGTCACCACGAGCAACTGACGCAGCCGCGCCTCGGGCGTCGGCAGGGCGTCCAGGCGGGTGATGACATCCTGGGTGGCCAGTTGCTCCCACCGCTCGAGCGCGGCCCGCACCAATGCCGGGCGTCCCTTGAAGTGCCAGTAGAAGCTGCCCTTCGTCACCCCCAGCTTCCCGGCCAGGCGCTCCACCGACAGCGCATCCACGCCATCGACGAGGCTCCACAGCGCCGCGTCCGCCCAGTCCTCGGCCGTCAGCCCAGGGCCCCGGCGCCGGGCGCGAATCTCCTCGAAGGTCCGAAAGGTGGAAGGACTCGGCGGGCGGGAAGAAGCGCGGCTCATCGCCCCTCGAAGTCTGGCGGACCGCGCCGCTGGCGTCCAGGACCCTCTCCTTGTTACGTCTCCTCCATACGGTACCGTATGGACATGCGGAGCCGTATGTCAGAGGGGAGGCCGCGCATGCGAGTGACAACGGGGACGCTGCTGATGGTCGTCGGAGGGCTGCACCAGGTCGTGGGGCTGGTGCTCTACCGGGGGCCCTTGTGGGAGATGGCGAGCGCGGGAGTCCTCGCCAGCGTGCCGGAGGACATGGGCGCCCGTGCGGCGGCCTTCTGGTTCCTCGTCGCTGGCTGGGGAATGATGCTGCTGGGTGCCCTGGCGCGCTGGGTGGAACGCGAGACGGGCCGCCCACCCCCGGCGAGCTTCGGCTGGGGACTGCTGGGCCTTGGCGTGTTCTTGGTGGTGCCCATGCCGGTGACAGGGGGCTGGGTGTTGCTGCCGCTGGGCCTGCTCGCGCTCCGGCGGGCGCACCGCTTCGTGAAGGCGCTGCCCGGTGTGCCGCCCGAGTTCCTGGAGGGCGCCCACCACGTGGACGTGAAGACGGTGGAGTCGGAGCTCTCCCTGCGCGAGTTCGTCGCCCGGCTGATGTCGTATCAGCCCGCATGGGTGACCGCGCTGTTCACGGTGCGCGGAGTCTTCGTCCGCCTGCTCGGTCTGCGACAGGTCGGCGTGCCTCAGCCCCGGCGTCTGCGCGCGGAGGACGTGCCCATGAGCCGGGGCGCCACGGCCTCCTTCTTCACCGTGCGCCACGCGGAGGAGGAGCGCGCCTGGGTGGTGGGCGCGGAGGACTCGCACCTGGATGCGGTCCTCGCCGTCTGCGTGGAGCCCGGCCCCACCCTCCCGCGCCGCTTCCACGTCGTGACGGTGGTGCGCTACCGGAACTGGGCGGGGCCGGTGTACTTCAACGTCATCCGGCCCTTCCATCACCTGGTCGTCGGCGCCATGGCGCGAGCGGCGGCCGGAACACTCGGCTCCGTGGCCACGTCAGGCGCTCCAACGGCGCATCGGTAGCAGCGGGAGTTCGTGCCGTCCTCTCAGGGAGGCAGTCCGGCGGACAGCGCCTCGCGGATGTTGGCGGCCGTGTACTGCGTTCCCCATAGGGCGTTCACCGCCAGGGCCACCCACTCCGCGCCGAGCACGACCCCACCCGTGGTCAGCTCGAAGAGCGCCACGCGCGGGTCCGCCAGTTCGCGCAGGCGGGGGGCCACCGCGGACATGTCCCGGCCGTAATACTGGAGGACGCGCACCTCCCACAGCCAGGCCACCAGCGTGTCCTGCACGAAGGGGACGAAGAGCACCTGTGACGGGCCCCCCAGATTCGTCAGCAGGTGCCCCAGCGTCACGGTGTTGACCGCGTGGCCGTACTGGCCCACCAGCAGGCCGTGGTCCAGCCCTCGCGTGTTCCAGTCCGGCGCGTCCAGGTGCAAGAGGTACAGCGCCGTCAGGCTGGGGCCGACGAGGGATGCCAGCGTCTGCGTCTGCTCCACTGGCACGAGCGTGTCCCAGTCCTCGTGGATGACGAGGAACGGCGTGGAGAGCTTCGGTGCCAGGTGCTCGCGCGTCCACCGGCTGTAGTCCGCCCCCGCCGTGCATGGAGCACCTCCCGTGGTGGCGTTGATGCGGCGCAGGTAGGGCTCGAAGAAGGTGGCGTACTGGTTGCGCACCACCGGGTCCGACACCCGCGCGGGGATGACGGACGTGAGGTATTCGTACTGGCGCGCGAAGTCGGACAGCGGGAAGAGCGCCACGCCCACCTTGGGCCGCGCCTCCACCGGAGCATCCGCCGCGGCGTAGAGCGCCTCGAAGCCGCCCCATGAGCCGCCATGGACACCGATGCGCGAGCGGTCCACGCCGGGGGCCTGCGCGAGAAAGCGCATGCCCGCGTGCATGTCGTCCCGGTCGTTCTGGATGTCGCCGCCCGCATAGAAGCGACCGAAGACGTTGAGCACGCCGAAGTCGTGGAACAGATAGAAGAACGACTCCGCGGCGATGAACTCGGGCGGGCTGATGGAGAAGGCGATGGCGGACGAGCCCGCGTGGTGGTGGGGCTCACTGTCGTCTGGATGGATGCCCGGCCCTCGCAGGGCCCACTTCTGGTCCACCACCTCGCCCGTCCACGTGATTCCGTCATAGGGACGGGTGAGCATCATCGTGGGCCACAAGCCCGGGTTCCGGGGCGGGAACCACTGGGCATAGGTGGGCGCCTTGCCGGCCTCCTGGAGCCGCAGCAAATGGTACTGCCAGAGCTGACCTCCAGCCTCCGCCTGCCCGGACCCCAGCACCGTCACCGACAAGGCGGGATTCGCGAGCTCGGTGGTGTCGGGAGACACGCCCTCGACGTCCGAGGCGGAGGCGGAGCATCCCAGGAGGGCCAGTGCGAGCAGTATCGTGCGCATGTCCTCCAAGACACCGCGCTCGGACTTTTCTGAAAAGGGTCCGCGGCGATTTCGTCGCGGACCCGACAGCGGACCCAGGCGCCCTGAGAAGCCACGCAAGGCGCCTCCCGAAGGCCCCTCTCAGCGCGTCAGAAGTAGCAGGTGCTGTCGGCGCCGCAGAAGCCCTGCGCGTTGTTGCACACGCACTGGGAATCCTCGGAGCAGAACTGCTGGTGGCAGAGAGGGCCACCACCACCGCCACCCCCGCTCGGATACGTATACTCGCACGCACTTTCGACACAGGCCGCCGTCCGCGCGTTCGGACACGCCTCCCAGCAATCACTCACGTCGGAACAGAAGGACTGGTGGCAGATGGCGAGCGAGGCACGCTCCGCCTCCTGCTCACCGCCGATGCAGACGGCCTCCTCCGTGGATTCCGCGTGGGCGGGCAGCGCGGAGAAGACTCCCGCGAAGAGGGCGAGAAGGGCCGCGACGCTCCACGGCAGGTGCTTGCGAAGTGACACCATGAGGATGCTCCTTTCGACTCACACACAGGCCGCGCGACATTGCGCGGACCTGGACACAGTATACAGGAGCAACTCGATTGCACTCCAGGCGCGCTTCCCCGTCACGCGCCCACCCAGACCGACAACGGCGGCCTACTTCGACGCGGGAGGAGCCGGGTCCTTGAAGATGGCCACGTGCGGCTGGCCGTCCTGTCCCACATAACCCCGGTACATCCCCGACGAGTTGAAGGGCATGGCCACGTTGCCTTCGCGGTCCATGGCGATGACTCCGCCTTCGCCTCCAGCCTTCACCAGCACGTCATGGACGACGACGTTGGCGGCCTCGGGCAGGGGGAGCTCCTGGTACTCGACGCGCGCGCAGATGTCGCGCGCCACCGTGTAGCGGATGAAGAACTCACCATGGCCGGTGGCGGAGACCGCGCAGCGCGGGTCCGCGTAGGTACCTGCGCCGATGATGGGGGCGTCGCCCACGCGGCCGTAGCGTTTGTTCGTCATGCCTCCGGTGGACGTGCCCGCCGCGAGGTTGCCGGCCTGGTCCAGCGCCACCGCGCCCACGGTGCCGAACTTGTGGTCGCCCGTCACCGGATCATGGCCGGGACGCAGCGACGACGAGGGCTGTCCCGGAGCGGGCGTGGCGCGCTCCTTCTCCAGCGCGCGCTGGAGGCTCTGCCACCGCTCCTCCGTGAAGAAGTACTTCGCGTCGACCAACTCCACGCCCTGGGCCTTCGCGAAGGACTCCGCGCCCTCTCCAATCATCATCACGTGTGGCGACTTCTCCATCACCCGGCGCGCCAGCTCGATGGGGTTCTTCACGTGCCGCAGGCCCGCCACCGCGCCCGCCGCGCGCGTCGTTCCGTCCATGATGGCGGCGTCCAGCTCGTTGATGCCGTCATGGTTGAAGACCGCGCCCTTGCCCGCGTTGAAGTGGGGCGAGTCTTCCAGGATGCGGATGGCCGCCGTCACCGCGTCCAGGCTGCTGCCGCCCTGAGCAAGGACCGAGTGCCCGGCCTGGAGTGCCTGCTGGAGCACGGCGCGAACCTCGGCCTCGCGCTCCGCGGAGAGGTTCTCCCGCGAGATGACCCCCGCGCCTCCGTGGATGACCAGACCCCAACGCGGCTTGCGAGCAGCGGAGCCTTCCTGGGTGAGCCGGGCATCATCGACGCGCGCGGACTCCGCGCTGGTGCAGCCCATGGGAATGAGGAGCAGCGCGGTCCCCGCGACGAGGCTCCGGGGAAGAGAAGGGAGCGAAGCGAACATTCGGCGACCTCCAGCGGCAGCCGGGAGACGAGGCGTGTGTGGCACCAACACCCGACGTCCCGGACAGGGTGTCGGGTCGGTAGCACGGCGACCCGGGAGGCACAACGGCGCCTGCCCGCCTGCCTGCTCCATCCCGTCATGCAGGGACGCACCACCATGCACAGAGTCCGGAGCGTCCAGGGGACAGGAGCGCGCGATGAAGAAGCTGAAGGGCTTGCGGGTGGCGGTGCTGGCGACGAGCGGCTTCGAGCAGGTGGAGCTGACGCGGCCAGTCAAGAAGCTGGAGCGCCAGGGCGCGGAGGTGACCCTCGTGTCGCTCCTGCCCGGCCACATCCGAGGCATGAACCACATGCTCCCCGGCAAGAAGGTCCGCGTGGACGCGACGCTGAAGGACGTGAAGGCGGCGGACTTCGACGCGGTGCTCCTGCCCGGAGGTCTCATCAACCCGGACACGCTTCGGCAGAGCGCGCTCGCGAAGGACTTCATCCACGACGCGGATTCGCTCAACCTGCCCATCGCCATCATCTGTCACGCGCCGTGGCTGCTCATCTCGGCGGGGCTCACCGAGGGGCGCACGCTCACCTCGTGGCCCGGCATCCGCGACGATGTGAAGAACTCCGGCGCGCAGTGGCGCGACGAGGCGATGGTGCGCGACGACAACTGGGTCTCCAGCCGGGGGCCGCAAGACCTGCCCCTCTTCGAGCGCGCCATGGTGGAGCTGTTCGAGGAGAAGATGCCGGAGGTGCGCGAGCGCATCCGCCACGCCGGGGAGCACCCCGCGCCCGCGCGCTACCATGCTCCGACGGAGCCGACGCGCCGCTGGCCTCGGCTGCTCGCGGGGAGCCTCGCCACGGCGGCCTTGAGCTTCGGCGTCCGCAGGCTCGCGTCACGCTGACGCGCCTCATGCACAGCGGGGACCTCACGAGGGTACCCCGGGCGCACGCCTGAGCCGCGTGCGGGGGCACACGGCTCGGCGACGACGACTTCACATGCGCACAGCCGCTCCGCGCGTCACATCCAGCCGAGCTGGAGCCGCGCCACGTCCGTCATCCGGCCCTGGTCCCATGGCGGGTCCCAGACCAGCTCGACGTTGGCTTCCTTCACGCCCGGCACCGAGCCCACCTTGGTGCGCACGTCGTCCACCAGCACCGGGCCCATGCCGCAGCCGGGCGCCGTCAGGGTCATCTGGATGTCCACGCGCTGGCCGCCTTCCGGCAGCGGCTCCGCCTTGCACGCGTACACCAGGCCCAGCTCCACGATGTTCACCGGAATCTCCGGGTCATACACCGTGCGCAGCTGCTCCCAGACCTGCTCCTCGTGGAAGGCACTCGCGTCCCCGGCGGCCTTCTCCTGCGGCGCATACTCCGCGCCCAGCGCCGCGCCGTCCTTCTCGTCGATGCGGAAGAGCTGCCCGTAGGGGTCCTGCACCGTGATGTTGCCGCCCAGGGTCTGCATCACCCGCAGCTCCGCGCCCTCCGGCAGCACCACCCTGTCACCACTGGGAATGATGGTCGCGGGAACCTCCCGCTCCAACATCGCCGTCACGCCTCGCATGGTCCGCTTCCTCCTTCCCTACTCCGTGGAAACCGCTTCATCTCGCCCTTCCAGCGCCGCGCGCATCGTGTGCCACGCGAGGCTGGCGCACTTCACCCGGGCGGGGAACTCGCTCACGCCGGACAGCACCGCGAGCTTGCCCAGCGCCTCCACGTCCACCGACTCCGGCCCTTCCGTCACCAGCTTGTGCACCTTCTCGAAGAGGGCCTCCGCCTCCGCGCGCGTCTTGTCCTTCACCACCCCGGTCATCAGCGACGCCGACGCGCGGGAAATCGCGCACCCCTGCCCCTGGAAGCCGATGTCGCGGATGACGTCTCCATCCACCTTCATCGTCACGGAGAGCTGGTCTCCGCACAGCGGGTTGTGCCCCGCCGCCTCGTGGTTGGCGCCCTCCACCACGCGGTAGTTGCGCGGCCTCTTGGAGTGCTCCAGCACCACCTCCTGGTAGAGGTCCTTCAAGTCGTCCGAGCCCGAGCTCATCGGAACACCTCCCTCACCTTGTGCAGTCCCCGCACGAGCGCGTCCACGTCCTCGCGCGTGTTGTAGAGCGCCAGGGACGCCCGCGCCGTCGCCGGCAGCTTGAAGTGCTGCATCACCGGCTGCGCGCAGTGGTGGCCCGTGCGGATGCAGATACCCTCGCGGTCCAGAATCGTCCCCACGTCGTGCGGGTGGATGTCCTCCAGCGTGAAGGACAGCACACCGGCTTTCTCGCGCGCGGTGCCCACCAGCCGCAGCCCCGGCACCGACTCCAGCGCCTGCGTGGCGTAGGCCATCAGCGCCCGGTCATGCTCGGCGATGGCGTCCAGCCCCAGGTCCTGGAGATAGCTGATGGCGGCGGCCAGTCCCACCGCGCCCTCCAGGTTCGGAGTCCCCGCCTCGAACCGGTGCGGCACGCGGTTGTACGTAATCTTCTCCATCGTCACGGAGAGAATCATGTCGCCGCCGCCCTGATACGGAGGCATCGGCTCCAGGCGCTCCAGGCGCCCGTACAGCACGCCGATGCCCGTGGGGCCGAACAGCTTGTGCCCGCTCAGCGCATAGAAGTCGCAGCCCAAATCCTGCACATCCACCGGGAAGTGCGTGACCGACTGCGCTCCATCCACCAGCACGGGGATGCCCTTGGCGTGGGCCCGGCGCGTCAGCTCCTTCACCGGATTCACGGTGCCCAGCGCGTTGGACACGTGGGTCACCGCGAGGATGCGCGTCTTCTCCGTGAGCAGCGCGTCCACCGCGTCGAGCACCAGCTCGCCCCGGTCATCCACCGGAATCACCCGCAGCGTCGCCCCCGTCTGCTCGCAGAGCATCTTCCAGGGGACGATGTTCGCGTGGTGCTCCATCTGGGTGATGAGGATTTCATCCCCGGGCCCCACGTGCTTGCGGCCATACGTCTGCGCCACCAGGTTGATGGCCTCGGTGGTGCCGCGCACGAAGACGATTTCCCGCGCGTCCCGAGCGTTGAGGAAGCCACGCACCGTCTCGCGCGCGCCCTCGTAGGCCTCGGTGGCCCGCTCCGAGAGGACGTGGACCCCCCGGTGAACGTTGGCGTTGTCGTGCTGGTAGAAGCGGACGATGGCGTCGATGACGGCCTGCGGCTTCTGCGCCGTCGCCGCGCTGTCCAGGTACACCAGGGGCCGGCCCCGCACCTCTTGGTGAAGCAGGGGGAAGTCCTGACGGACGCGCTGCACGTCGAACGTGCTCATGCCGTCACCTCCGTCCGGGGCGAACCCGGAAGCTTCGGGGCGAGCAGCCCTTCCACACTCGCGCGCACCGGCCCTTCCGGCACCGCATCCACCAACTCCCGGGCGAAGGCATACGTGAGCAACCGCTCCGCCTCCGCGCGGGGAATGCCTCGCGAGCGCAGATAGAACAGCGCCTGCGCATCCAGCCGCCCCACCACGGCGCCGTGCGCGCACTTCACGTCATCCGCCAGGATTTCGAGCTGAGGCCGGGTGTCCGCCTGCGCGTGCTCCGACAGGAGCAGGTTGCGGTTCTGCTGCCGCGAGTCCGTGCGCTGCGCGTCCTGCCGCACCTTCACCAGTCCGTGGAAGGTGCCTCGCGCGCGGTCATCCAGCACGCCCTTGTACAGCTCGCGGCTGGTGCAGCGGGGCACCGCGTGGTCCAGCGCCGTCCGCTGGTCCAGGTGCTGCGTCCCGCGCCCTACGTACAGGCCATTGAGGGTGGCATCGCCGCCCTCGCCCGCGAAGGTGACATGCACCTCGTTGCGAGCCAGCACGCCGCCGAAGGCGAAGGTGTGCGACACGAAGCGGCTGTCACAGCCCTGCCGCACGTGCAGACCTCCCACGTGCACCGCCGCGTCACCCTCCGCCTGGAGCCGGTAGTGCTTCAAGCTGGCGTTGTCGCCCAGCGTCACCTCCGTCACCGCGTTGGTGAAGCCCTGGCCCGAGCCGCCGCCCGTCGCGCTGGCGTATGTCTCCACCAGCGTCGCCTCGCTGCCCTCTCCCGCCACCACGAGGATGCGCGGACTGGCCAGCACCGGCGCGTCTCCCCGGGTCAGGAAGACGAGCTGCACGGGCACCTCACTCAGCGCCCCCGGCGCCAGGCGCAGCACGGCCCCGTCCTCCAGCAACGCCGCGTTGAGCGCCGTGAAGGCATGCTCCGCCGCGAGCGCTCGCTGACCCAGCTCCGCCTCCAGGAGCGCCCCGTCCTCCACCAGCGCGTCGCGCAGTGGCTTCAGCGTCAGGCCCCGCGGCAGGCCCGCCACCGACGACAGCTCTGGCGACAGCCGACCATCCACGAACACCAGCCGGGGACCGGGCAGCGCGAGCCGCGCCACCACCGCCGCCAGCTCCGCCGTGCTCCCCGCCGTCGCGGAAGGCACGAAGGCCCCGTCCGCGATGGGCGCAAGGTTGGTGTACTTCCACGCCTCGTCACGCGTCGTGGGCAGGCCCAGCCGCGCGAAGTGCGCGAGCCCCTCCTGCCGCACGCGCTGGAGCCACGCGGGCGTGGTCGCCGTGTCCCGCGCCTGGAAGCGCGAGGCCACGTCCACATAACGAGTCAGCCCCGGCGTCATCGCCGTGCCTCCCCGCCCTTCGTGGCGGCCGCCTTGCCGTCCTGAAGCCCCAGCCAGGCGTAGCCCTTCTCCTCCAGCTCCAGCGCCAGCTCGCGTCCACCGGAGCGGATGATGCGCCCACCCGCCATGACGTGGACCTTGTCCGGGACGATGTAGTCCAACAGTCGCTGGTAGTGCGTAATCACCACCATGGCGCGCTGGGGCGAGCGCAGCCCGTTCACCCCACCCGCCACCGTGCGAAGGGCGTCGATGTCCAGCCCCGAGTCCGTCTCGTCGAGGATGGCCAGCCGCGGCTCCAGCACCGCCATCTGGAAGATTTCGTTGCGCTTCTTCTCGCCACCGGAGAACCCCTCGTTCACCGAGCGGTTCATGAAGGCCGCGTCGAGCTGCACCAGCTTGGACTTCTCCTTGGCCATCTGGAGGAAGTCCATCGCATCCAATTCCTCCAGCCCCTTCACCCGGCGCTGCGCGTTGAGCGCGGTGCGCAGGAAGTGCAGGTTGCCCACGCCCGGAATCTCCACCGGGTACTGGAAGGCGAGGAACACACCTTCGGCGGCGCGCGCCTCGGGCGCCAGCTCCAGGAGAGGCTTCCCATCGAGGAGGACCTCGCCCTTCGTCACTTCATAGGCATCCCGCCCCGCGAGCACGCTCGCCAGGGTGCTCTTCCCAGAGCCGTTGGGCCCCATGATGGCGTGCACCTCTCCGGCGCCCACCTCCAGGTCGATGCCCTTGAGGATGTCCTTGTCGCCCACACGGGCGTGCAGATTCCGAACGGACAGCAAAGCCATACCTACCCCACGCTCCCTTCCAGACTCACTCCGAGCAGCTTCTGTGCTTCCACCGCGAACTCCATGGGGAGCTCCTTGAACACCTGCCGGCAGAAGCCATTCACAATCATCGACACCGCGTCCTCTTGAGAGATGCCGCGCTGCCGACAGTAGAAAAGCTGGTCCTCGCCAATCTTCGACGTGGACGCCTCATGCTCCACCTGCGCCGACGCGTTCTTCACCTCGATGTACGGCACCGTGTGGGCGCCGCACTTGTCTCCGAGGAGCAACGAGTCGCATTGCGTGTAGTTGCGCGCGTTCTCCGCGCTCTTGAGCACCTTCACCAGCCCGCGGTACGTGTTCTGCCCGCGTCCCGCGGAGATGCCCTTGGACACGATGGTGCTGCGGGTGTTCTTCCCCAGGTGCACCATCTTCGTGCCCGTGTCCGCCTGCTGGAGGTTGTTGGTGAGCGCCACCGAGTAGAACTCGCCCACCGAGTCATCCCCCTTGAGGATGACGCTCGGGTACTTCCACGTAATCGCCGAGCCCGTCTCCACCTGCGTCCACGAAATCTTCGCGCGCTTGTGGGCGATGCCGCGCTTGGTGACGAAGTTGTAGATGCCGCCCTTGCCCTCCGCGTCACCCGGGTACCAGTTCTGCACCGTGGAGTACTTGATGGTGGCCCCCTCGAGCGCCACCAACTCCACCACGGCCGCATGCAACTGGTTGGTGTCGCGCTGGGGCGCGGTGCAGCCCTCCAGGTAGCTCACGTACGAGCCCTCGTCGGCGACGATGAGGGTGCGCTCGAACTGGCCCGTCTCCGCGGCGTTGATGCGGAAGTACGTGGACAGCTCCATGGGGCAGCGAACGCCCTTGGGGATGTAGACGAACGAGCCGTCGCTGAACACGGCCGAGTTGAGCGCCGCGAAGAAGTTGTCCGAGTGCGGCACCACCGAGCCCAGGTACTTGCGGAGCAGCTCCGGGTGCTCGCGCACGGCTTCGGAGAACGAGCAGAAGATGACGCCCGCCTTGGCCAGCTTGTCCTTGAACGTCGTGGCCACGGACACCGAGTCGAACACGGCATCCACCGCGACGTTCTGCAGCCGCTGCTGCTCCACCAACGGGATGCCCAGCTTCTCGTAGGTGCGGAGAATCTCCGGGTCCACCTCGTCCAGGCTGTCCTTCTTCGGTTTGAACCGGGGCGCCGAGTAGTAGCTGATGGCCTGGTAGTCGATGGGCTTGTAGGTGACGGCCTGCCATGTGGGCTCGCGCAGCGTGAGCCAGTGACGGTAGGACTTCAGACGCCACTCGAGCAGGAAGGGGGGCTCGCCCTTCTTCTCCGACAGCGCGCGGATGACGTCCTCGTTCAGCCCCGGCGGGAAGGTGTCCGCCTCCACCGCGGAGACGAAGCCGGCCGCGTACGGGCGGCGCGTCAGTTCCTGGAGGGTGTCGGTGGTCATGAGCGAACTCCTGTCGTGGCGGAAGATGTCGAGGTGTTGGCGGCGGCGGCCGGGGCGGCCCGCGCGGGGATGCCCAGGCCGATGAGGCGCTCGGGCATGCGCGGCGCCGGGGCGATGAGGTCCGCCAGCGTCAGGCGCCCCAGGGCCTCCTGAATGGCCTGATTGATGAGCCGCCAGTGGCCCCGCACCTGGCACACGGCCTCCAGCTCACAGGGCGCGCCGCCGGTGGTGTGGACGCCACACTCCGTGAGCGAGACGGGGCCTTCCAACGAGGCCACCAGCTCCGCCAGGGAGAGCGACGCGGCGGGATGCGCCAGCCCGTAGCCGCCGTTGGCACCCCGGTGCGACACCACGAGCCCCGCCTGCAGCAGGCCCTTGAGCACCTTGCTGGCCGAGGGCAATGGCACACGGGTGCGCGCCGCCAGCTCGCGAGTGGTGCGGGTGCCACCCTCCGCGCGAGCCAGCTCGGTCATCAGCACGATGCCGTAGTCGGTCATCTTGCTCATCCGGAGCATGCGGGACGCCTCTCCTCTCTGGGTCCATTCCCACGGGGCCTCATGGCCACCGGGCGCGTCATATGTAATCTGGACCGATTTAGTCCACATTGCATTTTGGGCCGCGTGCTCAAATGCGCCGGGTTGGAGGGCAAGGGGGAGAGGGCTAGGGTGGGAGTCCTGATTTCCGGAGGGAATCCGCTCATGCGTTCACTGCTGCTGCTCGCCACGCTGGCCCTGGCCCTGGCGGGCTGCGAGAAGAAGTCCGCCCCCACCGAGACTCCGCCCACCGGGCAGGCTGGCGACACGCAGGCCGCTGGCACCCAGGCAGGCACACCCGCGCAAGCGCCCGCGGCTTCGGACGCACAGGCCGTGGCTCCTGACTCGAAGGGGGCCATCCTCATCGGCGAGGTGGGCAGCCTGACGGGCAGCGAGGCGACGTTCGGCGTCTCCGCGCGCAACGGCATCGAGCTGGCCCTCAACGAGGCGAACGCCGCGGGCGGGGTGCGGGGCCGTCCGCTGGCGGTGCGCGTGTACGACAGCCAGGGGCGTCCGGAGGAAGGGGCGCAGGCGGCGACGCGGCTCATCACCCAAGACAGGGTGGTGGCGATTCTGGGCGAGGCGGCCTCCTCCGTCTCCATGGCGATGGCGGAGAAGGCGCAGGTGGGCAAGGTGCCGATGATTACGCCCACCTCGACGAGCGCCGAGGTGACGAAGAAGGGCGACTACATCTTCCGCGTCTGCTTCATCGACGAGTTCCAGGGCCTGGTGATGGCGAAGTTCGCACGGGAGAACCTGAAGCTGTCGAAGGTCGCGGTGCTGACGGACAACAAGAGCGCCTTCTCGATAGGACTGGCGGAAGTCTTCACGGCGAAGTTCCAGGAGTTCGGCGGGACGATTGTCGGCAACGAGAGCTACTCGAAGGGCGACACGGACTTCCGCGCGCAGCTGACGGCGCTCAAGCAGGTGAAGCCGGAGGCGGTGTTCGTGCCGGGGTACTACACGGACGTGGGCATCATCGCGCGGCAAGCGCGCGAGGTGGGGCTGAAGGTGCCGCTGCTCGGCGGTGATGGCTGGGACTCCGACAAGCTGTTCGAACTGGGCGGGTCCGCGCTGGAGGGCAGCTACTTCTCCAACCACTATTCGCCGGGCAACCCGGACCCGGTGCTGCAGTCGTTCCTCGCGCGGTACAAGGAGAAGTACGGCAGCGTGCCGGACAGCGTGGCGGCGCTGTCGTACGACGCGGCGCGGGTGCTGGTGGAGGCGCTCAAGCGCGCCCCGGACACGAGCGGCCCGGCGCTGCGCGACGCGATTGCCGCGACGAAGGACTTCCCGGGCGTGGCGGGGCGAATCACCCTGGATGCGAACCGGGACGCGGTGAAGGAAGCCGTCGTCCTGAAGGTCGCCGGCGGCAAGGCGGAGTTCGTCACCACGGTGAAGCCGTAGTGACGCCCCGGTCCCCCGTCCTCAAGGGATGGGGGACTGGATGACGTAGTAGACGGAGCTGAAGTACCGCTGGAGCGCGTTGAGCAGTTGCACCAGGAACGGCCAGCCCATCACCGTGAAGCCCATCAGCGCGGCCGTGACGGTGGCGTACTCCACCATCGACTGGCCGTGCAGCTTGCGACGCGACAACGACGCCATCAGCACTCCCCCGGCTTCTTGCAGCCCATGTAGTAGTCGCCGCGCTTGTCGTGCGTCTTCTGGTTGTTGTCGGAGTCCCAGTCGCGCCACTCGTTGTTGAAGTAGGTGCTACTGCCCTGGCCCTGATTGATTCGCTGGGTCGGCGCGCCACCGTTCTGGGGCCGGATGGACATGCTGACCCGGGTCGGGTCATCACCGGGCTTCGAGAGGCTGAGCTCCAGCGTGGGAGAGAGCAGCTTGTTGCTGATGCCCTGCGTGACGAGCGCCTGGGCAGCGGTCTGCATCTGGGTGTAACCCGCGTTCTCGCCGTTCGTGTACACCTGCGCCACGCGTGCGTAGAGGTCGCCTGCCTTCTTCTGCGAGTCGCCGGGCTGGAAGCTCTGGCTCTCGGTGAGGGCCCACGTGTCCGTCACCAGCGCGATGTACTCCCAGGGGAGCAGGTAGGTGTCCTGCTCCACGTCACGCTTCTTCTTGGCGTTCCC
Source organism: Myxococcus sp. CA051A (assembly GCF_013336705.1). Taxonomy (NCBI): domain Bacteria; kingdom Pseudomonadati; phylum Myxococcota; class Myxococcia; order Myxococcales; family Myxococcaceae; genus Myxococcus; species Myxococcus sp. CA051A. The sequence goes on along the minus strand of NZ_JABUMS010000003.1, from coordinate 445,782 downwards.
GTGGACGTCCTTGGCGCCCTTGTCCTTCGGCTCCTTGGCCAGGTCGACGTCGCTGAACTCCGAGAAGAGCGTCTTGGGGAGCAGGTAGTTCTGCACGCCGCTCCGCGCCGAGCAGCGGATGAGCCCGCCCCGGTTGAACCGGGTCATGTACGCCGCATGCAGCGTGACCCCGTAGCTGCCGACCGCCTGCTGCTCCACCGTACACTCCACCTGCTGAGCTCCTGGGTGCAGCCAGCACGCGTGGGCCACCAACTCCTGGTGGTGGCTCACGTCATCCTTGCATTCGATTCCCTTGTCGGGCCCATAGCTGTCGAGGCCCGACTCGTGGTCGCAATACATCTGCCGGGCCAGGCCCTGCGTCTGGGCGAAGCCCGCGAAGGAATCCCCTCCCTTGGGCTCCGCCGCGTAGTCCGACACCGCGTAATCCCAGACGGTGGAGAGCGTGGTCTCCTGCGCGTCCAGCACGTGGCGCAAGAGGTCGTCCAGGAAGATGGCGTACATGAACACGGGGATGATGACGAGCATGCACAGGGCGGTCTCCACCGCGGCGGCGCCCCGAGCGACTCGCGTTCCAGCTCTCTTCATGGGCCTCACAGCGACACCTCCGGTGCCTCGGCGATGGTGGCCGCGTCGCTGTTGCCCGCGTCCTCCAGCACCTTCTTGGCCTCCGCCGGGGTGAAGGGATGCAGCTTCACGCGCCAGTAGGGAGCGAAGAGGTTGGGAGGCTCCGACCAGCCGCCCTGCTTGAAGCGGTGGTAGTAGACCAGGGACTTGGACAGGCTCATGCCCTCGCCAGCCGCCACCGTCAGGTCCCCCGCGCCCTGCTCGCCGTGCTCGAACTTCACGCGCCGGGAGTTGTTGAGCTCCCACGGGGCCTTCTTCGGGTCACCCACGTTCAGCTTCATCGTGTAATAGCTGTAGACGCGCGGCTGACCCCAGTCCCGTCTCACATCCGGGTTGGCGCGGTACTTCATGAAGCAGTTGCCCGAGCCCGCGCACGCCGTGAGCGCCCGCACGTTGGTGCCCTCGAAGCGATGCTGGCCCCGGTGCGCCCCACCGACGGAGTGACCACCGCCTCCTGAGTCACTCCAGATGGAGGCGTCATAGGGCAACGGCAGGCCTGTCGATTCGTGCCAGGAGACCTGCGTGAAGATCCCCGACTCGGCGGCGGCCACTGTGGACCCCTGGTTGCCCGGACTCTGACCGCCTCCGTAGACATTGTTCTGACTCTGCACCGTCTTGGAAGAGCCCTTGTGGAGGGTCAGTGTGTTCACCCCCGTGCCGGGAAGATCCAGGACCTCCTTCACGAACTCAGGATGAAGATTCGTCGGAATACCCCCAGTGATATTCCGGTTCGCGGGCCATCCCGAACGGCTCGCATTGCCAATCTCCGTCACGACGCGCGCACGGGCCTCGGGCGAGGAGTTCGGCACACTGCCCTGGCATTGCATCCCATCCACGGCGCAATTGAACTCGTTGGCGTTGAGGGCACCCACCGCCGAAGACAGGTCACTCACATTGGGCGCGGCGTCGGTCTTGAGCCGGGACAGGCCATGGCTGGAGCCGTCCTTCACCGCCTGCACGGTCTTCTCATGGACCGAGCGCTGCGAGGTGTGGATGTTGTCCACCATCAGGTCCAGTCCCTCCATGGCACTCCTGAAGTTCCCCTCCAGCCCCCTGACCTTCCGGTCGTACATATCGCCCTGCTTCCTGAACTTCTCCATGACCCGCCCGGCGTCCACCGCGTGCTGGCAGCAAGGGCACGTCCCCTTGCAGGCGACGCACCTGGCAGTCTCCTGCGCGATAATCAGGGGGAAGCTCATTTGCCCCGCGCGCATGATCTGGCCGGTGATGCTCGCGGTGGCCATGTACGCGTGAAGGCTGTTCATCGCCACGTAGGAGCCAGCGATGGCCCGGTTGGTCACCGCGTAATAGTTGAGTGCCCGCGCCTCCAACACGCCCATGGAGAACGACATGGCATCGCCATGTTGCTGCAGGCTCATCTTCTGGCGCAGCGCGTGGCTCAGGTTGAAGCTCAGCGTCACCATCAACGCGAGCACCAGGAACGACAGCGAGCCCAGGACAATGGCCTGTCCGCGCTGGATGCGACGGCGCGACCGGCTCAGTAGGAGAACGGGAAGAGGCATACGTTGCTCCCTGGAAGGTCGCTGGTGTTGAGGTAGAGATTCGACTGCATCCGCATCGTGTACGTGGCGCGGATGGGCGCGATGTAGATGCCCTTGGAGGCGGCGCTGTCGTAGGGGCTCTCGCCCTTGCCGGCGCTCCCGAACCGCCGCCCGGAGGCCTTGCTCTTCTCCGCCGCCTTCACCTCGCCCATGCGCACCACCATGGGCATGTCGCGGGCGCGCGCGGCGTTGTAGATGACCCAATCCGCGAACGGAATGACGAGCCGGTAGTTGAACGTCACCTGCACACGCAGCTTGGTGCGGTGGCTCTGCTTCCAGTCGTCGGAAGTCGCGTTGTCCGGGTCGTCGAAGTCCAGCTCACCACCGCCGCCGCCCACGTCCGCCTTCGTCGGCCCGCAGATGGTGACCTCGGCGTACTTCAAGTCCGTGTCCGCCATCTCGTTGCTCTTCAGCTCGCTCCACTTCGTCGTGAAGTCCTGCCCGCTGTTCACCGGGCGGACATATTCGATGCCGTCCGGGCCCGAGGAGCGCTTGGCCAGCATCGGCAGGAGCACGGCGACCGCCGCCCGCTCCATCTCCTTCACGCTCGCGTTGTGGATGGAGCCGGCCCGCACCGCTTTGTAGGCGGCGTACTTCGTCAGGAGCCGCGCCTGGTGCATCAACCCCAACTGCAGGATGCCCAGGATGAGAAAGACGAAGAGCGGCAGGACAATCGCGGACTCCACCGCGGCTTGTCCAGACTGTGCCCTTGCAAGGCGAAGGCAGAGGCGACATCGCATACACCAATCACTACCACACCCACAGCACCCCCCTCAAAATCCCTGGGAATCAAAACCTCCACTCAAAACCCGCAATGTTGCCCCCTGCACATGAATGACAATCATTCCCCGCGAGGCGTTGCCTTCGTCACAATCCCGCCACCTTGGCCGCTTGCCCTCACATGCACCGGACAAATACAGCCATGCTCCATGGTGGGAACCCACGACACAGAGATATGACAAACACCCGACATTACTGGGAGGAATGAGAGGCCATGCACTGCCTGCTGGCCCGTGGGGCAGCCAGGCCTCCCTCGCACGCTTGAGCAGATGTTTCGGGGGAAACACGTAGGTGGCGCGGTTCCGGTGCGCTCACGTACGGGAAAGCCCGCGCGGCCTCACTCACGGCGTCCGCGGGTCACGACTCCGTCCTGGCCTCGATGCCACGGGCCCCGCCCCCATGCCGGGGGCGACTCCACGCCCCTACGGGATGGGCGACTGGATGACGTAGTAGATGGAACCGAAGTACCGCTGCAGTGCGTTCAGCAACTGCACCAGGAACGGCCAGCCCATCACGGTAAAGCCCATCAGCGCGGCGGTGACCACGGCGTACTCCACCATCGACTGACCGCGCGCCCGAACAAGCCCCAGCCTCCGGGGTGACTTCGCCATCGCTGTATCCTTCCTATCGTTCACGGAGCGGCACCTCGCTGGAGCAGCGAGACCTGAAGCTCCACTCCTGGCGCCTCCGCGCGCGTGCGCAAGGTGGCCCGCCCCAGGGTGGTGCCCTTCATCAACTCGAACGCGATGCCGTTCGCATCCACCGGCTCCACGGCCCCCACGTCCCAGCCCTGCTGCGTGAGCAGGTTCCGGTACCGCTCGCCCACCGAGGTCGGAGAGCCCTCCGGCAGCTGGCCGGAGACGACGTGGTGCGAGGCCCCCTCCATGGAGAAGGAGAGCGTGACGGGTTGACCCAGCTCGGGCGGCAGCGGAATCCAGGGCGGCACCCGCGAGGCCCGCTTCAACAGCGGCGCCACCTGCCCCGCCGACACGAAGCCCAGCGTCTCTCCTCCCTGCGCCAGCACGGAGACGAGCCGCATCTCCTCCGTCGCCGGACTCCAGTACCCCACCCAGCCCCCGTGCTCGCCATGGCGCTCGCCGAGCACCGGCAGCCCGTTGTCCAGCAGCACCTGCCGGTAGTGGGAGAGGACCTGCTCCGGCGTGTCCTTCGTGGAGAACCACGCCACGGCGATGGGCACGTCCGGGCCCAGGTAGTCCACCGCGAGCAGCTCCGCGCGGCTCGCCCGGGGATACGCGGGGAAGTGCACCAGCGCGCGCTTCAGCGCGGCCTCCTCCTCGGGCGAGCGCCCCGCGGGCTTCGCGGGGGGCGCATCATCGAGCGAGGGCGGAGGAGCCCACTCCTCCGTCGCGTCGCGCCGCCCGTAGACGGCGCCCTCCCAGGCAAAGCCAATCAACGAGCCCACCACGGCCACGGAGAACAGCAGCGCCGGCACGCGGATGACCAGGCTCGAGGCACGCGACATCAGCAGCTCTCCGCCTGGGCACAGCCCAGGTAGTTGTTCCCTCGGGCGTTGTGCGTGGCCTCGTTGTTGTCCTTGTCCCAGTCCTTCCACTCGCTGTTGAAGTAGCTGGCGCTTCCGCCGTTCTGATCCAGGGTCTGCACCGGCCCACCGCTCGACGGGAAGGGCTTGATGGAGAGGCTGGGCTCGCGCGGGTCATCCCCGGGGGGCATGGAGTCCAGGCGAATCGCGCTGTTGAGCACTTCCTGCGTGGCCTGGCTGACGAGCGCCTCGGCGGCCGAGGACATCTGGGTGTACCCCGCGTTGTCCTGGTTCTTGTAGACCTGCGCCAGCCGCACGTAGAGGTTGTCCTCTTCGCCGTTCGCCGTCCCCGGCCCCTGGTTCGCGGCCTTCGTGAGCGCCCACGTATCGGTGACGATGGCGATGCGCTCCCAGGGCAGCAGGTAGACGTCGCCCTCGAGCCCGCGCGGGTCATCCTGCAAGTCGCCCCCCGTCGCGTTGCCGTGGATGCCATCGGAGCGCTTCTTCGTCTGCCGCGCGAGCCCCACCTGACTGAAGTCCTGCAGGAAGGACTTGGGCAGCAGGTAGTTCTGCACGCCCAGGCGCGCCGAGCAGCGGATGACGCCGCCCTTTCCGAACTGGTCCATGTACGACTGGTGCAGGTCCACGTTGTACGCGCCCGCGGGACCGCCACCACCGCCGCCATTGGGGTCGGCCTGGTTCAGCGTGCACTGCACCTGCTGCGCTCCCGGGTTGAGCCAGCACGCATGCGCGGACACCTCCGCGTGGTGGCCCTCGTCGTTCTCACACTCGGGACCCTTGCCAGGGCCGAAGCTGTCGAGGCCCGACTCGTGGTCGCAGTACATGAGCCGCGCGAAGTACTGCGCGCCGGTGAAGCCATTGAAGGGCTCCGGGCCGGACTCGGGCGGGTCCTTGGGCGGGGTCGGATAGTCCTGCACGGCGTAATCCCAGACAGTGGACAGCGCCGTCTCCTGCGAATCCAGCGTGTGCCTCAGCAGGTCGTCCAGGAAGAGCGCGTACATGAAGACGGGGATGATGACCAACATGCACAGCGCCGTCTCCACGGCGGCGGCGCCCCTGGCCGCGCGATGTCTGGAAGTCCTCACAGCGCAACCCCTTCCACCTGCGACATCTGGGCGGCTTCCGAGTTGCCCGCGGCCTCCAGCACCTGCTGCGCATCTCCCTTGGTGTAGGGGTGCAGCTTGGCGCGCCAGTAGGGCGCGAAGAGGTTGGGGGCCTCCTTCCAACCGTCGTCGCCGAAGCGGTGGTAGTAGACGAGCGACTTGGACATGGCCATGCCCTCGGTCGCCGCGACGGTGAGGTTTCCATCGCCTTGCTGGCCATGGGTGAGCTTCACCTGCGCCGAGGAGTTGAGCTCCCAGGGCGCGCGCTTCGTGTCGCCCACGCGGAAGCGCATGGACAGGTAGCTGTAGACGCGCGGCTGGCCCCAGTCCCGGTCCGGGTCCGGGTTGGCGCGGAACTTCATGAAGCAGTTTCCAGAGCCCGCGCAGCCGGTGAGCGCCCGGACGTTGACGCCCTCGAACCGATGCTGGCCCGAGTGTGCGCCATCCCCCTTGTGGTCGCCGCCGCTGTCGTCGCTCCAGATTTCCGACTTGAAGGAGCTGAACCCGAAGCCGTGCTTCCATTGGTGGGTGATGTTGCCCTCATCCTGCGCCGCCACCATGGAGCCCTCGTTGCCCCCCTCCTGGCCGCCCTGGGTGAGCTGCCCATTGTCCTTCACCGTCTTGGCCGTCCCCCGGGTGCCGTTGATCATCTTCTGGGCTTCGTTGTTCGGGATGTCGTCCATCTCCTGGAAGAACTGGGCGTTGAGGTACTTGGGCTTGTTCATCGGGGAGCCCATTCCCGGGCTCGTCCGGGTCGCGGGCCATCCGGAGCGGGTCGCGTTGGCGATCTCCGTCATCACCCGCGCGCGGGCCTCCGGTGAGGAGTTGCTCTCGCTGCCCTGGCACTCCATCCCATCCACGGCGCAGTTGAACTCGTTGGCGTTGATGGAACCCACCGCCGACACGAGCTCGCTCGCGTTGGGCGCGGTGTAGCTCTTGAGCTGGGACAGGCCGTGGCTCCTGCCATCCTTCACCGCCTGAAGGGTCTTGTCGTGGACCGAGCGCTGGGCGGTGTGGATGTTGTCCACCATCAGGTCCAGCCCCTCCATGGCCGTGTTGAAGTTGGACTCGAAGTCCTTGACCTTGTCGTCGTAGTCGTCGCCGGCGTCACTGAAGTCGTTGGCGATCTGGATCGCCTCCGCGATGTGCTCGCAGTGGTCGCACATGAACTCGCACGCGACACACAGACCGAACTCGATGAGGGCGATCTGCATGAAGTTGTTGGACGAGGCCCGCATCATCTCGCCGGTGAGGCTGGCGGCGGACATGTACGCGTGCAGGCTGTTCATCGCCACGTAGGAGGTGGCGATGGCCCGGTTGCTGACCGCGTAGTAGTTGAGCGCGCGCGCCTCCAGCACCGCCATGGAGAACGACAGGGTGTCGCTGTGCTGCTGCAGGCTCATCTTCTGGCGCAGCGCGTGGCTCAGGTTGAAGCTCAGCGTCACCATCAGCGCGAGCACCAGGAACGACAGCGAGCCCAGGACGATGGCCTGCCCCCGCTGGATGCGACGGCGCGACCGGCTCAGTAGGAGAACGGGAAGATGCATGCGTTGCTCGCTGGCAGGGCGTTGGTGTTGAGATAGAGATTGGACTGCATCCGCATGGTGTACGTGGCGCGGATGGGCATGATGTAGATGCCCTGGCCGGCGGCGCTCTCGTAGGGGCTCTCACCCGTGGCGGCGCCTCCGAAGCGGCGGGTGGAGACCTTGGCCTGCTCCGCCGCCTTCACCTTCCCCATGCGCATCAGCATCGGCATCTCGCGGCCGCGCGCGGCCTGGTAGATGACCCAGTCCGCGAAGGGAATCAGCAGCCGGTAGTTGAGCGTGAGCTGGATGCGCAGCTTGGTGCGGTGGTTCTGCCGCCAGTTGGCCGGGCTGGTGTTCTTGGGGTCGTCGAAGTCGAACTCCGCCCCTCCGGAGACCTCTTCCTGCGTCGGGCCGCAGACGGTGACCTCCGCGTACTTCAGGTCCACGCCGGGCATCTCGTTGCTCTTCAGCTCGTTGAACTTGGTCTCGAACTCCTGCGCGCTGCCCACCGGGCGGGTGTACTCGATGCCACCCGCGCCACCGGCCCGGCTGCTGAGGATGGGCAGCAGCACCCCGAGCGCGGCGGCCTCCATGGTCTTCACGTTGGCGTTGTGAAGGGAGCCGGCTCGCACCGCCTTGTAGGCGGCGTACTTCGTCAGGAGCCGGGCCTGGTGCATCAGCCCGAGCTGGAGCGTGCCCAGGATGAGGAACACGAAGAGCGGCAGGACGATGGCGGACTCCACCGCGGCCTGGCCTGATTGGGTCGCTGTGGTGAGGGAGCGCATCCAGCCTCGCGAAAGGGCGCCGGGGGTACCGCACGCCCCGAGCACCACGAAGTTACACTGACAATCTGATCTCGCGATTCACGACCCTAATGTTGCCGGCGCGGAGACGAAAACTTCGCGGGCCGTCATCGCAGGCTCGAAGCATCCCTCTCCCTGGGAAAAAAGCCGCGCCAGAAGACTCCAGGCGGCCACATGACCGATGGGTCGCGCCAAAACTCTCAACGGTTGCAAAAGCAAGTGACGCGGATGGCCATGGGCGCGCCCGCATGGCGGGCGGATGAGCGAGTCCCGTGCCCGGGTTCAGCGCCGTCGGGCGATCTCCTGGATGAGCTCCACGTAGCGGCGGTTCTTGGGGTTGAGCTTGAACGCCTTGCGGAAGGAGTCCTCCGCCAGGGCCCACTGCCCCTCGCCCTGGGCCACCTCGCCCAGGAACCCCCAGCCGTCCTCCAGCCCGGGCTCCTGACGCACGACTTCCTGGAGTTCCTGGAGTGCCAGGCGGCCGTGGGCCTCCGGCTTCATGAGGTAGCGAGCCCAGGCGCGCCAGGCGTGATGCAGCGGCTTGGGTTCGATGTCGCAGGCGTATTCGAAGTACTCGAACGCGCCCGCGTAGTGCTTCGCGGCGAGCCTGCGTCGGGCTTCGTCGAACTGGGTGGTCGCATCCAGCAGGTCGGTTCGGATGCGGAACTGTTCGGTGGTGCTGGGGCGGCCCGTGGTGGCGCGCTCCTTCTCGCGGTGCGCCGCGCGGCGCTTGCGCCACAAGAGGTTCTGCTCCGCGTCCGACAGCACGCCGTACGCCTTCGCGTAGGCCGCCAGCAGGGCCTCCGCCTTCTCCTTCAGCTCCGGCGTCTGGAAGCGCAGGGGCGAGTACCGCTCCGCCCACGCGAGGAAGGCGCGGCGCAGGGGCAGGGGCTGCACGTCCTCGGGGACCTCCAGCAGGGCGAACGGGTCCTTGCTCCGGTGCGCGAGGAAGGCCGTCACCAGGGCGTCTCTGGCGGCCACGTCCTCGTCGGAGAACGGCGTGCCCCGCGCGGCGACGGGCTCCGGGGCGACGGGCTCCGGGGGTTGCGCCACGGGCACCGGCGCGGCGCGCGCGGACAGCTCCGCCGCCTTCGCGTCCGCGTCCTCCACGAAGCCCGCCACGCCCAGCAGGCACAGCGCGTAGAGCCGCCGCAGCACCGTCTCCGTGTCGAAGCCCGTGCGCTCCTGGAGTTCGTTGAACGTGGGCCGCTGCCGGAGCTGCTGCAACAGCCGCGCGTCCTTGGACGACAGCTTGGGCCCGGACTCCACGCCGGGCATCTGCCCGAATCTCCGCTCGTCCGTGAAGGTGAAGTGGGTGGCCACCGCGTCGAAGGGCATCACCCCTTCCACGCCGGTCAGGATGAGCTGCGCGGGGTTGGTCCGCACGCTCGCGTCCGGCGTCTCCGCGTCCGCGATGAGGCGGTACTTCGCGTCCACCCACCGGAAGCAATCCAGGAGCTTGTGGGCCAGGTTCGCCTGGAGCTGCTTGTACAAGTCAAAGGGGCTGATGAGCCCCTTCTGCACCAGGAGCCCGCCCATCTGCATGCCCGTGGAAACGCTCTCCGCCAGCGACTTCTGGTAGTCCGCCTCCGTCAGCCGGCCCTTCTCCACCAGGTACTTGCCCAGCGTCTCGTGCAGCAGGTTGGACTGGCACGCCACCGGCGAGCCGTCCTCGAAGAGGATGCGCTTCTCGCGCTGCCGCACCTTCAGCTCCAGCGTGCAGGTGCGCTCCTCCACCATCAGCGCATGCACCAGCAGGGGGAACGGTGTGTCGGCGAGCAAGCCCTCGCGCTGGCGGAGCACCTGCGACGGGGTGGGAAACATGGAGCGGTGCCTCGGCTGTGGACGCGAGAAGGGCTGGCCCCGGAAGCCTACGCTCCCCCTCGCTCCCGCTGTCCAGTGACTCCAGACATGTTCCAGGGAGTCGTACTTTCACGGAGAGATTCGAACAGCGAGCGAAGGCGGATTCACCCAGGGTACGAAGCCTCACATGCAACCGTTGACGGCTCGCACGGCCAGGTGCGCCCGGGGCACCACGGTGACGCGGGGCGACGGCCCCTTGTGTCACTCGAACACGGCGTGGGCACCGCCCCGGAGGGGCCTAGGATGGGGCTCCACACCCCTGGAGGACGCCCATGAAGTCACTCTCACGCAGCATCGCGGTCACGCTGCTCTGTCTCACCGCCGCCTGTGGCGGCTCGGTGGAGGACCCCGGTCAGGAGCTGGGCACGACGGAGCAACACAGCCGGCCGTGCACGCACGAATCTCAATGTCCCAGCACCCAGACCTGCGTCGTGGGCACCTGCGTTCCAACGTGTGACCTCGCCGCGCCCACCGTGGTCTGCGGCAGCGTGCAGTGCTGCCCCGGGTACCTGGCACCCAACGGCAACCAGAGCAAGCCGTACTGCAACTTCGCTTGCTACGACGGGCCCTGAACCCGGGCCCTCGCTTCACGAGCCGCGCGCCCGGGTCTGTCATTGCAACGCGGGCCCGCGGCGACCTTCAGGCTAGTCCACGTCCTCTTCCAGGCCGGTGGCCGAGGGCATCTCGCCGGAGTACCGGTCGCCGTAATACCCGTGGCGGCCGTGCGCGCGCGGGGCGAACAAGCCCAGCTGGTTCGCCACCGCCGCGCCCGTCCCCAGCACCAATGCCAGCAGCACCGCGTAGGTGAGCGGCCGGCTGGGGCGCGACAGCCACGCCCACCGGCGCTCGCGGCGACGCTGGAAGCCCGGCGCCGCCACGTACTCGCCCCACGCCAGCTCTCGCATCCGCGCCGCGTCCGCCGCGCGCCCGTCCTTCGCCAGCGCGCGCGCCAGCAGATAGCGCCCCTCCACCGAGCCCAGCCGCACCGCGCAGAAACGCTCCAGGGCTTCAATCGCGCCCTTCACCTCGCCGCGCTTCAGCCGGAAGCGGCCTCGCTCCAGGTCGATGGCGCCCTGCCGGTAGCCCGCGTCCAGCTTCGCCGCTTCGTCCAACAGCAGCTCACCGCGGCGCGCGTCCCCGGAGCCCAGGTACGCCACGCCGAGGAGGTACAGGGTGTCCACGTCCTCGTCGCCCGCCTCCAGGTTGGGCTTGAGGATGTCCACGGCTTCGTCGTACCGCTTCTGCTCGACGCGGATGTCCGCCAGTTCGTGCCGCGCGCGCCGCTCGTGAGGGTTGGTGAGGATGGTCCCCGCCAGCTCGCCCGCGCGCTGGAAGCGCTTGAACATGCGCACCGGGCTGGGCAAGAGCCGCCACGTGAAGCGGTCCGCCACGAAGATGAAGACGATGACGAGGCCCAGCGACAGCAACGGGCTGCCGGTCAGCAGGGTCAGGAACATCCACAACATCCACTTGCTCATAAGCTCCTCGACATCCCTCGCGCGCGCCGCTGACTAGAGCAGCCGCGCGCAGACGGCGCTGTGTACGTCCGCGCCCTTTTCCGTCAAAGCCAGCCGCCCACCCGTAAGCGTCGCGAAGCCGTGCTCCACCAGCCGCGCCACCTCCACCCGCCGCGCTTCCACCGACTGCCCGTACCGCTCGCACACCACTTCCCAGTCCACGCCGGACACCAGCCGCAAGCCCATGGACAGCCGCTCCGCGAACAGCTCCTCCGGCCCCAGCGCCTCCCGCCCCTCCTCCGGCAAGCGGCCCGCCTCCACCTCGCCCAGGTACTTCTCCGGGCTGCGCACGTTGACGTAGCGCGAGGGCTCGGGCGTCAGCAGCATGCCCGTGGCACCCACGCCCAGCGCCAGGTACTCGCCCCCCGTCCAGTAGAGCGCGTTGTGCCGGGAGCTGAAGCCCTCCCGCGCGTGGTTGGACACTTCATAGCGGCGCAGGCCCGCCGCGCCATACACCTCGCGCACCACCCGGGCCATCTCCACCACGTCGTCGTCCGCGGGCAGCTCCAGCTCGCCGCGCTTGAGGCGCTTGGACAGCGGCGTGTCCTCCGCCAGCACCTCTCGCTCCACCGTCAGCGCATACGTGGACAGGTGCTCCGGCGCGAGCGCCACCGCCCGTCGCGCGTCCTCCTCCACCTGCGTGACGCTCTGCCCGTGCACGCCGTAGATGAAGTCCATGGACACCACCGGGAAGCCCGCCCGCCGGGCCAGCTCCACGGCGAGCTCCACCTGCGCCGCGTCGTGCGCGCGGCCCAGCGCCTTGAGCGTCTCCGGGCGGAAGGACTGCACGCCCAACGACAGCCGGTTCACCCCCGCGGCCCGATACCCCGCGAAGCGCTCCGCGTCGGCGCGCTCCGGGTTGCCCTCCAGCGACACCTCCACGCCGGGCGACACCGTCAGCCTGGCGGCGATGCCCTCCAGCACGCGGGCCACGTAGCGGGGGTGCCACAGCGAAGGCGTGCCGCCGCCCAGGAAGATGGACTCCAGCGGCTTCGAGCGCAGCTCGGGCGACGCCGCGAGCCGCGTGTCGAGCTCCGCGAGCACCGCGTTCGCATAGCGCTCCTCGGGCACCTGCTTCGCTACCGCCACCGCGAAGTCGCAGTACGGGCACTTCGCGAGGCAATAGGGGAAATGCAGGTACAGCCCGAAGCGGGCCGCGGCCATCCCCGTGAGCGGGTCCACTGGTGCGTCGAACGGCATGAGGGGCAAACCTTTACTTCCGGCCCTTCAATTGCGCTTCGAGCTTCGCGATCTTCGCCTTGTAGCCAGCCGCCGCTTCGAGCGCCGTCTCGGCCGCCATCAGCTTTCGCTTCAGGTTCGCCGCGTCCGCCTTGAGCCCCTCCCGCTCGGCTTCCCAGTCGCCGGAGCCGCCAGCGGGCTTTCCGCTCGCCTGCTTCTCGAGCTGGACAAGCTTCGCTTCCAGCGCCGCGCGAGCCTCCTGCTCCGTCCGGAGCGAGGACTCCGCGCGCGTCAGCTTCGCCTCCACCGCCGCTCGCGCCGCGTCCGAGTCCTTCGCCTGCCCCGCCTTCGCGCCGCGCGACTCCTCCAGCGCGGCCTCCGCCCGAGCCAGCTTCGCTTCGAGGTCCTTGAGCTTGCCCGCCTGCGAAGACTCCGCCTGAGACAGCTTCGCTTCCGTCGCGGACCGCGCTGCGTCCGCGTCCTTGAGCTTGCTCGTCTGCGCGGCCTCGACCTGCGTCAGCTTCGCTTCGGCGTCCTTGAGCTTGCTCGCCTGCGCGGCCTCGGTCTGCGTCAGCTTCGCTTCGAGGTCCTTGAGCTTGCTCGCTTGCGCGGTCTCGGTCTGCGTCAGCTTCTCGGCGGCCGCCTTCAGCGCGCTCGCTTGCGCGGCCTCGGTCTGCGTCAGCTTCTCGGCGGCCGCCTTCAGCGCGCTGGCCTGGGCGGTCTCGGCCTGGGAGAGCTTCGCTTCGAGGTCCTTGAGCTTGCGCTCCTGCGCGGCCTCGGCTTGCGCCAGCTTCTCGGCGGCCTCTTTCAAGGCACTCGCCTGCGCCGCTTCGACCTGCGCCAGCTTCGCCTCGGTCTCCTTCTGCTTCGCGGCCTGCGCGACCTGGGCCGCCTGCGCCGCCTTGGTGGCCTCCGCCTTGGCCGACTCCAGCGCGCCCTCCAGCATCTTCAATCGCTGCTGGAGCCGCTCCGCCTTGTCCGCCTCCGCGCGCGTGGCCTCCAGCTCATCGCGCAGCTCCGCCAGCTCCGCCTCGGTGCCGCCCTTCCCCGCCGCCAGCGAGTCCGCGCGCGCTTCTTCTTCCGCGGCCCGCACCTGTGCGTCCGCGCGCTCGGCTTCCGCCGCCTCGCGACGCACGCGCTCCAGCGACACGTCTTCCTTCGCCTGCGCCAGCACGCCCTGCACCCGCGCCAGCTCCGCCTCGCGCTGCCCGGAGGCGGTCTCCAGCATCGACACGCGCGCGGCCAGTCCCACGCGCTCGGCGTCCGTGGTCGCCGCCTTCATCTCCGCCACGCCGACCTGCTTCTTCAGCGCCTCGCGCTCGACCTGCGCCGCCTCCAGCGCCGAGGTCAACTCGGCCACCTTGGCCTCGGCCTGCTGAGCCGCTTCGCCCAGCGCCGCCGCGTCCGCCTCCATCCTGTCGCGCAGCGCCACCTGCTCGACTTCCAGCGCCTCCAGCGCCTCCTTCAGCGCCGCCGCCTCCCCTTCCGCCACCGACGCCCGCTCACCGGCCTGCGACAGCCCCTCTTCGAGCGCCTGCGCACGCTCCGTCGCGCGCGCCTCCTCCGCCTCCAGACGCGACGTCAGCCGCGCCAGCTCCGAGGCGCGCCCCTCCAGCGCCTGCCGCAACACGGGCAGCTCCGCCGCTTCCGTGGTGCGCGCGGTGAGCGCCGCTCGCAGCCCGACGATTTCGGCGTCCTTCAGCGCCAGCGCCTTCTCCAGCTCGGCCGTCTGGCCCTGGAGCGTGCGCAGCCCTTCCTCCACCACCGCGAGCTGACGGCGCGCCTCGTCCCGCTCCTGCTCCAGCGTCTGCGCGCGTCCCTGCGCCTCTTCCAGCGAGCTCTTGGACCAGTCGCTCTCGCTCTCCACCGCGCTCAGCGCGCCCTGCGCCTCCGCGAGCGCCGTCTCCAACTGCCCCGCGCGCAGGCTCAGCGAGTCGCGCTCGCCCGTCATCTCCTCCAGCTCGCCGCCCAGCCGCTCCACGTCCGCGACGACCTGCTGGTACTGCTCCTGGACGGCCTCCAGCGCGCCCTGCGACTCGGACTTCTCCGCCGCCAGCTCCGCCACGCGGTCCTGCGCCAGCGACAGCGCCTCCTTGGCGCCCACCAGCTCCTCGGCCACCGCGCCCCGCGACTCGCGCTCGTCCTGGAGCTCCGCCGTCAGCCGGGGGATCTCCGACTCCACCTCCGCCAGCGCGCGCGACAGGTCCTTGCGGTCCGCCTCCAACGAGGCCAGCTCCGCCTCCAGGCCGGCGAGCTTCGCCTCAGCCTCGGCGGCGCGCTTCTCCGCGCCCGACAGCGCCTCCGACGTCTGCACCAGCTTCGCGGGCGAGTCCTTCACCGCCAACAGCTGCGCCTTCGCCTCCGCCGCTTCCTTGCGCAGTTGGGTGAGCGACTGCTTCAGCCCGTTCACCTCCCCGTCGCGCTCCGCGTACAGCGTGCGGGCGCGGGCCAGGGTCTCCGTCTTCTGCCGGACCACCGCCCGGAAGTACTCCAGCTTGTCCTCTGGCGAGCCCCCCATGGGCATCCGGGGCTCGGACGCCTCGTTGAAGGGGTCATTGCCGGGCACCCGCACCGCCCGCGAAACCGGGGCCGGGGTGGCCGCGGGCTTGGACGCACCCGTGCCCACCGACGCGGAGACCGCGGAAGCGGCCGGACGGCGAGGGGGCAGAGGGGGCGGGGCAGCGGGCGGTGGCGCCGAGGGCGGGGGCTTGGGCTGGGGCCTGGAGGGGGCAGCGGCGGTGGGGGCGGGGGGGGCCGCTTGGACGCCAGTGTCCTCCAGGTCCAGGCTGTCGCGCAGGTCCGCGAGCGGATCCACCTCTTCCGGAGGTGACGGCATGGGCATTCGCAGGTTACCGCCCGGCGGCGCGGCCTACCAGGGACGCGTGACGAGACAGGTCGGTTCGGGCTCCTGGACGCTGGGAGGCCGCACGGACCCCTCGACGCCGGGGCCCCCGGGCGTTAGCCAGTGGGGGAAACATCACACCTCGCCTTGCCCTCCTGGGGGGCGAGTGCCAGCTTCGGACGCTCCTATATGGCCATCCGCTACGCGCTTCCCAACGGGCTCACCGTCGTCTTCGACGAAAACCACGCCGCCAAGGTCGCGGCATTCCAGGTCTGGGTCAAGGTCGGCAGCGCCGACGAGCGCCCCGACCAGGCGGGCCTGGCCCACCTGCACGAGCACATGCTCTTCAAGGGCACCGAGCGGCGAGGCCCCGGCGAAATCGCCCGCGACGTGGAGGCCCACGGCGGCGAAATCAACGCCTGGACGTCGTACGACCAGACCGTCTACCACATCGTCATCGCCAGCCAGTTCGCCCGGACGGGCCTGGACATCCTCGGGGACGCGGTGCGCCGCTCCTCCTTCGACGCCGAGGAGCTGGCGCGCGAAATCGAGGTGGTGTGCGAGGAAATCAAGCGCAGCCAGGACACGCCCTCGCGGCGCGCGTCGCGCGACTTGTTCTCCACCGTGTTCCAGACGCATCCGTACCGGTTGCCGGTGCTCGGCACGGCGGAGAGCGTGCGGAGCTTCACGCGGGAGAAGGTGCTGGAGTTCTACCACCGCTACTACACGCCCAAGAACCTGGTGCTCTCCGTCTCCGGAGACCTGAGCGAGGCGGAGCTGCGCGGGTGGGTGGACGAGATTTTCGGCGGGGACTGGGGCCGTCCGTACGAGGGCGCGGGGAAGCGTCCCGAGGAGCCCACGCCCACCGGCCGCCGCGTGCTCTTGCGCCCGGACGAGGTGAAGGAGGCCTGGCTGCACATGGCCTTCCCCATCCCCGAGGCCTCGCACGCGGACACGCCCGCGATGGACGTGCTGGCGATGATTGTCGGCCAGGGTGACGCCTCCCGCCTGACGCGCGAGGTGAAGCGCAAGCACAACCTGGTCAACGACATCCACGCGTTCTCCTACACGCCGCAGGACCCGGGCCTGTTCTCGATGTCGATGACGCTGCAGCCGGGCAACCTCGAGCGGGCGCTGGAGGAGGCCTCGAAGGCGCTGGCCACGCTGCGCGTGACGCCGGTGGCCGCGGACGAGCTGTCCACGGCGAAGGCGCTGCTGGAGGCGGAGGCCGTCTACCAGCGCGAGACGGTGCAGGGCATCGCCCGGAAGATGGGCTTCTACCAGTCCGGCATGGGCAGCCTGGAGGCGGAGGCGCGCTACTACGAGGGCATCCGCTCCCTCACGGCGGAGCAGGTGCGCGCGGCGGCGGAGAAGTACCTGCGCTTCGACCACGCCACCGTCACCGGGCTTCTGCCGCACGGCACGACCTTCACGGAGGACCAGGTCCACGCGGTGTTGGACCGGGTGGAACGCGGCCCCGTCGCCGCGCCTCCGGAGCGCAAGGCGAGCAAGGTCTCCGTGGGAGAGCCTTCGTTGCGCCTGGGGGCCAAGACGAAGGGCCCCAGCGAAATCATCACGGAGAAGCTGCCCTCGGGCGCGACCATCATGGTGCGCGTGGAGCCCGCGGTGCCGCTGTTCGCCATGCGCGCGGCCTTCATGGGCGGCCTGCGCTACGAGACGTCCGCCGACAACGGCCTCACCACGCTGCTGTCGCGCAGCCTGACGCGAGGCACGCCGACGCGGGACGCGGAGGAGATTTCGCAGCTCGTGGACATCTACGCGGGCAGCATGGGCGGATTGAGCGGGCGCAACTCGGTGAACCTGCGGGGCGAGTTCCTCTCGCGCCACTTCGAGTCGGCCTTCCGCCTGTTCGCGGACACGCTGTCCAACCCCTCGTTCCCCGAGGTGGAGGTGGCCCGCGAGCGCGCGCTGATGCTCCAGGACATCCTCACCCGCGAGGACAAGCCGTCCAGCCTCGCGTTCGACCTGTTCAACCGGACGCTGTACCGGACACATCCGTACCGGCTGCCGACGCTCGGGGAGAAGGAGTCCGTGGAGGCTTTGGGGCCCGAGGCCCTGCGCGCGTATCACGCTCGCTACATGGACCCGTCCCAGCTCACGCTCACCGTGGTGGGTGACGTGAAGGTGGACGAGGTGCTCGCGCTGGCGCGGGAGTACTTCGGGGCCTCGCGAGGCAAGGCCGCCGCCGCGCCGAAGGTCACCGCCGAGGGTCCGCTGGAGGCCGCGCGCCAGGAGAAGCGCGTGCTGGCCAAGGCGCAGTCGCATCTGGTGATGGGCTTCCGGGGGCTGCGCATCAACGACCCGGAGCGCCACGCGCTGGAGACGTTGTCGGGCGTGCTTTCAGGGCAGGGCGGCCGGCTCTTCGTGGAGCTGCGCGACAAGCGCTCCATGGCGTACAGCGTGAGCAGCTTCGGCGTCGAGGGCATCGAGCCGGGCTACTTCGCCGCGTACATGGGCACGAGCCCCGAGAAGGTGGACGCGGCCCTGGACGGCATCCGCGCGGAGTTGAAGCGCATCCGTGACGAGCGCATCCCCGAGGAGGAGCTGGAGCGGGCGAAGCAGAACCTCATCGGCACGCACGAAATCGCGCTCCAGCGAAACGGCGCGCGCGCGGGGATGATGGCCATGGACACCGTCTACGGGCTGAACCTGGACAACTTCCTGCACTACGCGGAGCACATCGCCGCGGTGACGTCGGACCAGGTGCTCGAGGTGGCGCGTCAGGTCATCGACTTCGACAAGAGCGTGCTCACCGTCGTCGGTCCGTGAGTCGCGGGCCCGCCCTCTTCCACGAGGGTGGGCCCCGCGTCACGCTGAACTCATCGGAGCCTCAGGGGCCCGCTCTCTCGCGAGGGTGGGCCCTTTCGCATTCTCGCTCCGGGCTCGCGGGTGACCCGTGCTGACTCAGAGGTCGGTGCCTGGCATGGGTGGAGAAGGCGAAGGCTTCGCTTCCGGCTCGACGCCTGTCCCCAGTGAGAGCGCGGAGTCGATGGCCTCCAGCAACGGACCCGCCGGAGCCCCCGGCAGCGTCGTGCAGGCCCGGACCAGCTCCCGCTTGGTGCGAAGCCGGTTCGGATGCGTCTTGGCCTCGCGGGCCAGCGCCTCCGGGTCCACCGGCGCCGCCAGCAGCGAGGCGCAGGTGCGGAAGGTCTCCATCCGCGAGCGGTCCTCGTCATGGAGCAGCACCGGGGCTCCGTCCAACAGCAGGCCCGAGAAGCTCATCGTCCGCATCTCGTCGGCGCTCAGCACCAGCGCCCCATTCAGCGTGGCACGCGGCTCGGGCGGAGGGCCATTGCCGCCCGCCAGCTCCACCACGCCATCAGCGGGCTGCGGCTGACAGGGCACCTCACGCAACGCCACCATCTCGTCGGCCTTGCGCGTCTCCTTCGTCTCGCCGCCCCGGTGGAGCTGGATGATGCCCGCCACCACCGCGGGCACGCCCAGTGACAGCAGCACCACGCCCCACGTCGTCGCCACATCGCGACTGGGGGCACCGTAGTGGCCACTCCGGTCGATGGAGTCCTTGTCCGGTGTGTTGGAGAAGAGCGTGCGCCCCAGCACCAGGAAGCCACCCACGGCGGTGAGGACCCCCCCCGAGCTCACCGCCCCCGCCGCGCCTGGCGCGGAGCGGGTGGTGATGATGTCCTCGGTGTACTCGGCGTGTTGTTCGGTGCGGCAGATGTCCGCCGTCAAGAAACGCAGGGAGAGCTGGGGCCACCGCACCTCCGTGCGCGCGAAGGGCATGCGCTCCCCGAGCTGCGTCTCCTGGAGGTACGTGCGCAGGACGGGGCCTCGCTCGGTGCGCCGCTCCATATCCAGGGGCGTACACCCCACCGACAGCACCAACGCCGACGCCACCCACCGCTTCATGGCACTTCCCCCCGGAAAAAGGTCGTCACGTCCGGACAGTCCACGAGGAACCGGGCCGAATCCCCACAGGTGGGCGTGCGCCCCGGGGTGGTCCCCTCCCGGATGAGTGGCACCCGGCAGTCCAGGACCCGCTCCCGAGTGGGTACGGAGAAGGTGAAGTCCTCCGAGCCGCAGCCGGTCCGCTCCAACAGGGTGGCCTCGCAGCGGGTGTCCACGGCGAGCTGCTCGGCCACGCCGGGACAGGCCGACGTCTCGCAGAGGCGGTTGACGACATCCCGACAGACGGCGGCGTCGGGCGCTTCTGGGCCGGAGCAGGCGGTCAGCCAGGCCAGCGGCCACAAGATGAACAGGTGTCTCACGGCGCTCCCACGCTACGCACGGCGCGGTAAAAGGGCCCGCATGTCCCAGACCTATCTGTCACTCACCGTGGAGTTGCCCGAGGAAGCGTCCGAGGCCGTACAGGACCTCCTCCACGAGTCCGGTGCGCTCGGCCTCGAGGTACGAGACCGGGAGACTCCCCCCATGCCCGGCGTGAAGGCTCCGCCGGTGGGCGAGAACATCATCATTGGCTACTTCGAGGACCGCGAGACGGCCGAGGCCGCCCGCGAAGAGGTCGCCGAGTCCTACCCCTCGGCCCGGCTCAGCCTGGACGAGCAGCCCCAGCAGGACTGGAGCAACGAGTGGAAGTCGCTCATCAAGTCCGTCCATGTGGGCCGGCTGTGGGTGGGGCCGCCGTGGGACGTGGGCAATGCCCCCGCCGGGGCGGTGCGACTGGTGATTGAGCCGAAGATGGCCTTCGGCACGGGCGACCACCCCACCACGTCGCTGTGTCTGGCGGCGGTGGATGCGTTCATGGCGGACCATCCGGGCGCGAGCGTCCTGGACGTGGGCACCGGCACGGGTGTGCTCGCCATCGCGGCGAAGAAGCTGGGCGCGGGGCGCGTCGTCGCCACGGACAACGACCCGACGTCGGTGGAGCTGGCGCAGGAGAACCTGGCGGACAACGGCACGCCCGACATCGACGTGTCCGGCAAGGAACTGACGGCGGTGGAAGGTACGTTCGACCTGGTGCTGGCCAACATCCTCGCCAACACGCTCATCGAGTTGGCGCCGCTCATCGCGCTCAAGGCGAAGGACCGGTTGGTGCTCGCGGGCGTGCTGTCTCATCAGCGCGCGGACGTGGAGGCCGCATACCGCAACCAGGGCTTCACCGTGCTGCCCGGTGCGACGCAGGGCGAGTGGGTGCGCATCGATTTGAAGCGCTGAAGTGCCCGAGCGAGGGCTCGCGTGCGGCGACCACGCGAGCCTGGACGTACGGCGCCCACGAAGCGCCGCCTCGGGGATGTGGCTCGCGCGATGCCCCCACCGGCGAGTGGGATCCTTCAGGGATGTGGCTCGCGCGGCGTCCTCACCCGCGAGTGGGCTCCTTCAGGGATGTGGCTCGCGCGGCGTCCTCACCCGCGAGTGGGCGGCTTCGGGGATGTGGCGAGACTCCTCGATGCGGAGTGGGCACGACAGCGTGTGGCCACGCGCCCGCGCGCGCGGAGGGTTACTCGACGGTCGGGCGCTTCACGAGCCGCAATTCCTTGTCGAGTTCCACGACGGCGGAGCCGAGTCCTCCGCTCTGCGAGCGCGAGTAGCGCACGTCATCAATCGTGACGCGCCACCCGGCCTCCGTCTGTGCCACCTGATACGTGGGCAAACGCAGCCAGTTGGCGAGGCCACGCAGATGCGGCGCCGCGAGTGCGGCCTGGATGACGGGCCCGGGGTTCGGCTCGCGAGGAAGCGTCGGCCCGCTCATTTCAAGATGCTCATCACCGCCGCGCAGGAAGTCCGCGCGAACGAAGTGGTAGCGGTCCGGCCCCAGGGCGATGAGGTCTCGCACGAAGGGATTCGCGGGCACCGGCCCCGCGATGACGCGCTCCACGGAGTGCCCCCGCGCCTTCAGCCACTCCTGGGCCCTGGGCGCGGCGACCTGGGAGCCCAGCAGGATGGCGCCCAGATAGAGCACCAGTCCCACGCCGCACACCGTGGCCACGCGCTGGGTGGACACCACCTGCGTGCCCTTCAAGCGCAGCCAGAGGATGGCCGCGACACCCACGGCCCAGAGCACCTTCGCGGGCCAGGGAACGAAACCTGGAATGGTGACGAGCGCGGTGGTGGCCACGCCCAACACGAGCCAGCCCGCGACGGACTTCCGCGTGCGCGCATCCGCCATGATGACGGCCGCTCCCGCGAGCAGCCAGACCCACGGGTCGACGATGAACAACGTGTCTCCGTAGAACCACGTCCCGTCGAACGGCATCAGCAGCCGCACACCATAGGTGTTGAGCCAGTCCAGCGCGGGATGGCTCAGCACCGACACCGTGGACAAGAGCAACAGCGGCCCCACGCGCGCGGGAGCCAGGTCTGGCCGCCGGCGCCTTCGCACGAAGCGGTCCCACAACAACATCAGCCCCGTGAGCACGAAGGGCCAGAGCGACAGCGCGAGCACCCCATGCGTCCAGCCTCGACGCCAGTACAGCGACGCGTCCGAGCCCGCGAGGGCGAAGACCGCATCCACGTCCGGGAGATTCGCGCCGATGACGAGCGTAGCGGTGGCCAGCGGCGTGTAGCGCTTCAGCCCCGCCTCCGCCATCCAGGCTCCGACCAGCGAGTGAGCGAGATTGTCCATCCGTCTTGAGGGTACTTCACTCCCACACGGACCTCGACACCTCGCGTCACCTTCTCTGCCCGGCACGAAAATGAGGGACGCGTTAGACAGTCGCGCCTCGAAGAACCGCCGTCCGCCCGTGACGGCCTGGAGCCTTCCATGTCCATCTCGATGTACCAGGCGTCGATTCCCGTCTTCATCCGAGCCCTCAACGTGCTCTCCACCCTGCTCGAAAAGGGGGCCCAGCACGCGAAGGAGAACGGCGTCGACCCGCAGACCCTGCTCGACGCGAAGCTGGCGCCGGACATGCTCAACCTCGTGGCCCAGGTGCAGCGCGCCAGCGACACCTCGAAGGCCACCGCCGAGCGCCTGAGCGGCGTGCCCGCCCCGCGCATGCCGGACACCGAGAAGACCTTCGACGAGCTGCACGCGCGCATCGCGAAGACCGTCGCCTTCCTGAAGTCCATCGACGCCTCGACGCTCCAGGGCAGCGAGAAGCGCACCGTCACGCTCACGGCGGGGGACTACAAGCGCGACTTCCAGGGAGACGACTACCTGTTCACCTTCGGCCTGCCGAACTTCTATTTCCACGTCACCACGGCCTACGACATCCTCCGCCACAATGGAGTGCGCATCGGCAAGCAGGACTTCATCGGCCCCTTCGAGCCGCGCTGAACGTCTCTTGGGCTCCACGCTCCGAACGCGCTAGCGTCCCCGCCGCGTGGAGCCCCCACCCTCTCATCCGCCGCCCAAGCCCCCGGACGAGGTCCGCTCCCAACTCGTGGGCCCGCTGCTCGCCTACCTGCGCGCCACGGGCCTGGACCCGGCGCCCCTGGTGGAGCGATTCGGCCTGCCGCTCGACGCTGGCACCCTTCCCGAGGTCAGCGTCCCGCTCCCCACCCTGCACGCCTTCCTGGACGCGGCGGAGGCCCTCTCCCAGGACGCCTTCCTCGGACTCCACGTCGCCCAGCGCGTGCCGCGCGGCAACTACGGGCTCGTCGAGTACATCGCCCGGGCCTCGCCCACGGTGCGCGACACCTTCCGCTCGCTCGCGCGGTACATGGCGCTGCTGGAGCCCGCGTGGCTCGCGTCGTTCACCGACGACGCGGACGGCGGCGGCACCTTCGCCTACGGCATCGCCGGAGCCCCGCTCGCGTACGGCCGTCACGCCAGTGAGTACGGCCTCGCCCTCTTCACCCACGTCGGCCGCCAGCTCACCGAGCGCCCGTGGAAGCCTCGCGCCGTCGCGTTCGCCCACCCCGCGCCTCCAGACATCGCGCCGCTGGTGGAGCACTTCGGCGTCACCCCGACGTTCGGCGGAGGACGCAACGCCCTCTCGCTGGACGCCACCGCGCTCGACCTGCGCGTGGTGGGCGCGGACCCCGCCCTCCTCTCCGTCCTGGAGCGCGCCGCCAGTGGCGTCAGCGCACCCACGCCCCCGGCTCCCCCGGACGCGCCCGGCTTCGTCCAGGCCGTGCGCGACGTCATCCGCGCCTCGCTGCGGGACGGGGCGCCCCAAGTCAGTGATGTGGCCAAGGGACTCCACGTCAGCCCCCGCACCTTCCAGCGCCGACTCACGGAGCTCGGCACGTCATTCCAGGACGAGGTCGACGCGGTGCGGCGAGAGCTGGCCTTCCAGTACCTGCGCGACGCGAACCTGGGAGTGAGCCAGGTCGCCTTCCTGCTGGGCTACTCCGAGCTGAGCACGTTCGACCGCGCCTTCAAGCGGTGGACGGGAATGACGCCGCGCGTCTGGCGCGAGAGCACCGAGCGGCCCTGAGTCCCGCGCGGTGGGAGAGGTGCGGGGCAGCCGACCCGTGGCGTCTTCGGCCAGGAGATTGGCGTGCGCCGCCAGGACACCCGTCACGACTTCACCTAACTTCCCAAAAAGCCCCTACCCCCGTCCGGAGGACGTCATGCTCAAGCCCCAGGTCGCCGCCCTCTTCGATGATTACTACTCGTCGCATCAGCACCCCATCAACCGGCTGACTCACAAGGTCGCCATCCCCGTCATCGTGCTGCACATCATCGCGATGCTGGACTGGGTGAAGCTCGTGGCCGTTCCCGTGCTGCCCGGTGGTGTGTTGACGCTGGGCATGGTGGCGCTGGCGCTGACGGCCATCTGGTACCTGCGCGCGGACGTGAAGCTGGGCCTCGTGGTGGTGGCGTTCATGGCGGCCTGTTTCCCCATCGGCCGGCTGATGCCCACGTGGAGCGTGGTGGCCATCGCCGTGTTCGGCTGGCTCATCCAGTTGGCGGGCCATGCCGTCTGGGAGAAGAAGTCCCCGTCGTTCCTCACCAACCTGGTCCACGCACTGGTGGGTCCGCTGTTCTTCGTCGCGGTCCTCTTCGGCGACTACGTCATCAAGCCCCAACCCCAGGCTGGCGCCCCGGCGCGCGCCTGAGCACCGCTGTCCCCACGCCCCCATGAGCTTCGCCGACAAGCTGCGCGTCTGGATGCCCCTGCACGAGAACCGCGTCAGCCGCGCGGTTCATTTCCTGGGCGCGTACATGTTCATCTTCGCCCTGCTCGTGCCGCTCGGCCTCGTGCGGTTCTCCGTGGGTGGCACGGAGCTGTCGGCGGCGCATGTGCTGGTCGCCGCCGTGGCGCTCTACGCCGTCTCGCTGGAGTGGACGGCGGGCATCCTCATGAGCCTGCCGCTCATTCCCACGCTGAACGCCGCGCTGGGAGTGGGCCACCTGCCGGGCCCCACCGTCGCCATCGTCGCCGTCTCCGTCATGGTGGTGCGCTTCGCGCTCGTCGTCGGCGCGCACATCGTCCTCGAGAAGAAGACCCACGGCCTGTCCCTCGGCGGCCCACTGCTCTTCTTCATCGAGCCCGTCTACCTGCTCACCCTCGTCCTCTTCGGGATGGGGCTGAAGCGCGGACTGCACGCCCGCGTCACGGCAGGCGGACCTCAGCCAGCGACGCTCACGGCGTGAAGCACCACGGCCGGGGCGGCACCTCGCCGGCCTCGGCACCGCGTCGCACGACGCGAAGCACCCAACGACGGAACGGCGTGTCTCTGGCCTCGGCACCGCGTCGCACGACGTGAAGCACCCAACGACGGAGCGGCGTGTCGCCGGCCTCGGCACCGCGTCGCACGACGTGAAGCACCCAACGACGGAGCGGCGTATTCGCCAGCCTCGGCACCGCGTCGAGCGAAGTGAAGCCCGCCACGACCGGAGCGGCGTGTCGCCAGCCTCGTGCTACGTGAACACACGCGACTGGCGCCGCTGCGTCGTCCGCTATGAGCCGCTCGCGATGCGCGCGGGAGGCGGCGGAACCTCGACGGGCGCACCCGATACGTGGCCGTGCAGCGCATGCACCACCACCGCCTCGCGGCGTCCCTTCACGTGAGTCTCGCCCAGCCGCCTGCCGGTGAAGTCTCCTCCTCCTCGCAGCCAGGTGCTCTCGCTCACCAGGATATCCACGCCGTGCACCTTGGTGAGCCCTTCCACCCGTGAAGCCAGGTTCACCGCGTCACCAATGACGGTGTACTCGTGCTGCTCCGCGCCCCCGAGCATGCCCGCCGCCACCACCCCCGTGTGCAGCCCAATCCCGATGCGCAGCGGTGACAGGCCCTGCAACGCCCGACGCGCGTTGAGCTCGCCCAGCTTCTCGCGCATGTCCAGCGCCGCGCGCATGGCCCGCTCCGCGTGGTCCTCGCTCGAGTCCGGCACGCCCCAGCACGCGAGCATCCCGTCCCCCAGGAACTTGTTCACGATGCCCCCTCGCGTCATCACGATGTGGGTCATCTGGCCGAAGTACTCGTCGAGCAACTCCAGCACCTCCCTCGGAGGGAGCGTCTCGCTCAACATCGTGAAGTCGCGGATGTCACTGAAGAGGATGGTGACCTCGCGCTGCACGGGCTGGAGCGACGTGTCCCCCGACTGCATCACCCGCTCCACCACCTGCTTCGGCAGGAAGCGCGAAAGCCCATCACGGCGCCGCAGCCGGAGGAACATGCTCCCCACCTCCGCGTTCGTCATCGCGATGAGCAGCCCCAGCGTCACGTAGCAGAAGACGACGAAGCTGGTGCTGGACCAGGTGCCGTGCCCGGACATGCCCGCGACGAGCGCATAGCCCACCGACGACAGTGTCGTGGACAGCAGCACATGCAGCCACGAGAAGCGCGCCACGGAGAAGACCAGCACCATGCCCATGCTCGCGCCCAGCATCCCGGCGTCGAACTGGCCCGTGCGCGCCCATGCATGCCACCCCATGAAGGCGAAGAAGCTGGTGTCCGCCACCGTGGTGGGAACCGGCAGCCACCGCGCATGACGCAGGTGCGGACGCTGTCGGCGCAGCACGAGCAGCGCGACGACGGAGAACAGCCCGTACAACACGATGGCCAGCACGCGCTGGAAGTCGTGCGGCGGAAGCGGCTCCCCGGTGACGTGGGCGATGCCGCCCTGGCTCAGCGACAGCAACGCCATCAGCGCGAGCCGAACCCAGGCCACCCGCCGCTCGCCCCGGAGCGAGCTCTCCGCCAGCACCAACTCCTCGTTGGCGCGGCTCAACGCGAAGCGGGCCACCGCGGTGTCCCTGCCTGGCACGAGGACCTCGTCGCTTCGGCCCATGAATGCGAGTCCCTTTCCTTCCGCTTCAAGGCCAGGGGCTCGCGCTCCCGGTCCACCCGTCGTCACGTCGGTGCGTCCTCCCCCACACCCGACGGGCCCGAGGACTCGCCGCGAAAGCGCGGCTCACCCATGGTGCCTCAAGTTGGAAAGCCCAGCGAGCCCTGGCGTCGGACGGCGGCTTGCTGTTGAAGTCGCCGCCTTGACGCGGGGCCTCGAGACACTCACCTCGCCCCGCTGGAGAACACCCCGTGGTCCGCCTCTTCGCCCCCATTCCGGAACCCGCGCCCGCCGAAGTGGCGCTGACGGGTGACCGCCGCCACTACGTCGTTCATGTCCTGCGGCTGGGCGTGGGCGATGCGCTGGAGGTCTTCGACGGCAAGGGGCGCTCCTTCGACGGACAGGTGACGGGCGTGGACGCGGAAGCCGTGCGCGTGCGGCTGGGCACCATGCGGCAGGCTCCCGCGCGCCGCGCCGTGAGCGTGCTCCAGGGGCTCCCCAAGGGCGACAAGCTGGAGTGGGTGCTGCAAAAGGGCACGGAGCTGGGCGCCACCGCGTTTCTTCCCGTGGACACCGTGCGCAGCGTGGTGAAGCTGGAGCCCCGTCGGGCCCAGGAGCGCACCGCGCGGTGGACGAAAATCGTGGAGGAGGCCGCCAGGCAGTGTCGCCGCGACGACGTGCCCACCGTGGACGTCCCTCGCACGCTCACCGAGGCCGCGAAGACGCTGGCCCCGGGCACGGTGGTGCTGGTGCTGGACGAGGAGGAGTCCGCGGTGCCACTGGGCGAGGCCTTCCGAGCGTCGGGCGCTGGCACGCCGGTGGCACTCGTGGTGGGCCCCGAGGGCGGACTGGCGCGCGAGGAAGTGGAGGCGCTGAAGGCGCTCGGCGCCCGGCCCGTCACGCTGGGCTCGCGCATCCTCCGCACGGAGACGGCCGCCCTGGCCGCCCTGGCGGTGATGATGCACCTCGACGGTGAGCTTGGTTAGCAGGGGGCCAGTCGAGCGCCCGTTCCACACGGGTTCCCACCTTCGGTTGCCGGTTCCTACGTTTGTGCCGTCTGGGACCTCTCGGGTCCCCACAAACAGGAGAAGGGTTCATGGGGATCATCGCATTCATCATCATCGGCCTCATCGCGGGCCTCATCGCTCGCGCCATCCTCCCCGGCAAGCAGAGCATGGGCCTGCTGGCGACGACGCTGCTGGGCATGGTGGGCTCGCTGCTCGGCGGTTTGATTGGGTCCCTCTTCACGCGGGATGGCCGCCTCTTCGATTTGCGCCCGTCAGGCATCATCATGTCGGTGCTAGGTGCCATCGTCGTGCTCCTGATTGTCGGGGCAGTGGGACGGCGCCGCGTCCACGCCTAGCGTGAGGCGTTCCACACTTGCCGTTCCCCAGGGGACAGGTGGGCGCCTGCGTTGACGAGCCCCTGACGGTTCCTCGACCAAGGGACCTCGGGGGCTCGCCACTTTTCTTGCTCCTCGCGTGCGGACGTCTTTTCATGGCACCCGCCGTAGTCAGCCCGGAGGAGTCCGTTGTCCAAGTGCATGAAGTGCGGTGCCATGCTGCCGCCCGTCGGAGAGTGCTCAGCCTGCGCCACCGCCAAAGCTCGTCCGCCCGCGGTGCCCGCGGTGCCGAGCCTGCTGGACCGTGACCTCCGCATCGACCGCCGAGCCGGCGAGCGCGATGAGGCGCCCACCATCCGGGACGCCGATTTCGTCCCGCCCTCGCCGCCGCCGTCCGTGGCGCCCCTCGCCGGCCCGCTCCCGCCTCCCGCCGCGCCCCGTGTCGCCGCGCCTCAGCAGCAGCCAGGCGTCAAGCGCCCCACGCCTCCGGGCATGACGCCCGCCGCCCGGCCCGCGCCCGCCCACCCGGCTGTCGCCGCACCTCCTCCGCCGGCCGCCCAGCCCGCGTGGGCACAGGGTGGTGGCGCGTTCGCTGCGGACGTGCCGCCCCCGCCTCCTCCGGCGCAGCCCTCCATGTCTCCCCTGACGCCCGCGTACGGCACGCCGCCGGCGGCGCGCGCACTGGCGGCGCACCCCCTGCCTGGTGTGGCCTCTCCGGCCCCCGGCCTGCCTCGGACGGCGGCTCCGGCTCCCGCGCCGGGCCTGCCTCGGATGGAGTCGGCGGCCCCCGCCCCGGGCCTTCCCCGGATGGAGTCCCCGGCCGCGGCCCCCGTCAGCCTTCCTCCGCTGGAGTCCGTGGATACCCTGCCAGGGCTTCCCGTGATGGCGGAGAGCGCGCCTCGCGCGGAGAAGCCGCGTCCCCCGTCAGTCCGGACTCCGTCTCAGCCGGGTGTCGCGGAAGTGCATGCCCGTCCCGCGTCGCTGTGGCGCCGGCTGCTCTCGTTCACCATCGACACGGCGGCCATCGCTGGCGTGGCGGCGCTCTACATCACCCTCGCCTCGTCGGTGACGGGGACGAAGGCGCCCGTGGCCGGGCTGACGGGCCTGGACGGCTTCGTCGCGTGGCTGCGCGCGCTGCACACGGTGTTGCTGCCGGGCTTTTTCCTGGTGCTGATCCTGGCGCTCGTGTACTGCGCGGTGGCGGCCTTTCTCTGGAATGGACGCACGCTGGGCCGGCTGCTCCTGGGCCTCCGCCTGGTGGACACGCATGGACTGGCGCCCGCTCCGGGTCGGGCCATCGTGCGGGCGCTGCTCGCCAGCGTCTCCTTCGTCCTGTTCCTGGGCGGATTCTGGATGGCGCTCTTTGATCGCCGTGGGCAGACGCTCCATGACAAGCTGACGTCCACTTTCGTCGTTCAACCCAGCTGATTCACCGCTTCATTGTGCCTTGCGGCCGCGGCCGTAAGATGCCGCGCCTACATGCCCGCCCGCCTCGCCCAGCTTCTCGTCTCCCGCACGCTCCTTTCCCAGGAGAAGGCGGGAGAGTTGTTGCGAATACAGCAGGCTCAGGGCGGGCACCTGGACACGGTGTTGCTGGAGCAGGGCCTGGTGAGCGAGACGGATGTACTCGCGCTGCTCGGGGACGTCGCCGGCTTCAGACCGGTGAACCTGGTCGACTTCGAGCCGAACGCCGAGGTCGCCTCCTTCATCCCGCCGAAAATCGCCGAGCGGCTCAGCGTGGTGCCGCTCTCCCTGGATGGGCAGACGCTGCACGTCGCCTGCGCGTATCCGGTGCCGAAGAAGGAGCTCGACGAGGTCGGCTTCCTGTTGGGCAGGCCGCTCGAGCTGTGGGTGGCCGCCGAGGTGCGAATCCGCGAGTGGATTTCCACCATCTACCGCCAGCCCCTGGCACCGCGCTTCGTCCAGCTCGTCGCCGCGCTGGACCCCGAGAAGCAGCTTCCCGTCACGCCCCCGCCGCCTCCTCCGCCGGATGAGTCCCTCACGGTGGAGATGGTGGAGCGGCTGGCCCGTTCGGTGGCGCGAGAGCCCCTGACCACCGAGGCGAGGCCCACGCCGAAGGCGCCGCCCGCGTCCCAGCGGCCTCCGCCGCCGCCTCCGCCCGACACGGCGGCCGCACCGCCTCCCGCGTTCGTCCGGGCGCCCCTGCGCCTGAACATGCCGGCGGCCGAGCACCCCGCCACGGCGACGCCGTCGAGGCCCGACACACGTCCGGCCCAGCCCCCCGTCCTCACCGCGACGCCCCCCATGGGCGCACCGACCCGGCCATCCGTCGGCGCACCGGCCCAGCCGCCCGTCCTCACCGCGACGCCGCCCGCCGGAGCACCGGGGCCGCGAGGCGCCCCGGCGACGGCCCCTGTCGCGCCGCCGACCCGAACCACGGAGACCACGCCCTCGACGCGTGTCGCCTCCACCACGACACCAGCGGCCCCGTCCGTCGCGGCGCCTCCGACCGCGCAGCCCGCGCGTCCCGCCGACGGCGCCCAGCCCGCCTCTCGCCCCGCCGACGGCGCGCAGCCCGCCTCTCGCCCCGCCGACGGCGCGCAGCCCGCCTCTCGTCCCGCTGACAGCGCGAAGCCCGCCTCTCGTCCCGCAGACGTCGCGCAGCCTGGTTCGCGTCTCGCCGATGGCGCGCAGCCCGCCTCTCGTCCCGCAGACGTCGCGCAGTTCGCGACGCGCCCCGCCGACACCTCGCAGCCCTCGACCCGTCCCGCGACGGCGCCGCCCACTGGCGCGCAGCCCGCTACCCGCCCGGCGACGAATCCCGCTGGAGCGCAGACGGGAGCCCCTCAGGTGTGGCCCCCGGCGCCGCCCGCGCAGCCCGGTACGGCGCCCCAGGTCTGGCCACCGGGCCCTCCCGCGCAGCAGTCCGCAGCCGACGCTCTTCCGCCGCCCACGCTCCGCTTCGGCTCTCCGCTGTCGGGAACGCGTCCGGACGCCCCCGTTCCGCTCCAGCCGCCGCGCTCGAATGAGCCCGCGTTCATCGTCTTCCCCAACCCGGGCAAGCCGTCCGCTCCGGCGCAGGCGCGTCCTCGTCAGGCCGAGCCGGAAGCACGGCCGCCCGCCTCGCCCTCCAGCCAGGACGTTCCGGACTGGACGCTGGCCCAGGCGCGCGCGGCGCTGAAGGAGTCCACCAAGGACCGCGACCGGCTGATGGATGTGGCGCTGCGCTTCGGCCGGCGCACGTTCGACTATGTGGCGGCCTTCGCCGTGCTGCGTGGCGCGGCGGTGGGCTGGGACGGTCGTGGCGAGGGCATGACGGGTGAAGGGCTCGCCCAGGTGTCCGTGCCGCTCGACGCGAGCAGCGTCTTCCGCACCGTGGCCGTGACGCGGGGAAGCTACGCGGGCCCGTTGCCTCCGGACGCGCTCACCCGACACTACCTGGAGCTGTTCGGTCGGCAGACGCCGCGCACCGTGTTCCTGTACCCGGTGGAGGTGAAGGGTCGGCTGGTGGCCATCCTCTACGGGGATTGCGGCCAGAAGCCGATGAGCCAGCGCCGGCTGTCGGACTACATCCTGTTCTGCCAGGACCTGTCCTCGGCCTTCCAGGAGCTCATCCTGTTCCGCAAGCAGCGCGTCACCGCGGAGCCGCGCGCGCCGGAAGAGGACATCTCCATCGACGTGGACGTGCCGGTCGCCGCCGCTCCGGTTCCCGCGCCCGCGGTGGTGGCGGGACTGGGCTGGGGCCCCTTCTTCGGCCGAGGCACCTCCGGCACCATGGGCCGCGCCGCCGCGTTGCCGCCTCGCGCGCAGTCGCAGGAGGAGCGCCCGCCTCCGGACTTCGCGCCGCTGCTGCGCCGACTCACCGGCCCGGACGCCGCGCAGCGCTCCAACGCGATGGTGGAGCTGGCGCGCTCGCCCGAGGCCAGCGCCCGCGTGCTCGCCCAGCACTTCCCCGGCCCCACTGCCTGGAGCCGGCTGCCCGTCGTCGAGCTGCCCGAGGCGGACGAGCTGGGACCGATTCCCGCCGCGCTGTCGCGCCTGGGGCGTCCGGCGGCGCAGGCCCTGTCGCCGCTGCTGGATTCGCAGGACGCGGACACGCGCTACTTCGCGCTGCTCACGGCGGGCAACCTGCCCTACGTGGAGCTGGTGGATGGCGTGCTGCGCGGGCTGTTCGACCTGGAGCCGGACATCTCCAGCGCCGCGCGCGTGGCCGCCGCCGCGCTCAAGCAGTTGCCCCGCCTGGACGCGGCGCTGCGTGAGCTGCGCCAGGAGCTCACCAGCCGGGACATGATGCGTCGTGCGCTGGCCGCGAGGGCGCTGGGCAGCCTGCATGACCGCGAGGCCGTCGAGGGCCTCATCCAGCTCACGAGCAGCGACGACGAGATGTGCGCCCAGGCCGCGGCGGAGGCGCTGCGTGAAGTGACGCGCATGCCGCTGGGCCTCAGCCCGAAGCAGTGGGCGACGTGGTGGCTGGAGAACCGCAGCCGCCGCCGCGCGGACTGGCTCATCACCGCGCTGCGCCACCGTGAGCTCGACGTGCGCCTCGCCGCCATCGAGGAGCTGAGCCGCGCGCTCAACGACACGCTCGGCTACTACGCGGACGCCCCCGAGGCGGAGCGCGAAGTGGCCGCGCGGCGCTGGGAAGCCGCGGCGGTGGACCCGGCCAACGCGCGCCGGCTCGGCATGCTCTGAGAGTGCCTGACAAAACAGGCAGGGAGACCGGAGGAGCGAGAGCTGCTCAACGGTCCTCGTTCGCCCACCGCGCGCGGAGGTTGGCGACCATTTTCACGGCATCGGCATCAGCGGAGGACTGAGCCATGGACTCGGCTCTTGCCAGGCACGAACGCGCGCTGTCCGCTTGACCTGACCGCCAGCGGACGTCCGCCAGGGCGAGCAGCAGGAGTGGCTCGCCTTCCGCGGTAGCAACTGCTTCTTCGTAGTAGAGCGCTGCCTGCGAAAGCCTTCCGACTTCCTCGCAGAGGAGGCCCGCTGTTCGAGCCAGGATGGATGCATTGGCGGGCCTTTCCTTGTCCGGCCGAGTCCGAGCCAGCGCGGATTCCAGGCAAGCGATGGCCTCGGCCGTCCTGCCTGCCTGGGCGAGAGCGGACGCGGTACGAAGGGGGTTCTCGTCATTCACCATGACATTCTCCTCATCAATACGGGCATCGAGTGGGAAGCCCTGCCGCAGGACGTGCTCGGCGTCTCGGGCATGACGTGTGGGCGCGGGCTCCGCGACCAGGAGCCAGGACGTGCTCGGGTGGCCCCGCACCCGTGACGAACACGGAATCGACTCGGAGCCAGGACGCCTGCCCGCTCCGAGCCGACCGCCATCCCGGACTATGCTGACGTCCGTGACACGGGCACGAGACAGAGCGTCATGACGAGCGGGATGTGGATCAGCATCATCGCCTGCGCCGGGCAGCTCGCGCTCGCGGGACTGGCGCTCGCGCGCGTGGGGCGCAGCCCGTTGGCGCTGCCCCTGTCCCTGCTGTCCATCGCGCTCTCCACCTGGAACTTCACCGGCTTCGCGCTCGAGCGTTCGGGCGAGCCGGGATGGAGGCTGGTGGGCTTCGCCGCCGCGCTGATGACGGTGCCGTGCACCCTGCACTTCGCCCTCGCCTTCGTGGGACGACGTCGCCGCTCGGCCTGGGCCATGTTCGGCACCTACGCCATCTTCGGCGCCCTGGCGATGACGATGCTCGCGTCGCTGGGGGCGCCCTCGCTGGCGGCGCGGCTGTTGACGTTGCGCTTCGGCATCTTCGTCACCGTGCTGGTGGCACCGCCGCTCAGTGCCGGCTTCGCGCTGCTCGGCTTCCACCTGCGCGAAGCACGTCACTCCGACGAGCGGGCCCGCGCGGGGCTGATGGTGCTCGGCCTGACGCTGGTGGTGGCCCTGCTGCTGACGGAGCTCGCGGTGGAGCTGGGCCTGCGGCAGGTGCCTCGCCTGGGCAGCCTGGGCACGCTCCTGGGCCTGCCGGTGATGGCCACGGCGTCGCTGCGCTTCGGACTCTTCGGTCGAGACCAGGGAGAAGGCGCTCCGCGCATGGCCCTGCACGCGGCGGCCCTCGCGGGCGTGGGCGTGCTGGCGTACCTCACCGTCTTCCGCCTCTTCGCCGCGCAGGTCGGCGCCCTCGTCGTGTTCACCACGGCCATCACCTTCGCGCTGCTGGCCGCCACGCGCCGAGGTGTCACCGCGTTCGTCACGCGCGCCGAGCGCATGGAGCGCCTGGCCACGCTGGGCCGCTTCTCCGCGCAGATGGCGCACGACTTGAAGAACCCCATCGCCGCGCTGAAGGGCGCCGCGCAGTACCTCAAGGAAGAGCACGCGCGGGGCCAGTCGTGGGCCAGCCACGGTGAGTTCCTGGACCTGATGCTGGAGCAGGTGGAGCGGCTGGGCCGCGTGGTGGACACGTACCAGCGGCTGGCACGCGTCGAACCCCTCCCCCACCCCGTGGACCTGGGGCGGCTGGTGGAGGGCGTCCTGTCGCTCCAGGCCTTCGCGAGTCCAGGTCAGGTCTCCATCGTCCGCGAGCTGGAGGCGGGCCTGCCACCCTGCTCCGGAGACGCCGACCTGCTGGCCAACGCCGTGGAGAACCTGGTGCGCAATGGCGTCGAGGCCATGCCCGGAGGTGGAACCCTCACGGTGCGCACCCTGCGGGACGGCCCCGGCGTGGCGGTGGAGGTGGAGGACACGGGCGAAGGCATGGACGTGCGCACCCGCGAGCGCGCCTTCGACGACTTCTTCACCACCAAGGCCGCGGGCAGCGGGCTTGGCCTGGCCTTCGTGCGGCGGGTGGTGGAGGCACATGGCGGCACGGTGAGTCTGACAAGCCGCGAGGGGCACGGTACGGTGGTGCGCCTGAGCCTGCCGATGGAAGTCCGGCAGGTCGGGAGTGGGACTGAAGGAGAAGCCGCGTGAGCGAGGCGTTGAAGGGGACCGTGCTGCTGGTGGACGACGACCCGGCGGTGGCCAAGGTGCTGGGAGCGCTGCTGTCCCAGGCGGGGCTGACGACGCACGCGGCGCGCGACGGGAAGGAAGCGCTCGCCATGCTGGAGCGCAAGCCCGTGGACGTGGTGGTGAGCGACGTGCGCATGCCGGGCATGGACGGGATGCAGCTCTTGAACGAGGTGGCGAAGGGCTGGCCCGACGTCCCCGTCATCCTGCTCACCGCGCACGGCACCGTGCCGCTGGCGGTGGAGGCGATGAAGGCGGGCGCGGCGGACTTCGTGCTCAAGCCCTTCGACCGGGAAGAGATTCTCTTCACCATCCGCAAGGCGCTGCTGCGAGCGCAGGGCGAGGCGGCGCACGAGCCGCTGCGGACCCCCAGCGCCTTCGTCGGTGGCAGCCAGAAGATGGCGGAGGCCCAGGCCTTGCTGGCGAAGGCAGCCACGGGCATGGCCACCGTGCTGCTGCGGGGCGAGTCGGGCACCGGCAAGGAGCTGGCGGCGAAGGCGGTGCATGACGGCAGTCCGCGACATGCGGGCCCCTTCGTGAAGCTGCACTGCGCGGCGCTCCCGGACACGCTGCTGGAGAGCGAGCTGTTCGGCTACGAGAAGGGTGCCTTCACCGGGGCGGCCACGCGCAAGCCGGGCCGCGTGGAGCTGGCCCACGGGGGCACGCTGTTCCTGGACGAAGTGGGAGACATCTCGCCCGCCGTGCAGGTGAAGCTGCTGCGAGTCATCCAGGAGCGCGAGCTGGAGCGACTGGGCGGCACGCAGACGGTGAAGGTGGACGTTCGCTTCGTGGCCGCCACGCACCAGCCGCTCGAGGACCTGGTGAAGGCGGGGCGCTTCCGCGAGGACCTCTTCTACCGACTCAACGTGGTGCCGCTCTGGCTGCCCGCCCTGCGCGAGCGGCCCGAGGACATCGAACCCCTGGCGCGACACTTCCTGGACGTCCATGCGCGGACGAACGGGAAGCCGCCCTTCACGCTCACCGCCGACGGGCTCGCGGTGATTCAAGCCCAGCCCTGGCCGGGCAACGTGCGCCAGCTCCAGAACTTCCTGGAGCGGCTGGTGGTGCTCTCGGATGGACAGACGCTGACGGGTGAAGACGTCTCGCGCGAGCTGGCTCGCCAGCCCGGACTCTCCGCCCCCGTCCTCACGCCTTCCCAGGGCACCACGGCCCTGCCTACGACTTCGAGCGCGCAGCCCGCGGGCGCCGAGTCTGGACGCACGCTGGAGTCCCAGCGCAAGGACACGGAGCGACAGGCCATGGTGGATGCGCTGAAGCGCGCGGGAGACAACCGCACGCTGGCGGCGCGGCTGCTCGGCATCAGCCGTCGGACGCTCTACAACAAGCTGGAGGAGCACGGGCTGGTGTAGCCCACCGGCTCACGCCTGCTGGGCGGCGGCCTCGCTCAGCGAATCCAGCTCCTCGTGGAAGTTCTGGATGAGCACATGCGGGTCGGGGACGCGGAGGACATCCGCGGCCACGCCCACCGTCACCTGGCCCGCGTAGCTGAAGAGACTCACGCCCAGCCCGAGGTGCCCCGCCTGCGGCACCCAGAACGTCAGCTCTCGCAGCGTCACGCCCGCCAGGGACACCGGCTGTCGGGGGCCGGGCACATTCGTCGCCACCAGCGAGGCCTTCGTGCCGAAGGCATCCACCACCGCCCGCTCCACCGGGGCCGGCGTGTACCCCAACAACCCCAGCGCGCCGAAGGTCACCACCGCCTCCGGTGACTTCTTCACCAGGCCCATGCGCCGCGACAACTCGTGCAGCCGACGACGCGGGTCCTCGATGTGTACGGGCAGGCGCAGGAACACCAGACCGAAGCGATTGCCCAGCTCGCGAGGCACCGGCTCATCCATCGGCCGCAGGTTCACGGGCACCAGCGCATGCAGGTCCTCGGGAGGAACGTTGCGAGCCTCCAGGTAGCGCCGCAGCGCGCCCGTCAGCACCGCCAGCAGCACGTCATTCACCGTGCCGCCCAGCGCACGGCCCACGACCTTCACGCGCTCCAACGGAATGGGCGAGGACCACGCCGCGCGCTTCTGTGTCCCCAGCGGCCCTCGCAGCGGCGTGCGCGGGTCCGGAGTAATCACCATCAGCTTGCCGAGCGCCGCCGCGCTGAGCGCCCCCTGTCGCAGCAGGTCTCCGGCCAGGATGGGCTCGGCCGCCAGCTCCGCGCCCTTGCGCAACACCGTCCGCGCCGTCCCCGCCGCCGCGCGCGCGCCGCGCACCCACCGCGCAAGCCCGCCCGACGAAGCCCGCGTGTGCTCGCGCGGAGGCTCGGTGTTCGTCGCGTCGCCATCCGTGAGCGACAACAACAGGCGCGCCAGGGCGATGCCGTCGGAGATGCAGTGGTGCAGCCGCGCCAGCAGGATGTCTCCGCCCTGCGCGCCCTCGAGCACGTGGAACTGCCACAGGGGCCGCGAGCGCTCCAACGGCGTGCTCATCCACTCGCTCACCAGCGCCTCTTGCGCTGCGCGGTCTCCGGGCGCGGGGACAGGCAGGCGCAGCAGGTGCGCGTCGAGGTCGAAGTCCGGCGCATCTTCCCACTGAGGAAGGCCCAACCGTCCCAGCACCACGCGCTGTCGGAAGCGCGGGTAGCGGTCCACCAGTCGCGTGCGGGTCTCCGTGCGCAGGCGCTCGAAGTCCACCCGGCCCTCGAAGAAGAGGACCGCCGTAATCATCATCAGATTGGCGGGCTCCTCCATGTGGAACCACAGCGCATCCACGCTCGCCATCCGCTCCTGTGTCGCCATCGCCTCGCGTGCCTCCCTGTGCGCTCAGACCGCGTCCCAGGACTCCGGGACACGCCATGATGGCGCAGGTTGGACTCGCGTGGTGGGTGGACTTTCAGGGGCGCTACGGCGCCACGCCCTCTTCGCGCTCGAACTGGAAGGTCTGCTTCGTCGCATCATCCAGCGTCAGCGTGAGCGCGCCCTGCTCGAAGTCCCACCGGTACGAGCCGCCCCGGAACTTCACCTTCGAGCGTGCCAGGGGGATGACCCGTTTGGCGCCGCAGACCGGCCCCACGGCCTGGCCGTCCCGGGCCAGGAGCTTCACGTGGTGCTCACCCAGTACCTCCACCATGCCCCAGGCGCGAACGACCAGCGCGTTGCCCTGTCCCAGCGTCGCGTCCTTCAGCGCGGTGCGCAGCACGAAGCACCCCTCGGGAGTGATTCGCAGCGTGCGCGCATAGTCGGCGCGGGGCTGGGGCTCGATGCGCGTGAAGCCTCCGTCCGTGATTTCGGGCAGGCTGGCCGCGGTCAGCCGCCACTCTCCCACCAGCTTGCCGGGCACGGTTTTCGTCGAGCCCGTCTGGCCCTGGCAGGGGTCCTTCAGCTCCTTCTCCGGACTCGGAGGCGCGGGCTCGAAGGCACGCTGACACGTGGGGCCGCACGTGCGCGCCGCGCACTGGGTGTCGTCTTCCGCACACCCCGCCTTCAAGGTGCAGGACTTGAGTCGGTCCAACGCCTGCTCACAGCCCTCGCGCAGACACCGGTCCACGCATTCGGGCTCGATGCACTCGGCCACGCACACCCAGTTGGCGCTGCCACAGACACCCGCCACGGTGCGAGGACGCTCGGAAGCCCCCTGTGCCAGCGCGGAGAAGGAGAAGCCCAACAGACTCGCCAGGAAGAAGAACCCACGAAAGGAGCGCATGCCGTGGAGCAAACTAGGCACGGCCCCTTCGGGGCGAAGCCCTCGCGTCGGGTGGGCTGTCCACCCGAGAGCAATGCCTGCCTGGGCCCTCAGCAGAAGTGCCAGCGCCAGGTGCGCACATCCCCGGGGTCCACCAGCTCCAGCTCGAAGGCGAGTGTCTCGTAGCGAGCGAACTCACGGGGGTCCACGCGCAGCAGCGTCATGCCCGCGGGGTTCTGTCCGCGCAGCGGCGACACCGTGAAGGACAGCTCCGCGTCGAAGGCCACCTTGTAGAAGAGGCAGAAGCCATCCACGCGCCCCTCCTCCATCACGGGGCGCTCGAAGCGCACGCGGTGCGGCAGCCCATCCGCCGCCATCGTCTCCAGGTCGAAGGCGAACGCGGGCTCCGGGTCACACAGCAGGTGGTCCACCTCGTACGAGCGGACGACGCGCGTGAAGTACGACGGGTTCATCGCCTCGCGCAGCGTCTGCAGGCAGCTGTAGTCCACGCTGGGGAAGCGCTGGCTCCAGATGAAGGGCAGGCACGCCTCGTCGCGAAGCTGCACCGGCTCGATGAAGACCTCGAAGCGGTTGGGCAGGATGCGCCCGCCGGGCCGCAGCAGCCGGGAGCGCAGGTCCAACATCCTCGGCACCAGGCCCGCGTCGAAGAGGGCCTCGCCCAGGAGGTCGTGCAGCAGCACGTCCACCTTCTCCGGGGCCTGGAAGTTCCACGGGTGCGAGCGCACGAAGTCGATGTGCTCCAGCCCGTTGCGCCTCGCCACCCACTGCGCGGTGTCCAGCAGTCGCGAGCCATCCACCGCGTACAGCCGCCGGGGATGTCGGCTCGCCGCCAGGAAGGTGCGCAGCCCCGTCCCCGAGCACACGTCCATCACCACCTGGCCGGGCTTCACATAACGCTCACACGCCTTCTGCCAGGCCAACACCCGTGCCGGGTCCGCCAGCGCCGAGTCTTGCGGAGTGGGACTCGACAGCGACAGGCTGTCCGGCACCACGTTGCGCAGCGGCAGCTGGGACATCAGTGGCAGGTGGCTCAAGCGAGAACGAAGGTCCATCAACGCCTGCCGAGGCAGGTCGAGCAGATTGGGCATGACACCCCCCGAGATGTGAGTCGAATCCACCGTGCTCCAGGCAGCCCCCCGGAACCGGGATTACCAACCATGCGGGACAACCCATGCTCCGGCCCATCCAGCGAAGGGGCTGGGTCTCTGTCCCCGCTTGAACAGGCATTCGGGTTCAGCAGCGAACAGAGCGCGTCAGCCAGGGATGGGGGCGTCCGCGCTGGAGGGGCCCGCATGTCGGGAGCGGCGCGCGAGCCAGTCGTGAAGGAAGGCGCGAACGGCGGGGTGGCGCGAGTCCCGGAAGGCCTCGGGTGTCGTGTGCTCGACGATGCGGCCCTCGTGCAGCAGGGCCAGGCTGTCGCCCACCTGGAACGCGGTGGCCACGTCCGGGGAGATGACGAGGGACGTGGCGTGCAGTTGGTGTTTGCCGGTGAGGATGACCTCCGCCACGGACTGCGTCTTCAGCGGGTCCAGCCCCGCGGTGGGGTCGTCGTAGAGGAGGATGCGCGGCTCCATGACGATGGCGCGGGCGAAGGCGGCGCGCTTGAGCATGCCGCCGGACAGCTCCGCGGGCAGTTGCGTCGCGGCGTCCTCAAGTCCCACCAATGCCAGCACGCGGCCTACCCGCGCGCGCACCTCGCGCTCAGGGAGTCGGGTGAGCTCCCGCAGGGGGAAGGCCACGTTGTCCTCGACATTGAGCGAGTCGAAGAGGGCTCCTCCTTGAAACAGGATGCCCAGCTTCCGACGCACGCGCGCCATGCCTTGCGTGTCCAGGTCCGCGAGGTTCTCGCCGTCCACGCGCACGGTGCCCCGGTCTGGCGACAGCAAGCCGTCGACGTGCTTCATCAGCACGGACTTGCCGGAGCCGGACACGCCCATCAGCACGCAGGTCGTGCCTTCGCGCACCACCAGGTCGACTCCGCGCAGCACCTGCTGCGGGCCGAAGGACTTGTGCACGTCCACCAGCTCGATGACCGCGCGCGGCGCAGGCTCGCTCATTGTCTCGCCCCCCGTGCCGCCGACACCCGGGAGGACCGGGCGCGGCGTCAGGAGCGGGCAGTGTCGCCGCCCACGTCCCTCGCCGCGAGCCACCTTCCAGTCTGGGAAGGACGCTCCCCACTCGACACAACGGGAAGCGGAAGGACTCAGTCGCCAGCGAGGAGCTTCGCGCCGAACGCCTTCAGTCGCTCGCACGCCTTCACCAGCTTCTCCCGGGGAATGGAGAACACGGCGCGCACACGCTCGGGGTCGGAGCACCAGGGCCCGCCGTTGAGCACCACGTGCGTGTGCTCGTACACGATGCGCGGCAGGTTCTCCGGCGTGAGCTTCTCGCCGTCCACCTCGCGTCCCAGCCAGGACGTCATGCGAGGCGCGAGGAAGAGCCCCCCCGTGTCTCCCGTGTCCGAGCGCCCGTCCACGGGCAGCGCTTGCACCAGCAGCTCGCGCTTCTCCGCCAGCTCGCGCCGCATCTTCGTCAGGAAGGTCCGCAGCGAGCGGTGCCGCGCTCCATAGAGGAGCTGTCCATCCGGGCTGCGTGCATAGGCCGCGTACAGGTACGCAGCCGCGCGAGCCGTGACGAGGTGCAACACCCCTGGGCCCCCTTCCCTCATCGCCGCGGCCAGCGCCCTGTCTCGCGTGGCCAGCCACCCCACGCGCAGCCCTCCGGCGGCGAACTCCTTGGACAAACCACCCAGCACCACGGTGCGCGCGCCCACGCCGGGAACCGCGCCCTCCAGCGTCACCGGGCTGTGCACCGTCTCCGCCGTGGGGCTGGTGAGGTTGACCAGTCCGAAGATTTCATCGGACACGAGCAGGCACCGCTGCTCCACCACGTAGTTGGCCAGCGCCACCAGCTCCTCGCGCGCCACGTAGACGCCCGTGGGGTTGGACGGCTGGGAGATGACCACGGCGTCCGGACCACTCGCGCCCTGGCCTCGTCGCGCCAGCAACTCCGCCAGCGTCCCCTGCTCCACCTCGCACCCCGCCGAGACGAACGTCGGCGGCAGCACGCCGTAACAGGGCGTCACCACGAAGACGCGAGGGGCTCGCCCCAGACGTTTGCGCAGGGCCACACCCAGGTGATGGATGAGCGGCCAGACGCCCGGCGCCATGACCAGCTCTTCGGGCGAATACCGCGCGGCGCGCGTCTCCAGGAGGAAGGCCGCCACCGCCTCGGACAATCCCGTCTGCGCGCCCGTCTCGCGCGGCGCGGCGGCGGCGGCGATGAGCCCCTCCACCAGCGGCTGCGGCAACGGGCCTTCATTCTCTCCGTAGTCCAACCG
Source organism: Myxococcus sp. CA051A (assembly GCF_013336705.1). NCBI lineage: Bacteria > Pseudomonadati > Myxococcota > Myxococcia > Myxococcales > Myxococcaceae > Myxococcus > Myxococcus sp. CA051A. The sequence goes on along the minus strand of NZ_JABUMS010000003.1, from coordinate 404,078 downwards.
CACCAGCTCCGCGTCGTCCTCGCGGAACACCTTGGGCGCGAAGGCGGGGAAGCCCGCCAGCGCATGGACGCGCGAGGAGCGCGGCAACGGAGCCACCGGCGCGCGGCGCGGCCCGGGCGGCTCCGGCTCCGCGAAGGAGATGCGGAACGACAGCAGGTCCGCGAACGTGCGCTCATAGAACCACTGCGCCAGCGTGCTGATGCGCGAGTACGTCACCTCCGCCGCCACCTCCAGGTCTCCGCGCAGCGGCTCCGGCACGGGGAGCAGCAGCGTCAGCTCCAGGTCCGGCCACACCGCGTTCTTCACCAGGCCGTAGAGCACGACGAGGTTGGGCGAATACGGCTCTCGCGCCAGGAACTCGAACAGCGTGAGCGGCTCCACCTCACCGGTGATGTTGAAGAAGGCGCTCTCGTCCAGCACCACCCAGATACCCCGCCGCGCCGCCTCCGCGATGATGTCGCGCAGCACGGAGAGGTTGGTGCGCTCGCCCTTCTCCACCGTGAGCAGCACCATCTTCACGTCGAACGCGGACAACAGCCGGCGAATCTCCTCCAGCGTCGTGTGAGTCACCGTGGCGCGCACGCCCGCCTTCTCCAACGCCCGCGCGTAGAGCGGATGGAGGTTGCGCGACACCAGCACCTCGTCGCCCACGTCACACGTGGCGAGCAGCAGCGAGTACACCGCCTGCTCCCGCTCGGGCGCGACGAACAGCTCCTCCTCCGCGAGCCGCAGGCCGAAGTAGCGCTCCAGGTAGCGCACCACCTGGCCTCGGAACGACACATCTCCGGCCTCGTGCGCGTACGGCAACAGCGGCCCCTTCGCCAGCCGCTGCGACAGCGCGGAGACAAAGCCGAGCTGCTCGGGCGACGCGGCGCCCAGGTCCAGCTCTTCCTGAAGCGTTGGGATGCCCAGCTCGCGCAGGGACTGACGCAGGGCCAGCGTCTCGCGCGGGCGCGACAGGTGCGCCTCCCAGACGGCCACCTCGTGCCACACCGCGTTCCCGGACTGGAGCCAGCCCAGCGCCGTGGCCGCGCGCAGCGGCTCCGGACTGCGAGCCTCCATGAAGAACTCGAACTCGCGCCCCGTGCGCTGCTCCAGCGCCACCAGCGGACGGATGTCCGTGTCCGCCGCCTGCCGCACCCGCCGAGCCACCCGCACCCGCGTGGTGAAGCCGCGCCGGGTGAACATGCGCTCGATGATGGGGCGACCCGGACGGCCCGCCAGGTTGAGCAGCAGCTTGCCCGTGGGCGCCAGTCGCTCCGGGGCCTCGTCGAGCAGCCGGGCGATGAGCCCCAGGCCGAAGTGGTCCTCGTACACGTTCTGCAACGTGCAGTAGTTGGAGAGGTCGTATAGCGCCTGCTCATCCGCCTGAGACAGCTCGCCGGGCAGCTCCTCCGTGCGCAGCACCTGGGGGATGCAGCCCACCACGAAGTCCCACGCGGGCTCCGCGGGCACGCCGCGCAGCAGGTCGCTCTCCGCGAAGGAGAGGCGGGACACGAGCGACTCGTCGCCGTTGAGCCACGCGTTGCAACGCGCCACGACGGGCGAGTGCGGGTTGAGGTCCGCGCCGTGGATGTGCGCCAGCCGGGTGAACTTCGCCAGCGCGATGCAGATCCACCCCGAGCCCGCGCCCACCTCCACCAGTCGCTTGCCGGCGTACTCGTCCAAGGGAACGCTGAGCAGCCCTTCCATGAAGGTATAGGCCCAGGATTCGGGCGCGAAGATGGAGGGGAGCAGGAAGAGCTCCAGGCGCTCCTGGGACGCGCCCGCCACCACCGTCACCGTCACCAGCCGCAGGGGGGCCGACTCGGGCTGCTCGCGCGACAGCTCCGCCAGCTCGCGCAGCTCCACCCGGGCCCGGGCGCGCCGCTCCGGGTGCCCCAGGTCCTCCGACAGGGCGCGCAACAGGTGGAAGGCCTCTCGGGGGGAGGAGGGATAGGTCGGCATGGCGCGCGGACTGTCCCGGGCTCACCGCCCTGTGTCAACGCACCCGTGGCGTGCGAACGCAACCCTTTGGCGCCGTGGCTCCAATCAAGTTTTGAGCCCTCGGCCGTAATAGGGATGCGGTGGGTGGGTTGGAACGGGAAGGGACGGCTGGAGACGATGAACTCGGTCACGCTTGTGGACAGACCCCGTAGTGGAGAGGGGGCACTGATGGAACTCAGCTTCTGGTCGCCGGCCAGGCCCGGCATGCAGGGGATGATGAGCGCTCAGCCGATACGAAACCGGGTCCTCCGAGACCCCGTGCGTGTCCGCTGGGAGTCGCAGCCCTGGCGGCGTCAGCTTCGCAATCCGGAGGAGTTCGAGACGCCGGTGTCGCGCTCGGCGCTGGTGAAGGCGCTGCTGGACGAGCAGTTGGAGGTGGACGCGGAGGTCGCGCGCTTCGCCGGGGCGGCGGAGGACGCCGACTGCATCAGCATCGCGCAGGTGGTGCGTTTCGCGGATCTGCTGATGCGGCGCATGACGCTGGCGGAGTCGGATGACCAGATGCTCCAGCTGGCGCACCTGCGCCGCAACGCCGAGGACCTGGCGGAGCGGATGACGGAGTGGGCCAACATCGGCCGGCTGTAGCGCAGCACACGAGACATTCCCGTCTTCGCTCGACGAAGAGGACGGGAGGGGGGACCGGTGGAGCAGCGGGGCGGACTGGCTTTCGCGCCTCTGCTCCACCGGCGCTTTACGAAGAGGCTCCAGTGGACGAGCGACCCGAGCGACTTCCAGGCTGACTCACGGAGGACCGAGCACGCTCTGGGCACAGGCGCCCTCGCAGGCCAGCAAGCGAGTGCTGTCATCCGAGTAGCTCAGGGTCGCGACCAGGAACGGGTTGATTGCGAAGCGAACCTGCTGCCCGTCCTCGAAGACGAGCCGCCCGGTGACGAGACAGGGCGCGAAGCCCAGGTCCTCCGAGTCGTGAATCTCCCGCCAGGTGACTTCGCGCGACTGCGCGAAGAAAGCGCGGACCTGCGGTTCCGTGAGCACGAAGTCGGCGCAGTTCTGGTCCTCGCGGCGTCCTTTCGTGGACTCACTGAGCCCCAGGCCCAGACTCTCGATGCGCGCTGAAGCGGGCACGAGGGAAGTCGTGGAGGCCCTGGGACTCGCGGAGGACGACACCTCGGTCGGAGTCGAATGAGCGCACCCTTGAGCCACGATGATGCTCAGCCAGCCGACGACACCCACGCGCCAACGAAGGGACATGAGCCCACGTTAGCGGGGCCCGCCGCGACATCAAGCCAGGCGAGCAGGCACGCCGGAAACGCACCGTCACCAGGGGGGCCATCGTCCACCACTGGCCGTTAGGCTGGGGGCCCGCCCTGTTCCGGCCCGCGTGAGCGCGCGAGTGTCTTGACAGGGGTGGAGGAGCGCTGTTCTCACGGGGGACATGTTCTCCTCGCTCGTCCTCGCCGCCACGCTGGCGGCTGCTCCTGCTCCTCGCTCCGCCGCGTCGGCCCAGACGGTCGTCCACGTTCCCAAGCTGGATGCGTTGACGGGGCTCTCCGCCTTCCTGGAGCGCGCGGGCACGCACGCCGCGCTGCTGCGTCCCTCGGCGTGGCGCGCGGAGCTGCACCCCTTCCTCACCATCGACCCCACGCGTCCGGAGACGCTCACGGCGGTGGGCCTGGATGCGACGGGGCCGGCCACGGTGTCGCTGCGCGAGGACGGCCGCGTGTCCTGCATGCGGGTGTCGGACGCGAAGGTGTTCCAGCAGAAGGCGGCGGAGGCCATGACGGAGGCGGGAGGCGCGGAGGCGAAGCCCGTCACGTCGAAGGGTGTGACGACGGTGAGCACGACGCGCGCCGCGGGCGGGGCGATGGGCTACGCGCTCAAGGGGCAGGAGGTCTGCGCCTTCGGGGCCACGGATGAAGGTGGCGCCGTGTTGTTGAAGGAGTCCGTGAAGCTGGTGGGCAAGGCGCCCGCGCCGGATGCGCGACTGAGCAAGGTCGCTGGGGTCGCGTTCCTCGCCACGGGCGGGACGGTGGTGGGGTTGGATGGCACGGCGAGCGGGCTGAAGGTGGATGGCACGGCGATGAAGCTGCCGCTGCCGCCGTTCCAGGCCAAGAGCAACAGTCCCTATGGGGCGATGAAGCCGGAGGGGTTGCTGTTCTCGCGCGTGGCGGTGGCGCCGGCGGGAGTGTCGCAGGCCGTGGGCTCGCTGCGCGCGAGCATCCAGGCCCTCTGCCCGACATGTCCCAAGGAGCAGGTGCAGGCCTCGGCGGACGCCGTGGCGAAGCAGCTCACGGGGAACATGTTGGTGAACATGAGCAACGTGCAGGTGCGTGGTTCGCTGCGGACGCGGGAGGCGCGCTTCTTCGCCGTGAAGCAGGCGTTGGCGGCGGAGGTGAAGAACGCGGCGGCGGTGAAGAGCGCGCTGGCGCCGCTGGGCACGTTGCCCGGGGCGAAGGCGCTGGAGGACGGCTGGGCGCTCACGGTGAAGGGCGGCAGCGTGCTCGTGCGACAGAAGGGCAAGCACCTGGTGGTGGGCAACGACGAGACGGTGATGCAGGCGACGATGGCGGCGCTGCCGGAGACGACGGCGAAGCAGGAGCGCGCGGCGGAGTTCACGTTGGACCCGAAGCTGCTCGCGCGGGGACTCTCCCAGGTGTCGCTGTCGGACGTGCTGTCGGACGAGCAGCTCGCCGCGCTCTTCGCTGTCAGCTCGGAGCTGGGCCCGCTGCTGGCGCGCAGTGAGCGAATCACGGGCTGGATGGACAGCGCGCCTGGAGGCGCCCACCGCTTCGTCTTCGACTGGACGCTGCCGGAGTCGAAGTAATGCGCGGCAGGGACGGCGGCTAACGCGCCTCCACGCCCCGGAACACGGCGCCGTCCAGCGACAACCGTGTTGCCGCATCCACCAGTTGCTCCGTGGCGATGATGATGCCCGGGGCATCCGCCAGCCGGAACAGGTCCACGTCCACTGGAAGCGTCGCCGCGTCGAGAGCGATGGGCGCTGGAAGGGGCCCCTCCGCGTCACTGATGCCGCATCGAGGACACGGCGGCTTTCGCGTCCAGGTCAAAGCGTCGGGATGAAACCGGCCCTGCACATCCAGTTGCAGGTTCAGCAGCATCGGTGGGCTCTTCGTCCTGAAGCGCACCGAGACCTCGCTCCCCTGGAGCCCCCGAGCGCCCGCCTCGCGGAGCCGGACCAGCGCGTCCTCTCGAATGCACAGGGACCAGCTTGCGGGCAGGAAGAACGGGCCGAAGCTTCCCGAGCCTGTTCCCGTCAATGGCCCCAGCTCCGTTCCGGCATCGAGCACCGCATTCACGGGAGCCAGCGGGCGCACCAGCTCACGCAACCGCTTGAGTTCATCCAAGGGGACAGGAGACGGGTCAGACAACCGCTCCTGCTCCGCAGGTGGAAGACTCGACAGGTCAACGCACGGGTATTCGAGACCCAGCGTTGCGCCGCTCAGGCCGCACAACGGGCAGGGCTCCACGCCCGGGAGTCCCCACCGATGCGTGGCGTTCAGCTCGCCTGAGTAGCGCGACGACAGGTCTTGCTCGACTCGGAAGTACTTCATTCGCTCTCGCCGACCTCGGGTCACGGCTCAGGGGTCCGTGAAAAGCTGGGGCCCCGGTGGCGCAATGGGATGCCCGTAGTAGGGCACGATCTGAGGCATCCCCTCATTTGGCAAGCTGGCGAGGACGCCGCAGGTCGGCCGGTTCGAGCGAAAAGCAGGGCACCCTCGACACCACGTACCGGGTGAGAACTCCCCCCATCAATGAAAAGAAGGTGCATGCCTTCCTCGACGGACTCGTCGGGGACGACCTGCATGCCGAGAGGGTCTTGTCGCTTTCACTGGCGACGCGGGGCGTGGTCCCTGCGGCCAGCCTGCCATGATGCCTGAGGCCCCGTTGCGACCACTGATTCGCGAGCAGCCCGTTTTCCGCGAAGCCTTCGGTATCAAGTGAGGGGTGCCTCAGGTCAGTCCCAGCAAGTACCCTCCGGCGGATGGGGGGTCGCTGTCATGTCGCAACCAAGTAGGGAACGCCGGTGGACGTTTCCGGCCCGAGGCTCGGACTGGGTCGTCGTCCCATCCGCCAGCCGCGAGGCGCAACGGAACCAGGTGCCGGACGTCTTCGTCACGTCCGCTCTCGACCACTGGCTGACGACGCCCACGGCGCGCACGCTGCATGCCATGGACGAGGCGCTCGGCGGCGGCCCGCCACTGGGGCAGTCCCGACTGGAGCGCGGCCAGTACGAGCGGCGCCTCAAGCAGCGGCTCGCCGACGCCTTCACCCGCGGCGAGCTGGTGGCGCTGGAGGTGGAGCGCCCCGTGCTCGTGCCCCCACCCTGGCCGGATACGTTCATCCAGAAGTCCGCGGAGGCGTCCATCGAGGAGCCGACATGGCTGGTCATCGAGTTGACGGACGAAGGGGGCAAGCCCGTCCCCAACGCGCACTACATGGTGACGCTGCCGGACGGCACCACTCGAGAGGGCACCCTCAACAAGAACGGCTACGCCCGCGTGGACGGCGTGAATCCGGGGCAGTGCCAGGTCTCCTTCCCCGACCTGGACGGAAGCAGTTGGAGATGAACTACCATTCGACAAGGCTCGAGGAGGGGGAGATGCCCACCACCCACATCGTCACGCAGGGCGAATGCCTCCTGCTCATCGCGCGACGCCATGGCTTCGCGGACTTCAAGCGCCTCTACGAACACCCGGACAACGCGGAGCTGCGCGAGAAGCGCCCCAACCCCAACGTGCTCTACCCGGGGGACACCGTCGTCATTCCGGAGGTGAGCGCCCCGAAGAACAAGCCCAACGTCTCCACCGGAAGGGCCCACCGCTTCACCCTCAAGGTGGGGGAGCGGCACCTGCGGCTCGCCCTGAAGGACGCGGAGGGGGCACCGCGCTCCGGAATGCCCTACCTGCTCACCTTCGAGCAGGAGGTCATCGAAGGCAGTACGGATGACGAGGGCTTCCTCGAGGCGAAGGTCCCCTTCACCGTCAGCCAGGTGGAGCTGGAGTGCGAGGGCCTGTCCTGGGAACTCGCGCTGGGCACCCTGCGTCCCATGAGGGACACCCCTGACCACGGTGTCCGCGGCGCGGAGTCCCGGCTCATCAACCTGGGCTATGCGCTGGAGCCGACGGGGAAGATGACGCTGGGGCTTCGCAGCGCCATTCGCGCCTTCCAGCACCGCGGCGGCCTGGAAGTCACCGGCCACCTGGACGTGGAGACCCTGCGGCGGCTCGAGGAGCTGCACGGGAGCTGAACCCCTTTGCGTGAGAGGTACCGATGGCAGCCAAGGCCGTGAAGAAGGAGACCGCGAAGGACGCGCCCACGCAGGCCGCTCCGAAGCAGGACAAGCCCAAGAAGGCGGCCGTGGCGACGGCGCCGGAGCGCCGGGCGCATCATGCGACGCTGAGTGAGACGAAGTGCCCGGACTGCGCGGTGGGCCTGCTGAAGCAGTTCGCGAGCGAGAGCCTGCGGAACCAGAAGGAGCTCGACCCGGGCAACCAACGGTTCCACCTGCAGGATGACGAGGAGCTGGAGTTGGCGCGGACGAACCCGCTCACGCTCCAGCTCGTGGGCCTGCGCCGGGAGCGCTCCCTGTCCAACCGGTTCGACGACCTGCTCGTCGTGCTCTACGACCCGGCCCTGTTGAAGGAAGGAGAGAAGACCGTCCTCGAAGCCGAGGGGCTCCGCGCGGAGAACCTGAAGGACGCGCAGGCGTATGTGGATGCCGTGCTCGCGGAGACGGAGTGGCCGGTCCCGAAGCACTGGCCCCATCCCGGCGTGGATGTCTCGTGTCCGCAGTGCAAGCACTGGCGGGTGGCCGTCCTGCCCATCACCACCGAGCCCGGCTATGACAAGGACAAGCCCGCCCTGAAGGACGACAAGGGCAACACGCTCCCCGACTTCGACAACTCCACCCTGCTCCCGAACGACGTGGGGGCCATCGCCCCCGGCATCTACACCGGGTATTACCGGGTGGGTCTCCACAAGGGCGCGAGCAACCCGCCCACCTCCTACGCCGCGCTCCAGTTCGCCGCGCCCTCCATCCCCGCCCGGCGGCGCTTTCCCGTCTCCGACTTCCTGAACGCCGCGCAGGCCGCGCACGACAAGGGGACAGACGAAGGGATTCGAGCAGAGCTCATCCGGAAGGAACCCGAAGTCCAGACGGAGGCGCGGGAGAGAATCGAGGAGGAGCTGGGCAAGAAGCTGCCGAAGAAGACGGGCAAGCAGAAGGCGGCACTGGCGCTGGCGGTGGCGAAGAAGCTCAAGGCATGGACCGTCGAGCACTACGAGGCGCCAGTGGCGGAGCAGCGGAAGAAGCAGGCTTGGGAGACGCTCGACGCGTGGGTCAACGGCTCCGAAGCGTTGAAGGTGAAGCGAAAGATTGACGCCAGCGAGAGGCTCATCCGGCTCGAGGACGCCAGCGGCGCGGAGACGCAGAACTTCGAGGCGGAAGACAATCAGGTGTCCCGCCTGGAGGTGGTGGAGGATGACGAGGCGCCCATGAAGGTGGGCCTCCAACTCGTCTTCCAGGCCCCACCTCCTCCTCCCGCCAAGCCCCCTGCGTCAACCGTGGTCTCCACGCCCCCGGTCCTCACCAGCGCTCCGGGACTTCCCGCCGAGCCGGCGCCCCCTCCCGCCATGCCCCCTGCGTCAACCGTGGTCCCCACGCCTCCGGTCCTCACCAACGCTCCGGGACTTCCCGCCGAGCCGGCGCCCCCTCCTCCACCCAGGACCCTGCGACTGACGGAGTGCGAGGTGCTTGTCGTCTTCGGCACCGCCGGCGCCACCAACATCCACTACTCAGTCGACGGAGAGAACGGCTCCTGGAGACGGGGACGCGAGGTGAACGACTTCTCCGAGGGGTGTCAGGTCTTCCGCTCGCCCGATGATTTCCGTGACTTCATGCGGATGGCCATGCTGTCCAAGCGTGCGCACTGCCCGTCTCGCAAGGCGAGCTGTTGCGAGAAGCTCACGGTGCAGGACGTCGAGACGGCCATCGGCCCGAAGATGACGGAGTTCATCGGCAAGTGTCCCAGTGTCTTCGCCCGGCCTGCTAGCGACGCAATCATCGTGGCATTCACCCCGCCCCCGCCTCCCCCTCCCCTCACCGAGACACCACCACCGGAGCCCGGGGCCGCCGCATCACCCGCAGCGCCCGACCCGAAGGCCGTCGTTCCACAGCCCGCACCCGACCCACTTTTCGTGGTGGCGGTCGAGAAGCTCCTGGATGAGAGCCGTTCCTACAAGGACTTCGACAAGGAGGTGCGAGCGACCTTCTTGAAGGTCTTCCTGAACAAGAAGTACGAGACCCCCGAGAACTTCGCGCTCTTGAAGAGTTACACGCGACAAAAGGTGCTCGCCGCGCTGCTCCCCGAGGAGGATGTCCAGAAAGCCGTCGAGGGCCCGCCCCCAGTGCCGAAGGAAGCCAGGGCTTTCGAGAAGACACTGGAAAAGACCTTCAAAATGGCCATCGAAACAGGCCTGGAGAACCTGCGGACGAAGCTCACGGAGACAAAGGACGCCTGGGCGAAGGCCCAACACACCCTGCAGATCAATGGAAGGCACGCGAGGTACCTGAAGGATGGCCTTGAGCCCTGTGACTTCGGCGCGTGCGGCTTCAGGTTCGACTACATGCTCGCCGAGACAACCCGGGCCAACATGGAAGCCTTCGTGTCGAAGCTGGGTGGCCGGGACTGGAATGCGCTTTTCCCCGAGGATGCGCCCCTCCCGCCACCTCCATCCCCCAAGCCCAAGAAGCAGGCTCCCTCCAAGTCAGCAGGGAAGAAGGACAAGCCCCCTCCCCCCTCGGCCGGCGCACCCAAGTAACCCTGCCCCCGGACCGCTAGAGACTCAATCATCGGCGGTCTGCTCCCGGTACAGCACATCCACCCCTACGACGTACCACCCGTCCTCGACACGTGCCCAGTGGACCCGGAAGTTGGAGAACGAGTCCGGTCTCTTCGGAGGAGCGATGGGGTCGAACACATAGCCCTTTGCGCCGGGCGCCGGGACGAGACGGAACAGCTCATTCTGCACGCTCGCGCCGGCGGTATTCCCGGCAAGGTCTTGGCTAAAGCGACTCCACCCGCTCGTAAGGTGATGCATGTTGAACTCCTCCTCGGGCGGGGGCAGCGGCCCGTTGTGGGGCACCCGCGAGTAGGCGCGCAGCCGAGCCGGTACCCCGCTTTTTTCAGGCGGTAGAAGCTTGAACACCAGGTTCGGCTTGGCCATGAACTCCGCCAAGGTGGGCGCCAGCTCGCGGTGCGTCCCCAGGAACGTCGGCAAGAAGCGCTCTTCGGGCCCTCGGAACACCGGGACGAAGCCACCCAGGCACAGGTCGCGGTACCTACTCCCAGGCCATACCGTCAGCACCGTCAGCCGCGCGGACTTCACGGCGAACTGGCGCCGGTAATGGACGTAGATGGCCCCGCCCGCCGGGAAGTCGCGGGGGAAGTCCAGCACGTAGTCCAGCTTGCGCCCCTCGGCGAGCTTCAACTCCAGCCGCGCCTTCCTCGGACGCGCGTTGGCCTTGTAGAGCTTCGCGGACTTCGGGTTGCCCGGCGTCACCAGGAAGGAATGCACCGGCGTGTCCGGTGGGAAGCTCAGCTCCACCCACTCCCCGGCTCCGCTGCCCTTCGCCCCTTCCGCCCAGACGGTGCCGGGGTCCTCGTCCAGCAGGTTGGCCGGCCCATAGCGACCGGGCTCCCTCCCTTCCACCAGCACCGATGACGCCGTCACGGTGACGGACACGCCATGCAGCGTCACCTCCACCCGCCTTGCATCCGACGGCCCGGCGTCGGGAGTCTCCGCGGGGCCTGGTGCGGCCGAAGCGGCCTGCCCCGCGTCGGCGGGCTCGGATGGGCCCAGGCCGCCCGAAACGGTCTGCCCGGCATCGGGAGCGCCGGATGGGCCCAGCCCTCCGGCCTCCGTCCTCCCCGCTTCGGCGGACTGCCCCCAGGCCCCCGTGCTCAGCAGGACGCAGCCCAGGATGACCCTCGGGTCCCACCAGCGCGTGCCACCCCTCCAGCTGTCATCGGACATGAACGCTCCTCAGGGCTCTGGACGTCGGGCGCCGCCCTTCATTCAGCGGCGGCCTTTCCCGCCCATCGTACGGCACCCTCACAAGAACGGCGATGCGCGTGGACGGCGTGAATCCGGGGCAGTGCCAATGGTGACGATGATGCTGACGTCGGTGACAGCGGCACCTCATTCGCTGCACCGCGCCCGCGTCGAGTGTGCCGGTGCGCGAGGCTATCCTCGCCTCGTCGTACCCACACTCCAACAGGACAACGAGAACACCTCATGACCCTGACGACACAGCCTCGACGGATGGCGAAGCGGACCGCGCTCGCGATGTTGGTGCTGGCCCCCGTGGCGGCCGGCGCGGTGAGCCAGAAGCTGCGCTACAAGTTCGACGCGGTGACCAACCCCGTCGCCACCGTGGTGGACGACAGTGGCAAGGGACGCACCGGCACCGTGCAGACGGCGAACGGCGCCACCGTCGTCCCCGTGACGGGCTTCGACGGCCTGGGCATCAAGTTCCCCTCCGTGTGTGACGGCACGGGCTGCCCGCTCGCGAACGTCACCACCCCCGACTCAGCCAGCCTCAATCCCGGCACCGCCCTCTTCACCTTCGGCGCCCGGGTGCGCCTCACCCTCGCGGACCTCTCCTCCGTCCACGGCTCCAACCTCGTACAGAAGGGCCTCGCGAACACGGCCCAGTGGAAGCTCCAGCTCGATGACGCCGTGCTCGGCAAACCCAGCTGCGTCGTGCGTACCACGGGCGGCGCCGACGTCATCATCGTCAAGTCGTCCGTGGGCGTCGCCGACGGCACCTGGCACAAGGTCGCCTGCCAGCGCACCAGCACCACGCTCACCATCCTCGTCGACAACGTCGCGCGAGGCAGCGCACTGCTCCCAGCAACCTACGACATCAACCCCGTGGGCCAGCCCGTCAACGTGGGCGCCAAGAGCGTCGGCAACAACAACGACCAGTACCACGGCGAAATCGACGACGTTTACTTCAACATCGACTGAGCCCCACCGCCCCCCAAGGCACGTCGAGCCTCCGAATCACAAACACCTCGGAGGCTCGACCTTCCGTCACGCCGGCCGCTCCTGCCGCCAGCGCCGCGCATCGCGCTCGGCACGCTCCTCGCGCGTCTGCAGCAGCATCATCCCCCGCTGCACGTCATCGACGTCGAGCGTCCCCACCAGCCGCCCGTCTGCATCCACCACCGCGAGCAGCTGCGCCGAGTTCTCCGCCAGCTGTCGCACGGCCCGCCATCCATCCTCGTCCAACCGCACCACCTGCACGGGCCGCATCACCTCGCGCGTCAGGCGATGGATTCGGTCCGCCTCCGACACCGCGCGCACCGCCTCCACGTCCACCAGCCCCACCGGCCGCCCGTCCTCCGTCACCGGCAGCGCCGTCTGCCGCTCGCGGCGCAAATCCCACAGCGCCTGCTCCAGCAACGCCCCTGCCTCCACCCCCGCCCCGCGCGGCGACATCAACTCCGACACAGATACCCGCTCCAACAGGGCCTTCATCCGCACCTGCCGCGACTCGCCCTCCGCCCCCATGAAGATGAAGAAGGCGATGACGAACAGGAACGGGTTGAACGACACCACGCCCCACAACGCGAAGAGCACCGCGAACCCACGCCCCACCAGCGACGCCACCCGCGTCGCCCGCACCGGCCCCATCCGCCCCGACAACACCGCCCGCAGAATCCGCCCGCCATCCATCGGGAACGCCGGCAGCAAATTGAACAACCCCAGGAACAGGTTGAGGCTCGCCAGATAGAAACACGCGAACTGGAGGTTGAACGAGGTCGTCCCCTCTACGCCCCACGTCGCAAGGCCGAACAATCCCGCCAGCGCCAGACTCGTCAGCGGACCCACCAGCGCCATCAAGGCTTCGTCCCGAGGCCGGGGCGGCGCCTCCGACAGCTCCGACACCCCGCCCACCATCATCAGCGTAATCGAGCGGACCTGTCCGCCCCGCGCCAGCGCATAGAACGTGTGCGCCAGCTCGTGCACGAAGACCGACGCGAACAGCCCCACCGCCACGCCCAACCCCCACAACATGGGCGAGCCCATCAGTTGCTCCGGAGGGACCTCGGCCACCTCCGCCGCCCGCCGGAACGCTCCGCCGAACAGATACGCCAGCAACGGCAGGACGAGCAGCAGCGAGTAGTGGACCCGGATGGGGATGCCTCGCAGCGAGCCCACCTTCAATGCACCCCGTGACTCGCGCATCATCGCCTCCTCGCGAAGGGCGCCAGCACCGCGAGGGCACTCCCACGGCCTGCGCCCCCTGCTCGCCTCCTTCAAGGTCCGTCCCGCACCCGATGCGCGCACGGTGCCGGGAATGACTCGTTCGCCCGTCTGCCTCCTGAGTGTCCGCTCCCGGGCCTCCAGGCCCCCGGATGTCCACCGACGAGCACCCCACCACCACGCACGCTCCCGCCGCGCGAAACGCCGGCTACCGTTCCTCCGCTCGGTCCCTGGCCGAGTCCGCCTTCCCCCGGAGGACCCATGCGCAACCCCCTCACGCTCGCACGCGAAGCCTGGAGAATGGTGCGAGTGCTCCAGGACCCGAATCGTCTCCAGGACATCATCGACCTGGCCCGAGTCCTCGCACCGCCCATGGCCATGCGCCGCGTCGTGGAGCGGCTGATGCAATCCCCCACCGCCGCGCGCGCCTTCGTCGAGCGCCCCCGCGTCGGAATGCTTCCACTCGCCACGCTGCGCACGCTGCCCGAAGGCACCCTCGGCCGCGCGTTCGCCGACCACCTCACCCAGAACGGCCTGGACCCGAACGCCCTGCCTTACCGAGAAGCCCACACCGACGAGGACTACGTCCGGGCCCACCTGCTGGAGTCGCACGACATCTGGCACGTGCTCACCGGCTTTCGCACCGACGTGGCCGGAGAGCTGGGCGTGCAGGCCTTCAGCCTGGCGCAACTGGGCAGCCCCTTCGCGTTGGGCATCCTCACCGGGGGCCTCGCCAACACCCTGCTCTACGCCTTCTCCGAGCGCGACGCGCGCATGCAGGCCCTCACCCGGGGCTGGGTGCTGGGACGACTGGCGCGGCCCGTGTTCGGCACCCCCTGGCGCGAGCTGTGGGAGGTCCCCCTTGTTGACGTTCGCCAACGCTTCGGCCTGGATTTGCCAACAGTGGACGCCCTGCTCCCCGCCCTGGCGCCCCCGGTGAAGATGGACCCCTCTCGCAGAGCGGCTTGACGCGAAGCCGGACAGCGCGCGAGCCGCTCAATCGTGCTAGAGGGCGGCCCATGGACGAGACCTCCGAGAAGGACCCCCTCCGCGCACGCCTCCAGCAGATGGAGCAGCAGGCCGAGCTGGGTGGCGGTGCCGACCGCATCGCCAAACAGCACGAGGCCGGCAAGCTCACGGCCCGCGAGCGCATCGACCTGCTCCTCGACCCCGGCTCCTTCTGCGAGCTGGACAAGTTCGTCACCCATCGCTCCACCGACTTCGGCATGGGCGACAAGAAGATTCCGGGTGACGGCGTCGTCACCGGCTACGGCACCGTCGAGGGCCGCCAGGTCTTCGTGTTCGCCCAGGACTTCACCGTCTTTGGCGGCTCGCTGTCCGGCGCCTATGCCCAGAAAATCTGCAAGATCATGGACATGGCCACCCGCGTGGGCGCGCCGGTCATCGGTCTGAACGACTCCGGCGGCGCGCGCATCCAGGAAGGCGTGGAGAGCCTCGCCGGCTACGCGGATATCTTCCTGCGCAACACCCTGGCCTCCGGCGTGGTGCCCCAGATTTCGCTCATCATGGGGCCGTGCGCGGGCGGCGCGGTGTACTCGCCGGCCATCACCGACTTCATCATGATGGTGAAGGACACCTCGTACATGTTCATCACCGGCCCGGACGTCATCAAGACGGTGACGCACGAGGAGGTGTCGAAGGAGTCGCTGGGCGGCGCGCTGACGCACAACCAGAAGTCCGGCGTGGCGCACTTCGCCGCGGAGACGGAGCAGGCCGCCATCGTCATGACGCGCGAGCTGCTCTCCTTCCTGCCCTCCAACAACCAGGAGGACCCGCCGGCCCAGCCGTGTGACGACGACCCGTTCCGGGCCGAGGAGTCGCTCAAGACGATTGTCCCGAGCAACCCCAACAAGCCCTACGACATCAAGGACATCATCAAGGCCGTCGTCGACAACAAGCACTTCTTCGAGGTGCAGGAGCACTTCGCGCGCAACATCGTCGTGGGCTTCGCGCGGATGAACGGCAAGAGCGTGGGCATCGTCGCCAACCAGCCCGCGTTCCTCGCCGGCGTGCTGGACATCGACGCCAGCGTGAAGGCCGTGCGCTTCTGCGACTGCTTCAACATCCCGCTGATTACCTTCGTGGACGTGCCCGGCTTCCTGCCCGGCACCGACCAGGAGTGGGGCGGCATCATCACCCACGGCGCCAAGCTGCTGTACGCCTTCGCCGAGGCCACCGTCCCCAAAATCACCATCATCACCCGCAAGGCGTACGGCGGCGCGTACGACGTCATGGCGTCCAAGCACATCCGCGCGGACATCAACTACGCCTACCCCACCGCGGAAATCGCCGTCATGGGGCCCGAGGGCGCGGTCAACATCATCTTCCGCAACGAGTTGCTCAAGGCGAAGGACGCCGCCGCCGAGCGCACGAAGCTGGTGAATGACTACCGCGAGAAGTTCGCCAACCCCTTCAAGGCGGCGGAGCTGGGCTACATCGACGAGGTCATCCGCCCCGAGGAGACCCGCACCAAGGTCATCCGGGCGCTGGAGATGTTGAAAGACAAGCGTCAGGAAAACCCGCCGCGAAAGCACGGGAACATCCCGCTGTAGGCTCCTTTCAGGCCCCTGGACGCCTGCTCTCCCCCGGATGGAGAGCAGGCAGGCTCGCGGCGCTCGGGAAATTCTCGTGCGCCGCGCGGGCTTTCAGGTGGCCAGGAAAGGAACCCCCATTTGCCCCACCGCCGACTTCTTCTCTTTCTCGCCGACGTCGAAGGAAACCTCACCGCCGTGCGCCAGACGCTCAAACGCGTCTGCGAGGCCGTGGAACTGCCCACGCCCGAGGTGAAGTGGGTGGAGTCACCCCCGGAGGGACTGGCCGATGGCGGCTGGCACGCCGCCGAGGTGGCCCTGCCCCCCGCCCCCGGTCGCAAGGCCCGCAAGTCCGAGCAGCCCTTCCTGGAGGAGCAGCTCGACGCCATGTCCCAGGCGCTGTCCCAGGACTTCCGGGAGCGCGTGCTGGGCATCTTCGTGGACCGGGAGCACAGCTACGCCCGCACGTGTGTCAGCGGCCCGGGCCGGCCCGCCAAGGCCGTGGAGGGTGAGGTGCTGGACGTCATGCGCCAGGCCGCTCGTTGGCTGGACGTGGAGACGGGCTTGTTGGCGCGGATGCTGGGAGGTGGCAACACCGCGCGCAACCTCCTGGCCGCGGCGGTGGACTTCGGTGGCGAGCCGAACGCCCCTCCGGCCAAGCCCCCGGAGCCGGACGAGGATGACCGGTTCGTCGAGGCCAAGCTGACCCAGGCGCGCGCCTATATGGAGCAGTACCGCAGCGCCCGGAAGTAGGTCGTCACGGGCATCGGATGACCACGCCCCTGACAGGGGCGTGAACGCCATCCAACCCAGGCAAACCGGGTCGGCCCGTGGTAGACGGGCGGCCATGCCCAAGATCCGCAAAGTGCTCGTCGCCAATCGCGGCGAGATCGCCATCCGGGTGATGCGCACCTGCAAGGAACTCGGCATCGCCACGGTGGCGGTGTACTCGGAAGCAGACCGCTCCGCCCTGCACGTTCGCACCGCGGACCAGGCCTTCTTCGTCGGGCCGCCGCCCTCCCGCGAGAGCTACCTGGTCCAGCAGCGCATCCTCGACGCCGCCAAGGCCGCCGGCGCGGACGCCATCCACCCCGGCTATGGCTTCCTCTCCGAGAACGCCTCCTTCGTGCGCGCCTGCGAGGCCGCCGGCATCACCTTCATCGGCCCGCCCGCCGCCGCCATGGACGCCATGGGCGAGAAGACCCGCGCCCGCGCCAACATGATCAAGGTCGGCGTGCCCGTCGTCCCCGGCACCACCGAGCCCATCGCCACCGAGGCCGAGGCCCGCGAGTACGCGCAGAAGATTGGCTTCCCCATCATGCTCAAGGCCGCCGGCGGTGGCGGTGGCAAGGGCATGCGCCGGGTGGAAGGCATGGGCGACTTCGAGTCCGCGTGGCGCTCCGCCAAGAGCGAGGCGCTCAACTCCTTCGGCAACGACGCCGTCTACATCGAGAAGTATCTCGAGAAGCCACACCACGTCGAAATCCAGGTGTTCGCCGACACGCACGGCAACGTCATCCACCTGAACGAGCGCGAGTGCTCGGCGCAGCGGCGCCACCAGAAGGTCGTCGAGGAGACACCCAGCCCCATCCTGACGCCGGAGCTTCGCGCGCAGATGGGCGAGGTCGCGGTGAAGGCGGCCAAGGCCGTCAACTACGTGGGCGCCGGCACGGTGGAGTTCCTGGTCGACGTGCACCGCAACTTCTACTTCCTGGAGATGAACACCCGCCTCCAGGTGGAGCACCCGGTGACGGAGTGGGTGACGGGGCTGGACCTCGTCGCGCTGCAAATCAAGGTCGCCGAGGGCGAGAAGCTGCCGCTCCTGGAGGCGCCCACGCCGCGCGGCCACTCGATTGAAGTGCGCGTGTACGCGGAGGACCCGTCGCGCAACTTCATGCCCAGCCCGGGAAAGATTACGTACCTGCGCGTGCCGGGCGGCCCCAACGTCCGTGACGATTCGGGCGTGTTCCCCGGCTACACGGTGCCCAACTTCTACGACCCGATGATTTCCAAGCTGTCCGTGTGGGCTCCCACGCGGCGCGAGGCGATTGCCCGGGCCCAGCGCGCGCTGTCCGAGTACGTGGTGAAGGGCATCACCACCAACATCCGCTACCTCAAGGCGATTCTCGCGCACCCCGAGTTCATCGAGGGTGACTACGACACGGGCTTCCTCGGCCGCGAGCACACGACGCTGCAAGGCGTGGAGGACCCGAAGCTGAGCGAGATGGCCCTGTTGGCCAGCGCGGTGTACGCGCACCAGCGTGACGCGAAGCGCGCCAGGACGATGCCCGGTGGCAAGGCGGGCGCGGCCGACGCGAGCAGTGGTCGCATCAGCCCGTGGCGCCTGGCGCTGCGCTCCCGCCGCCGGTAACCCCACCTCCGAGCTCACGAGACTTCCATGCGCTATTTCACGAAGCAGCAGGGACAGAAGGAAGCGGTGCCGGTGGACCTGGAGGCCCTGGGGGGCGACAGGTACAAGCTGACCGTCAACGGCGTCACGTATCAGGTGGACGCGCTGGCGCTCGAGCACGGCACCATGAGCATGCTGGTGGACGGCCAGTCCTACAGCGCCGAGTTCGAGGAGAGCGGCGACGAGGTCGGCGTGCTCCTGCGCGGGCAGGTGAGCCGCTTCGACGTGGCGGACGAGCGTCGGCTGCGGCTGCGCGCGGGCACGGCGGCCTTCTCCGTGGAGGGCAAGCAGCTCGTCACCGCGCCCATGCCCGGCAAGGTGGTGAAGGTGCTGGTGAAGGTGGGCGACGAGGTGAAGGAAGGCCAGGGCCTCGTCGTGGTGGAGGCCATGAAGATGGAGAACGAGCTCAAGAGCCCCAAGGCGGGCAAGGTGACCGAGCTGTTCGCCAAGGAAGGCACCACCGTGGAGAACAACGCGAAGCTGGTCATCGTCGAGTAGCGGCCCCCCTTCGCGAGCGGCGCGCCCATTGCTCGCGCGGCGGCCCCATCATCTGCCCGTACTAATCACTCCCGTACACTCGCAGTACGGCCGGCGCTCCAGTCTCCGTCCTGGTTTGTTTGGACGCAAACCACATGGCAGAGTGGAGCGCCATGAAGTCATTTCGTCGGAGAGTCCTGCTCGCGGCCCTGGGCACGGCACTGTCGGCGTGCGCGTCACGGCCCGCGCCCCCGGTGCAGCACTACTCGTTGGGAATGTCCCGAGCGGACTACCGGGACTATGGCGGCGCCAAGTCCGACCCCTGTGACGCCGAGCCGCGCTGGTTGTCGGATGAGCTGACCGCGGTCAACGGCCTGCTGGCGCGCTTCGTCACCGGCACGGAGAAGCTCGCCACGCCGGAGGCGCCCGAGCACGCGCAGCAGGTGGAGCTGGTGAAGGAGGCCCAGGGCTCGCTGCCCCGGGTGCTGGACATCCACGAGAGCAACCTTCGGGGTCTGGCGCGGTGCGGCTTCAAGGACCGGGGCGCGTTCCCGGAGATTTCGCGCCGGGGCCAGGAGCTGCTGAAGGAAGCGCGGACACGGCTGGCGGAGTCCGACGCGGTCCTCGCGGCGGCGGCCGTGCGGACGACCCAGGAGAAGTGGAAGGAGGAGTCGCCCCAGCGGGAGAGCACCGCGCGCGGCACCTGGTGCACGGCGGACCCGAAGGTGGGTGAAGCGACGGTGTTCTACGCGCGCCAGGGCCTGGACGGCGGCACCACATGGCAGTTCTGCGACGGGGCCCGCGTGGAGCAACGCAGCGGAGCGGAGCCGACGTTCGTGGAGCCGGAGGGACTCAACCGGAGAGATCGCCGCAAGGTCCAGCCTCCTCGCTACCTGGAGGCCGCCGCCAACTTCCCCGCCGAGGAAATCGACCGGCCTCCGGATGGAAGCGCCCCGAAGAGCGCCTCACCGGAGCCCTGACGTTCTAGAGTCCTGGACTCCACTGGGCACCGGGCCATCCCGGTCGCCCCCTTCTCAGGGCTCGCCGTCATGCGACACGCCGCCGTCGTCGCCATCGCGCTCCTCTTCAGTCTGCCCGCGCTCGCCGCAAGGCGCGAGGGCACTTGCGAGGTCCGGGTGACCGTGGGCCTTCCGCTCACCTTCACGGGCAAGGGCGGCACCCAGGCCGCCGCCTCGGACCACTGGATGACCCCCGAGGAAGTGCGCCAGCTCCTCACGAAGGCCTCCAGCAGGGCGAAGGCCTCCCAGAAGGCCCAGGCCGCCATGGAGAAGCAACTGGCGCGCGGGGGCACCATGGCGGGGCCCCTGTCCCTGCACTGCATGAGCCCCGGGCGCGGCGCGATGGCCGCGAGCCTCAGCATCCTGCCTGGCAAGAACACGAAGGCGACCATCCCCTTCAAGCCCGGCACGTACTCGCTCGTGACCTTCGACGAGAAGCCCGGTGAGCTTCCCGTGGCGCTGAGCCTCAAGGGCATCAACTACATGCTGACCAAGCCGGGCGTGCTGGTGCTCACGAAGTTCGACGGCACCGGCGTCGCGGGCACGTTCAAGTTCAGCGCGACGACGCACAGCTCCGCGAACAAGCCGGGCGCCACCGTCCGCAACATCCAGGTCGCGGGCACCTTCGACTTCCCGTGCCCCATGAAGTCGAGCATCTGCCGCTAGCCCGGCGCCGCGAGCAGGCCCAGACGTCGCCAGTGCGCCAGGTAGCGCCCCAGGAGCCCGGCATCCATCTTCCGGAAGCCGGCGTCTCGCCCTTCGAGCGCGTGGAACGTGTTGTGGGCGTCGTAGACGGGCATGTCCTCATAGAGTTCCCAGCGTGTCGTCTCGCCCGCGTAGACCTGCTCGTACAGCATGGGCACCAGCGGGCAGAGCGCGTTGTCGGCCACGCGCGCGGCGCGCATCAACCGCTCCACCCATTCCTTGTAGGGCACGCGCGGGAGGGGATACCCGCACCGGGCCAGCGGCGCGTAGAAGTCGTTGATGTCGACCGAGTCCTCCGGACGCGGCGGCACCAGGTGATACGCCTTGCCCACCGCGCCCTCGCGTGAGGCGATGCCCAGGATGGCCCGGCTGACGAAGTCCACCGGGACGAACTCCTTGCGCTGACGCGGCAGGTCCGGACAGGCCCCCAGTTGGATGCAGCCACGGATGAAGCGGGCCACGAAGTCGTCGGCGTTCCCGACGCCCGTGTGGCTGTCGCCCATGATGAAGCCCGGCCGGTAGACATTCACCGCGACACCGCGCGACGCGGCCGCCCACACCCGCTTCTCCGCCACCCACTTGCTTGCCGAGTAGCCGATGTCATAGCGCAGGCACTCCAGGTGCTCGTCGAGCCCCTCGCCCTCGCGCACGTGCGCACGGCCATTGAAGTAACCGGTGGGGCCGAACACGGCGATGGTGGACACGTAGTGCACGGGCTTGGGCCGGCCCTGCATGGCCAGACGCAGCACCTCCGTCGTCCCCTCCACGTTGGCGGCCCGGTGCGCGGAGTAGGGCTGCACGTAGTTCACGTGCGCGCCGACGTGGAACAGCGCCTCCGCGCGCGTGGCGAACTCCTGGAACACCTGGGGCGACAAGCCCAGCGAGGGCGCGCCCAGGTCCCCGAGCACCGGACGGAGTCGCTCCGCGAACGAGTCCTCCCAGAGGTCATACTTCTCCAGCGCCTGCCGCAGCCGCGCATGTCCCGAGTCCACGTCTCGTGCGCGGACGAGACAGGCCACCCGAGCACGCGTCATGCGCAGCAAGTCCCTCAAGAGGAACGCGCCCAGGAAGCCGGTCGCCCCCGTGAGGAAGATGAGCTCCATGGACTCCAGCGGAACGACGCGAGGCGCGGGCTGCACGGGGGCCCGCCGGAGGTCCTCGGGGAGTTTCGCGTCCGCCCGCCACGCCTCCGGCCCGTCCGCCGCGCGCCCGGAGTCCTGCTGGCCGGCACGCGCCCGCCGCACCACATCCAGGAACACCCCCAGCGTGCGCGCCTCGTAGAGCGAATACGCCGACAGCGTCAGGCCATACAGCTCGCGCAGCCGCATTACCAGGCGCGCCGCCAGCAGGGAGTTGCCACCCAGCCCCAGGAAGTCATCCTCGAGCGAGGGCGACTTCAGCCCCAGCAGCTCGGCCCACACCGCGCCCACCTCCGACGCCACGGCATCCTCCGGAGCCCAGCCCGACGTCGCGAGCCCTGGGGCACCTCGCGGAGACACCTCCACCGGGAGCGCCCCCCGGTCCACCTTGCCGTTCACCGTGGTGGGCAGGCGCTCCAGCTCGATGATGCACGCGGGCACCATGTACTCCGGCACGCGCGTCCTCAGCGCATCCTGGAGCGCGGAGCCCGTGCCCGTCGACTTGGGGACGACATAGGCCGCCAGCGAGTTCTCTCCATCCTCACGTTCCTGGAGCGTCACCACCGCATCCCAGAGCAGGCCGCTCTCCAACAGCAGCCTGGCCACTTCCTCCAGCTCGATGCGATGGCCGCGCAGCTTCACCTGGTGGTCCGCGCGCCCCAGGAACTCCAGCGTGCCGTCCTCCCGCCACCGCGCCAGGTCTCCGGTCCGGTACATCCGAAGAGGGGGCCCGGGCGCCAGCTCGGGGACGACGGGGAAGCGCTCCTCCGTCAGCTCCCGTCGGTTCAGGTAGCCGCGCGCCAGTCCTTCTCCACCAATGCACAGCTCCCCCATCACCCCCGGCTCCACCGGACGCAGGTCTGGCCCCAGCACGAAGACCTGGGTGTGCCGGATGGGCCGGCCAATGGGCACCGAGCCCGACAGCACATCCCCCGGCCGCACCTCGTGCGTGGTGGTGACAGTCGTCCCCTCCGTGGGGCCATAGAGGTTCAGCAGGTGCGCGGGAGGCGCGCGCTCCAACACCGCGCGGAAGGTGCGGGGATTGGCTCGCTCGCCGCCCACCAGCAGATACTTGAGCGTCCCGAAGGCGTCCGGACAACCCTGTGCCACCAGGTTGAACAGCGCCGTCGTCATCAGCAGCACGGAGATGTGCGTCTCCCGCAGGGCATCGCGGAACGCGGACGCATCCAGCACGCTCGACCTGGGCAGCAGCACCAGCGACGCGCCGTTGAGCAGCGCGCCCCAGACCTCGAACAGCGCCGCGTCGAACGCATGGTTGGAAATCTGCGCCACGCGGTCCGTCGAGTCGATGGACACATAATCCGTATCAATCACCATCCGGCGGATGCCACGCGCGACGAGCTCGATGCCCTTGGGCCGGCCCGTCGTCCCGGACGTGTACAACACATGGGTGCGGCGCCCTCCGTCCCCGAGCGGGGCCACGAGAACATCGGACCGCCGCGCCACCTGCTCACCGTCACGCTCCAGACACAGCCGCGTCGCGGGCCACTCTCCACACCGGGCCTCGTCCGCCAGCGTCCCGGTGAGCAGCACCTCCGCGCCGCTGTCCGTCACCACGAAGCCGATGCGCTCCGGCGGATGCTCCAGGTCGATGGGCACACACGTCGCGCCGAGCTTGCAGAGCGCCACGTGCGCGACAATCGCCTCGATGCCCTGCCTCAGCCCCACGGCGACCGGCGTCTCCTCCCCCACCCCCAGTTCCCGCAACGCGCCCGCGAGTCGACTCGCGCGCCGGTTCAGCGCGTCATACGTGACGCGCTTCATCCCCTGCTGCAACGCGATGGCCTCCGGACGGACCTCGACCTGGCGAGCCCACAGCTCAGACAAGCCCGCGTCTCGCGTAAACACTCCAAACCGACCCAGCCGCGACGCGCCCAGCGGCGATACTTTTCCAGGCATCGAGCCCTCCACGAATCAAAGACAACCAAGCCCGCACCGCCACTCGAAGAGTCGCGGGAATCAAAAATGCAAACACAATATTCGCCGTGTCAATTTCCGACACGCAAACCTGTTTTGTCTCCGCTGCGGGCGGGAGTGTCTTGAAGGTGCGGGCTTCGTTCACCGGGACGTCGTGGGGCACCGCGGCTCAGAGTTCGTTGAAGATGAGCAGTCCGCGTGCGGACTCGACGACGTAGATGAAGCCATCTCCCGGAAGGCGGATGCCGAAAGCACCCTGGAAGATGCTGTCCGTGCGCGTCGCATCCTCCTCTCGGAAGACGTTGTAGTGCGCCACCTGCCGAGGCTGGGTGGGATTGGCCACGTCCAGCACTCGCACGCCCTCCTGATACCAGGCGATATACAGGCGCGTGCCTTTCAGAATCATGTTGTGGATGGAGGACACGGGCCGCAGGCGGTGCTCACCAATCTTGATGATGTGGGCGGGGTCTGTGACATCGAGCACACGCAGGTGGGAGCCTGCGAACTCTCCTCCCTCGAAGGCGATGGTGCGACCTGCGAACGGGCCCACCGCGCTGTGGTGGGAGTACACATCCGGGTAGCTGTACTGGCCCAGGTGTTTCACGTCGTCGAGCCGGGTGATGTCCATGATGGAATAGCCCCCCTGCGCGTTGCTGATGTAGAGCCGCCCCTCGTACACGAAGGTGTCGTGGGGGCCGCCCGCGGAGAGTTCCTCCGACAGGGAGATGCTCTGCAACAGCACCGGCTCCAGGGGACGGGTGAGGTCGTAGATTTCCGTCCGGCCCTCGTTGGACGTGGCGTACAGCCGGTCGCCCTCGACCAGGACGGTGTGGACGCCATAGTCACCCGCCCACAGGCCCCGCACGAAGACCGGCTCCGCGGGCTTGGAGATGTCATAGACGATGACGCCCGCGACATCGCTGGCGATGTACAGCGCATCTCCCTTCGACCAGACGCCGTTCCAGTAGTTGTCTCCGGGCAGGCTGATGGACGTCTTGAGGACCGGGTGCGCCTTGTCAGTCACGTCGAAGACGGTGAGCCCACCGGGCTGTTCGGTGAGGGAGTCGGACACGGAGACGACATAGGCGTGGTTCCTGGTGACGTAGATGTCCACCGGCCGGCCGAGCAGCACGCGCGACTCCGAGACGAGCGTCAGGCCTCCCGAGGACTCCGGCTCGCCCACGGGCCAGGTCATGCGATGGGCCTCGAAGGTGCCGCTCTGGCTCACCGTCCCCGCGAGGTTGCACGTCACGTAGCACCCGGTGAGGGTCTCGGGCGTGGGCCGCTGGCAACCGGCATACAGGCGCGACACCGCGGTGCCCGTTCGCGAGCCCGAGGTGATGAAGAAGGTGCCGCCCTCGGTCTGCCGGGTGATGAGCGGCCTCGAAGCCAGCGTGCCGCCGCCCGCGCCGTCCAGCTTGAAGCCGATGCCGACGCCGAACATCACCTGCGTCCCACCATCCGCCAGTCGCGACTCGTAACGCTGCCCCGCCTGGTAGATGCCCTCCTGAGGCACGAGCGCCAGCGCGTCCGAGTCACAAGCCGACAGGTCGAAGCTCCCGAGCCCCAGGCCGTCGCACCGCAGGGGAGTCCCCTGCTCACGCAAGGAACAGGGCGCGTACGGCCCCCGGTCCGACCAGTTGCCATGCTCCTCCAGTGGCGTGGCGCCCCCATCCCAGGCGCCGGGTTCCACTCCGGCATCGGGGGTCCCCTTCGGAGTGTCGTCACAGGCGGACAGGACGCTCCCTCCCAGCAGACACGACAACAACCAGACACGGGCGCGAACCAACGACGTCATGAGACACCTCGGTGAGGGGACTGTCGGGGTACGAAAGCCTGTGTCATTCACGGTCGCCCCACTCGGAGGCGCCGGGCCAATGCTTGTCAGATGAAGCCCATCTCCCGACCTGGGCTCGAGCCACAGCCGAGGAGACGTCTTCCGGTCCTGGAATTGCAGCCTCAGTCCCAGAACTCCGTTGAGACAAGAGCAGTCTGGGTACTCCTGCGACACACCGAGACGTCGGGCTACGCTGAGCCCGTGATCCCCTTTCACAGCAAGGAGCTGTCCATGAATGCTCGCCGCATCCGCTCGTTCGTCCTGGCCTCGTTGTCTGGGATGGCCCTTCTGGCCTGTGGCGTGGGCGCTCCCGAGGTCGAGCCCGTGAGCCCGGAGACGACCGACAGCGAGGCCTCCACCCAGGCCCAGATGTCCTGCGCGGACGAGTGCTACCAGGCCAACTCCTGGTGCGAGGTGCAGTGTCAGGCGACGAGCGAGCAGTGCGCCGCGGCCATCTCCATCTGTTACGACTCATGCAACCGCGGCGTCGGCCCCTGGCTGCCCTGCTGAGTCGGAGCACCGCCGCCCGGGTGAGGTGAGCTGCCCACCCGGGCGTGGCGTCATGACCTCAGAAGAGGCCCAGCGTCTCAGTGACCGCGCGGACCTCTTCGACGGCGCGCTCCGAACCAGGCCAGGCCGAGGAACATCCACGGCAGGAGCGCGGAGGAAGGCGTCGACTGGCAACCGCAGCCTCCGCTGTCGGGCCTGGGCCCCGCCCCGCCCGCGTCCACGGCTCCGCCGTCCGGACCACTCGGACACCTGCCCCCGTCACAGCGTGGGGTTCCGCTGTCTTCCTGGCCGGGGCACTCACCTCCGTCACAGCTTGGAGTTCCGCTGTCTCCCTCGCCGGGGCACTCACCGCCGTCGCAGCTCGGAGTGCCACTGTCTTCTTGGCCGGGACACTCACCGCCGTCGCAGCTCGGAGTGCCACTGTCTCCCTCACTGGGACACTCACCTCCGTCGCAGCTTGGAGTTCCGCTGTCTTCCGCGCCGGGGCACTCACCTCCGTCACAGCTTGGAGTTCCGCTGTCTCCCTCTCCGGGGCACTCGCCGCCGTCGCAGCGTGGAGTGCCACCGTCTCCCTCGCCAGGACACTCACCGCCGTCGCAGCGTGGAGTGCCACTGTCTCCCTCGCCAGGACACTCACCGCCGTCACAGCTTGGAGTGCCACTGTCTCCCTCGCCGGGACATTCGCCTCCGTCGCAGCTTGGAGTTCCGCTGTCTCCCTCGCCGGGGCATTCGCCTCCGTCGCAGCCGGCGTCCGGTTCTTCGCCAGGTCCCGCATCCACGCCACCATCCGCGGGCGGCGCGAAGTACGCCTGTGCCACGAAGATGGCGGTGCCCCACTCCTCCTGGTCATTCTCCGGTGGCGCCAACCCCGCGACGACGGACACATCTCCTCTCGGACTGATGCTCACGCTTCCCGCGAACACCGGGTTGTTCGGCGTCTCCTGGTCGACACGCGCCGGCCCCTGGTCCGAATCGACGATGTCGTGCTCCGACACCACCCGCTTGAGCGTTCGCCCATCGCTCACCCACACCGCGCGCCGACTGTTGCTGTCGATGGCGCGGAAGACGATGAGCCCCTCGTCATTCATGTCCGGAGGGAAGAACTCCACCTCCTTGATGCCTCCCTGCCCGTTCTGCGCCACCACCCGCAGCTCCGCCCCATCCCACAGAAAAACAGTCGTGAGGTTCGGTCCCGCCCCGACCCTCGCCGTCGCGATGAAGGCGACACGGCCCAGGTTGTCGAACGCGGGTTGCACCGAAGCAAACCGGTAGATGGGCGAACCCGCATCCCGGCCCCGCGACTGCGCGATGAGCCGGGACGTGCCATCCACGCTGAAGACTCGCAGCTCCTGGTAGTACTCAGACCCTCCAGGCGCCACGTCTCCCACGCCCGCCATCTGTCCCAGGTCGTTGAACGCTGGCGAGTAGAGGAACTCGTAGGGACTCGTGTCGTCGAGCGTCTTCTCCTTCGCCAGATACGTCGTCGTCCAACCCGCCCCCTGCGGCGTCAGCACCACGTAGCCACGGCCGACGAAGTTGAAGTTGGCTCGGAACCCGAGCTGCCCCGAATCATTGAGCGCAAGGCTGGACCAGTCCGACGCCCCGAGCGGCTCGCGGATGATGCGCACGTCGTTCGGCGCCTCGGTGCGCAGCAGATAGATGCCATTGCTCGTGACGGCACTGGCCCCCGTGACGGCGAACGCGACAAGCCCCGCCGAGTTGAACCCCGGGTCGCTCGCGCGCGCATCCTCGCCCAGGTCCGGCAACAGATAACGGTGATGGCCCGCGGCGTCGCTTCCCCACCAGATGGCGTTGGGCCCCTCGGGAGTAATCGACAACCGGAACGCCACCCTCCCATCCGAGACCACCGGGACCTGAAGACTCCCCGCGAGCAGATTGCCCGGCTTCAGGTTGTAGGCACCGGATGCATTGCCCAACATGTTGGTGCGAGCCTGAAGCTGGAGCGTGTAGTGCTCCGGCAACTCCCCTCGCGCACTGGGAGCCAGCGTCAGCACTCCCATCCCCAACGACACCGCGGTCTGGCGCAGCAACGTCCGTGCTCGTCGCATCCACGTCACGTCACACATGGGTGGAACCCCCGCTGCCTGTAGGGCGCGAAGGCTACCACTCAGGGGCCGTGCTCATGGGACTGCGAGTGGAGCGCTCGCCGGTTCCTCCGACATGCTCAAGTCGATGGTGAGCAGACCGCCCGCCGCGAGCGAGCTCGTCAAACAGGACTCCATGTAGCCCGCCCCGCGAGCACAGACGGTCAACCGCCCCGAGGGGACAGCGACAAACTCGGCCATGCCGTTCGCGTCCGTCCGCAGTTGCTCCGGATGCACGACGCGGGGCCTCGTCTCCCGCATGATGCCCACCGTCACGCCTCGCAGCGGATGCCCACTCCATCTCTTCAGGGCCCGGAAATGAACGCGCCCCAGCTCCTCCGGCCTGGGCGGCGGAGGCGGGGGAAGCGCCTTGTCGGAAGGCGGCTCCACGGGCGGCGATGCCTTCTCCACCACGCGGTGCGGCGTCGGAGGACTCAGCTCACGCCGCAGGTACGCCGCGAGCGAGAGCGACAGCACGACTCCCGCGATGGCGACAGTCCATCGACCCCCTGGTGCCATCCGGTGGTCTCTCCTGGGACCACCATTGCGAGAGCGCGGCGGTCGACGCTCGAAAGACTAACATCGCGGTTCCAGAGTGCGCTCGCGGTCGGGAGGTCTTCATGTCGTGGTGGGTCTATGCCTTGCTCTCCGCCCTCTTCGCGGCGCTCACCGCCGTGCTGGCGAAGGTCGGCGTCGAGGGTGTTCCCTCCACACTCGCCACGGCCCTGCGCACCTGCGTCGTCCTCGTCTTCGCCTGGGGCATCTCCCTGGCCCGGGGAGAACACGCCGCCCTGCCATCCTTGAGCCGCAAGACGCTGCTGTTCCTCGCGCTGTCGGGCATCGCCACCGGCCTGTCGTGGCTGGCCTACTTCCGCGCCCTCCAGCTCGGGCCGGCCTCGCGCGTGGCGCCGCTCGACAAGCTCAGCCTGCCGCTGACCGTGCTCCTCGCCGTCGTCCTCCTGCACGAGCCGCTCTCGTGGAAGCTGGGGGCGGGCGTGGCGCTGATGGTGGCGGGCGCCCTGCTGACCCTCCGCTGAACGATGGAGCACCCGGCCCCGCATCGAAATTCCGCGACATCACCCGGGACTGGTAGGGTCCCTCGCCGCTCACGATTCCCCCCGCTTCCGCGGCACACGAGGTCCCCCGCATGGAGATGCTCTGCACCTTGCGCAGCGTCACGGAGGCGCAGCGCGACGCCTTGCTTCAGGCCCCCAAGCGCCTGGACGACTTCCTCGACGACGAGGAGGACTTCGGAGACCCGAAGGGCGGAGCATTCCTGGAACTGGACATCGGCGAGGCCTGGCACGGCCTCCAGTACCTGCTCACCGGGACGCCCTGGGAGGGCAGCGCGCCGCTGGACTTCCTGGTGCGCGGCGGCGTGGACGTGGGCGACATCCCCTCGGATGAAGGCACCGCGCGCGTCTTCTCGCCCGAGCAGGTGAAGGTGCTCGCCTCCGCGCTGCGCGAGGTGTCCGAGAACACGCTGCGCCGCCGCTACGACGCGGTGGAGATGCAGGCCCAGGACATCTACCCCGGCACGTGGGAAGAGCCGCCCGACGACTCGGACCCGCTGGAGGAGATGGTCTCCTACTTCGACGAGCTCCAGAAGTTCATGGCCCAGATGGGCAAGCGCGGGGACGCGCTGCTGGTGCACATCGGCTGAAGCCATCGGGGGCGAGCCCCACTTCAGCCCATCACCACGTCGCGCCCCAGCTTCAGCACCAGCGCCAGCACCACGGCGAGCACCACCTTGCGCACCAGCGTGTCGCCGCCCTTCACCGCCAGGTGCGCGCCCAGCCACGCGCCGGTGAACTGCGCGGCGGCCATGGGCAACGCCACCTTCCAGAGCACCACGCCATTGAGGGCGAAGAGGGCCATGGACGCCAGGTTGGAGGCGAAGTTCACCACCTTCGCGTCGGCGGAGGCGCGGGCCAGTCCGTGGCCCAGCAGCGTGTTGAAGCCGACGATGAGGAAGGTGCCCGTCCCCGGACCGAAGAACCCGTCGTAGGTGCCGACGGCCAGCGCGATGAGCGACCCGATGGCGAGCGCGCGCGGCCGGGGTGAGGGCTCCGTCCTGGCCCCGGAGGCAGGCGTCCGCCGGAACGCGAGGAACACGGCCACCGCGATGAGCAGCACGAGCACCAGCGGCTTGAGCACCTCCGGCTTCACCAACAGCACCAGCGCGGCGCCGGCGAACGCACCTCCCAGGCCGAAGGGGAACGTCACGCGCGCCAGCCTCCAGTCCACCAGCCCCGAGCGCGAGAAGCGGACCAGCGCGGCGAACGAGCCGAAGACGGACTGGCCCTTGTTCGTGCCCAGCGCCACGTGGGGCGGCAACCCCACCGTCAGGAGCGCGGGCAGGGTGATGAGCCCGCCACCTCCCGCGATGGCGTCCACCAGGCCCGCGACCAGCGCGGCGACGCACAGCAGGAGGAGTTGCTGCGCACTGACGTCCACCATGAAATCCACCCGGGTGTCTCCCTCGGCTCGAACGGCGCCTGGGTACCACGCGCCCGAAGCGCCGTCGCGCCCGCCCGCTTCTTGCGTCACCGCGCGCCTTGGGCGTCAATGCCTCCGCGACACTCCCCTGCTCCCGAGGTCACCATGCTCGCCTCCCTCGTCACCTTGCTGGCGCTCACGCTGGCCTCGGCACCGCCGTCGCAGGACCCCAACGCCCCCTCCTGCCGCTCCATGAACAGCCAGGTGGCCTGTGGTTATGGGTGCAAGTCGGACTCGAACCGGGCCCGGTGTGCGCAGACGCCTCAGGGGCGCTGTCAGGTGGTGGACGGCCAGGCGGTGTGCTTCGACCCGCCGGCCTACGTGGTGAAGGCGTACGGCGCCTCGCTGCCGGACCCCGAGTGCAAGGCCATCGATGGCGTGGTGGCGTGTGGCTACAACTGCGCGACGCAGCCGGGTCGGGTGAAGTGCGCGAAGTCTCCGGCCGGGGTGTGCCGAGGTCGCAGCGGCGAGGTGGAGTGCTTCGACCCGCCGGCCATCGTCTTCGCCGTCTACGGCAAGGACACGCCCCGCGCGGACTGCCGCAGCAACAGCGTGGAGCTGACGTGCGGCTACAACTGCCTGAACGTCCCGGAGGGGGTGCGTTGCAACAAGACGCCCGCGGGGGTGTGCAAGATGGCGAGTGGTCGCATCACCTGCTTCGACCCGTCTCCGGCCGCGCTCTGCGCCTGGAAGCGCACCTTGCCCGCGCCCGAGTGCCGCAACAGCGAGTCCGGGCCGGTGTGTGGCTACGGGTGCACCACCGCGTTCTCGAAGTCGGCCTGTGCGTCCACGCCGGCGGGGCTGTGCAAGGTCTTCGACAGTGAGGTGTTCTGCTTCGACCCCCCGGCCGAGCAGCAGGCGGACGCGGCGTGCCTGTCCGTGCTGGGGCTGGCCACCCTCGACGGCGCCACGCCCTGACGCCCTGTATGAGCACTCTGCCCCGTCGTCTGCTTTGACCCTTCCGGGGAGAGCGGTAGGGTTCCATCTTCTCGCAGCTCGAACGGAGTAGAACCGCACATGGCGGAGGGTGACGTCCGTCAATATTGGGTTCGCAACGACAGGGGCACCTTGTGGGGGCCCCTCACCCTGCCGACCATCGAGCTGCTCATCGACAGCGGCTCCATCAAGGGGAAGCTCCAGGTCTCCGAGGACGGGCGCAACTTCGCCTTCCCCTGGCGATTCCCCGAAGCCCGCGACACCTTCCCCCGGGAGCTCTGGGGTGACGGAGCGCCCGACGCGCCCCAGCAGGCACCGAGCGCGCCCATGGCAAGCCCCGGTGCGAACCCCGGTGGAATGCCCATGGCCGGTCCGGGTGCGCATCCCAGTGGAATGCCGATGGCCGGTCCGGGCACCGCGCACATGGCCGGCCCTGGTGCGAATCCCGGTGGAATGCCGATGGCGGGCCCGGGTGCGAATCCTGGCGGAATGCCGATGGCCGGTCCGGGCACCGCGCATATGGCGGGACCCGGTGCGGTCGCGAGAAGCACGCCTGGGTCGGCTCCGATGGCAGGGCCCGGGACGCGGCCTGGAGATCCTCGCGCCCCAGGCAACCCAGGCGTTGGCGCGCAACAGGGAGCACGCCCCGGAGTTCCGGGTGCCGCCGCCCCCGGAGCGCCGAACGTCGCCGCGCGTCCTGCCCCGGGAGTCCCGCCCGGCGTCGCAACGGCCCCCGGGCGGCCTCCCATGGCCACTGCGCCTGGAGTACCGCAAGCGCCCGGAGTCGCTCCGCAGGCGGGAGTTCCCACCGCGGGCACCCGTCCCGCCGGTGCACCGCAAGCGCCCGGAGTCGCTCCGCATGCAGGCGTGCCCGCGACGGGCGCACGCCCCGTGGCACCAGCGCAGCAGGCCTCCGCGACTCCCGGAGCGCAGCAGGCTCCCATGGGAGCCGCTCCGCAGGCAGGAGTTCCCGCTGCTGGCGCGCGCCCCGTCGCGGCCGTCACAACGGAGGCCGCCCCCTACGCGGTGCCAGCCCAGGGACAGCTCGAGCAGACCTCGCCGCTGAACCTCTACGGGCGCGTCGCCATGGCGGAGCAGACGGGACTGCTCACGCTGACGCTCTCGGACCGCGTCGCCCTGATTCACTTCCGCAAGGGCAACCCGGAGTTCGTCGACTCGACCCATCCCGAGGATGCGCTGGGCACGTCGCTGATGGGGGGGCGACTGCTCACGCCCGAGCAGCTCCAGCAGGCCGAGTCCGCGAAGGACCGCTTCGGTGGAGACCTGCTCGCCGCGCTCTTTGGTCTGGGACTGCTGCAACCCGCCAGCGCCTTCGCCATCCTGGCGCAGCGCGCCGCCAGCATCCTGTTCAAGGCCCTGCGCACCGAGGCGGGCACGTTCACCTTCGAGGTCCGCGAGCTGGCTGGCAACAAGGCCATGCCGCTCGGAAACCGGTGGGCCGTGCTCAGCGACACCGTGCGCCGCATGCCGTCCACGGAGCTCAAGCGCCGGCTCATGCCGGTGCTCCAACTGCCCATCATGAAGTCGGGGGGCATGGTCGCCGCGAGCGAGCTGCGCCTCACCCCGCATGAAGTCCGGGCCCTCACCGTCATCGACGGCGTGCGCTCGGTGAACCAGCTCCTCACCGACTTCCCGCAGGACGCCGACCACCTGCTGCGCCTCGCGTTCCTGCTGCGAGAGCTGGACGCCGTGTCCTTCGCCGCCGTGGCCCCGCAGCCAGGAGCCGGGGCGCACCCCGGTCCTGCTGCCGCGAGTCCACAAGCCGCCCCGACCGGTCCCGCACCCACGGCGGCCCAGGCACCTCGTCCCGGAAACCCTCCAGGTGTTGGAGCGGCCCCGGCTGGAGCAGCCCGCCCTGGCAATCCTCCCGGCGTCGGCACCGCCCCTTCGGGAGCGGCGACTCCTGGCAATCCTCCCGGCGTTGGAGCGGCCCCTGCTGGAGCCGCCCGTCCCGGCAATCCTCCAGGCGTTGGAGCAGCCCCGGCTGGAGCCGCTCGCCCCGGCAATCCTCCAGGCGTTGGAGCAGCCCCGGCCGGAGCCGCCCGTCCCGGCAATCCTCCCGGCGTGGGCACCGCCGCCGCTGGGGCCGCGCGTCCCGGCAATCCCCCAGGAGCCGCGCCCCGTCCCGCGGGTCCTCCGGTCGTCGGTTCAGCGGCGCCCACGGCGGGCCCAGGCACGGCCCGTCCGGCGCCGCCCACCGTCACCGCCAATGCCCCGGGCTCGGACGAGATTCCGTCGCTGCGCCAGCTCGTCATGGCGCTCAAGCAGCAGAACCACTTCCAGCGGCTGGGGCTCTCGGAGCAAGCGGACTCGAGTGCCGTGAAGGTCGCCTACTTCCGGCTCGCCAAGCTCTACCACCCGGACACGCTGCCGCAGGGCGCGCCTCCGGAGCTGGAGAAGCTCAAGGCCGAGGTGTTCGCCTACATCGGCGATGCCTACCGGATGCTGTCCGACGACAAGAGCCGTGCGTCCTATCTGGAGGAGGTCAAGAGCGGCGGCGCGGGAGCGGAAGTCGACATCAACGCCATCCTCCAGGCGGAAGAGCTCTTCCAGAAGGCGTGCATTCTCGTGAAGGCGCGCAAGTTCCCCGAGGCCGTGAAGATGTTGAACGAAGCCATCCAGCTCAACGCGGAGGAGGCCGAGTTCTACGCATGGCGGGGCTATGCGCGGTTCTTCACGGCGGCGGACAAGAAGGCGGCGCAGCCGGAGGCGTTCCGGGAAATCCAGAACGCCATCAAGCGCAATGAGCGCTGTGCGCCCGCGCACTACTTCCTCGGGGTGATTGCGAAGCTGTCGGGGGACGTTCCGGGCTCGCTCAAGCACTTCAAGCGGACAGTGGAGCTTCAGCCAGACCACATCGACGCGCAGCGGGAGATTCGCATGGCGGCCCAGAAGAAGTAGGGTGCGCCCCCCGTCCGGGAGGGGCCTGGGGCCCCGCCGGACGAGTCGAAGGAGATAGCAACGTGCCGCTCACCGGGAAGCAACGCCGCCATCTGCGCGCGCTCGGACACCACCTGGAGCCGGTGGTCATCGTCGGTCAATCCGGCGTCACCGAGGGCGTCATCGCCGCCGTCGAGCAGGCGCTGCATGACCACGAGCTCATCAAGGTGAAGATCAACGACGGTCCGGAGACGCGCCAGGAAGCCTCCGCGCGCATCGCCGAGGGGACGGGCGCCGACCAGGCCCAGCTCCTGGGCCGCACCGCCCTGTTCTTCAAGAAGCGCAAAGAGGACTCCAAGTTCGAGAAGTTCTGACGGACCGCACCCGGGGCCGCCTCACTTGCCGGTGAAGCGGGCCTCGCGGCGCTCGAGGAAGGACTGGACGCCCTCGGCGGCGTCCTCCGTTCCCGCCAGCCGCAGCAGTTGGGGCAGCAGCGCGCGCGCCGCCGCCTCGGGCCCCTCGTGCACCGCCTGTCGCGCGGACGCGAGCGTCGCCTGGACCCCCAGCGGCGCCTGCTTCGACACCGTCTCCGCCAGGGCCAGCGCGCGCTCCAGGTGACGGCCGCGCTCGACGACTTCCTGCACCAGTCCCATCCGGTAGGCCTCGCGCGCGTCGAACTCGTCGCCCGTGAGCAGCCAGCGCATGGCATTGCCCCATCCGGCCCGCTGCGGGAAGCGCAGGGTGGCGCCGCCGAACGGGAAGATGCCGCGCTTGATTTCAATCTGTCCGAAGCGTGCGTCCTCGGAGGCCACCGCGATGTCCGCCGCGAGGATGAGTTCGATGGACAGCGTGAGACACAGGCCCTGGACGGCGACGATGAGCGGCTTGGTCCTCAGCGCTCCCTGGATGCCCCACGGGTCGATGGCGCCCTCGGAGTAGAGCGGCTCGCCACTGGAGAGGGCGGGCGCGACGCTCGCCAGGTCCAGGCCCGCGGAGAAGTGGTCGCCCACCGCGAAGATGACCATGCACCGCACGTCCGGATGACGGTCCGCCTCGGTCACCGCGGACGACAGTCCCCGCAACATGCCGACGTCGAACGCATTGCGCTTCTCCGGCCGGTGGATGCCGATGAGGGCGAGGTGACCGCGCACTTCCAGGGTGATGCGAGGATCCGATGGGCTCATGGGGCGCTCCACGGTGAAGAAGGGAGCGCCAGTTTCCGCCATGCGGCCCTGGCGACGCCATCACGCTCGCCCCGCCGT
This sequence comes from Myxococcus sp. CA051A, assembly GCF_013336705.1. Classification (NCBI taxonomy): domain Bacteria; kingdom Pseudomonadati; phylum Myxococcota; class Myxococcia; order Myxococcales; family Myxococcaceae; genus Myxococcus; species Myxococcus sp. CA051A. The sequence continues at coordinate 368,549 of NZ_JABUMS010000003.1, read as the reverse complement.
CCAGCAAAGGACGTTCAGGACCGTCCCGACAGGCCGCCGACAAGGCCCGTGCATCCAACCACCGCGGGCAAAGTCAGCGCGTGAAGCCCGCGGTGCTGGCGGCAAGCTCCGCCGCTTCACCCAGTCGCTCCAGCAGCGAGGGACCGAAGTACTGCCGTCGCGACTCACCACCGCTCACGCGCACCAACTCCGGCGTCTCCACATAGCCCACGTATCCACCCGCGAGCCCCAGCACCCCCGAGGCCCCGGTGCGTCCCACCAGCACCGCGCCCGCGTCGACGGTGGGCTCACCCGGCACCGTCACCAGCTCCAGCGGCCCCAGCACCAACGCCGCCACTTCCGCCACGCGCTCGGAGGAACCGCACAGCAGGTTGTCGCCCGCGGCGCGAGTGAATGACGGCACCAGCCGCGACGCATCCGGCCGAGGCATCACCGCTTCCGCGCGCACCAATGACAGCCGGACCGAAGGCCCCACGGAAGCCATGGGCACCTTGCCCGCGAGGTCGGACAAGGCCCGAGCAAAGGCGGACACACGCTCCAGCCCCTGCCCTTCGGAGAAGGCCACCGAGGCGTTGCCGACCGCGCCTTGCAACAGCAGCGTCACGCCGCTGCCCTCGGACTCGCGCAGCGAGCTGAGTCGCCCCGGGTAGTCCGGGTCCACGTACGCGCGCTGCCGGGGCACCATCGCGGGGTGCGCGGCGAAGAAGAGCAACTCCGCCACCGGGGCCGAGGCGCCGCGCAGCACCGCGCGAGTCAAGGAGCCATCCGGCGCGGTGCCACCGCTGCGCGTGTAGACGAAGGAGGGCTCCTTCGCCTCGCCCAGCTCCAGCGTCACGTCGGTGAGCGCGGCGGCGGCCTGTTGCAGCGCGGCGCTCGCGGCGGCGACGACGGCCTCCAGCGAGTCCTCCCGGTAGCGCCCCGTCCCGACGAGCTGTGACACCAGGCGGCTGTCATAACCTCCCAGCGAGGAGTGCGTGTGCGTGGCCAGCACCAGCACGTCCTGCAGTCCGGCGGCGAGCGCTCGCTCGCGCACCTTGGCGGTCACCGCATCCGTGACGAGCAGCAACTCGAGCGACACCAACCCCACCCGCGTGTTCCCCGACTCCAGCACCACCGCGCGAGCATGGAGCGGCGGGTCGGACTGGCTCGCATCCGGACGCGGAGGCGAGTACCCCGCGACCACCACCGGAAACGGCGGCACGAGCGGCACCTTCGCCGCGCCCGCGCGCAACGCACCTTCTGTTTTCACCTGAGACAGCAGCACGGGCGCGCGCTCTGCCCAGGTGCCACACCAGTTCCATGAACCCAATGAATAAGCGGCACCCACGGTGAGCAGGACCAGGGGAAACAGGGAACGCCAGGAGGCTCGTCGCGGGGAAGCCATGCGGTGGCGAGACTAACGGGACGGTGCTCGTACCGCGAGGCTCGTGTGCCCACATGGGCCGACTCCGGTGGCGGGTGGAATACCCACCAGAGGGGCGTGCGTTCCTGTTCCGCTCATCGCCCGAAAGGAGTAAGGCACCGCGCCATGTGCGGCATCTTCGGAATCACGGGACACGCCGAGGCCTCTAACCTGACGTACCTGGGGCTGCACGCCCTGCAGCACCGCGGTCAGGAGTCCGCTGGCATCGTCGCCTCCGACGGCCACGGTCTTCGGGCGCACCGTCAGATGGGGTTGGTGGCTGATATTTTCGACGCGCCGGTGCTCGCCGGCCTGCCTGGCCAGTCGGCCATCGGACACGTGCGGTACTCGACGGCCGGTGGCAGCCAGCTCAAGAACGCTCAGCCGCTCTTCGTGGCGTACGCGGGAGGACAGGTCGCCGTCGCGCACAATGGCAACCTGGTGAACGCGGGAGCGCTGAAGGAGAAGCTGGAGGCCGACGGAGCCATCTTCCAGTCGGACGCGGACACGGAGGTCATCATGCACCTCCTGGCGCGCTCCAAGCAGGTGAGCTTCGAGCAGAAGCTCGTGGAGGCGCTGCGCAAGGTGGAAGGCGCCTACAGCCTGCTGGTGCTCACGCAGAACAAGCTGGTCGCGGTGAGGGACCCGCTGGGCATCCGGCCGCTGGTGTTGGGGCGGATGAAGGAAGGCGCGTACGTGGTCGCCAGCGAGACGACCGCGTTGGACCTCATCGAAGCGGATGTGGTGCGCGAGCTGGAGCCGGGCGAGCTGCTGGTCATCGAGAATGGCGTGCTGCGCACCAGCAGGCCCTTCGCGGAGCCTCCGCGCCTGGGGCGCTGCATCTTCGAGCAGGTGTACTTCGCGCGTCCGGACTCGGTGTTGTTCGGCAACAGCGTGTACGAGGTGCGCAAGCAGATGGGCATGCAGCTGGCGCGCGAGCAGCCGGCGCCCGACGCGGACCTGGTCATCGCGGTGCCGGACTCGGGCGTGGCGGCGGCCATCGGCTTCTCGCAGCAGAGCGGGATTCCGTATGACGTGGGCCTCATCCGCAGCCACTACGTGGGCCGCACGTTCATCGAGCCGCAGCAGTCCATCCGTCACTTCGGCGTGAAGCTGAAGCTGTCGGCGGTGCGGCACGTGCTCAAGGGCAAGCGCGTGGTGGTGGTGGACGACTCCATCGTCCGGGGCACCACGAGCCGCAAAATCGTGAAGATGATCAAGGCCGCGGGAGCGCTGGAGGTGCATCTGCGCATCTCCTCGCCGCCGACGAAGTGGCCCTGCTTCTACGGCATCGACACGCCGAGCCGTCAGGAGCTCATCGCGGCGACCCACAGCACGGACGAAATCGCGAAGTACGTCACGGCGGACACGCTGGGCTACATCTCGCTGGAGGGGCTGGGCACGGCGGTGGGAGACCCCAGCCGAGGCAGCTTCTGCACGGCGTGTTTCTCGGGCGAGTACCTCATCGGAGAGCTGTCACCCTCCGCGCCGGAAGCGAACAAGCTCACCGCCTGACCGGGCGTTGACGGGACGTACCAGCACAAGGCCCCCTGCCCTCTCTTCGGGTCGGGGGCCTTGCTCGTTCCAGGTGGCGGTCGAGACCTCGCTTCAGCGAGGCCCCTCACCCATGGACCAGGGCCGTGGTCACTCCGGGCGTCAGTCGAGACGCCACGCCAGCGAGGCGCCGCGCACAGACCTCTGGGCAGGCGCCTCACTCCCTTCGCGCGTCAGTGGCGGTTGTCGAACTGGATGCCCTCGCGAACCTCGCCGAGCGCCTGCTCGGTGAGGCCGATGGCCTTCACGCGGTGGCCGCCCTTGTCGGGGGCCGCGTTCTTCAGGGTGGAGAGCGCCTTCTCCAGATGGACCATGGCGTCACGCATGCGCGGCTGACGCTCCGCCTGGGCCTGGTTGACGAAACCGCCGAGGAAGAAAGCGACAGTGGCGGCGAGGACGGTGCGGCGCATGAAAGGCTCCCGAGGTGGACGCGTCAGTGACGCGAGGAGGGTGTTTCCCTCTGGAACCCAGAAGCCGCCCGGAAGTTGCGGGCCCCGGCTAAACCTCCCCGCCGCCCTTCACGGGAGGCGCGGGCGGCAGCGAAGCCCCCGCGATGAAGTCCGTGAGGTCGGAGGGAAGCGGAGCCTCGAAGGCAACCTCCACACCGGTGCCGGGATGCGGGAAGACGATGCGCGCGGCATGCAGCGCGTGTCGAGGCAGCCGCAGCCGGGTCCACGCCTCGGGCTCCAGGCTGTGCTTGCTGAATCGATCAAAGTAGCCGGGGTCCGGCCCGTACATCTTGTCGCCCACCAGCGGGAAGCCCGCGACGTGCAGGTGGATGCGAATCTGATGCTGACGACCTGTCTCCGGAAAGCAGCGCAGCAGCGCGAAGGGCGCACCCTCGCGAGTGAAGCGCTGGAGCACCTGGAAGCGGGTGCGGCTCGGCTTGCCCTCCACGGGGTCGATGCGCACGGCGATGCGGATGAGCTCGGTGCCCTCGGCGATGGGCGCGTCGACCACGAAGGAGTCCTCGGAGGGATGGCCCTCGCAGACGGCGAGGTACTCCTTGTGCACGTCGCGCGAGACGAAGAGTCGTCCCAGCACCCGGCACGACTCGGTGGTGCGTCCGCAGACGACGAGCCCGCTGGTCTCCCGGTCCAGTCTGTGCGCGGGCTCGGCGAAGCGCTCACCGAAGCGCTCGCGCAGGATGGAGACGAGGGTGCCCTTGTGGTAGCGCGCAGTGGGATGGATGGGCAGTCCCGCGGGCTTGTCGAGCACGAGCAGCCAATCATCCTGGAAGACGACAGGGAGCTCCGTGGGCGTCTCGGGTTCTTCGGTACCGGGGCGGCGCAGTCGGAAGGCCATGCCGGGATACACGGGCGTGGAGGGCTTCAGCCGCTGCTCGTCGCACCGGACACCGCGCAGGATGATTCCGGCCAGGCGCTCCCGGGGCATGCGGCGCAGCTTCTGGCCCAGGTAGTCCTCCAGGCGCCAGCCCGCATAGTTGGGCTCGACGACGAAGGGGATGTCGACGAAGCCCTCGGGGGCCGGGTCCTTCTCGGAGGCGGAGACCTCCGCCGATGCGTCCTCATCGCCGCGCATGACCTCCCAGCTCTAACATGGAGCGGAAGCACGCACAGTCGGAACGAGCACGGCCACGAGGCACCGTCACACAGGTGTCGCGGCCCCTCGTCACCTCCATCAAGCGGAGACAGCGCGAAGCGAGCCCTGCTCGACGGAGAGGAAGCGCGAGAACAGGTCCGCGATGCGCTCACCCGAGCGACCATCCCAGTACTCCGGCACGCTTCCCTTCTTGCCCTGCCCGTTGAGCGCGCGGTCGGCGGCCTCGCGGATGCGGTCCGGGTCGGTGCCCACCACCTCGTTGGTCCCTTCCTCGACGGTGATGGGGCGCTCGGTCTGTTCGCGCAGGGTGAGGCACGGCACGCCCAGCGCAGTGGTCTCCTCCTGGAGTCCGCCCGAGTCGGTGAGGATGAGCCGGGCCTGCGACGTCAGCGCGAGGAACTCCAGGTAGCCCATGGGGTCCACGGGGCGCAGGTTCGGATTGCGCTCGAACGCGGAGCCCAGTCCCTGCTCGGAGATCATCTTCCGCGTGCGCGGGTGTACCGGGAAGACGACCGGGATTCGGGACGCCACGTGAGCAATCGCGGACAGCAGCCCGCCGAGCACGCGCGGGTCATCCACGTTGGACGGCCGGTGGAGCGTGCACACCGCGTAGCCATGAGGCGCAAGGCCCAGGCTCTTCAGCACGGGCAGCTGCTCCGCCCGCTCCTTCGAGGCGAGCAGTGAGTCGATCATCACGTTGCCCACGAAGTGGATGCGGTCCGGCTCCAGCCCTTCCTTGAGCAGGTTGGCATCCGCGTCGCGCGAGGGCGTGAGGAGCAGGTCGGCCAGCCGGTCGGTGACGACGCGGTTGATTTCCTCCGGCTGGTGCCGGGAGTAGCTGCGCAGGCCGGCCTCGACGTGGGCCAGGGGAATCGCCAGCTTCGACGACACGAGCGCGGCGGCGACAGTGCTGTTCACGTCACCCACGACGGAGACGAGGTCCGGCTTGTGCTCCAGGAAGACCTTCTCCAGCTCCACCATCGTCCGGGCCGTCTGCTGCGCGTGGCTGCCGGAGCCGATGCCCAGGTGCACGTCTGGCGCGGGCAGGCCCAGGTCGGAGAAGAAGACGTCGCTCATCTTGACGTCGTAGTGCTGCCCCGTGTGGATGAGGATCTGCTGGAGCGGGGTGCGCGCGGCGATGGCCCGGTGGATGGGCGCGACCTTCATGAAATTGGGCCGCGCACCGACGATATGGATGACCTTCTTCATGTCGCCAGCCAAGCTAGGCACGGCGAGTCGGATGCCTAGTGGCTGCGGGGCGACTCGCCTCCGCGGAGCCAGCGTCCGTCCTGAATCTGATAGACCGAGTGTGCCATGCCCTCCTCACGCACCATCGCCGTCATCCCCGCCCGTCATGCCAGCACCCGCTTCCCCGGCAAGCCGCTCGTCCTCATCGCCGGCAAGCCCATGGTGGAGCACGTGTGGCTCCGCTGTCAGGAGGCGGGCGTCTTCGACGAGGTCTGGGTGGCCACGGACGACGAGCGCATCCGCGCCACCGTGGAGGGCTTCGGAGGCCGCGCGGTGATGACCAGCCCCGCCTGCGCCACGGGGACGGACCGGGTGGCGGAGGTGGCGCGCGAGCGGCCCGACGTGGACGTGTGGGTGAACGTCCAGGGTGACGAGCCCCTGGTGGACCCGGAGGCGCTCAAGTCGCTCGCCGGACTCTTCACGGACACCACCGTGCGCATGGGCACACTCGTCAGGCCCCTGGAGGTGGACGAAGCGGACAGCCCGCATGTGGTGAAGGCGGTGCTCGCGCTCAACGGCGACGCGCTCTACTTCAGCCGCAGCCTCGTCCCCCACGCGCGGGAGACCGGGACTCCCGTCCCCCGCTGGGGCCACATCGGCCTGTATGGTTACCGGCGGGACGTCTTGTTGCGGCTCGCGGAGCTGGCGCCCACGCCGCTCGAGGAGACGGAGAAGCTGGAGCAACTCCGCGCGCTGGAGCACGGCATCTCCATCCGTTGCGCCCGAGTCTCCTGGCGCACGGTCGCGGTGGATGTCCCCGGAGACGTCGCGAAGGTTGAAGCCGTCATGCGCGAGAAAGGACTGTAGCCATGGGCATCTTCCAGGACCTGTTTGGCGGAAACGACACCAAGGCGAAGGACGAGACGCCGGAGGCCCCCGCCGCCACGCCCCCGGAGCCCGCGAAGGAAGTCCCCGCGAATCCCCACGTCGCGGCGGCGGCACCGACGCCCGCGCCAACGCCCGCGCCCGCACCGACGCCGAAGTACGACCCGCGCCGACGCAAGTGGGCGGACGACGAGGAACACCAGATGGAGGGCGTGCAGCGACTGGTGTCGCGCAAGGTGGAGCGGGTGCTGGAGCAACTCGGGACGCTCGCGATACGAGCCCGCACGGGCGAGGAGGTCCCCACCGTCACCGTCACGCTGCACCTGGCCCACGGACACACCGTGACGGGCACGGTGGTGGACTACGCGCCGCGAGACTCGGTGCTGCTGGCGCTCGGCAAGGAGGGCCTGCTCGGCTCGGAGTCGGTGACGTACGTGGACCTGGCGACGGTGGTCGCGGTGACGGTGGGCCAGGCCAGCAAGCTGCTCGAGCTGACGCAACTGGTGCGCCCCACGCCCACGCGTCAGGACGTGGCGACGTTGGTGGAGAAGCTGCCGCACGCCCTCACCGAGCAGTTCTGGCCGGGCGAGAAGGCACTGGGTGGCAGGCCGCTGCGCTTCGAGGTGGACTGGGTGGGGTTGGATGACGAGCCCGGACGTCGCGCGCTGGAGGCCGCGGTGAATGTCACGGGCCACGCGTTGCGCGCGCTCGCGCAGGAGCAGGGACGCGAGGTGATGCGCCGCATCGCCACGGTGCGCTTCGTCCGGGGCAAGGGCATGCGAGCCGCGTTGGAGGGCGAGACGGGCACGGTGACGGTGGGCGAGGGAGAGCCCACCGTGTCCGCCTTCCGCAAGGCCTTCGCCTCCGGCCTCAAATGACGGGCAACGCGTCGCTGTAGGCGCCCTTGGGGAACGCGGCGTCGATGCGCGCCAGCTCGTCCGCGGAGAGCTTCAGCGACACGGCGGCCGCGTTGTCGCGCAGGTGGGCCACGCGGCTCGCCTTGGGAATGGCGAACAGGGAGGGCCGCCTCACGAGGAACTGGAGCGCCACCTGTCGGGCCGTGGCGTCATGCGCCCGGGCGATGGCCTCCAGCACGCGCCCTCCCGGACTCTGGGGCTTGGGGAAGCGGCCGTTGCCGAAGGGGCTGTAGCCCACCACCGCCACACCCTGCTCCTCGCACCACGGGAGGACGGCGTGTTCGATGGCCCGCTCCTCCAGGTGGTAGAGGACCTGGTTGCAGGCGATGTGCTCGGGCTTCGTGAGCGTCAGCAGTTCGTCCAAATCCGACACCGCGAAGTTGCTCACGCCCCAGGAGCGAATCTTCCCGTCCGCGACCAGCTTCTCGAAGGCGCGCACCGTCTCCGCCAGCGGGTGCGAGCCGGGCCAGTGCAGCAGGTAGCAGTCGAGCCAGTCGGTGCGCAGTCGCTTCAGGCTCCGCTCGCACGCGGTCAGCGTGCCCGCGTAGGTGGCATTGGAGGGCATGACCTTCGACACGAGGAAGACCTCCTCGCGTCGTCCGGCGATGGCCTCGGAGACGATGGACTCCTCCACGCGGCCGTGGCCGTACAACTCGGCGGTGTCGACGTGGGTGAGCCCCAGGTCCAACCCCGCGCGCAGGGAGCGGATGGCCTCCTCGCGGTCATCCTCCTCCATCTGCCACGTGCCCTGACCGAGGACGGGGACCTGCTTCCCGGTGCCGCCGAAAACGCGCTGCTCCATGGCCTACCTCCGTGCCCCGAAGGATTAGCACCTCCCACCCGTTCCGACAGCCCGCGACCGTGCGAAGCGAGGGGCTCCGCGCTAGTCTCCGCGCGTGTCCCCCACCTCGACCGCCTCCAAGCCCCATCTCCCCTCGCGGTTGACGCTGGGTCGCCTGCTCACCCTCGCGAAGCCGGAGGTCCCCACGCTCGTCGTGGGCACGTTCTTCCTGCTCGTCAGCAGCGCGGCCACGCTGGTGTTTCCGCGCGCCATCGGAGACCTGGTGGACGAGGCGCTCGGCGCCCGCAATCGCTCGCGGCTCGACACCATCGCCCTGGTGATGTTCGGCGTCTTCGTCGTGCAGTCGGTGGCCATGGCGTTGCGCGTCTACCTCTTCAGCAACGCGGGCGAGCGCGTGGTGACGCGGCTGCGCAAGCGCCTGTTCCAGAGCCTGCTCTCCCAGGAGGTGGCCTTCTTCGACGAGCGCCGCACCGGTGAGCTCACCAGCCGGCTCGCCTCGGACACGAGCATCCTGCAGAGCACCGTCACCACCAATGTCTCCATGATGCTGCGCTACGCCTGCCAGGGGCTCGGCGGCGTGGTGCTGCTCTTCTTGACGTCCCCGCGCCTGACGATGGTGATGCTCGCCCTCATCCCCGCGGTGGCCATTGGCGCGGTGGTGTATGGCCGTCGCGTGCGCGTGCTCGCCAAGGCGGCACAGGACGCGCTCGCGGCCTCCAGCGAGGTGGCCGAGGAGGACCTCTCCGGCATCCGCACGGTGCGCTCCTTCGCCGCGGAGAGCCATGAAGTCGAACGCTACGGCGCGGCGGTGGACCGGGCGCTCCAGCTCGCGAAGGAGCGCGCGCGGCAGGGGGCGCTCTTCATGGGCAGCGCCTCCATCGCCATGTACGGCTCCACCGCGGCGATGCTCTGGTACGGCGGCCGGATGGTGGTGGACGGCGAGCTCAGCGCCGGCGCGCTCACGTCGTTCCTCATCTACACCTCGTTGGTGGCGCTCTCGCTGAGCGCCGTGACGGAGGTGTGGGCGGACGTCATGCGCGCCACCGGCGCCGCCGAGCGCGTCTTCGAGCTGGTGGACCGCGAGCCCGCGATTCCCGCCGGAGGCGAGCGGCTGGCCTCGGTGAAGGGACATGTGGAGTTCCGCGCCGTGCGCTTCTCCTACCCCACGCGCCCCGACGTGCCAGTGCTCCAGGGCCTGGACCTGGAGCTGCGGCCCGGCGAGGTCGTCGCCGTGGTGGGTCCGTCCGGTGCGGGCAAGTCCACCCTCGCGTCACTGCTGTCCCGCTTCTATGACCCGCAAGGGGGCGCCGTCGCCCTGGACGGGCACCCGCTCACCACGCTGGAGCCGGAGTGGCTGCGCCGGAACATCGGCATGGTGGCGCAGGAGCCGCAGCTGTTCTCCTGCTCCATCGCGGACAACATCCGCTACGCGAAGCCGGACGCCACCGACGCCCAGGTGGAAGAGGCCGCGCGCGCCGCCAACGCCCACGACTTCATCCAGCGCTTCCCGGAAGCCTACGGCACCCAGGTGGGCGAGCGCGGCGTCCAGCTCTCCGGAGGCCAGAAGCAGCGCGTGGCCATCGCCCGCGCCGTGCTGAAGGACCCTCGCCTGCTGATCCTCGACGAGGCGACGAGCGCCCTGGATGCGGAGAGCGAACACCTGGTGAAGGACGCGCTGGAGCGACTGATGAAGGGCCGCACCACGCTCATCATCGCCCACCGCCTGTCCACCGTGGCCAACGTGGACCGGGTGCTCGTGCTGGAGGGCGGCCGCATCGTCCAGAGCGGCACCCACGCGAGCCTCATGAGCCAGGAAGGCCTCTACCGCCGGCTGGTGGAGCGCCAGTTCGTCGCCGCCTGAACGGCTGGCCACCACCCGAGCCCGCGCTTATCGCTCTGGAAAGTGGCGCGGAATCAAGCCGGTGATTAGCTCTTCCATCCTCAAGAAAGGAGGTGATGCCTTGATTGACAGCAAGAATCAGGCGTCCACCTCCGCCACGGCGGCCTGAAGAGGGTCACCGCGGCGGTGGCAGACGCTGAAGGTTTCAAGGGCCCGTTTCCGCGTTCGCGCGGGGACGGGTCTTTTACTTTCTCCCGGGAATGGAGTCGTAAGCGACCTGTTCCGACCCGCCGGGGGGAGTGGCCGACCCTTTTCGTACCCATCCGGGAGATTCGCCGTGTCCATCACCCCGTGCCCCAGCCCTCTGCCCACCGCCCTGCGCGACGAAGAGGCTGTCGATGCGCAGCGCAACCTCTACTGCCCCAACTACGACGCCTGCCTGCACATGGTCGTCAAGCGCGGCTGGGAGGGGTGGAGCTGCCGCAATTGCGATCTGCGCGCCTTCCGGGTCGGACAACCCGACGTCCGGGAGTTCGCCGTGTCTCGCCCGGGTGGTTGGGACGGCAACTGAGAAGGTGTCAGCCGGGGCGCCGACCGGCCGCACGTCCTACTCAGAATAATTGACGCATCCCTGCCCTACTTGGCAGAACGGGATATGCGCTCCAAGAAAACCAAGTTCATTTTCGTGACGGGCGGAGTGGTCAGCTCCCTCGGCAAGGGCCTCGCTTCGGCATCCATCGGCGCCCTGCTCGAGAACCGTGGGCTCGCCGTCACGCTGCTCAAGCTGGACCCGTACATCAACGTGGACCCGGGCACGATGAGCCCGTTCCAGCACGGCGAGGTCTTCGTCACGGAGGATGGTGGCGAGACGGACATGGACCTGGGCCACTACGAGCGGTTCACCAACGCTCGGATGAGCCGGCTCAACAACTTCACGTCGGGCCGCATCTACCACGCGGTCATCATGAAGGAGCGCCGCGGCGAGTACCTGGGCAAGACGGTGCAGGTGATTCCGCACATCACCGATGAAATCAAGGCGAGCGTCCGTCAGGCGGCCCAGGACGCGGACGTGGTGATTGTCGAGGTCGGTGGCACGGTGGGCGACATCGAGTCGCTGCCGTTCCTCGAGGCCATCCGGCAGATGCGCTACGACGTGGGCAGCCAGAACGCCGTCTACGTGCACCTGACGCTCCTGCCGTACATCGGCGCGGCGGGCGAGGTGAAGACCAAGCCCACGCAGCACTCGGTGATGAAGCTGCGGGAGATTGGCATCCAGCCCGACTTCCTCGTGTGTCGCACGGACCGCGAGGTGTCTCGGGAGATCAAGGACAAGATCGCCATGTTCTGCAACGTGGACACGGGCAACGTGTTCACCTCGCCGGACGTGCGCAGCATCTACGAGCTGCCGCTGGAGCTGCACCGCCAGGGTCTGGATGACCGGCTCGCGGAGGTGCTCAACATCTGGAGCCGCGCGCCGCACCTGGAGCGCTGGGAGAACATCATCCGCAAGGTGTACGAGCCCGCGCGCGGCCAGGTCCAGGTCGCCATCGTCGGCAAGTACGTGAACCTGACGGAGAGCTACAAGAGCCTCAACGAGGCGCTGCTGCACGGCGGCATCGCCAACGACGTGAAGGTGAACCTGCACTTCGTGGACAGCCAGGACGTGGAGGCGCAAGGCCCGGAGAAGCTCCTGGCGGGCGTGGACGCCATCCTCGTGCCCGGCGGCTTCGGCGTGCGTGGCACCGAGGGCAAAATCGCCGCGGTCCGCTACGCGCGGGAAAAGAAAATCCCCTTCTTCGGCATCTGCCTGGGCCTGCAGATGGCCGTCGTGGAGTTCAGCCGCAGCGTGCTGGGCCTCCCCGCGGCCAACAGCCTGGAGTTCAACGAGCACACCCCGCACCCCGTCGTGACGCTCATGGAGAGCCAGGTCACGGTGCAGGACAAGGGCGGCACCATGCGTCTGGGCAGCTACGCCTGCGCGCTCAAGCCCGGCTCACGGGCACACCAGCTGTATGGCCAGGACACCATCCAGGAGCGTCATCGCCACCGCTTCGAGGTGAACAACGCCTACCGGGGCCGGCTTCAGGAGGCGGGACTCGTCATCTCCGGGCATAATCCGGAGCTGAACCTCGTGGAGATGATTGAATTGTCGGACCACCCGTACTTCGTCGGCTGCCAGTTCCATCCCGAGTTCAAGAGCAAGCCCTTTGCTCCTCACCCTCTTTTCTCCGGCTTCATCAAGGCGGCGCTCGAGCAGCGTGACGCCACGGCCGGTCAGGTGCGCGCATGAGCGCCAGCAGCCTCCCCATCAACCTGTGTGGTTACAAGGTCGGCCCCGGGCAGAAGCTCTTCGTCATCGCCGGCCCGGACAGCATCGAGTCCGAGGAGATGGCGCTGAAACATGCTCACTTGCTCAAGGGCATCACCAGCCGACTGGGCGTGCCCTACGCGTTCAAGTGCTCCTACGACAAGGCCAACCGGACAAGCGGGAAGTCCTTCCGAGGTCCTGGCCTCCGGGAAGGGCTGCGTATTCTAGCGCGTATCAGGGATGAAGTGGGCGTCCCGGTCCTCACGGACGTCCATGAAACCAGCCACGTAGGTCCTGCCTCGGAAGTTGTGGATATCATCCAGATACCGGCGTTCCTGTGCCGGCAGACAGACTTGGTGGAGGCCGTGGCTCGCACGGGGAAGGGCGTGAACTTGAAGAAGGGACAGTTCGTAGCCCCCAGGGACATCGTCCACTCGGCGCGCAAGGCGTTCGAGTCGGGCAACCCCAACGTGCTCGTCACGGAGCGGGGGTCCACGTTCGGCTACAACAACCTGGTGGTGGACATGCGAGGGCTCGCCCACATGCGCGAGGCGGGCCTGGCCGTGTGCTTCGACGCCACGCATTCCGTGCAGCAGCCCAGCTCCGGCGACGGAGTGACGGGGGGCGAGCGCAGGTTCGTCTCACTGCTCGCCCATGCCGCCGCGGCGGCCGGGATTGATGCATTGTTCACGGAAGTCCATGAGGACCCTGATCGTGCCCTGTGTGACGGTCCGTGCTCCCTCAATCCACAGATGTTCGAGGACGTGGTACGAAATGTGCTGAACATCCGCCGGGTGTTGGGACACGAGCCCGGTTGATGGACACGACGAGGGGAGGAGCCGAGCGAGTCATGTCGACGGAAGCACCTTCCAAGCCTGGAAAGGAAGAGCTGACGTCTCGCGCGGCACGCGTGCGGCTGCTTGTCTTCGACGTGGACGGGGTGCTCACCGACGGCGGCCTGTATTACGGCGACGGCGGGGAGCTCATGAAGCGCTTCGATGTGAAGGATGGCCACGCCCTGGTCATGGCCCGGTTGTCGGGCCTGCCCGCCGCCATCCTCACCGCCCGCACCTCAGGAATCGTGGAGGCTCGCGGGAGGGAGCTCGGGCTGGCGGCTGTGTTTCAAGGCCGCCGCGACAAGGGTGCCGCACTGGACGAGCTGCTCCAGCAACTGGCCGTTCCCCTGGAGGCGTGTGCCTACATGGGTGACGACCACAATGACCTGGCCCCTCTTTCGAGGGTGGGCTTGTCCGCGTGTCCCGCGGATGCTGTTCCCGAGGTGCGTCAGGAGGTTCACTTCATCACCCAGAGTCCGGGCGGCCGTGGCGCCGCCCGAGAGCTCGTCGAGCTGTGCCTCAAGGCCAGTGGACGGTGGGAGAACGCCGTGGGTCTGATGAGGGGGACTGATGGACGCAGTGCGCAGAGAGGTTGAAGGAAACCCCGTATTCAAGGTAGGTGGTTGATTCCATGGGCAGCGGAATGATGCAGCAAGAGGGGAGTACGGCGATGACGGACCAGCTCTACACGACGCACGACATCAGTCGCTTGCTTCAGGTGGATCCGTCCACGGTGAGCAAGTGGATTGACCGGGGCATCCTGATGGCTTTCAGGACGCCGGGCGGTCACCGCCGGGTGCGGTCGGCGGACCTGCGCACGTTCCTCATCACCCACCAGATGCCGGTGCCGGAGGAGTTGGGCAGCGGCACGGTGCGCCTGTTGGTGGTGGACGACGAGCGCGCGGTGCTGGACGCCATCAAGCGCGCGTTCAAGCCGTTCGCGGCGCAGGTGGAGTTGCAGACGACGACCAGTGGCGTGGAGGCGCTGCTGCTGGTGTCCGAGCAGAAGCCGCACGGCATGATCATCGACCTCAACATGCCGGACATCGATGGCCTGGAGGTGTGCCGTCGTATTCGTCAGCGCAAGCAGATGGAGGGCGTGCGTCTCATCACGATGACGTCCGTGCACACCGCCGATGTGGTGGAGCAGTCGAAGCAGGCCGGCGCGCTCGCGTGCCTCGCCAAGCCGCTGGATGTACAGCAGGTGCTGGAGCTGTTCCGCGTGCCCATCTCGCTCAGCGCCAAGCGCTGAAGCGCGGAGGGCTTCCGCCACCCCCTCGCGGAAGCCCTCGACAGGGGTGAAGTCAGCAGGAAGCCGCGCCGTTTTCGGCGGACAGCGGCCTCCCAGGAGGGGTGTGCGCGCGGTTCAGCTCTGGACCTTGACCTCGATGACTCGGGGCTTGGACTCCTCGCGCCGAGGCAGCGTCAGCGTCAGCACGCCTTGCTCGTAGCGCGCCTCCACCTGGGTGGCGTCCACGGTCTCCGGAAGGGAGAACGAGCGCGTGAAGCTGCCCTGGCCGCGCTCCTGACGACGCACGCTGACGCCTTCGGCGAGCGGCTGCGCCTTGCGTTCGGCCTTCACGGTGAGCACGTCGCGCTCCACCGTCACCTGGATGTCCTTCACGTCCACGCCAGGGATGTCGAGGTGCAACGTGACGCCGGCCTCGGACTCGAGGATGTCGGCCGCGGGAGCGTGCTCGGTGCTCCGCGCGGACTGACGGAACAAGCCCGGCTGCCCCAGCTCACGGAAGAGCGCGTCGAAGTCGCGCATCAGGGGGTTCACCACCACGGCGGAGTTGAACGGGTTTCGGCTTTGCATGGTCTTCTCCTGTGCGTGCCACCCTGGGCAGGGTGCACGGTGTGTGAATCACAGACGTTGTCGTAGTCGGCGGTCGCCTCGGGGGCCCCATC
Source organism: Myxococcus sp. CA051A (assembly GCF_013336705.1). Classification (NCBI taxonomy): domain Bacteria; kingdom Pseudomonadati; phylum Myxococcota; class Myxococcia; order Myxococcales; family Myxococcaceae; genus Myxococcus; species Myxococcus sp. CA051A. Next base: position 353,343 of record NZ_JABUMS010000003.1, on the reverse strand, counting down.
GGGGCTCCACTCCAGCGCCGCCTCACAAGACTCAAGAGAACCATGCTCCGGGACGTGTCAAGCAACGCCCCCGGCCCCGCCGCGCCCGTCCCCACAAGCCCGCCTGCCTGCCCTCCTGCGCACCGGGAAGGCGCCTTCCAGGACGGGTACCGCGGCGTCAGTCGTCCTCGCGGCCCAGGGACACGGAGACGGCTTCCTCGTCACGGGCGACGTGCACCGTCCAGGGACGGCAGCACACGGGGCAGTCCTCGATGTAGTGCTCCGCGCTGGCGCCGATGGGGTCCACGTCGACCTCTACCTCCTCGCCGCAGTAGGGGCACTGCTGGATGGCGGTTTCCGCGAAGGGCTGCATGGTGGTGCCTCCTCGCCCTCGAAGCGGGCGATTGCGTCGCGGACTGAGCGTCCGCGCATTCAGACGGTAGACTCCCGAGCCATGGCTTCTCCTTCCCGCAATCGTATTGGTGACATCCTCGTCAAGGCCCGCGTCATCGACGACCTCCAGCTGCGCAGCGCCATGGCCACCCTGGACCAGTGGGGCGGGCGGCTGTCGCGCGTGGTGGCGGACCTGGGGCTGGCCAGCGAGGACATCGTCACCGAGGCCATCTGCCAGGGCCTGGGGATGCAGCGGGTGCAGTTGGGCAACATCAGCCGCGACGCGAGCGCGCTGGCGCGCGTGGAGGTGGGCCTGGCCGAGCAGAAGGCGGTCTTCCCCGTGTCGCTCAAGGACAACGGCAAGACGCTGGTGCTGGCGATGGCGGACCCCACGGACCTGGCCACGCTGGACCAGGTGGCGGCCCGCAGCCGCGCTCGCGTGGTGCCCATGGTGGCGGGCGAGCGCGAAATCGAGCACGCCATCCTGCGGCACTACCGGAACCAGGAGCCGGTGGCGAGCAGCCGCTTCGCGCCGTCGCGCAGCCAGTCCGCCAACACGCCCTCCACCGTCGACGAGGAGCAGCAGGAGGAGGACGAGTTCAAGGTCGTCGACATGAGCGGCAACACGGTGGTGAAGCGAATCGCCGACATCGTCCCGCCGGGCTCTCCCGCCACCGCGCCCGCGCCCCGTGCCGCGGACAAGCCCGCACCGCCCGTGGCCAATGGCTCCTCCAGCGCGGCGGACATCCTGGATGAAATCCTGGCCGGCGGCGTCCCGGCCTCCGAGTGGACGGACGAGGACCTGCAGCGCCTGCAGACGCTCCAGCAGAACCAGGAGAAGAGCTCCAAGATTCTGCGCGCCCTGCTGGAGCTGCTGCTGGAGAAGGGCAAGCTGCAGCAGCGGGAGCTGGCCGCGAAGATGCGGCTGTAGTCGTCAGCCGGCTTCCTCGAGCTCGCGACCGGTGAGCCCCAAGAGGTAGAGGATGGCGTCCAGGCCGCCTGCGGAGATGGAGGTATCAGCCGCCTCGCGCAGCCGGGGCTTGGCGCGGAAGGCGATGCCCAGCCCCGCGCGCTCCAGCATCAGCAAGTCATTGGCGCCATCGCCCACCGCGATGACCTGCTCGAGCAGGATGCCCTCCTCTTTCGCCAGCTGCTCCAGCAGCTCCGCCTTCCGGAGCGCGTTGACGATGGGCCCCACGGTGCGCCCGGTGAGCTTCCCGCCCTCCTCCTCCAGCACGTTGGAGAAGGCATGGTCGATGCCCAGGCGCGCCTTGAGCGCCTCGGCGGCCACGGAGAAGCCTCCGCTGATGACCGCGGTGCGGTAGCCCAGGCGCCGCAGCACGCGCACCAGCGTCTGTGCGCCCTCCGTCAGCGGCAGGTTCGCCGCGAGCTGGTGCAGCACGGCCACGTCCAGCCCCGCCAGCAGCGCCACGCGCTGGCGCAGCGACTCGTCGTAGTCCATCTCCCCGTGCATGGCGCGCTCGGTGATGCGCGACACCTGCTCGCCCACGCCGTGCGCGCGCGCCAGTTCGTCGATGACCTCGATGCGGATGAGCGTGGAGTCCATGTCCATCACCACCATCCTCTTGCTGCGGCGAAACAGGCTCTCGCGCTGCAGCGCCACGTCGAAGGTGTTGTCGCGCATGGACAGCGCCAGCAGGGAGCGCTTCAGCGCCTCCGGCTCCACGGAGTCAGGCAGGGTGACGTGCAGCTCCACCGAGCCCAGGTGCGTGTGCGTCAGCCGGACGATGCGCTCCAGGTTCGCGCCCTGCCCCGCCAGGTGCGAGGACAACGCATGCAGCTCGCGGGCGCCCAGCGCGCGGCCCACCGCCGTGACGACGTAGCGCGCGGGCGCGGACTTCGCGGGGGCGCTCGCGTCCGGCGATTCCACCGCCTGGAAGTCCAGGTCCACGCCCAGCTCCCGGGCGGCGAAGAGCAGCGCGCTGGGGATGCCATGCGCGTCGGGCAGGCGCACCAGCAGGCAGAGCGTGAGGCGGCCCTGCACCACCACCTGCTCCACGTCGAGCAGCTCCGCGCCCGCCTCCGCGAGCAGGCCGGTGAGGCGGGCGGTGATGCCAGGGTGGTCCTTGCCCGTGACGGTGACGAGCACGCAGCCGGAAGAAGTCGGGGTCATGTCCCCCGGACGATGCCACGACCGCGCGCGGGCGGGGCGGGCCTCATGCGGCCCGCGCCCACCGGTGAATCACGGCTGCGGCGCGTCCGAGGAGAGGACGAGGTCGCCCCGGACGAGGAACTCCTTGTCCGGGAAGGCCTTGTAGAAGTCCTCGAGCATCGCATCCACGTCCGGGTAGCGCTGCTCGCGCTTGTCCTGGGTGGCCTTGTCGAAGAGCTGGTCCAGGCCGCTGGGCGCCTCGGGATTCACCTCCGAGGGCAGGGGCGAGCGGCGGCCGGGAATCTGCCCGGTGAGCATCTCGTAGAGCAGGATGCCCAGCCCGTAGACGTCCGCGGACGGGCCCGGCTCCTTGGCGCCCCGGTTCATCAGCTCCGGGGCCATGTAGGGCATTCCGCCGGTGCCCACGAAGACCTGGGGCATGCCCTTGGTGGAGTCCACCTCCACCACGCGGCCCAGGCCGAAGTCGGCGAGCTTCGCGTTGCCGTACGCGTCGAAGAGGACGTTCTCCGGCTTGAGGTTGTGGTGCGTCAGGCCCGTGGCGTGCGCGGCGCGCAGGCCGTAGGCCATCTGCAGGAAGGTGCGCAGCGCGAAGGGCACCGGCACGCCGCTGCCACCGCCCGCCTCCAGTCGCTCCTTCAGGCTGCCGTTCATCAACTCCAGCACGAAGTAGGGCCGGCTCGCGTCCACGTTCTGATCCACCACCTGGACGATGCCGGGGTGGCGCACCTGGGCCTGCGCGCACAGCTCCTTCTTCAGCCGCTTGAGCACCTCCCCACGCTGCAGGAAGGAGAAGTAGCCGAAGATGTCCTTGAGCTCCTTCAGGCAGATGTCCAGCCCGAGCGCCGTGAAGCGACCCTTGAAGACGGTGCCCAGGGGGCCCGTGCCAATGGGGTCGAACTTCTGGTAGCGCAGGTCCAGCTCGGTGCCCTTGGAAGCGACGGGCGCGGCGGCGACAGGAGTGGCGGCGGGAGGGGGCATGGAGGAAACGGACGACGCAGGAGGAGCGAAGGGCAGCGGCGCGGGAGCGACGGGAGCGGGGCCGATGGACGTCTCCCGGCGAGGCTCGGGGACCGCGGGGGTGATGAGCGCCACGGGCGAAGGCGAGCCGACGGACGACGGCACCTGCGCCGCCCCCGGCGGGGGCGTCAACTCCAGCGCGGGCATGGCCGAGCGCGCGGCCCGCATGGGCGCCATGGACGGAGGCGAGGGAGGCGGCGCGATTTGCGTGGCCCCGGTGGGCACCACCTCCGCCTCGTCCAGCAGCAGCTCTGGCGGGGGCGGCGGCAGCTGCATGGGCTCCTCGGTGCCCTGGGCCACCGGCGGCTCGTCCTCGGCGGAGGCGAGCTGCTCGGCGAAGAACTCGCCCACCTCCGTGGAGAACTTGTCCCCAAGTTCCCCGCCCGCCACGCGCTCACCCTGGTCGGTGAGCTTGAGCTGGGCCTCGCGGTCCATGGCGATGTAGTGGAACTTGCGCAGGAAGAAGAAGTAGTTGTCGAACTCGAGCGAGACGGACGGTTCGAGAGCGGCCTTCACATCGGCCAGCTTGTTCGAGCGTCCAAGTCGGCCGTTCTCCCTCAGGTTACGGAGGATGAACAGCGCCTCGCCACTGACGGCGTCGCGGTTGATGGCGGCCTTCGGCATGGGTGGGCGACTCTACGACGTCCCCCCGTCCTCACTCAACGTGGGACTGCCAGAACCCGGGGGGCGGCTACTTGATGCGCAAGAGCTGCTTCACCGTCTCCAGCACCTCGACGAACTTCACCGGCTTGCGCAGGTAGATGTCGACGCCGAGCTGCAGGGCGCGGTCCTGGGCTTCCTTGCCGCCCGCGGAGATGGCGATGACGGGGATGGCCCGGAGCGCTTCTTCCTCGCGGATGCGCTCCACCAGGGCGAAGCCGTCCATCACCGGCATGTACAGGTCCGTCATGACGAGGCTGAAGCGGCCCTCGCGCAGCATCAGGAGCGCGTGGTGACCGTCCGGCGCGAAGTGGACCTCCAGGGGCACCTTCCCGTGCAGCTCCCCGCTGGCCAGCTTCTTCAGGACGTAGCTGTACATCTCGATGATGTGCGGGTTGTCCTCGACGATGAGCACACGGTACCCCTCGTGCTCGCCGGTGGACTCCTGGCTGTCTGGACCTGCCGCACTCAAGATGTCACCCAGTCTCCGCCGGTCTTCTGCGCGCTCCACTCGGACGCCGACACCTCCGGGCTGATCGAAGCTCGCCGGCCTGACCCAGGCCACGATGCCGCTGACTTCTACCGGATCCAGCAGTCCCGGGAAAGAAAGTGCGAGCCGGACGTCCTCCCCCAATGTGAAGGCCTGCTCGGTCTGCACGAAGAGCCCCGCATGGGACAGGTTCTCCGTGACGTCACGCGCATGGCGTCCGTCCGCGTACTCCACCTTCAGCACGGCCGGGATCCGGGGGTGCTGGCGCTTGTTCTCTGGGCCCGGGGTCATAACAAGGGGTTGAAATCGCTCGGCAATTTGCTGATGGCGGCCCAGTGTACCGTCGAGGGTTTATGTTGACAACGCGGCCATGGGAGCAATACGTAGCCCCCCGCCATGGCGGAGCCCCTGTTCACTCCTGAAGAGCAGAAGAAGTTCGACGCGGGTATCGCGGAGATCATCTCCCACTACCCCCCTGATCGCAAAAGCGCGGGCATGCTCCCGGCGCTGCGCGTGCTCCAGGAGATCAAGGGCTGGTTGCCGCCCGAGGGACTGCGGCTGGTCGCCAAGAGCCTGGAAGTCACGCCGGAGCGCGCCTACGAGGTCGCCAGCTTCTACGTGATGTACCACCTGAAGAAGCCGGGCAAGTACGTCATCGACGTCTGCACGAACCTGTCCTGCTCGCTCTGGGGAGCGGAGAAGATGCTCGCCTACCTGGAGGAGAAGCTCGGCCTCAAGGCAGGTGAAGCCAACGAGAAGTTCACCTTGCGCGAGACCGAGTGCCTGGCCTCCTGCGGCACCGCACCGTGCCTGCAGATCAACGAGGATCATCACGAGAGCCTCACCCGCGCCAAGCTGGACGCCATCCTGGCCAAGCTGAGCTGAGCCCACCCCTTTTACTCCGGTAGGACGTCATCACATGACCGCTACGGCAAAGACGATCGACCCGATCATCTCGGCGGCCTGGGGCAAGCCGCAGTCCTGGACCCTGGACAGCTACAAGAAGCGCGGTGGCTACGAGGGCCTCAAGAAGGCGCTGGAGATGCAGCCGGCGGCCATCATCGACGAGGTGAAGAAGTCCAACCTCCGAGGGCGCGGCGGCGCCGGCTTCCCCACGGGCCTGAAGTGGAGCTTCGTCCCCAAGGACAGCCCCAAGCCCAAGTACCTGGCCGTCAACGGCGACGAGTCCGAGCCGGGCACCTTCAAGGACCGCTACATCCTGGAAGACGACCCGCACATGATGCTGGAGGGCATCGCCATCGCGTCGTACGCGCTGGGCGTGCACACCTGCTACGTGTACCTGCGCGGCGAGTTCAAGTTCCCCGCGGAGCGCTGCCAGGCGGCCATCGACGAGGCCTACAAGGCGGGCATCTTCGGCAAGAAGATGCTGGGCAAGGACTTCGAGCTCAACTGCTACCTGGTCCGTGGCGCTGGCGCCTACATCTGCGGTGAGGAGACGGCCCTCCTGGAGAGCCTGGAAGGCAAGAAGGGCTGGCCGCGCCTCAAGCCCCCCTTCCCCGCGGTGGTCGGCCTGTTCGGCAGCCCCACGGTGGTGAACAACGTGGAGACACTCGCCAGCGTGCCGCACGTCTTCACGGGGGGCTCGGACTGGTACGCGAAGCTGGGCACGGACAAGTCGGGCGGCACGCGCCTGGTCTGCCTGTCCGGTTCGGTGAACCGCCCCGGCGTCTACGAAGTGTCCATGTTCACCACGCTCGCGGAGCTCATCTACGACGACAAGTTCGGCCGGGGCCTGCCGGCGGGTCGCAAGGTGAAGGCCGTGATTCCGGGCGGGTCCTCGGCGCCGGTGCTGGGCGCGGACGAGCTGGACGTGGCCATGGAGTTCGAGGCCCTCAAGGTCAAGCAGACCATGGCGGGCTCCGGCGGCGTCATCGTCATGGACGACTCCACCTGCATGGTGCGCAGCCTGTGGCGCGTGGCGCGCTTCTACGCGGAGGAGTCCTGCGGCCAGTGCACGCCGTGCCGCGAGGGCACGCCGTGGCAGACGCGGCTTCTGCGCAAGATTGAAGAGGGCCGCGGCGAGCCGGGCGACATCGAGATGCTGTCCAACGTGGCATCCTCGATTGCCCCCTACCCGCCCATCGGCCTGGGCAACACCATCTGCGCGCTGGGTGACGCGGCGGCGCTGCCCACGCACTCGTTCCTGATGCGGTACAAGGACGAGTTCGAGGCCCACATCCGCGAGCACCGCTGCCCGTTCGGCGACAAGCCCTGGGGTTCGTTCGGAGACTGGTCTTGAACATCGAGCTCATCCTCTTCGGGGCGTTCGCGCTCCTGACGCTGCTGTCGGCCGGGACGGTCATCTTCGCGCGGAGCCCCATCAACTCCGCCATGGCCCTGGTCTCCACCTTCTTCTTCCTGGCGGGCCTGTACATCCTGCTCTGGGCGCACACGGTGGCGGTGCTCCAGGTGCTCGTCTACGCGGGCGCCATCATGGTGCTCTTCCTCTTCGTCATCATGCTGCTCAACCTGGGCGAGTCCCCCACGCGGGGCCGGCCCACGCTGGCGCGAATCGTGGGTGGCGCCTCCACGGTGGGCCTGCTGGTGGTGCTGGGCATCGCCCTGTCGAAGCTGCCTTCCGGGCCGCCGCCCTCGCTGGGCCTGGAGGGGCAGGCGACCTTCGGCACCATGGCGACCCTGGGTCAGGTCATCTTCACCCAGTGGCTGCTTCCCTTCGAAGCGGTGAGCTTGCTGCTGCTGGTGGCCATGGTGGGCGCCGTGGTGGTGGCCAAGTCGCGAATCTGATCGCTGCCGACTCCCCCCAACTTTCTGTGCTAGATGGCGGCGCAGGTCGTCGCCCGCGAGGCCCCGAATCGGCCCATGGTCCCCATCTCCTACTACCTCCTGCTTGCCGCCGCCCTGTTCTGCATGGGCATGTTTGGCGTGATGGTGCGCCGCAACGCGCTGGTCATCTTCATGTGCGTGGAGCTGATGCTCAACGCCGCGAACCTGACCTTCCTCGCGTTCGCCCGAATGCACGGAGACAGCGTTGGCCATGTCTCCGCCTTCTTCGTCATCGCCGTCGCGGCGGCGGAAGCGGCCATTGGCCTCGCCATCGTCATCGCCGTCTTCCGGAGCCGAGGCAGCGTCCTGGTGGAAGACATCCGGACCATGAAGCACTGACGGACCCGCCAGGAGCCCTGTCATGACCCTCTCGCAATTCCTGACGACGGCGCCCGTCGCTCCCGACGTGATGGCGCCCTCCCTGTGGCTCATCATCGCCCTGCCGCTGCTCGGCGCGTTCATCTGCGGCGTGTTCGGCAAGATGCTGGGCCGGGCCAACGTGAACCTGGTCGCCTGCTCGGCGGTAGGCGGCGCGTTCGTGCTCAGCGTGCTGGCCTTCTGGGCCACCAGCGCCACGGACCCGGAGACCCGCCGGCTCCTGTCCTTCCTCGTGAACCCGTTCGGCAACGAGCGCGACTACGTGCGCTACGCCCTGGCGCACGACTACGGCACCTGGTTCGCCGTGGGCGACTTCCGGGTGAACTTCGGGCTGATGGTGGACCACCTGTCGGGCACCCTGCTGCTGGTCATCACCGGCGTCGGGTTCCTCATCCACCTGTACTCCACCAGCTACATGGAGCACGACGAGTCCTACTGGCGCTACTTCGCGTACCTGAACCTGTTCGTCGCGGCGATGCTGACGCTGGTGCTGGCCGACAACCTGGTCCTGCTCTTCGTGGGCTGGGAAGGCGTGGGCATGGCCAGCTACCTGCTCATCGGCTTCTGGTACACGGACCCGGCCAAGGCGTGGGCGGGCCGCAAGGCGTTCGTCACCAACCGCATCGGTGACTTCGCGTTCCTCATCGCCACGTTCCTGATGGTGCTCCTGGTGGGCGCCTTCAACAAGCAGGCCGACGAGCGCGACTACACGGTGGCGGGCAGCAGCAGCCAGCGCTACGCGTCCGCGCTCCAGGACAAGGGCCCCGTCACCTTCCTGGGCCTGCAGAAGATGGCCGAGGCGCTGCCCGAGGGCGGCGGCAAGGTGACGCTGTCCACCCCCATCGCCGCGGGCCCGTTGGAGGGCTACACGTTCGGCGGGGTGATGACGGCGGCGATGCTGCTGTTCCTGCTGGGAGCCGCGGGCAAGAGCGCGCAGCTGCCCCTCTACGTCTGGCTGCCGGACGCGATGGCGGGCCCGACGCCCGTCTCCGCCCTCATCCACGCGGCGACGATGGTCACCGCCGGCATCTACCTGTTCAGCCGCATGTCCGCGCTGCTGGTGCTCAGCCCCACGGCCATGGCCACGGTGGCCATCATCGGCGCGCTGACCTCGCTGCTCGCGGCGCTCATCGCCTTCGCGCAGGACGACATCAAGAAGGTGCTCGCCTACTCCACGGTGTCCCAGCTGGGCATCATGTTCATGGGCGTGGGCATGGGCGTGTTCTGGGCGGCGGTGCTCCACCTCGTCACGCACGCGTTCTTCAAGGCCTGCCTCTTCCTGGGCGCCGGCAGCGTGATGCACGGCAACGGGGACGAGACGGACATCAAGAAGCTGGGTGGCCTGCGCCACGAGATGAAGTGGACGTGGGGCACGTTCTTCGTCGCCACGCTGGCCATCACCGGCATCATCCCGCTGTCCGGCTTCTTCTCGAAGGACGCCATCTTCCACGGCGTGCACCACAACCACCTGGAAGGGCTGCACTGGGTGTCCAGCGTCGTCTACTACCTGGGCCTGCTCATCGCCGCCTGCACCGCGTTCTACATGACGCGCGTGTACCTGCTGACCTTCGAGGGTCAGCGCTCCAAGGAGGCGAAGCTGGCGCACGCTCACGAGAGCGCGTGGCAGATGACGCTGCCCCTGGTGGTGCTGGCGGTGCTCAGCGTGGTGTCCGCGGTGTACGCGTGGCCGCTGATGAAGGCGCCGGGCGACGGCCGGCCCCAGCCGGTGTTCGAGAACTTCCTGAGCCCGGTGTTCGCGGCGATGAACCGCATCGTGGCGTCGGGCAAGACGGTGGAACTGGACACCAGCGTCCCCGCCATGGGCGACTACGTCTTCGCGTGGCTCGTCGCCGTCTCTGGCGGCGCGCTGGCGGGCTTCCTCTACCTGCGCTTCTTCCCGGCGCGCGTGGGCCAGCCGGTTCCCGCGTTCGCCCGGGCGGTGCGCCGCACGGCGCAGAACAAGTTCTACGTGGATGAGCTGTACGAGCTGGCCATCATCCGGCCGGTGAAGTTCATGAGCTTCATCCTCTTCCGCGTGGTGGACGCGCTCCTCATCGACACCGTGGCGGTCCGCGGCACGGCGTGGGTGACGGCGCGAGTGGGCAGCGCGCTGCGCTACGTCCAGTCGGGCGACGCCCAGGCCTACGCCGCAGTGATGGCCCTCGCCCTGCTGGGCGGAGTCGCCTACGCCCTCATCCAGGTGCTGCAATGAGCTTCTTCGACACCCACCTGCTCAACCTCGTCGTCTTCCTGCCCCTCATCTTCGCGGTGCTGGTGTTGATGCTGCCGGCGGGCGAGTCGGGACAGATTCGCACCGTCACGCTCATCGCCATGCTGGTGGACCTCGTGTTCGGCGTGTGGGCGTACATGCGCTTCGAGCCGGGCGGCCCGGAGTTCCAGCTCGAGTACCGGGTGTCCTGGTTCAAGGAGTTCGGGCTCAGCTACCACCTGGGCGTGGATGGCCTGGCGGTGAGCCTGCTCCTGCTCACGGTGTTCCTGGGCCCGCTGGTGGTAATGGCCTCCACCACGTACATCAGCCACCGCATCAAGGAGTTCCACCTGGCGCTGCTGGTGCTCCAGACGACGATGCTGGGCGCGCTGGTGTCGCTGGACGTGCTGCTCTTCTACATCTTCTTCGAGGCCATGCTCATCCCCATGTACCTCCTGGTGGGTGTGTGGGGCGCCGAGGACCGCCAGATGGCGGCGGTGAAGTTCTTCCTCTACACGCTGGTCGGCTCGCTGCTGATGCTGGTGGCACTCATCGCCGTGTACTTCATCAGCTCACCCGCGGGCGCGCGCTCGTTCGACTACTCCACCCTGTACAACGGCCTGCTGGACGCGAACCGGCAGCTGTCCGCCTGCAACGCGGGCCCCCCCGGAGCGTGTGACTCGCTCACGGGACTGGCCGCGACGCTGCACACCTATGGCCCGTGGCTCTTCGCCGCCTTCGCGCTGGCGTTCGCCATCAAGGTGCCCATGTGGCCGGTGCACACGTGGTTGCCGGACGCGCACGTGCAGGCGCCGGTGGCCGGCTCCATGATTCTGGCCGGCGTCATGCTGAAGATGGGCACGTTCGGCTTCTGGCGGTACGCGATTCCGTTCTTCCCGGTGGCCGCGCAGAACGCCCGGCCCTTCCTTGCGACGCTGGCCGTCATCGGCATCGTGTACGGCGCGCTGATGTGTCTGGCGCAGCGGGACATCAAGAAGCTGATTGCCTACTCGTCCGTGAGCCACCTGGGCTACTGCATGCTGGGCATCTTCGCCCTGACGGCGGAGGGCGCCACGGGCAGCGCGTACCAGATGCTCAACCACGGCATCTCCACGGGCGCGCTGTTCCTCCTGTTCGGCTTCCTCTACGAGCGGCGCCACACGCGACTGATGGCGGACTTCGGCGGCATCGCCAAGGTCATGCCGGTGTTCACGGTGGCCTTCGTCATCATCACCTTCTCGTCGGTGGCGGTGCCGGGCACCAACGGCTTCATCGGTGAGTTCCTCGTCCTGCTGGGCACGTTCAAGTCGGACCTGGGCGCGGCCGCGGGCAACCCTCACCTGACGATGGTGTTCGGCGCGTTCGCCACCCTGGGCGTCATCCTGGGCGCCGCGTACATGCTGTGGATGGTGCAGAAGGTGTTCTTCGGCGGCCTCACGCACCGCGAGAACCAGCACCTGACCGACATGAACCTGCGGGAGATGCTCACGGTGCTGCCCTTCATCATCCTCGTCGGAGTGATGGGCCTGATGCCGCAGCCGTTCCTCGACCGCATCGAGCCGTCCACTGGCCGCTTCCTCGCCCGCGCTCGCGTGGGCACCCCGGGAGCCACCGTGCAGGAGGACCAGGTGCGCGTGGAGGTGATGGCGCTGCCGGCCCACCCCACCGTGGCTGCTCCGAGCGCCCCCACCCCGCTCGCCGCCCGGGCCGTCCCCTCGTCTCGGCCGTAAGCCGCCTGAGCCCACGACATGATCCTGCCCAATCTCACCCTGGCAGACTTCCTCCCGCTGATTCCCGCCATCATCCTGGTGGTGGGAGCCTGCATCCTGCTCCTGTCGGAGGTGTTCCTCAGCGCCACCGCGTCGCGCTCCTACCAGGCCGTGCTCACCGTGGTGGCGGCGGTGGCGGCGGGCGCCGTGGCCGTGGCCTCCATGTTCGAGCCGGCGCACGAGGCGTTCCTCGGCTTCGGCGTGCTGGACCCCTTCTCCAGCTTCCTCACCTTCGTGGTGTGCGTGGGCCTGGGCCTGGCGGCGCTGAGCTCGGTGAGCTTCCTGCGCAAGCGCGGGGCGGAGCGCGGTGAGTTCTACGCGTTGATGCTCTTCGCCGCGGCGGGCATGAGCCTGCTGGCGATGTCCAACGAGCTCATCACCCTCTTCGTCAACCTGGAGGTCCTCTCCATCGCGACCTACGCGCTCACGTCGTACCTGCGACGTGGCACGCGGCCGAGCGAGGCGGGCTTCAAGTACTTCATCCTCGGCGCCTTCTCCTCCGCGGTGCTGCTGTACGGCGCGGCGCTCCTGTACGGCGCCACCGGCACCACGAAGCTGACGGCCATGGTGGGCCCGCTGTCCGGCGCGCTCGCCACCCAGCCGGCGCTGGTCTACGCGGGCCTCATCCTCCTGGGCTCCGGCTTCGCCTTCAAGGTCGCCGCGGTGCCCTTCCACATGTGGACGCCGGACGTGTACGAGGGTGCCCCCACCCCCGTCACCGCGCTGATGAGCGCGGGCGTGAAGGCCGCGGCCTTCGCGGCGCTGGTTCGCGTGTTCCTCACGCTGGGCAAGGGAATCGACCCGCACCTGCCGCTGGTGCTGTTCTCCACCCTCGCCTTCCTCACCATGGTGGTGGGCAACCTGCTGGCGATTCCGCAGCGCAACGTGAAGCGCATGCTGGCGTACTCGTCCATCGCCCACGCCGGCTATCTCCTGGTGGGCGTGGCGGCGCTGTTCGTCACCGCGCCGGGCGAGCAGTTCCGCCTGCTGGGCCCGTCCGAGCTGACGGGTGGCTCGCCGGTGGAGCTGGCGCGCTCGCAGGCGCTGCGCGGCATCCTCTTCTATCTGCTCGCCTACACCTTCAGCGCCGTGGGTGCCTTCACCCTGGTGTCCGTGCTGGAGCGCCGCGAGGACGAGGAGAAGGGAACCGCGTGGGACCTGGAGCGGTTCAGCGGGCTGGCGCAGCGCCGTCCGGGCTGGGCCGTGGCCATGGCCACCTTCATGCTGTCGCTGGGCGGGATTCCTCCCACCATCGGCTTCATGAGCAAGCTGCTCATCTTCCAGAGCGCGGTGGACTCGGGCCTCATCGGCCTGGCCATCGTCGGCGTGCTCGCCAGCGCGGCGGGCGCCTATTACTACCTGCGCGTGGTGGTCTACATGTTCATGCGGCCCGTGCCCGAGGGCGCCCAGCCGCTCGAGCGGAGCTGGTCCACGGAGCTGGCGCTGGTCCTCTCCACCGCCGCCGTGGTGGTGTTCGGTATCCTCCCCGGCCCCATCACCGCGTGGCTGGAGCAGGCCAGCAGCATCTTCGGCCAGTAGCCCTCGCGGGGCTGCCTGCCCCGTGGTTGTTCCCACGCCCGCCCCGGCCTCATGCTCGGGCGGGCGTCGTCTTTTCCGGGGCCCGCCACGAAGCGCGCGCTACGGCTCCGGAAGCGCTCCACGCAGCTCGAAGGTCTCCAGGCTCACGGTGGCTCCCTCGTCGCGCAGGAGTCGCTCCAGTGGCGCGTCATCCGTCACCACCACGCCCATCGACTCGCGCGAGGTCCCCAGCAGCGAGAAGGCGCCCTCCAGCAGCGCCCGCGCATGAGGCAGTGAGGCCGCGAAGAAGGGAAACAACACCGCGCCGCCCGAGCGCATGTCCATCATCCCGAGCGGCGCCTCCTCGACACCGTCCTCGCGCGCCAGCCGCAGCAGTCGGTGCGAGGCCAGCGTCGCGTAGCGAGCCAGCTTGCCCGGCATCATCCCGAAGGCCCCCGTCAGCGGCGCCCAGTCACCTGCCTCCAGGGGCACCACCACCAGCCCGCCAGGCACGGGCGGAAGCGCGGCCACCTGGGCGCGCGTCACCTTCAGGTTGATGCCCTGGCGTGCGCGCCTCATGCCCAGCGAGGTGTACAGCCCCAGGGCCGCGACGTTGTCCCGCTTCACGTTGAGGGCCCAGCTCCGACAGCCCTGCTCCCGGAAGCGCGCCGCCACCCGCTCCATCAACCAGCGCCCCAACCCCCGCCGACGCGCGGAGGGCGCCACCACCAGCTGCCCCACGTAGCCCAGCTCTCCCAGCGCGTCCGTCGACGTGTACCCCTCCACCCCACCCGGCCCGTCCACCAACAGGGTGCGGGGGGCCACCTCATGGGCCCACATGGAGGCGGACGGAGGTGGTTCGTCCACCCCCAGCTCCGCGAACAACCTCACGTAGGTTTCGTAGTCTTCGGCCCGGCCAGGCCTCAGGGCCCACGCACTCGGCTGCCTTCGCGCTTCCACCGCCATCAGGCATTCCTCCGCAGAAGGATGGAGCGAACACCGACGCGGGCGGATTTCAACGGCCGACAGCACAAAAGAAGGCGGCCCGACACTCCACAGGGGAGGGTCGGGCCGCGGGTCTTCTGAAGGTGACTCACCGGAAGTGCTGAAGGGGTGGGGGGGAACCGCCTTCAGCCTCGCTTCGATGTGTCCCGCGTGGAGCTATAGCAGTCGTCGTGCCAAGAGTCGTTTTGAGACAAACTCCAGTTTTCTCAGGCACTTAGAGGTCCACCCGACACTGGCCAACCTCGGCGATTGCATTGCAGCCCTGAAATCGACTTGCAGAACTGAAAATTCTCAATGATTTCAAGCGCCTGTGTTTTTCACCGATGAACCTCGTTCATTTCGGATCTGAATCCACAGGTGCGCAAAAGTTACACGTCCAACTCCACCCTACTCCCGGACCGCCTCGCTGGGCGGGCGGAGGTTGAGGCGCTTCATCTTCCGCCACAGCGTGGTGGAGGAGACGCCCAGCTCGTCCGCGACGCGGGCAAGGTCCACGCCATGGCGCTCCAGGGATTGGGCGATGGCGCGGCGCTCGGCCTCTTCCACCACCTGGGCCAGCGTGGGGCCTCCGCTCGTGCCCGAGCCCAGGCCCAACTGCCCGTCCAGGGAACTGAGGCCAGATGAGCCGTGCGCGGGCGGCAGGCGGGCCTGGCGCAGCGGGAAGTCCTCGGGCAGCAGCTCGTCGCTTTCGGCGAGCGCGGCGGCCTGCTCCACCAGGTTCTCCAGCTCGCGCACGTTGCCAGGGAAGTCGTAGCCCATCAGGTGCGTCACGGCGGAGGCGGACAGGCGCCGGGGGTTGGGGCTGCGGGCGTTGGCGCGCTCCAGGAAGTGCTCGGCGAGCGCGGGCACGTCCTCCAGACGCTCGCGCAGGGGGGGCACGCGCAGCGTCACCACGTTGAGGCGGTAGTAGAGGTCCTGGCGGAAGCGCTTCTCGCGCACCTCCACTTCGATATCTCGGTTGGTGGCGGCGACGGTGCGCACGTCCACGCGCAGCGCGGTGGATTCGCCCACGCGGCGGACTTCACCCTCCTGGAGGGCGCGCAGCAGCTTGGACTGGAAGGTGGGGCTCGTCTCCGTCACCTCGTCGATGAAGAGCGTGCCGCCATCGGCCTCCTCGAAGAGGCCGCGGCGCGCCTTCACCGCGCCCGTGAAGGCGCCCTTCGCATGGCCGAACAGCTCGCTCTCCAGCAGGGACTCGCTGATGGCGGCGCAGTTGACGGGCACGAAGGAGCGGCTCTTGCGACGGCTGTGCGCGTGGAGCGCGCGCGCCACCAGCTCCTTGCCGGTGCCGCTCTCGCCCTGGATGAGCACGGTGGCGTCGCTCTGCGCCACGCGCATCAGCCGCGAGGTGAGGTCCCTCATGGCGGCGCTGCGCCCCACCAGCGCGGACAGGCCGTGGCGCTGGTTGAAGTCGGTGGCGAGGTTGTCCACGTCGCGCAGGAGGCGCGCGCGCTCCAGGGCGCGCTCCACGCGGTAGCGCAGCTCGCTCTCCTTGAAGGGCTTGGTGACGTAGTCGTAGGCGCCCAGCCGCATCGCCTCCACCGCGCTCTCGATGGAACCGAAGGCCGTCATCATGATGACCTGGAGACGGGGGGCCACCTCCAGCGCGCGCCTGAGCAGCGTCAGCCCGTCCATGGGCTCCATCTTCAAGTCCGTCAGCAGCAGATCCATGCTGCCGCCCGACAGGTGGGCCAGGGCCTCCTCACCCGTGCCCGCCTCGAAGACGGTGTAGTGCTCGGCGCGCAGAAGCAACGCGGTGGTCGCGCGCATGTTGCGCTGGTCGTCCACGACGAGGATGCGTCCACGGGACGGCGGGGTGTTCGCGTCAGTCATGGGAAGGACGGGGGCTGCGAGAGGGGAAGGCGGAAAGTGAAGGTGGTACCGCGACCGGGGACGCTGTCCACGGCGATTTCGCCTCGATGTTCCTCGAGGATACGTTTGACGACAGCCAGGCCCAGGCCCGTTCCCTGCGCCTTGGTGGTGAAGAAGGGTTCGAAGACGCGGTGGAGCAGCTCGGCGGGAATGCCCAGCCCCTGGTCCGCCACGTCGATGCGCAGCTGCTCACGCCCACCATGCGCCTCCCGTCGAGCCCGCACCTGCACCCTCCCGCCCTGCGGCATGGACTGAATCGCGTTGACGGCCACGTTGACGAGCGCCTGGCGGATGAGCCTGCGGTCCATGGGCACCGGCGGCAAGCCGGGCTCCACCTCCGAATCGATTTGCACGGGCCGGTCCGTGCCACCGCCCTGCACGCGCGCCGCCTCCAGCGAGTCCTGGAGCACGCGGCCCAGGTCCTCGTGCTGGAGCACCGGGTTCCTGGGGCGCGTGTAGTCCAGCAGGTCGCCGACGATGCGGTTGAGGCGGTCGCTCTCCTCGCCCAGGATGTCCAGCAGCATCCCCGCGTCACCCGCGGGCTCCAGCAGCCGGCGCAGCGACGCCACCGCGTTGAAGATGACGCCCAGCGGGTTGCGCACCTCGTGCGCGACAATCGCGGACAGCTCGCCCAGCGCCGCCAGTCGCTCGCGCTTCACCATCTCCGCGCGCGTGGCGGCCAGCTCCGCGTAGCTGGCCCACAGCGATTCGTACAGGCGCGCGTTGGCGATGGAGAGCGCCAGCTGACCACACGTGGCCTCCGCCAGCTCGACGAGCTGGGGGCTGAAGCCCCGGGTGCGCCGCGTGTCGTCCACCAGCACCACGCCAATGAGTTCCTCGCGAGAGGTGAGCGGCAACGCCAGGAGCGCCTTCTCGCCGAAGCGCTGGACGAGCTGCGGGTTGAAGCCTCCGCCAGAAGCCTCCACGTCCTCGATGGCCACCGGCCGCCGCTCGCGCGCGGCCCGGGCCGCCACGCTGTCACTGCTCAGCGACAACACCACCGTGCGGAAGAAGTCGCGATGGGCCGCGGAGGCCGCGGCGCCCCGGAGCACCTTGGCGCTCTCGTCGTACAGCATGATGTAGCAGTTGGACACGTCCAGCAGGTGGACCAGGAAGTCCGAGGCCACGTCGAGGATGCTGGAGGTCTCCAGCACGCCCGACGTGGTGCGGGCCAGGTCCAACAGCAGGCGCGTCTCCGTGAGCTGCCGCCCGGACTCCGAGCGCAGCCGCCGCTGCTCCAGCAGCGTCACCAGCAACTCCGACAACGTCCCGAGCAGCCGCACATCCCGCGCGTCGAAGGGCCGGTCCGGAGCACGCAGGACCTGGAGCACCCCACAGACTTCTCCGCCCCGAGCCAGCCGCACCGCCGCGCCACTGCCCAGCGCCCCGCCGGAGACTTCGCGCAGCACCGCCGCCTGCGCCTCCGTGGTGAGGTCTCCATCCAGGGCGTCCGGCACCGAGGCCCCCATCACCCGGCTCAGGCGGTCCACGGCCCC
The DNA here is from genome assembly GCF_013336705.1 of Myxococcus sp. CA051A. NCBI lineage: Bacteria > Pseudomonadati > Myxococcota > Myxococcia > Myxococcales > Myxococcaceae > Myxococcus > Myxococcus sp. CA051A. Next base: position 335,618 of record NZ_JABUMS010000003.1, on the reverse strand, counting down.
CGGGGAGACGCCGCTCTCCGCGAGCCCGAAGTGGGCGGTCAGCTCCAGCGGGCCCTCCTCGCCGCTCGTCAGGTGCAGCACGGCGGCCTCCGCCAGCAGCAGCTCCGACACGCGCGACAGGAAGTCCTCTGGCGTGGGGGGAATCGGCCGCGCCACGAAGCGCGCCATCTCCGCGACGGCGCCCACTTCCCACCGGCTGCGGGTGCTGTCCGCCTGCACACGCGCGTCCGTCAGCGCCGCCCCCACCACCTTGGCGAAGAGCGTCAGCACCGAGCCGTGGCGAGGCGCCACCCAGGGCCCCTCCACTCGCAGCACCTCCACCTGGGGCCCACCCACCGGCAGGTACACATGCGTGGGCGAGGCCCGCTCCGCGCCACCGAAGACAGGGCGCCCGTCCGACAGCGCCTCCAGCCCCAGGTACACGTCCACCGGAGGAGGCCCCCCATCGAGCGCGTGCAACCGCATGCCGTCCCACCGCAACAGCCGCACCCGGAAGCCCGCGGCCTCCAGGCCCTTGAGCGCGACGCGGCGCACCGCGTCCTCGGAGTGCGCGGACACGAGACCCGCGGAGGTCTCCACCAGTCGCTCGGCCACGGACAGCTCGGTGGGCCGGTCCACCATGGGAAGCAGGTTGAGCAGCAGCGCCCGCCCCCCGCTCTCGAGCGAGAGATGGGACGCGTAGAGGGCCACCTCGCGGGTGACGCCGTCCGCCGAGGGAACCTGGTACAGCTGCGTCGCCGCCTCCATGGGCACGCCGGACTCCAGCAGGCGGTAGCGCTCGACCAGCCTGCTGCGGTCCTCCGGCTGGACGAAGTCCATGATGGAGCGCCCCTCGACTCGCTCCCGGGGAAGCCCCAGGAGCGCGAGGTACGCGTCGTTCGCGGCGAACACCCGTCCGTCCACCACCGCGAGCACGGGGTTGGCGAAGGGCTCGATGAAGGCGCGCAGCGACGCCTCGCTGTAATGCCTCGTGCTCATCCGCGACGCAGCACCCGCTTCTCGCCCACCCGGAGCGTCACCTTCTCCCGGTCGAAGTACTCGGACAGAGGGATGACGAACTTGCGGCTCTGTCCCACCAGTTCCTTGAAGGCCTGGGTGGTAATTTCCTTCTTCTCGCGCAGGTGGGCAACCAGCCGCTCCCGAAGGGAGCCCAGCGCCGCCGCGTCGAAGCACAGCTCCTCGCTGACCTTCACCACCCTCCCCTCGGCCACCAGCACCTTCATCAGCTCTCGCAGGCGGGGCACCGGGAGCTGGAGCTTCTGGGACAGCTCGCCCTCCGTGGGCGGGGCCAGTCCCGTCGCGGACAGCTCCGCGGCGAGCCGCGCCCGGGCCGCCTCGTCCCCCAGCGACAATGCACGGCCGCGCCCCTTCAGACGCACGAGGTCCCGGTCCACCTCCAGCTTCCCGGTGTCCCCCAGTCCCTGCAACACCCGCTGGAAGGCGCGAGCGTCCAGCTCGGACGACAGGCGCTGCCGCAGCTCCTCTCGGGACAGGCCCTCGCGCAAGGGCTCGCGCTCATGGAATGCGGCCAGCAATGCGAGCGCTCGCCCCTGCAGTCCCTCGAACACCTCGCCGGACAGATACAGCCGCTTCTCGCGGTCCAGCAGCAACGCCGTGCCCCTCGTGCCCGACAGCTCCAGCGCGCGCGTCAGCACCCGAGGCCCCAGCCCGGAGCGGCCGAACAGCTCCCGCTGCGTCAGTCCGCGATAGCCCGCCTGCCGCAGCAACCAGGCCACCTGCCCCGCCGGGTCCGCCTCTCGCAACGGCGCCACCACCGCCGAGCCCCCCTTGCGGCGCCGGGGGGGCACAATCGACAGCACGCGTCCGCCCGCGAGCGTCGCGCCCCGCCCCGGCAGCGCACGCGAGCCCCGGAGGATGAAGCGCTGGCCCACGAGCGCCGCCACCGGAGCCTCCAACCGGAGCTGCGCCAGCGTCGTCTCGCCGGGCTCCAGCCGCTCCACGTCCAGCAGCGCCACCGTGGCCTCCACCTGGGAGGTGCCCAGGTGCAACAGCAGCTTCCGGCGACGCGGCAGCGGCGACTCCGCCGTCGGCAGCAGCGTCAACTCCACGTCCAGCATGCGCGTCTCGGGCAGCTCTCCCGAGCGCGTCAGCACCTGCCCTCGGTGGAGTGACTCCGCCTCCACGCCCGGCAGGTTCACCGCCGCGCGCTGCCCGGCCTCCACCTTCTCCACCGCCCGCCCGTGCACCTGCACGCCGCGCACACGCAACGGGCCCGGCTGTCCCGGCAACAGCGACACCGCGTCGTCCACCGCCACCGTGCCCGACAGCAACGTGCCCGTCACCACCGTGCCGAAGCCCTTCAGCGTGAAGACGCGGTCCACCGGGAGGAACGTCGGCCCCTCGGAGGGACGCTTCGCCAGCGCACCGGCGGCGCGGCTGAGCGCGGTGCGCAGCGCGTCCAGTCCCTCCCCCGTGCGCGTCGAGCAGGGCACCACCGGCGCCCCTTCCAGGAACGAGCCCGTGGTGAGCGCGGCGAGGTCCGCCTCCACCAGCGCGCGCCACTCCGGCCCAGGCTCCGCCAGCAGGTCCGACTTGGTGAGGGCGACGACACCCGCGCGCACGCCCAGGAGCCGGCAGATGTCCAGGTGCTCGCGCGTCTGGGGCATCACGCCCTCGTCCGACGCCACCACCAGCACGGCCAGGTCCACGCCGCCAGCACCCGCGGCCATCGCCTTCACGAAGCGCTCGTGGCCGGGCACGTCCACCACACCCGCCACCGTGCCGTCATCCAGCGTGAGGTGCGCGAAGCCCAGCTCCAGGGTGATGCCCCGACGCTTCTCTTCCTGGAGCCTGTCCGTGTCGATGCCGGTGAGGGCCTTCACCAACGACGTCTTGCCGTGGTCGATGTGGCCCGCGGTGCCGACAATCATCGCCTCACCACGGCACCGCTCACGCCCCCGCCTTGTCCGGGTCCTCTTCGAAGCGCGCGTCGCCCGCGCCAGGCGCGTAGTCCCACGGGAAGACGACGAGCGAGCCCGTGGTCAGCCCGGCGAAGTCCGGGGCGAAACCCTCCGGCTTCGCGATGAGGCACGCCGTCGACACCTTGGTGGCGCCCGCCTCACGCGCCAGCGCCGTGGCCAGCGACAGCGTGTCGCCGCTGGACGCCACGTCGTCGACGATGAGCACGCGCTTGCCCTTCAGCTCGCGCGGCATCTCCCCGCTCGTCTTGGGGCCGCCCTTCGGACGCCCCTCGTCACCCCTGTCCCGGCTGCGACGGCTGATGCGCACCGGGAAGAACGCGCAGCCCAGCGCCGAGGACAGCGCGCCCCCGACAAAGACGCCGCCGTGGGCCACACCCACCACCGCCTCCGGCTTGAACGTCTTGCGGATGGCGTCGGCCAGGTGGTGCACGGCGCGGTCGAAGTCCGCCCACGTCAGCTCCTTCACGCCCGCGGAGCGCTTGCGCGACTGGTCCTTGCCAGTGGGCTGACGCGGCGCTTCCACCTGCGGCGCCAACACCAGGTCCACGGGAATGGAGACGAGCTTCTGCGCCTGCTTGCGCTCCGCGGCGGACAACGACGCCGACGACGGCGCGACACGAGACTTCGGAGAAGTCTTCTTCGAGGAGGACTTCGCGGTGGGCTTGCGCTTGCCCTGGGCCTTGGGCCCGGGCGCTGCCCGCTTGGTGGCCACGGCGGTGAGCTCCGGCTGGGGTGCGGCCCCGTCATACCCCGAGGACCGCGCCCTGGCCACATCCCGCTGAAGTCCCCGTCCTCGACGCGTCCGAAGACACGTCGAGGTGCCGGCCCACCTCAGGCCGCCAGCTTCTCCTCCACCATCCGGTCGGCGACCTGCTCCGGACGAAGACCGGACTCCTTCGCGCGCCGCAGCACCGTGTCGATGGTGTCGAAGATGTTCGCCGCCCGGGCATACGCCTTCTCCCGGTCATACCCCGCCCACTCCTGGGCCACGTTGATGAGGCCCCCGGCGTTGGCCGCGTAGTCCGGCACGTAGAGGATGCCCCGGCTGGCGAGCTGCTCGCCGTGTCGCATGGTGAGCAGCTGATTGTTCGCCGCTCCACACACCGCCTTCACCTTCAAGAGCGGCAGCGTGGCGTCGTTGATGGCGCCGCCCAGCGCGCAGGGCGCGTACACGTCCGCCTCCATGCGGTGCAGGGTGTCCGCGTCCACCGCCGTGGCGCCGTACTCCTTCACCGCGTGCGCCACGCTCTGGGCGTTGATGTCGCTCACCCAGACCTTCGCGCCGCGCTCGTGCAGTTCCTTCACGAGGTACATGCCCACGTGGCCCACGCCCAGCACCGTGACGCGCAGCCCCTTGAGGTCCGGCCGGCCGAAGACGTGCTTCGCCGTGGCCTCCATCGCGCGCGCCACGCCGTACGCCGTCACCGGCGACGGGTCTCCGCTGCGCTCCTTCAGGCCGACGACATTCTTCGTGTGCTTGCGCACGTGCTCCATGTCGTCCGTGCTGGTGCCGCTGTCCTCGGTGGTGATGTAGCGGCCGCCGAGCGACTCCACCGCGCGACCAAAGGACTCGAACAGCTTCGCCCGGTCGAAGTTGCCGCGCGGCAGCATGATGACGGCCTTGCCACCGCCGTGCGGCAGGCCCGCCAGCGCCGCCTTGTACGTCATGCCTCGCGCCAGCCGGAGCGCGTCCGCGACGGCCTCCTCCTCGCTGGTGTACGTCGCCAACGCGCGCGTACCTCCCAGCCCGGGACCGAGCCGCGTGTTGTGCATTCCGACGATGGCCCTCAGGCCCGTCCGGGAGTCGCTGAGCAGATGGACGGCTTCGTAGCCGCCCTCGAGCAATTGCGTGAAGTAACTCATGGCGCGCGGCCTCTACCGAGGCCACGCACCCAAGTCAAACCGTGCCGCTCGCCAGCATGCTTCGAATTTCCTCTCCTGGAATGACATAGCGCGTCGTACAGAATTGACACGTTGCTTCCGCTTGTCCTTCTTTCTCCAGGAGGTCCTGCAGCTCCTCGCGTCCCATCGCGAGCAGCGCGCGCTTCACGCGGTCCTCGCTGCACGAGCAGCCGAAGCGCAGCGGATAGCGGGACATCACCTCGAAGTCCGCCTCCGGCAACAGTGCGCGCAACACGGCGGCCCCACCCGACGCCGCGTGCGCCAGGAGCACCGACGGGGCGGCATGACGCAGCCGCTCACCGAGCGCCTGGAAGGCCTCCAGGTCCGCGCCGGGCAGGGGCTGGATGAGCAGGCCGGCCACCACGCCCAGGGACTCCGTCTTGCCGTCGAGCTGGGCCGGCAGCTGCGCCAGCACCAGGCGCGAGGGGAGCTGATCCGACTGATGGAAGTAGCGCTCCAGGTCGGCGGCGAGGTCGAAGTGCTCCAGCTCCACCGACGAGCGGTAGTGCTCGCCTCCGCCCAAATCCCGCAGCACGGACAGGAAGCCCTTGTTCCCCAGCACGGGGCGCCAGAAGTACTGGTCGCCGCCACCGCCCACGTACTCCACGAGGGTGTTCTTCACGTAGCCCCGCACGAGGCCGGACGTGTCGCCGTCCACGAAGAGGCCCCGCAGCGGCCCGTCACACTCCACCTGGAGGTTGACGCGGGAGTCGCCCTTCTGGAGCGCGCCCAGGAGTGCGGCGGCGGTGAGCGCCTGGGACAGCAGCGCCGCGGCGGCGGGGGCGGTGTGGTGGGTGGCGCGGGCCTGGCGGGACAGGTCCGTGGTGAGCGCCAGCACCACGCGCACATCGGACTTCTTCAGCAATCCACTGACGAGCTCATCGGACATGGCAGAGCGACTTAGCGTGCCCGAGCCCTTCGTGCCCGCCAACGTCGGAAGGCGGACGCCCCGTCGCATGCCGGCCCGGCAGCAGGGCCACCCAGGGTGACGCATAAGGCCAGGCTTATGCCTCCATGCGCGACGGCTGCCATGCGGGGAGGCGGAAGAAATCCAGCGTCCTGGCCGGAACGGTTATAAACCGCCCTCCGACAGTCACCCGACTTTGACTTGGGGCGCGGCCACTTGCCCGCGCGCCATCGCTGGAGACCCGATGAGCACCCAGGCCGCCACAGCCGACGCCGTTTCAACGAAGACTCCGCTCCTCAAGTCCCGCCTGGGCTCGTTCCTCGCGGTGGTGCCCCTGACGTTCTGGGTCGTCAACCACCTGTGGGACAACCTCTCCGCGTTCAACGGCGCGGCCGCGTGGGAGAAGTCCGTCACCACGTACGCCAACCCGTACTCGCAGGCCCTGACGTTCATCATCGTCATGCTGCCGCTGCTGTTCCACACCGGCTGGGGCCTGGTCCGGCTCTTCAGCTTCCGGCCGAACAACAACCGGTACAACAACTACGGCAACTTCAAGTTCATCCTCCAGCGCGTGAGCGCCCTGGGCGTGCTCGCCTTCCTCGGCGCGCACATCTGGCTGGCCTTCCTGCAGCCCCGGCTGGTGGCGGGACACCCGGAGGCGTTCTCCGACATCGCCCGGGAGATGCGCTTCCACGGCCCCACGCTCATCGTCTACCTGCTGGGCACGCTGGGCACCGCGTACCACCTGGCCAACGGCCTCCAGGGCTTCGCCATGGGCTGGGGCCTGTTGGGCAGCGAGCGCGCCATGCGCCGCTTCGAGCCCGTCTCCATCATCCTCTTCCTGCTGCTGACGGCGATGAGCTGGAGCGTCATCTACGCGCTCTACACCGCGGGCGCCGCCTTCGGCCCCTCGGGCTCGTAAAGCTCCGGAGCGGGAAGCCCCTCGCGCGGGCGCACCCGCTCCCGTCGTTCCAGCCCTGAAAGCACACCGGCCGCCCCCAAGTCTTTCTGGGGAGCGGCCGGTTCGTTTCTGGAGTGCCGCGCGACGGGCGGCGCTCAGAACGGGATGTCGTCCTCGTTGTTGCCGCCGCCACCGCCGGAGGGACCGCCCATGCCGTCATCCATGGGAGGCGGCTGGCCGTAGTCGTTGTTGTCCATGCCGCGCGGCTGCCCGCCACCACCGGACTGCCGGCGCCCCCCACCACCGCCACCCGCGCCTTCCCCGGCGTCACGACCGCCCAGGAACGTCACCGCGTTGGCCACGACTTCCGTGGTGTAGTTCTTCCGGTTCTCCTTATCCATCCACTCGCGAGTCTGCAGGCGGCCCTCGACGTAGCACTGCCGTCCCTTCTTCAAGTACTCGCCGCAGAGCTCCGCGAGCTTTCCCCAGACGACGATGCGGTGCCACTCGGTCCGCTCCTGCTTCTGGCCGTTCTTGTCCTGCCAGCTCTCGCTGGTGGCGATGCGGAAGTTCGCGACCGCCTGACCGCCCGGGGTGAACCGCACTTCGGGGTCCGCACCCAGGTTGCCGATGAGGATGACCTTGTTCACGCCTCCAGCCATGACTGCTCCCTCTGTCTTTCCGTCGAGTTCCCCACCACCACGGCGGGGAAACTGCCCGCCGAGCATCAGCCCTGGCAGGTTGCCTCCGACGTATAGCAGTGCGGCCTGACATTTCCAGAAGGCGGACCCTGGGCCCCGGGCCCGCCCGGACGGCGGCCCCGCAGGCAGGGAGGCGACGGTGGAAAGGTGCGGGAGGGCACCACCTGGGAGGTGGCACCCGCCCACCGGGTGCTACCCGCCCGGACGCGTCTCCGCGGTGCGCGACGCATCAGGGGCACTGCCCGTGGAACGCGGGGGCGTAGGAGACGAGGCGCCTCCCGCCGGCGCCACCACCTGCACCGGAGCGCCGCCCTCGGACGGACGGGGCGCCTTGGCCTCCGCCACCTTCTGCGACAGCGTGGAGTCCAGCCCCTTGGAGAAGGCGGCCACCTGGGGGTCCGCCGCGCCCTGCAGCCGGCGCAGCGACTTCCAGAAGGGATGGTCCGCCTGCCCCGCCTGCACCAGCGCGCGGGCCAGCAGCGTCGAGGCCGCCTCACGGTCCGCCGGCGAAGACGCGCGCAGCGCCACCACCAGCTCCTCCGGCGCCGTGCGAGCCACCTCGCCCAGCGCGACGGACATCTCCGCCTGCGCCTGGGCATCCACGCCCGTGGCGCCCGCGAGCTCCAGCACCCGGGCCAGCGCCTCCGTGTTACCGCCCGCCGCCAGCTCCACCATGCTGGTGACGCCGGGCACCTCCACGGACAACACCCGCGCCACTTCCCTCAGCCGGCCATACACGTCGTTGCCCGCCGAGTAGCTGTCCAGGAGCGTGCGCGCGCCCAGGTAGTCATGCGGGTTGGATTGGTAGAGGCTCTCCGCCAGCACCGCGCGCACCGCAGGGTCTCTCTCGCTGCGCCACGCCGTGCGCAGGAAGCCCAGGTTGCGCTGGTCCCTCTGCCGGCCCAGGTCCAGGTACGTCTTGATGCGGGCGGCCACGTCGTCGATGGCGCCCGACGGCTTGCCCCCGTCCGCCAGGGACGCCACCGCGCTGGAAGGCCCCAGGCTGGAGCCCGTGGCCGCCACCGCCGCGCCCAGCGCATCCAGGCCCGCGACGATGGGCCCGGCACGGCCGGCGAAGTCGTTCACCATCATGGAGAAGGAGAAGCGCTCACCGCCCGCGCTCGTCACGTAGCCGCTCAGCGCGGAGACGCCCTCCAGCGTGCCTGTCTTCGCGCGCAGCTTGCCCACCGCGTCGCTGCCCTCGAAGCGGTACTTCAACGTGCCGTCCTTGCCGGCGATGGGCACCGAGGACAGGTACTCCGGCGCGAAGGGGAAGCGGATGGACATGTGACGGAGCAGCTTGTTGAGCTGGGCTGCGGAGAAGCGGTTCGCGTCGTTCAGGCCGCTGCCGTTCTTCATCACGTATGTGCCGCGGGAGATGCCCACGTCGCGCTCCAGGAACTGCTCCACCACCTCCACGCCCTTGGTGAAGGAGCCCGGCTGGCCTCGCCCTTCCGCGCCCATCGTCTTGAGCAGCTGCTCGGCGACGAAGTTGCTGGAGAGCTTGTTGAGGCGCTTGAGCAGCACGTCGAACGTGTCCGACTGGGCCACGTGCACCGTGCGCGCCTTGGACGGCGTCAGGCCCACCTTCACCCGGCCCTTCACCTTCATGCCCCGCGTGCTCAACAGCTGCTTGAGCGTCTGGCCGAAGTACATGGGAGGGTTGTCGATCTTCTTCCAGACGCTGACGGCCCCGCCGCGCTCGGCCGGCACCTGCCCGCGCACGACGATTTTCTGCTGGGCGCCGGACGGGTCCGACGTCACGGAGACACGCCGAGCGCGCCGCGCGCCGGTGGACAGCTGGTTGTCCACGATGAAGTAGTCGCTCGGCGGCTCCATCTCCACGGTGCCCTTGGCGCCGGGGCTCGCGCCAGGGCGCAGGAAGATGGCCACCGCGTTCCAGTTGAGGCTCAGCGCGCCGGTGGGCGCCATATAGGCCCGGTCCGAGTCCTCCTGGTCATACCCGGGCGGCGTGCGCTCGGCGTCGAACCAGGAGTCGTCCACGACGATGTCCCCCACCTCGCGCAGACCCGAGTGCCACAGCTCCGACACCACGCCCCACAGGCGCTCGGTCGTGATGGACGGATCACCCTTGCCGCGCACGTAGAGCGTCTTCACCTTGCCGTCCGCGGGCAGCTCCGGCTCGACGAGGAACTCCGTGTCGTAGCGGAACTCCGGCCCGAGCGTCGCCAGCGCCGCCGCGGACGTGACGAGCTTCACGTTCGACGCCGGGTTGAGCAGCTCGTCCGCGTTGTGGGTGAACACCACCGTGCCGTCATCAAGGCTCTGCATGTGCACGCCCACCCGGCTCACCTTGAGCGGGGCGCGTTGGAGCACTTCGAGCAAGGCGGTCCGCAGGGCTTCGCGGTCCGCGCGCTTCTCGGCGGAGGAAGGCGGCGCCGCGACGGCGCCGTATGGAAGCAGCAGGGAAACGATGGCCGTCGCGGCCAAGAGGTGTCTGGCTCGAAGAACCTGCACGCACGCTCCGGGGAAGTCGGCGGCCATTATGGGGAAGGGCGCGAAAGCACGGCAAGGGAGAGGGGGTGCGGGAGTCCACGGTTGGGCGCTCGCTCTACCGCCAAGTGGAAATTGGCACCCCTCACATGTGGACTTCTTTTCACTGCGGTCCTCTCAGCGCCCAAGATGCCGATAAAGCCTGGGCGCATCATGAGGGGTGCCCCTGACAGCCCTGGAGGAAACTTCGATGAGAGCGGTGGTGCAGCGGGTGCTGGAGGCCTCGGTGACGGTGGACGGGCAACGGGTGAGTGACATGGGCCCCGGCCTGCTGGTGCTCCTGGGCGTGGGCAAGGGCGATACGGAAGCGGACGTCGCGTGGATGGTGGAGAAACTCGCCAGCTTGCGAATCTTCGAGGACGCCGCCGGGAAGATGAACCTGTCCCTGGAGGACACCTCCCGTCAGCTCATCGTCGTCAGCCAGTTCACCCTCTACGGAGACGCGCGCAAGGGCCGGCGCCCCAGCTTCATCGACGCCATGGAGCCCGCCGTCGCCAAGGCCCTGTACGAGCGCGCCTGCGAGGGCCTCCGCCAGCGCGGCCTCACCGTGGGCACCGGCATCTTCGCGGCCGACATGAAGGTCGCGCTCGTCAACGACGGGCCCGTCACCCTCATCCTGGACAGCCCGGTTCCGGCTCCGGCGCCACCCAGACCCTAGACGCGGACGGTGCTGCCCTTGGTGACAAGCGCGGCCAGGCCCTGCCTGGCCATCGCCGCCTGGCGGATGTGCGTGGTGAGCGCGCCCAGCTCCCGAATCCAGCTGGCCGCGCGCGGCCCCAGCCCGGAGAAGGCGACGGTCAGCGGCGGAGGCTGAGGCAGCTTGCCCAGCCAGTAGCCGAGCACCTCGTCCTTCTCCGGCAGCGACGGCAGCCTCATGCGCTCCTGCTCGCGGGCGATGAGCCGCTCCAGCTTGCGCGGCAGGTTCACCTGCCAGTGCGCCACCGCGCGGGCCGGGCGCCAGGCCCAGTCGGCGAAGGCGAAGCGCTCGGTGGGGAAATACTCGCCCCGGCCCTGGGTGACGAAGACGCGGTCCGGAGGGAACTCCGGGAACGGGTCCCAGTGTCCCGCCAGGAGCGAGGCCAGCCCCATGTCCGCCAGGGGCCTGAAGCGGAAGCCGTCGCGCACCTCGCGGGCGCCCTTCGAGTCCCAATACGGGTAGTTGGGCTCCTCCAGCATCAGCGACAGGTGCAGCGCCTCGTCCCAGGCGTCCGCGTAGCCGGCGTGCTGCGCGCCCACCTCCCAGCCCGTGGGGCCCTCCTTCCAGGGAAGGAAGGCGAGCCGGTCCACCAGGTCCGACCAGGGGTCGGCGTCCACGGAGCCCAGGCCCCCGGGCACCGCCGTGGCCAGCATCCGCTCGCACAGCATCCGCGCCTGCCCGTCCCCCAGCGTCTCCAGCAGCGACTCCAGGGCCCCGCTCGCGTCGCCCATGGCGCGCGAGAGGAACGGGAGCACCTGCTCGTGGAAGAACCGGTCGTTGATGGGCCGCAACACCACGTCCATGGGGTCCCCCCGTTGGGACACGGCACTTCAGGGCCGTGCGTCTTCCTGGATGATGAGCGCGTGGATGTCCGCGGCCGTGGGCGCTTCCAGGATGGAGGCCCGGAAGCGGGGATTCTTGAAGAGGCGGGAGATGCGGGCCAGCGCCTTGAGGTGCACGCCCGCGCTGTTCTCGGGGGCCACCAGCGCGAAGAACAGGTGGGTGGCCTTCCCGTCGATGGCCTCGAAGTCCACGCCCGCCCGGGACACGCCGAAGGCCGCCTGGAGCTGCGTCATGCCCGGCAGCTTGCCGTGGGGGATGGCCACGCCCTCGCCGATGCCGGTGCTGCCCAGCTTCTCGCGCTCGCGCAGCACCTCCACCAGCCGGTCTTCCTGAAGCAGGGGGTGGGCTCGCACCAACGTGGCGCTCAGCTCGCGCAACACCTCCGGCTTCGTCCGCGACTGCATGTCCGCGATGACGGCTTGGGGGCTGAGGAACTCGGCGATTCTCACTGACGCTCCCGCGCTGGCGCTCCTGAGATGGCGGCAATTACTCCTCACCCTCGATTCGCGCAAGGGTCGCCTGTCGTCCTGGCCCCACGGCCGCTCACTGCGCATCAGGGCCCTGGGGGCCTTGGGTCGCCCCCAGGCCACCCTCCCCGGTCGTCCCCTGGGGCGATATGCGCCGCCCAGGCGACCGTTTTCCGTCGTGAACCCTCCACACTGAAACTGAATCAGGAAGAGAGCGACCGCCATGAAGCGAACGCTGTGCTCGAGCCTTGTCCTCATCTCGGCGCTGACCACCGGCTGCGCCACCACCGCGCGGGGCGTGGCCCTGGGAGACGCCGCCGAGGAGTCCCTGCGCCTGGAAGGCGGCGCCATCACCGGGCCCAGCTCCACGCTGAGCATCACCGAGAACGCCATGCATGGCCGCTACCGTCGCGACCCCGTGTCGCTCGAGTGGGACTACCAGAAGATGACGGGCTCGGTGGGCTACCGGGCGACTCGGCTGGAGCTGGCGGAGGGAGACGACACCCGCGTCTGGGGCACCTTCGGCGGAATGACGGTGGACCTCACGGAGGACGGCACGTACCTGCACGGACGCGTGGGGCCCTGCGCCTACGTCCTGAAGCGCGAGGGTGACACCCTGACGGGGGTGCGCGAGTGCGGCAGCGCGCTGGAGAAGGACGTCACCCTGGCCTTCCCCGCGACGCTCCACCAGCGCCCCCTGGGCGAGCGGGCCGCGCTGATGACGCTGGCGCTCGTCAACACCCGGGCGCCCCTCGTCACGACCTCGATGACCATCTCCAGCCTGTCGGGCGGCGACGCGCGCAACGAGCAGAAGGCCGACTCCTGCAAGAAGTTCTACTGAAGGGGGCCTCGGCCCAGCAGGCCCCACCGGGCGCGTTCCACCTTTCGGGGGAGAGGTGGAGCGCGCCGTCTTTTTTCGGACCGATATGCGCCGAGCGCGCCGTCGTTCCTGGCGATGGATGCGCCAGCCGCCATTCCGGGTGGCTGGGGGGACACTGGTGCACGTGGCCGACCACGGGCACCGGATGCGGCATCCATGAAGGAACGGCAACGCCCCCGTCCCACACCGGACGGGGGTGTTCGCGCTCCGCCTCCTCGAGGGGGGTGGCGGAGCGCGACTCTTCCAGACCGGACTGTGACGGCGGGCGGGCTCAGGTCCCCGCGGCGACGGCCAGGGCCGGCGGCTCGTGGGGTTCAATGAGGCCGTACTGGCCATCCTTGCGCCGGTAGACGATGCCCAGCGCATCCGACTCCACGTTGTGGAAGACGTAGAAGTCGTTGTCCATGAGGTTCATCTGCATCACCGCCTCATCCACCGACAGCTGCTTGACGGTGAGCTGGGTGGCACGCACCACGCGCGTCGCGGCGCTGGCGGCCGTGTCCACGGGGTCCGCGGCCTTCGTCGTCGTGGACGGCTCCGACGTGGACGTCGCGGCGATGACGGCCAGCTCCTCCGCTTCCGGCACCTCGAAGACGGCGTGACGCACCTTCAGGCTGTTCACCAGGTCCTGGCGGTGATGGACGCGATCTCGACCGTGATGCATCTTCAGCTTGTCGCGGTAGCGGCGCAGCTGGCGCTCGATTTTGTCCATCGCCAGGTCGATGGACGCGTACATGTCATCGCTCTTCTCCCGCCCGCGCAGCACCCAGGCGCCGGATTGGATGGTGATGTCCGCGTGGTGGAGGTAACGCTCCAGTGACAAGACGACGTGTGCCTCTCCTGCTCTGTCCAACAGCTTGTTCACCCGCTCGACCTTCTCGCGTGCGTATTCTTTAAGGGAATCCGACGCCCCGAACTGACGGAAGGTGATGTTGAACTGCATGCGTGGCTGCCTCCTAGGGTGAGGGGAGCTGCGTGACAGATCAGAAACTTCTGACCTCGGGAAAGCAACCCGTCTCCCCACGTTGCCTCTTCCCGAGCGCACCACGCGTCCGGGGGCTGACAACCCGGCGTCGCTGGCCCGCATTCATGCGGGGCACCAGACTCTTCAACCCCTCGGAATCACGCGCTGCGCCACGCCGTGTGTCTCAAGCCGGGTATCGTGAGACACGGGCTCAGGCGAGCAGCCTGCTCACTGCACCGAAACCACCTGCTCCTGCGAGTGGAAGTAGGTGCCCCTGCAGGCAGCCACTCCCTGGCACTCCACCACCTCGCCCTGGACGGTGCCGCTCAAGGTCAAGAGATGCGTGGCCGCGCCCAGCTGGCCGGGCACGGTGAAGGTGATTTTTCCCCCCTCGCGCGTGACGGCCATCCCCGCGGTGACGGAGCCGCCCTCGGGCAGGAGCGTGGCGGCGGCGGCGTTGAGCGACTCGGTCGTCGGGTTCCACTGGAACGAGTACGTCTGTCCCCGCAGCAGTCGCATCGTCGGCCCCGTGAAGGAGCGCTTCGCCTGGCCCTCCTTCATCGTGAGGACGACGGTGTGGCTCGCATCCTGGATGACGACGCGCGCGTCCGTCGGGCCCATCGCCGCCCAGGCATCGGGGTCGAACTCGTAGAAGACCCGCGTGGGCAGGCACACGTCGCGGCCCGCCGTGGCATCGACGCCGCCCTGCTCCAGGAGCATGGCCTGGCCGTTGAACGTCGCGGTGGCGCCGTCATTCAGGCGGGTGCAGCGGTCTCCACCCGCCTGGGAAAATGTCACGGTGACGCGGTGGGAGCCCGGGGCCTGCTCCACTTCGAACAGGTCCACGTCCGCGTGCGAGTACGTCAGCGTGCGGTCCGCGAGCGCCACGAGGTCCACCGACTCGGTGGTGAGGGAGTCACCACAGCCCGCCAGCAGTCCGAGCGCGACAAGGACTCCCGATACCGCGCCACCAGGGAAACGAGAGGAAGAGTGCATACAGGCCGCACCCTATACCCGCCACCCCTGAGGACTGGGAGCAGAACGGCGCCGGGCCGTCACCTTTCCCACCCCCGCGCACGCCCGCCTGTCCGCTAGCCCGCTTGCTGGAGGAAGCCCTCCAGCCGAGCTTTCACTTCCGGCCACTCCGTGTCGATGACGCCGTAGTACGCGCTGTCGCGCACCACCCCGCCGCGCACCAGGACGTGGTTGCGGAGGATGCCCTCGAACTTCGCGCCCATCCGCTCAATCGCCGCGCGAGAGCGCGCGTTGCGCCGGTCCGTCTTGAGCTGCACGCGCATGACGCCGAGCGTCTCGAAGGCCAGGCACAGCAGCAGGTACTTGCACTCGGTATTCACGCGCGTGCGCCACGCCCGGCGGCCCAGCCACGTCCAGCCAATCTCCAGCGTCCGGTGCTCTCGCTGGATGTCCAGGTAGCTGGTGGTACCCAGGACCTCCCCTGTCTCGCGCTCCACGATGACGAAGGGGCGCTCCGTGCCCCGCTCCGCCGCCCCGAGCGCCCGGGTGATGTAGCGCTCCACGTCCTCCTCGGTGCGCAGCACCACCGAGAAGTGGGTGAAGATGTCGTCCTCGCACAGCGCGGCCAGGGCCGGGGCGTGCTCGAGCGCCATGGGCTCCAGGCGCACCGTGCGCCCCTCCAGGACGACGGGCGGCACGACGAGGGGCAAAAGCGCCCGGCGAGGGGCGTCGGCATCGGAGGGGAAAGAAAAAGGGGCGCTCATGGCGCCCCTGAATCTCATCCCCCGGAGAGCCGGGGGAAAGAGCCACTTGTCGCGGACTCAGTAGTACCGCTTGCGCTTGCTGCTCGGGAGGATGCCCAGCACCTCGCGGTACTTGGCCACCGTGCGGCGCGCGATTTCGGTGCCCTGCGAGCGCAGGAGCTCCACGATCTTCTGGTCCGAGTACGGGTTGCGCGCGTCCTCTTGCGACACGAGCTGCTTGATGTGGTGCTTCACCGCCTCGCTCGCGGTGTCCTCGCCGGACACGCGGGAGATGGACGAGTTGAAGAAGTACTTCAGCTCGAAGATGCCCTGCGGCGTGTGCACGTACTTGCTCGTCGTCACGCGGCTCACCGTGGACTCGTGCATGCCGATGTCCTCGGCCACGTCCCGGAGGATGAGCGGCTTCAAGTGCGCGATGCCCTTGTCCAGGAAGTCCTTCTGGAACTTCACGATGCTCTCGGTGACTTTGTAGATGGTCCGCTGCCGCTGGTGGATGGAGCGGATGAGCCACACCGCGCTGCGCAGCTTGTCCTGGATGAAGTCCTTCGTCTGGCCAGGGCCCACCGCGCCCGTCTTCAGCGCGTTCCGATAGGTGCCGGAGATGCGCAGCTTGGACAGGCCGTCATCGTTGAGCACCACCGTGTACTCTTCCCCCATCTTGTAAACGAACACGTCGGGGGTGATGTACTGCGCGTCGTCGCCGCTGAAGTTGCGGCCCGGCTTCGGGTCCAGCTTGGGGAGCAGCTTCACCGCCTCCACCACCTCTTCCAAGGTGACCTTCAGGTCCTTGGCGATGGCCGGCAGGTTCTTGCTCTCCAGGTACTTCATGTGCCGCTTGATGATGAGGCCCAGGAGCGGCGCGTGCGGCTCCTTCATCCCCTGCAGCTGGATGAGCAGGCACTCCTGCAAATCACGCGCGCCGCAGCCCCGGGGCTCCAGCATCTGGATGCGCCGCAGGGTGCGCTCGGCCACGTGCATGGGCACGTCCGCCTCGTTGCACAGGCGGATGAGCGGGTCGCCCTCCACGTCCGGCAGCTTCAGGTAGCCGTCGTCATCCAGGTTGCCGAGGATGAGCATGGCGACGCGGCGCTCGGCGTCGTTCAGGCGCAGCGTGCCGAGCTGCTCCTGGAGCTGGTCGACCAGGTCCTCCTTCTTGACGAGGTTGGCCTCGAACGACGGCAGGTCGTCCGTGGCCACGTTCCCCTTGTTGGAGGCGGTGGTCTGCTCGTTGAACTGGTAGCTGTTGAGGTACGCCTCCCAGTCGATTTCCGGGGGGCCGTCGCCGTCCGCCTTGAACTCCGTGGCCGTGTCGCTCGTGGCCGCCGGCATGTCCCCGTCGCGCGGCATCTCGACGTTGTCCGCCTCCAGCGACGCTTCCCCGGGCTCCTTGTCCCCCACGTCGCCCGGTGCCTGCTCGTCCGGCTGCTCCAGGAGTGGATTCTGATCCATCTCCTCGCGGACCTGCTCCAACAGCTCCATGCGGGAGAGCTGAAGCAGCTTGATGGCCTGCTGCAGCTGGGGCGTCATCACCAGCTGCTGCGCAAGCTTCAGGCTTTGTTTGAGTTCCATCGCCATGAGACAGGGTCTCCCCGAGTGATTCAGTCCCTACACAACACGGGACCAATCAAAGACCGTGCCAACGTAACAAGGCACCCTGACGACGTCTAGTGGCGCAATCGTGGTCCCTTGCTTGCATATTCAAAATTCCACAAGGAAACCAAGAGCTTACACGCACTGGGCGTGACTCGGCCGTGTTGACCTGTCGACGCAAAAGCGGGGCCAACGCAGTCTATGCATTCGGTTGGCCGAAGGCCAGTCGTCCTCACAAGGGCTGCTGGAGACGGAACCGTTCTCCCAGGTAGACGGCTCGGGCCCGGGGAGAGGCGGCAATCTCGGCGGGTGTCCCCTCTTCGAGGATCTGCCCTTGTGTGATGATGTAGGCGCGATCGCAGATACCCAGGGTGTCCTGGACGTTGTGGTCGGTGATGAGGACGCCCAATCCGCGCTCCCGGAGGAGGAAAATCTGGCGCTGCAGGTCGCCCACGTTGATGGGGTCCACGCCGGCGAAGGGCTCGTCGAAGAGGATGAAGCGGGGCTCGGGCAACAGGCTCCGGGCAATCTCCGCGCGGCGGCGCTCGCCCCCGGAGAGGGTGCCGCCCAGGGACTCGGAGACGTGGGTGAGGCCGAACTCCTCCAGGATGGCGTTGGCGCGTGTCTCGCGGGCGCGCTTGTCCAGGCCCTTCTGGAGCTCCAGCACGGACAGGAAGTTGTCGCGCACGGTGAGCTTGCGGAAGACGGAGGCTTCCTGGGGCAGGTAGCCCACGCCCCGGCGGGCGCGGCGGTGCATGGGCAGGTGCGTGAGGTCCTCGTCGCCCACGCGCACGCGGCCCCCGTCGGGCGTCACCAGGCCCACCACCATGTTGAAGCTCGTCGTCTTGCCGGCGCCGTTGGGGCCCAAGAGGCCCACCACTTCGCCCGGGGCCACGGTGAAGGAGACGCCGTTGACGACCTGGCGCCCGCGATAGGCCTTCTTCAGGCCATCGGCGTGCAGCTTCCCGTCGCTCATCGCGGCTTCGCCTCCTGCGGCTGCGCGGGCGTCGTGCGAGCGGGCGCGGCCTTCCGCCGGGCGGGCGCGGGGGCCGACGGCGGGGACTCGAAGATGATGACGGCGTTCTCCACGTCGAGCCGCTCGCTCCCCAACGTGAGGCGCACCTTCGTCCCGCGCATGTACGTCGTCCCCTGGCGCGCCTCGGGCGTGCCCGTGACGACCAGGACTCCGCTGGCCACGTCGTACTCGGCGCGCTCACCCCGGGCCATGCGGTCGCCATCCACCGCGTGCACTCCGCCCGTGCACACCACACGCGTCACCACGCGGGTCTCCGCGAAGTAGGCAATCATCCGGTCGCACTTCAAATCCAGGGTGCGGTGCTTCACCTTCACGTTGCCGGTGAGCGTAGCCTGCGACTTGCCGCCCTCGATGAGGTCGGCGTTGATTTGAACCGGCTCCTTCAGGTCCACCGGGCCCAGCGGGTTCGGGCCTGGGCTCGCGGTGCCGGCATCGGCCACCGGAGGCGTCCCGCCATCGACAGGCGTGGCCGCGGCCGCGGGCAGGGGCTGCGCCACGAAGAAGGCCATCACGAGGAACTCAATCACGCTCAGCCGCTCCCAGCACGGTCTCCACCGAGCCTTCGAAGTTGAATGTCTCATCCGGGAAGGACAGTGAGAAACGGTCCGCCCGCAACCGGTACGCCGGCCCTCGCACCTGCACGCCCTCGTTGCCATGCGCGCCCTTCTGGATGGCGTCGTAGGTCAACCGGGGCGTGTTCACCACCATCCCTTGACCCGTGCGCACCACCACGCCTCCGGAGGCCACCAGCTGCTTGGACGCGAGGCTGCCCTCCATATTCGGGGCGCTGATGTCCATGCCCGCGGCGGTGCCCACCGACATGCCCTCCTCGGCGCTGCCCGGGGGGATGCGCAGCGTCGCGTTGGAGGCCTGCACGTCGCCCCCCGCGCGCTGGTACGTCAACTGCTCGGCTTCACCCGACAGCGTGAGGCGCTCGCCCTCGTAGGACATCAGGCGGGCCCCATGGAGCACCACCTGGGGCGGAGGCTGCTGTGGGGGCGCCTCCGCCGGGCGGCGCGGAGAGCACGCGGCGACGAGCAGGCAGGCGGCGAGGAGTCGGACGGACAGGCGCGGCACGGGTGCCTTCTATCACCGGGCGGTGGCGTGCGCCGCCTCGGCGAGCACGGGCTGGGGGGCCACCGGAGGGCGCGTCTTCCAGCGCTGGTGCATCCACACCCACTGCTCGGGGGTGCGCCGGATGGCCGCTTCGATGCGCGCCGACAGGGCCTGGGTGAGCTCCAGCGCCGCGACTTCGCGGTCCTCGCTCACGGGCACGGGTACCTCCTCCATCGACAGCCGGTAGCCCCCACCCTCCACGCGGTGGCAGAAGCCCGTCACCACCGCCGCGCCCGTGCGCACCGCCAGGTCCGCCGGCGCGCGGGGCGTGGCCGCCAGCTCCCCGAAGAAGGGCACGAAGAGCGACTGCACCTTCGTGTCCTGGTCGATGAGCAGGCCCAGGATTTCCCCGGCACGCAGCGCGCGCAGCATGGCCCGCGCCGCCCCGTCCTGGCCGCGCCAGATGCTGCGCACCCCGCCCCGCGCCCGGAAGCGCTCCACCAACACGGTGAGCCGGGGGTCGGTGGTCTCCTTCGCGATGCTCTGGCTGGGGTAGCCCGCGCGGGCCACTCGGCGGGCGAGCAACTCCCAGTTGCCCACGTGGCCGGTGATGAAGACCACGCCCTTGCCTTTCGCCAGGGCCGCGTCCAGCACGGCCCGGTCCGCGTCCGGCCAGGCCACCAGCTCTTCCAGCCCCCGGTCCAGCGCGCCCGTACAGGCCACCTCCAGCGCCGCGGCGCCCAGGTGCCGGAAGGAGGCGCGGCCCAGGGCCTGCCGCTCCGCGTCGGACTTTTCCGGGAAGGCCACGGTCAGGGACTTCAAGGCCTTGCGACGCTCCCCACCGGCCAGCGTGTAGGCAAGTCCGCCCAGGCGGAAGCCCAGGGCCCGGGCCCAACCCAGGGGGAGGGGTTGAAGGCACAACAGGACGCTGCGGATGAGCAGGTACCGGAGGAAACGTTTCAGGCGCTTTGCTAAGGGGGGATGCTCCACAGTCGCTCCATACCCCATGCGCGAATACAACTTCGACGGGCTCGTCGGTCCTACTCACAACTACGCTGGCCTGTCGCCCGGTAACCTGGCGTCGCAGAGCCATGTCGGAGAGCCGAGCCATCCCCGCGAAGCCGCGCTCCAGGGCCTGGAGAAGATGCGCTTCGTCTCCAGCCTGGGGGTGGGCCAGGCGGTGCTGCCTCCCCAGCCGCGCCCCTCGCTGCGCGCCCTGCGCGCCCTGGGCTTCACCGGCACGGACGAGGAGGTCATCACCCGCGCCGCGCGCGAGGGCGAGCACCTGCTGCGGCTCACCTCCAGCGCTTCCTCCATGTGGACGGCCAACGCCGCCACCGTGGCGCCGAGCACGGACACGGCCGACGGGCGCGTCCACCTGACGCCCGCCAACCTGTCGCAGATGTTCCACCGCGCGCTGGAGGCGGAGACGACGCACTCGGTGCTGCGCGCCATCTTCGCCAACGAGAAGCACTTCGCGGTGCATGCGCCGCTGCCGCCCGGCAGCCACTTCGCGGACGAGGGCGCGGCCAACCACACACGGCTGGCCACTCCGGGACACCCAGGCGTGCACCTGCTCGCCTGGGGGCGCAGCGCGTGGCAGGACGTCCCCGGCCCCAAGCGCTTCCCCGCCCGGCAGACGCTGGAGTCGAGCCAGGCGCTGGCGCGGCTGCACCAGTTGGACGCGCGCTGCGTGCTCTTCCCGCAGCAACACCCGGATGGCATCGACGCGGGCGCCTTCCACACGGACGTGCTCGCGGTGGGCAACGAGCGCTTCCTCATGCTGCACGAGCTGGCGTTCGTGGATTACCCGGGCCTGCTCCAGGTGCTGCGCGAGAAGCTGGGACCGGACTTCCGCGCGGTGGTGGCCAGCAGCGCGGAGCTGCCGCCCAAGGACGCGGTGAAGGCGTACCCGTTCAACTCGCAGGTGCTGACGCTGCCGGATGGGACGATGGCGATTGTGGCTCCGGTGGAGAGCCGCGAGACGCCCGCCGCGCGCGGCTTCCTGGAGCGCATCCTCGCCGAGGACACCCCGGTGAAGGCCGTGCACTACCTGGACGTGCGCCAGTCCATGAACAACGGCGGAGGCCCCGCGTGCCTGCGCCAGCGCGTGTGGCTGACGGATACCGAGCGCCGGGCCATCGACGCCGACGTCTTCTACACGCCCGCCCTCCACGAGTCCCTGGCCGCATGGGTGCGCCGCCACTACCGCGAGGTGCTGCGCCCGCGCGACCTGCAGGACCCGCAGCTGGCGCGTGAGACGATGACCGCGCTAAATGAGCTCACACGCATCCTCAAGCTGGGAAGCGTCTACGACTTCCAGCAGTGAGGGGCGGAAGCCCGCTCGCCTGCTCCAGTGACGAGTCAGCGGGCGCCCCTCGGACGGCCATGGTGCCGAGGGGCGTGGGGTGTGGTGGTCGGAACCGTCGGGGTGAGCACCTTTCCATCAAGGAGGTGACGCCCCGTGATTCCGGCATCCATCCAGCACTATCTGCAACACAACCGTGTCCTCTATGAGCGCTACTGGCACCCGCGTGCCGTCACAGCACAGGAGCTGGCCCAGGCGCTCCATGTCTCGGGCTGGCGCGTGGCCAAGTCCGTCATCGTCATGGCGGACCGACAGCCGTGGATTTTCGTCGTGCCCGCCGCGGGCACCGTGGACCTGGCGCGCGTCCAGGAGCTTCTGGGCTGTCGCACGGCGAGGCTCGCCACGGAGCGGGAGTTCTCCGAGCACTTCCCGGACTGCGAGCTGGGGGCCGAGCCGCCCTTCGGCGAGCTGTATGGGCTCCCGGTCGCGGTGGACGAGACGCTCAGCCTGACGGAGCACCTGCTTATCCGCGCGGGCTCTCACGAAGAGGCCCTGGAGATGCGCTTCCAGGACTTCGCCACGCTGGAGTGGCCGCTGGTGGCCTCCTTCATCCACGAGGGACTGCAGCAACCCGTCCCGTCGGTGACTCCCATCACTCCGCTGCTGATGGAGCAGGAAGCACCGATGCCCGCATGACGCGCCGTCCGTGGACGCTAGGGCTCCACGGGCGGCTCTCTCGGCCCTCCCAACAGGTGCTCCAGCTCCTGGGCCCTCGGGTCGTCCATCAACTCCTTGCGACGGGTGTCCACCCGGGTGCGCTCGGCGGACTCCAGGCGCGTCATCCACGCCCGCGCGGCCTCGCGGGAGTCGGGCGGTAGCAATCCCAGCCCCTCGCGCACGGAGCGCGCCGCGGCGTCATAGCGACGCAGTGACTCCTGCAACCGCGCCACCGCGAAGTACCCCTCCGCGCTCGGCACCAGCCGCGCCGCCGTCTGTCGTCGCTCCACCGCGCGAGACAGCAGCCCCTCACGCTCCAGGCCGTCCGCCTCCATCGACAGCATCCGCGCCCGCTGGCGGTAGTCCGAGATGAGGCCGCCCACCGACTGGAGCGTCTCGCGAGCGCGCCGCGTCAGCCCCGCCTCCAACTGCCAGGAGGCCAGGGTGAAGGCCAGCTCCACGTTTCCCGGGTGACGGGCCCGCAGCGCCTCCACGACCCCGAGCGAGGCGTCGAGTTCGCCCCGGCCCTTGAGCACCTCCGCGCGCAACAGCGCGGTGTCCAGTCGCTCCGGCTCACGACGCTCGACCTGCGCGCAGGCGGCCTCCGCTTCCAGCAGCTCCTTGCGCAGCAGGCGCAGCCGCGCCTCGCGCGTCCACAGCTCCGTCACGCCGTGCCGTCCCTCGAAGTGCTCCCGGGCCCAGGCCCCGTAGGCCAGCGCCAGTTCCTGACGCCCGGGCGTGTTGCTCAGCGCGTCCATGAGTCGGCCCGCCACCTCCGGCGAGTCCGGCGTCATCGTCGCCAGCTCTTCCACCGAATGCGCCCGGCGCACCGCTTCTCCCAGGAGCGCACCGGCATCACCCGCCTCGTGCGCCAGCCGGTACTCCAGGAAGCCTTGCGAGCGGCGGCCCAGGGCCAGCAACGCGCGCCCAGCGACTCGATGGGACACGGCATCCCGAGGGGCCAGGTACAGCGCGCGATTGACGAAGGCCAGCGTGTCCCCCGCGCCTTCACCTCCGCGCGAGGCATGGGCCGAAGCCACCAGCCGATACAGCAGATAGTCCGAGGGGTGCCGGGCGATGAGCTCCAGGCCCTTGGCGTGCACCACGTCCACGGGCGCTCGGGCACTGACGAGCGCCGCCAGCTCCGCCTCCGCGTCCGCCAGACGGTGCGCCCCCGGCACGAGCGCCAGCAACCCCAAAACCGTCAGCGCGACGCTTGCGCCCAGCAACACCGGCGATGGCGTCAGTCCCTGCCGCGCTCCCTCCGTTGCCCTGCCGCGCTCCCGAGGCCGGGCCACCGCGCCCAGCACGAGCAGCGTGGCCACCGCGCAGGCCGGCAGCTCCCAACTGAAGTCGAAGAGGTTATGCAGCCCCAGCGCCGCCACGCCCGAAAGCACCGCCAGCTCCAGCGCATCCAGGTCCTCGCGGCGCACCAGCCGCACGAAGCCCCAGAGCGCCACGGCCAGCAGCAACAGCCCTGGGAGGCCCAGCTCCGTCGCGGCCTGGAGCACCGCGTTCTCCGGATGCGTGAGCGTGTTCGGGTTGGGCTCGGACTGGTAGCGAGGGAAGACCGCCTCGAACGCGCCGCGCCCCATGCCCAGCACGGGGAAGGCTCGCGCGGCTTGCGCCATCATCGGCCACAGCGCCACCTTGGACTGACTCAGCTTCTCGATGCTGTTCGCGGAGCGTGCCTCGGCCCACAGCGAGTCCGCCGCGACGTAGGCGCCCACCGCCAGCACCGCCAGCAGACCCAGCAGGGCGGCGGTGCTCCGGGCCCATCGGGGCGCGCCGCCCTCGCGGCGCTGACGCACCAGCCACAGCATCAGCAGCGCCTGTCCGAAGAGGAAGAAGGCGATGCCCCCGCGCGAGAGCGACAGCAGCACCCCGAGGCCACTGGCGCCCGCCGCCAGCGCGAAGGGCAGCGCTTTCGAGCGAGGCCGCGTGGTGAGAGCCAGCCCCACGCCCACCGAGGCCGCGAGCCCGAGGAAGCCCGCGAGGTGGTTGGGGTTGGCGAAGAACGTCATCAGCGGGGGCCGCGCATGCACCCAGGGCATCATCCCGAAGAGGGAGTGCATGCCGAGCAGCGCATGTCCCAGGCCGACGACAACCACCGCCGCGCCGCTGAACGCCACCACCGCGAGAAGGCGCCGACGGCTGTCCCGGGCCCGACACACCTGGACCGCGGCGAGGAAGGTCATGAGATATGCGAGGTGCTTGGACAGCTCGCGCCACGTGGCCGAGGAGTCCAACGACACTGGCCGCGCGCCCGTGAGGCCCAGCGGCTCCAGCGCGAACTCGCGCAGCGCGGCGGCCTCCGGACTCAGCACGCGCAGCACCCCCTCCGGCAGGGGGACGAGTTGCACCGCGCACAGCACCACGCTCGCCGCCAGGGGCACGGCCAGCAGGGGAACACGCAGCGACTGGCCCTGGCGCCGGGCCCCGATTCCCGCGAGCAGCGCCGCCGCGCCCGCGAGCCCCATCAACGGCCAGGCCACCCACCTCGCCGCGCCGCCGAGCGCCAGCGGACACACCACGACAAGAGTGGCCAGGGCCACTTCAGCGAGCCGGGTGTACCGGGAGCAGCTGCGATGCGAGGAGGCCATTCGGAGCGGGGCGGAGAGTATGACACGAGCCTCGGAGGCCTCTTCTTTCCGTCCCGGGTTCCCGCTCGGCGGCTGACAGAGCCGGCAAGCTCGAAGCCCGTGGGCCCCCGGCCGCGTCCCTCACGGGGCTCGCGGGTCCACTCCGTCGAGGCCCGCGTCTCGGGAGCTCACGAGGGCGTCAGGTGGCACCAGGGGGAGAACCAGCCCCCTCTGTCAGGCGTTGAAAGCCGCGCTGCCCTCGGGACGCAGGGGCACCTCGGCTCGCCGGCCCTCCCAGGCCCGGGAGTCAGGACGAGCGAGCGGGCCTGTCCGGCATCCGTTCATGCACGACCGGGCCCGGAGTTGGCTTGCATCCGGAAGACCTTCTGGCATGTTCGCCGCACCCATGCGCCGCTTCCTCCTCACCGCCGCCCTCCTCTGCTCCACCCTGTCCGGTCTCACCGGCTGCAAGGGGGCCTGCCGCGAGCTGTCCGAGAAGCTGTGCGACTGCTCCATCAACTCCGTGGAGAAGGAGCTGTGCCTCCAGAACGCCTCGCTCGACGAGAGCCGCGTGGAGCCCACGCCCGAGGACGAGGTCGTCTGCGAGGCGAAGCTCGAGGGCTGCGACTGCAAGAAGATTGAAACCCCCGAAGGCAAGCGCGAGTGCGGCATCGCCCGTCCGGGCGGCGTCGACTGACGCGGCCGGCTCAGGCCCCCGACACCCCAGTCCGGGCCGCGCCCGCGGTACCCTCCGCATCCACCCAGGGCTGAAGCGCCTTGCGCACCCGGGAGCGAAGCGGCGTCTCGACGTACCGGTGCACCAGCACGGACGTCGGCACCGCCAAGAGCAGCACCGAGCCCAACCACCCCAGCGGCGTGTTGAGGTCCACCCAGGGCGACAGCACGCGCTCCAGCTTCATGGCCGCCTCGCCCGCGGGGTACTGCAGCAGGTACAGCGCGTAGCTCGCCGCCCCCAGATGCACCACGAGCGGGCGCGACAGCCCCCAGCCGAGCCACCCTCCCCCGCGCGCCAGCCCGTACACCAGCAGCCCCGACGCGGGCGCCAGCAGCGCGTTGTGCATCAGCGGATAGGGAATCCACTCCCCCGCCGCACCGGCCGCCACCAGCAGCGCCGCGCCGATTGAAGCCAGCACCGCGCCCGAGCCCTTCGCCCCACCCGCCGCGCGCTCGCGCACGAAGCACCAGCCCAGCAGCACCCCGAAGAGGAACTCCGGCAGCCGCGCCAGCGGGGTGAACTTCACCACCGACAGCCACACGCCTCCCGAGTGCGCGTCCAGCGCCCCCGGCCCGTCCGGCCGCAGCGCGAGGTAGAGCACCGGCGGCGTCAGCCCCAGCACCCAGACCGCGCCCATCAACATGGGCAGCCGCGAGGGACGCAGCGTGGGCAGCCACCGCGCGAGCCGGGGGAAAAGGGCATAGAAGAACCCCTCCACCGCCACGGACCAGCCCGGGGGATTCCAGTACAGCGTCAGCCGCGGCACCCAGGCCTGCACCAGCGCGAGCGTCGCCACCGCGCCCACCGCGAGCTTCACGCAGGCGAGCTTCCAGCCGTTATCCGCCACCGACGCGAGGACGGTGGGCGGCGCGGACAGCAGGAAGGTCAGCAGATAGACGGGATAGACGCGGGCGGCACGGGCGACGAGGAAGGCGCGCGTCCCGGTCTCCATCCGCCCGTCGACGTCCAGGTAGTTCCAGGCGAGGACGAAGCCGGACAGGACGAAGAAGACGCCCACGGCGGAGTAGCCCGCGCCCACGAAGTTCCGCAGCCACTCCGGCGCCGGCTCCAGGGCCGGGCGCGCGAAGTGGAACAACACGACATGCAGGGCCGCGAAGAAACGCAGCCCCGTCAGGGCATCGAGCGAACCGCCTCGGCTCACCGGCGGCCGATGCCGTAGTATGTGAAGCCCAGCTCGCGGATGCGCACCGGGTCGAACACGTTGCGGCCGTCGAAGATGACCGGCGCCTTCATCAGCGACTTCATGCGCTCGAAGTCCGGGTGGCGGAACTCGTTCCACTCCGTGACGACGAAGAGCGCGTCCACGCCCTCCAGCGCCTCGTACGGCACGCTGGCGTAGCGGATGCGGTCACCGAAGACGCGCTTCGCGGTGTGCGTGGACACCGGGTCGTGCGCCACCACCGACGCGCCCTTGCCGATGAGGCCCTCGATGACGTCGATGGACGGCGCCTCGCGCATGTCGTCCGTCTTCGGCTTGAAGGCCAGGCCCCACACGCCGAACTTCTTGCCCTCCAGCGAGCCGCCGAAGTGCTTGGTCGCCTTGTTCACCAGGAGCTTCTTCTGCCGCTCGTTGGTGCGCTCCACAGCGCGCAGCAGGTCCAGCTCCAGGCCGAACTCACGCGCGGTGGCGCCCAGCGCCTTCACGTCCTTGGGGAAGCACGAGCCGCCGTAACCCACGCCCGGGAAGAGGAACGGGTAGCCGATGCGCTTGTCGGAGCCCAGGCCCTTGCGCACGAAGTCCACGTCCGCGCCGACCTTCTCGCACAGCGCGGAGATGTCGTTCATGAACGAGATGCGCGTGGCGAGCATCGCGTTGGCGGCGTACTTGGTCAGCTCCGCCGAGCGCGTGTCCATGAACAGCACGGGGTTCTCGGTGCGCACGAAGGGCGCGTACAGCTCGCCCATGACCTTGCGGCCGCGCTCGGAGTCCACGCCGATGACGACGCGGTCCGGCTTGAGGAAGTCGTCCAGCGCGGCGCCTTCCTTGAGGAACTCCGGGTTGGAGACGACGTCGAACTCGACGCTCGTCACCTTGCGGATGGCGTCGCGAACCTTGTCCGCGGTGCCCACCGGCACGGTGCTCTTGTCCACGACGACGGTGTACTGCTTCATCGCCTTGCCAATCTGCTCGGCGGCGGCCAGCACGTACTGGAGGTCGGCGTCGCCGCTCTCACCCTCGGGCGTGCCCACGGCGATGAAGACGACGTGCGCGTTGGAGACCGCCTCCGGCAGGTCGCGCGTGAAGGACAGGCGCTTCTCGCGGACGTTCTTCTTGATGAGCTCCTCGAGGCCGGGCTCGTAGATGGGCACCTCGCCCGCCTGGAGCATCCGGATCTTCCGCTCGTCGATGTCCACGCACGTGACGTCGTTGCCCGAGTCCGCGAAGCAGGTGCCCGCGACCAGGCCGACGTAGCCCGTTCCGATGATGGCGATACGCATTGAAAGAGTCCCAGTGGGGAGGTGTCTTGACCAGAACTCATACGCCGGGACGCGCTCGGAAAGAAAGCCCGTCCCCGGGGCCCGCACAGCGGCCGGGCAGCCTCACTGCCCCGTGAGCAGACGGCGCACTCTTTCCAAGCCTCTGAGAGCCGAAGTGCGCCCGGGGGTGCTGACTGGACCCACCACCGTCCGGTCCAGCAGCTCCCGAGTGGCCCGACGCAGCGGCGGCAAGGCGGCGGTGGCCTCCGCGGCGGCCTCCGGGAAGAGCCGGGCGACGATGGACAGCGACGTGTAGAGGGCGCGCTCCAGGCGCCACTCCGCGGCCCGGGCGA
Organism: Myxococcus sp. CA051A; assembly: GCF_013336705.1. NCBI lineage: Bacteria > Pseudomonadati > Myxococcota > Myxococcia > Myxococcales > Myxococcaceae > Myxococcus > Myxococcus sp. CA051A. The sequence goes on along the minus strand of NZ_JABUMS010000003.1, from coordinate 307,344 downwards.
GCAGCGCGGGGATGTCGAGCGGCCGGGAGTACACGCCGCCCATCCACTTGGCGCCGGTGACGAGCTCTCGCAGGTCGATGAAGGACAGCCAGGGTACGTCATACCCCTGACGCGCGTGCTCCAGGCACACGAGGAGGACCGAATCCTCCAGGTCGGCCCGGAACATGGAGGGGCCGTAGACCTTCATGGGTTTGGCGCGCTCGATGATGCCGGCGGTCTGCTCGCGGCGCTGGGGACCCAGGATGTCGGAGTAGAGGTAGATGGCGGTGCGCCCGTCGGAGACGAGCTTCGTGGCGCCGCTGTGGGAGGTGTCCGTCTCCGGCTTGAACTCGTGGTTGGAGAGGAAGCCCGCGAAGCCGTCCACGTCCATGCGGCGCATGAGGAGTTGGAGGTCCAGCACGGGGCGGAAGCCGATGTGCGGGTAGAGCGCCTCGGCGAAGGCGGCGGAGCCGATGAGCACCAGCTTGCGGCCTTGCAGCTCGTCCACCACCTGCTTGAAGTTGACGAGCTTCATCACGTTGTCGTTGACGGAGCCCTGGTAGATGGCGAGCAGCCTGTCTCGGGCCCACTCGGGCGCGGCGCTGGCGCCCAGGCGGTACTCCAGGTTGTAGGCCGCCAGCGGGGCCAGGCCCTGGGCGATGGCCCAGTCGACGTATTCCTCCCAGGGCGCGCCCTTGAGGGCTCCTCGCGGTGGTTCGAACGAAGCGAGGACGCGGAAGGTGTCGAGCAGGCTGAGCGGCATGGTGGCCCCCTTTAACGGGCCCACCGCATCGCCTGCAATCACTGCCTGAGCCCCACGGGATGACGGCGTGGTGGACACAGGACAAAGGCCCGCCCCTGGGGGCGACGGTTCATCTGTCCGAAGAGGGGCGTATCGCGGTGTCCAGGCGCCGCAGCGCATAGCGGACCATCGCCCCCGGCTCGGGCGCCAGCAGCAGCTTCGCCGCCATCCAGCGCGGCCGGCTGCGAACCAGCTCCGTTTCCACCAGTCGTTCTTCCGTGAAGAACCTCCGCGCGAGCCGCCGCTGCCACCAGGGAGGCGCCAGGGCTTCCAGCGCGGCCTCCGGCACCGGTGCGCCCAGGAGCCTCCTCGCGACCTCCCAGCCGTGAAACACGAGCTGTGGCAGGCCCGTTCCACGAGCCCCCGCGACGACGCGGTCCCAGTCCAATCCCCGCGCCGCCAGGAGCTTCAGGTCGAACAGCCACGCCAGGCGCTGCAACAAGTGGTGGCTCGCGTGAAGGGCCAGGTACACCGCCTCGTCCTCGGGACAGAGCCACCGCACCCGCTGGCCCTCCAGTGCTCCCTCCACCGCACGCGACACCAGCGCGTCGCCTTCCAGCGTCCGTCCCCAGCCCGCGAGGGCACGGAAGTGCAGCTCCACGAGCCCCGCCTTTCCCTCCAGCTCCAGGTGGTGCGAGTCCAGGTCCGCGTGGCGCCCATCGCGCGTCGGACGCGCCGTCAGTCCCAGCCCGGTGAGGATGCGCACGGCCGTCTCGACCTCGCCCCGTGACACCAGCAGGTCCACATCGCGGGTGGCGCGCTGGAGCGGGTCCGGATACAGCCGCTGCGCCAGTCCGTACCCCTTGAGCGACACGGGGACGATGCCCTCGGAGGCCAGCGCCTCCAGGCTTCTCAGCAGCAGGGCCTTCACCTGGAGCGAGCGGGCCGCGCCCGTCAGGGACTCGCGGCGCAACAGTGCGCCCGAATCGGCGGGCAGCTCCCAACCCACCTGCCCCACCGCGTGAGCCACGAACCCGGCGAGCCCGTGGCGGACGGCCCCGCGCACGAAGGCAGTGGCCTCGTCGCCTTCGGGAGCCCCTCTCGCGGGGGGCTTGGGCCAGGAGCGCAGCAGCGCGACGAGAGCGCTTGAGCCCACCGCCGTCGTCATCTTCTCAGGACGACGACGCGCGCGGGGTCGGCATCCGCCACCGCCAGGAGCCCCGCGGCGCGTTCGGCGACGGCGTCCGCCACCAGCTCCAGCGCCAGCTCCTCGTCCCGGTCGATGGCAGTGCGGCCATCGCGCCAGACGAGCAGCAGCGAGCCGAGCACCACTTCTTCGTCCTTCACTTCCAGGCGCAGCTCGAAGGGCATCGACAGGCCCGCGGCACGCTGGGTCTCGAAGACAACGCCGTCCAGGAGTCCGTCGCGCAGGTGCTGGAAGCGCAGCTCCTGCCGCGACACGTCCAGCACCTCCGATAGGAGCCGCACGGCGCCCCAGACCTCTTGAAGGGACCTCGCCTCGCGCACGGCGCCAATGACCTCCTTCACCAGCGAGCGCAGCCGGATGTTTCTCTGGCGGCGCTGCTGCATGTCGCCCGCGCGGCCCAGGTCCAGATACCCCAGCTTGCGCATCATCACCGCGATGACCACGCCCATGCCACACAGCAGCAAGGCGCTCTGCGCGCTGTTGGCGAAGTTGAGCCCCAGGGCCGTCAACATGAAGAGGCCGCACAGGCCGTACAGCACCAGCACGGCGGAGCGGTGGCTGAGCACCATGCGGCTCATCACCCGGTGATGGATGTGCTCCTTGTCGGCGCTGAACAGCGGTCGCCCGAGGAGCGAGCGGCGCACCACCGCGAGCAGCGTGTCCATGAGGGGCAGGCCCAGCGCCATCACCGGCACGAGCATGGCCACGGCCGTGCCGCTCTTGGTGCTCGTCTTGATGGCCACCGCCGCCAGCACGAAGCCGAGGAACATGCTGCCGGTGTCCCCCATGAAGATGGAGGCCGGGTTGAAGTTGAAGACGAGGAACCCGAGGATGGCGCCCGCGAGCGCCGCCATCAGCAGGCACAGCAGCACGTCACCGCGCGACAGCGCGAGGATGAAGTTGGTGCTCACGCCGAAGAACGCCACACCACCCGCGAGCCCGTCGAGGCCATCAATCAGGTTGAGCGCGTTGATGACGCCCACCATCCACAGCACGGTGAACGGCAGGCTCAGCGCGCCCAGTGTCAGCTCGGGGCCGAACGGATTGGCGATGACCTCGATGCGAAAGCCCAGGTGGTAGAGCCCGAGCGCCACGATGAGCTGCACGCTGAACTTGAGCCGTGCGCCCGCGCCTCGCAGGTCGTCATACAGCCCGAGCGCGGCGATGGCCGCGCCCCCCATGAACAGGCCCGAAATCAGCTCGGTGTGGAGCCGGAAGTGGTGTCCCACGCCGGAGTCCACCAGGAACAGCGCGCACAGGGGGGCGAAGAACCCCGCCACGATGCCGATTCCACCCAGCCGAGGGATGGGCCGGACGTGGACCTTGCGACTCGAGTTGGCCTGGTCCAGCCAGCCCCACGCCAGCGCCTGGTTGCGCACGAAATACGTGAGGCCCAGGGCCACCATCAACGAGACAAGGAACGCGACGAAGAAGGTGATCATCGAGAAGGGCCGCTCCCACCATGCTGACGGTGAGCGTCACGGCGCGTCAATGAGCGTTCCTGTCCGACACCCTGATGTCGCCCGAGTCGTCCCCCAGCGAGCGGCCATGCGGGCTCCGGCGGGGCCTGGAAGTGTCATGGCTGACCTCTGTGCCACGCCTGCCCTGCGGCCAGGCCCTTCGCGGTCCGTTGTTGACGCCCCTGGGACGGGGGACACAATGCACCCACCACCCGCATGTGCCCCACCAGGTCTTCCCCCCTCCCACGAGCCCGCGAGCATCACCCGCGCGGAGTCACGCGTTGAGCGCCGACATCGCTTCCACGCGACGCATGGATGGGCTGGATGTCCTGAGGGCCTTCGCCATCCTCGGAGTGCTGGTCTTCCACGCGCCCGCGGTCATCCATGACGCCGTGCCGCTCCCGGTGCGCTTCGCCTTCGCGCATGGGTGGATGGGCGTGGACCTCTTCTTCGTCCTCTCGGGATACCTGGTCGGCCGGCAGGTCTTCGCCGAGGATGGTGAACCTCCCCTGGGCTCCCGGCTGCGCACCTTCTGGCTGAAGCGCTGGATGCGCACCCTGCCGCTGTATTTCGTCGTGCTCGCGTTCTACGCGCTCAAGCCCTGGACGGTGGGCACGCCCTTCGTGGGCGGAGGCTGGCACTACGCGCTCTTCCTCCAGAACTTCACGATGCCGCGCGACTTCGTGCAGAGCTGGTCGCTGTGCGTGGAGGAGCACTTCTACGTCGTGCTGCCGCTGCTCGCCTTCTCGCTGGGGGGGCGACGATGGCCCGCCTGGGCGTGGCTTGCGCCCATGGCGGTGAGTGTCGTGGCTCGCTGGCTCTTCTCGCGGAACCTGCCGGCGGACCTGCCCGTGACGGGCCTCTCCACGTTCGCGCCCTGGTCCACCGAGCTGCACCTGGACGGGCTCGGCATCGGGGTGTTCCTGGCCCGGACCGCACCCACGTGGAGGAGTTGGTCTCGGCACCGGCGTACAGCGTGTGCCCTCGCGGGAGTGGGGGTGCTGGCGCTGACGGTGGGGCGTTACGGCGCCATCGTGACGACGTCGAGCCATGTCTGGATCTTCGCCGGGCTGGCGGTGGGTTTCGGCGCGGTGCTCGTGGGCATCGAGTCGCTCCAGCTTCCACGCGGCCTGCGCTGGGGCGTCTATCAGACCGCGCTGCTCTCCTACGGCGCCTACCTCTGGCATGGGCTCCTGGTCCGAGTGGTGGAGCGGCTGGGCACCAGCCTGGGCGCCTGGGGGCTGGACCTTTTCGCGTACCTCGCCTTGACGTTGGGCGTGGCCTGGGTGACCTATGTCACGGTGGAGAAACCCTGCCTCAAGCTGCGAGACTGGCTGTTGACGCGTGGGGCGCTCCCTCCGGGCGTCTTGTCCCCGTAGGAACACCATGGCACGACTGAGGGACCGACTGACGTCGCTGAGCCAGCCGCGGTACCTCGCCTGGAGGGCGCTGCCGCTGGGTCGCCGCGACCTACGTTTCGCGCGCCTGCGGATTCGCACGCTCGTCATGGAGTGGCATCGAACCCGGGAGAGGCCGGACGGCAAGACCTGGTGCGAGCAGCCCCTCGAAGCGCTGGGCCATGAAGTCACTCCCGGCCTCTGGAATGGCGAGGTGAACGGGCTGCTCTGGGCGCGTCCTCGTGAGTCCGAGGCACGCCGATGAGTTCAGCGGGCGTCACGGTGGTCATCCCCACCTACAACGGAGCAAGGCGCGTGGAAGCGCCGCTTCAAGCCCTGCTCGCGCAGCAGGCGCCGAGCGCGTGCTTCGAGGTGGTGGTGGTGGACAACAACTCGGCGGACGGGACGGCGCGCGTGGTGGAAGACAGCCCGGCCGTCGCGGGACTGCGTCGCCGAGGCGTGGACGTGCGCGTGGTCCATGAAGCCCGCCAGGGGCTGCTCTTCGCGCGCCTGTGCGGAATCCACAGCGCGCGGCGCGAGGTCATCTGCTTCCTGGACGACGACAACATCCCCGAGCCGAACTTCCTCGCCGACGGGCTGGCGCACTTCGAGGACGCGGCAATCGGCGTGGTGGTCTCCCGGATCTATCCCCGGTACGAGACGCCGCCTCCGCCCAGCATCTCCCGGCGCGAGCATCTTCTCGCCATCAATCACCGGATGGGGGATGACCTCGTCGACTTCGGGGCGGGAGCCACGCTCGCACCCACGATTGGAGCCGGGCTGTGGCTGCGGCGCGCGGCCGTCCTGGAGGCCGTGCCGTGGCGAACGCCGGAGCAGCTCATGCCGGATCGGCTCGGCAACCAACTCCTGAGTGGAGGAGACATCGAGCTGGGCTTCCTGCTCGGCAAGGCAGGCCATCGTCGGCTCTACGCTCCCGCGCTGAAGGTGTGGCACGTCATTCCGCGCTCGCGCTTCGAGACGCGCTATTTCTTCCGACTCATCGTGGGCGTGGTGCGCAGCGAGCAGACCCTCCAGGCGCGTTATCTGGGACGGCGCTCCGGAGGCATGGCGCGTTGGAAGGCGTTTGCGCGGCTGCTCGGTGCCGGGCTCGCCAGTCCCGTGCTCGCGTTCCGGGGAGACTCCGTGCGAGAGATTCTGTTCGTGCTGGCGAGTCGCTGGGCGCAGGTGCAGGGGCCGTATCCCCAACTCCACGAGACGCGTTGAGCAGCCCTCCCCCATGGCGCCCCGGCCACGTCCCACGTTGAGTGAGTGTCTCGAAGGCCGGGGAAACAACCTGGACTTCCTGCGCTTCGCCGCGGCCACGGGCGTCATCGTCAGCCACTCCTTTCCGCTGGGCGAGGGCCCTCAGGGGAGCCCCGAGCCGCTGACCGTCTTCACCCACGGCCAGGTCTCGCTCGGGTTGGTTTGCGTGGCGGTGTTCCTGGTCATCAGTGGGGTCCTCATCACCCGAAGCTGGGAGCGGACGCGCGACGTCCGAAGCTTCGTCCTGGCGCGCACGCTGCGAATCTTCCCGGGGCTGGCGGTGTCGCTCCTGCTGACGACGCTCGTGCTCGGCGCCGCGTTCACCACCTACCCGCTGGGTGAGTACTTCACGGCGCCCGACACGTACCGCTTCCTGCTGCGCAACTTCACCCTCATCAATCCGCAGTGGAACCTGCCCGGGGTGTTCGAAGGGAACGTGTATCCCAGCGCCGTCAATGGCTCGCTGTGGACGCTGAAGTACGAAGTCGGCTTCTACCTGCTCGTGCTGGGATTGGGAGTCACGGGACTGCTGCGCAAGGAACTGGCGCTGGCCGGGTGGTGTGTCACGGCGGTGCTGTCCTTCCTGCACATCGGCCGCCTGGGTTTCTGGCCGCTCCTCGGGCTCTACTTCGGAGGGGGCCTGGTGCTCTATCTCTGGAGAGAGCGCGTGAGGATGAGTCCATGGCTCGCGGTGGCCTGTGTCCTGGTGCTCACCGCCACGTCGATGGCGGGCAAGGGCCTCCCTGTCGCCATCGGCTCCTGTGGCGCGTACCTCGTGCTGTACCTCGCGTTCCTCCCGAGCAGGCTCGCGCACTTCGGACGCCACGGGGACTTCTCGTATGGCCTCTACATCTATGCCTTCCCCGTGCAGCAAGCCGTCACGGCCTTGCTGGGAGGCCCCATGCCGTGGTGGTGGAACGCGGCGTTGTCCCTCCTTGTCACGCTTCTGCTTGCGATGATGTCCTGGAGATACATCGAGCAGCCAGCCATCGCTCTCGGCAAACAACAAACACGACCACAACCATCACAGCCCTTGAACTCCTAAGCCTCGAGTCCTGGCCGGACGTGGTACGGGCGGTAGCATCGAGCGCCTGGCGTTTTTCGCAACTCCAGACTGCACTGCGTGCGGTTCAACTCTCAAGCACAGCAGGCAATCGCTATTTCATCGGCGGTTCCGTGAGCAGGGCCGCACCAATGGCTCCCGCCAGCTCTCCCAGCTCCGCCGCCAGCACGGGGGGCTGACGCCCGGGCATGAAGATGTGGGGACGCATGGCCTCATGCAGTCGGTCCGCGTATTCCTCGCCCAGCCTCGTGCCCAGGCCACCTCCCAGGATGACCGCGTCCACGTCCGTCAGATTGATGGCCGAGGCAATCCCCACGCCCATCATCCGCAGCGCCCGCTCAATGAGCTTCGTGGCCAGGGGGTCCTTCTCCTTCAGCGCCTTCTTCCAGATGCTGCTCGTCAGGCGCGTGCGCTGCTTCTTCTTCATCATCTCGAAGAGGACCGTCTTCTTGCCCTCCTCCTCGGCCTTTCGCGCCTCGCGTTCCATCCTCGCGCGCCCCGCATACGCCTCCAGGCACCCGTACCGTCCGCAACCACAGCGAGCCCCACCCTGTTTCACCACCATGTGGCCGACTTCGCCCGCCGCTCCACGGCCTCGCCAGGACACCCCGTTCAACACAAGCCCCCCGCCCACGCCCGTGCCCCACCACACCCCCAGCACCGATCGATAGGGCCTCCCAGCCCCCAGGCGATACTCCGCGACAACCGCAACCTGGACGTCGTTGCCCAACACCACCCGGCCGTGCACCAGATTCGAGAGGTCGCTCGCCATGGGGTAGGGCTCCGTCCATCCACGCCCCACGTTGCTCACCCGGGCCAGCGTCCCCGCCCTCGCATCCACCGCGCCGGGCGCCCCCACTCCCACACCCTCGAGGCGCCGAGAGGACAACCCCGCCGTCACCGCCGCTTCCTCCAGCGTCCCATACATCTCCCGCACCACCTCCTCCGGCTTGCCTTGCACCGGCGTCGGATGGCGCGCATGGCCTATCGGCTTGCCTGTCTCATCGATGATGACCGCCTCGATTTTGGTTCCGCCCAGGTCGATGCCACCCCAAGCCTTCGCCGTGCCAGGGGTCGGCCCTCCGCGAGCCTTCCCCGTTCCCACCGACCGAACCTCATCCATGTCGTGCCTCCGGCAACCACGCGCATGCGCACGTCCCATGGAAGATGCGCAGTCTCGGCTCGACCTCCGCGACCCGCTCGCCTGACAGGTCGTTGGCGCAGCGGTAGGTCAGGGCGAGCGTGCGACCGTGCGGCGACACGGAAGTCGCTCGGGAGGGCGGGCCCGCGCGGCCTCGATCAACGCCCCCTGAGGCGCCGGAACACCTGTGTCACCGCCACCTTCGGAAGGAAGCCCAGCAGGTACCGCCAGCGCGGCACCTCCAGGTGGAACGGCAGGCCGCGCAGATACAAGTCAACGGCGAGGTCCATCCGCCTGTGCTCGACGAGCACGTGCGAGACGTGCCGCGTGGCATAGAGCAACATCTCCAGTCGCTCGCGCCTCCGCTCGCCCCCGCCGGGATAGCGCCCCAGTCGCTCCTGCATCAGCTGATACGCCATGCCTTGGTGGCTCGACTCCAGCATCGTCGACTCGGACCCGTCGTGCCTTCGGTAGCCCACCATGACGGGCGTCCTCACCCAGGCGAAGCCCGGCTCGGTCCCCAACCGGAACAGGAGGTCATAATCCTCCGCGACGATGCGCAGCGGCGTGAAACCCTCCACCCGCCTGAGCGCCTCCGTCCGCACCGCCAGCACGCACGCCGTGCGCGGCGTCCGGTCCAGGGCGCTCGCCAGGTAGTCCGTGAACAGCGAGGCCCGCACGGGCTCCCGAGCCACCCGGGCCAGCTCTTCCTCGCCACTGAAAGACACCGACGTGCCCATCACCACCGTCGGCGCACCGTGCTCCTCCAGCACCTGCCGGTACGACGCCAGCGTCCATGGGAACCACAGGTCGTCGCTGTCCAGGAACACCACGTACTCGCCACGGGCCGCCTGGATGCCCAGGTTGCGCGCGGCGCCGGGGCCCGCGTTGGACTGCTGGAGCACCCTTACCTGCTCACCCAGCCGCGCGAGGACCTCCAGCGTGTCGTCCTGGGAGCCGTCGTCCACGACGAGCACCTCGAAATCCCGCTCCTCCTGCGCGAACACGGAGGCCAGCGTCCGCTCCAGCAGCCGCGCCCGGTTGTAGGTGGGGATGACGACGGAGAAGAAGGGCATGTCAGAGTCGCGTCCGCAGCCCCATCTCGGAGATGCGCAGGAAGGTGGCGAGCTGCCGCCGGTACTCCGGAAGCGCCATGCGTCCGCGCAGCAGCGTCTGCGTCAACACCAGCGAGTTGTACGGAAGCGTCCCCACCAGGATGGCGCGCAGCATCCACTCCCGCAGCCGGCCGTGGTGCTTTCGGAAGTAGGCCACCCGTGTGCGCCACAGCTCGATGCGCACCTTGTCAGGCCCCGTGGCGGAGGGACGGAATGAGCGGCTCGTCAGGTGCGTAATCACCGCCTCCGGACAGAACGCCACCTCCCAGCCCGCCTTCCACGCCCGGACACACCAGTCCGTGTCCTCCGTGTTGCCCAGGGGCGACAGCTCCTCGTCGAGCAACCCCACCTCCGCCAGCGTCTCCTCCCGCACGACGATGCAGGCCCCCAGCACCCAGCTCACCCGGGCATCCTCGTGTCCGTACTGCGCGGGGTCGATGTCCTTGCGCTTCAGGAAGTGCAGCGGGCTCGGAAGGAAGAGCAGGTCGAACAATTGCCCGGACAGCGACATGGGCCGGAAGGTGCAGTTCTGGATGGTGCCATCCGCGTTCAACAGCCGTGCACCCGCCATGCCCACTCGCGGATTTTCATCCATGAAACGGACGAGCGAATCGAACGCATCCTCGTGGACGATGGTGTCGTCATTGAAGATGCAGAAGTGGCGCCCGCGCGCCTGTCGCAACACCTGGTTGTGATTGGCGGAGAAGCCCTTTCGAGCGGAGTTGAAGAGCCAGCGCACCTGGGGGAAGTCGCGCCGCATGGCCTCCACGCCTCGCCCATCCGTGGCGTTGTCCACCACCCACACCTCGAAGGTGCACTCCCGCGTCGTCGCGTACAGCGTCCGCAGACAGTCGTGCAGCAACTCCGGGTTGCTGTGGTTGACGATGGAGATGACCAGGTCCGGCTTCGTCATCGGATGCCTCACGTCCCTCTCATGACACCGGGCTCACCGGGACAGCCCGAGCGGCCCGCCGCGCCCGGATGAACGCGAGGATGTCGCGCACCTCGCCCAGGAGCGAGAGCGTCCCCGGCAGGCGCTCGCGCACGAGGATGAGCAGCGCGAACACCACCGTCCCCACCGCCCAGCCCGACAAGCCACCGTCTCGAATCCACAGGCGCACGACCAGGAAGGCCGCGGCCACGACCATCCCCACGGTCACCAGCGGCTCCACCACCTGGAGCACCAGCCCGCGCAGCGCCGGGTTGAGCCGCGACACCCGCCACGCCGTCACCCAGACCTCCCCCAGCGACACCACCAGCCCGATGGGCCCCACGCTCGCCAGGCCGAAGCGGTGGATGGCCCACGTACCGACACTCCACTTCACCACGCCCACGCCCACGACGACGGCCAGCCGCTCCCAGGGGCGGCCTCCCGCGTTCTGCGCGGTGGCGAGCAGGCCCGTCAACACGATGAGCAGACACTCCAGGCTGAACCACTGCACCAACGGCACCGCGGCGACCCACCGCTGCCCGAAGAACAGCGGCACCAGCACGGGCATCCCGAGCACCGCCACGGGGAGCGTCAGCAACAGCACCACGGCCAGCCGCCGCAGCGAGGTGCGCAGGTACTCCGCGAAGCCCTCCGGGTCATCCTGCATCCGGCAATAGGCCGGGAAGGCCACGCGGTTGAGGACGACACTGAGCATCATCGGAGTGGAGGCCAGCGCCACGGCCCAGTTCACCAGCCCCACGGCATCCTTGCCGAGCACCCTCCCCACCACCAGCGGCACCCAGCCCGCCACCACGGCCGCCACGAGCGGGGGGAGTTGGAAGGCCAGTCCGAAGCCCAGGAGCCGCCGCAGCACGTCCACCCGGAACGTCCCGCGCGGGCGCCACGGCGAAGCCCAGCCGATGCACACCAACCCCACCACGCCGCGAACCAGGGACCCTAGCGCCAGCGCCCACGCACCCAGGCCCGCCGCCGCCAGGGCCAACGTACTGGCCACCTGGGCGATGTTCTCCGCCAGCTCCGCCCTCGCGATGGCCGGAAAGGCCAGCCGCCGCTCCAGCGCCATCAGCGGAATCACGCGCAGCGAGGACAGGAACAGCCCCAGGGCCATGACCCACACCATGGGCACCGCCCCTTCGCCCAGGGCATAGCCCTCCGCGAGCTGGGGGGCCAACGCGCAGACGACGGCGACGATGACGGCGGTGAGCGCCTGGTGGCACCAGAAGATGGTGAAGGTCTCATCCCGCGTGGGCTCATGGGGCTGACGCACCAGCGCCGCGCTCAACCCCAGGTCCCCCAGGAACACCCCCAGCGAAGCCGCATAGGCGACGATGCCGAACAGGCCGTAGTCAGCGGGGAACAGCAGCCGGGAGAGCACCAGGGCGCTCACCACTCGCAAGCCTTGCGAGGCCACGGTCCGCGCTATCAGCACGACCATGCCCTTCAGGGCACGGGCCTTGACGTCGCCAGTGTCCACGTCAGGTGCGGCGGTCGCGGTCATCGCAAGGGGGACAGCCCGCTCCCGGGCATCAAAGACGAGGGCCGCCCCAGGTGGACGGCGCCCACTCGATGCTACCGGGGCCGTCCCACCCTCACAAGCAATGCGAGGGCGTCGGGACAGTGGGTCAGCGGCTTGACTGCTTGGGTGCCCGACGCGTGGTTGCCACCCAGGAAGCCCCGGGGCTACGGTCCGCCGGGCATGTCACCGAGCCACTCCCTCTTCCAATTCCTCAAGCGCGAGGTGCTCGTCAGCGAGCACGAGGTCTTCCACCGTACGCTGCGGGACACGCTGGTGGGCTCGTGCGACAGCGTGCTCGATATCGGCTGCGGCTCGGGCTCACCCCTGAAGAAAATCTCGCACCTGTTCTCGCGCACCGTGGGCGTCGATGGCTACCCGGCGAGCATCGAGCGCAGTCGCGCCGCGGACATCCATCAGGAGTACCACTGCATGGACCTGCTCGAGGTCGGCAAGCACTTCGCGCCCAAGAGCTTCGACGCGGTCATCGCGCTGGACGTCATCGAGCACTTCGAGAAGCCCGAGGGATATCGACTGCTGGAGATGATGGAGTCACTCGCGCGAAAGCGCGTCGTCATCTTCACGCCCAACGGGTTTCTTCCCCAGGATGAATGGGACAACAACGTCCATCAGGTCCACCGCTCGGGCTGGGAGGTCTATGACTTCGAGCTGCGGGGTTATCGCGTCACCGGCATGAGCGGCTGGAAGCCGCTGCGAGGTGACTTCGCGCTGCCCCGCCTCCGCCCCGCACGACTGGGCAGCCGGCTGTCCATCCTCACCGAGCCCTTCGCCACGCGCTTCCCCCAGCACGCCTTCCAACTCCTCGCCGTCCGCGACCTGGAAGCCTCCTGAGCCGTGACCTCCTCCTCCGGCGAACCACGGGACGGTGACAGGCCCGTCTCGTGGCACCTGCTCACCGGGGAGTATCCACCGCAGCCTGGCGGCGTCAGTGACTACACCCGGCTGGTGGCTCAGGCGCTCGTCCACGCAGGGCAGCAGGTGCATGTCTGGGCACCGGGAGAGTCAGGCGCACGCGAGGAGCTCGGCGTCACGGTGCACCGCGTTCCCGGACTCTTCACGCCGATGGGGCTGCGCCACCTGACGCGCGAGCTGAATCACTGTCCCACGCCAAGGCGGCTGCTGCTCCAGTACGTCCCGCACGCCCTGGGCATGAAAGCGATGAACGTTCCGTTCTGCGCCTGGTTCGCCGCGCGTCGCCAGGACGAGCGCTGGGTCTTCTTCCACGAAATCGTCTACCCGTGGAAGCCAACGTCTCCGCTGCGCCATCAAGTGCTCGCGGGAGTCACACGGGTGATGGCGGGGATGGTGGGCGGCGCGGCGGAGCGACTCTTCGTGTCCATCCCGTCATGGGCGGAGCACCTGCCCGCGAGAGTCCGACATCGCGCGGAATGGCGCCCCATTCCCAGCACGCTTCCAACAGAAGTTCCGGAACAGACGCGTGAAGCAGTACGGCTGGCACTGGGGACGGGGCCCTGGCTGGGCCACTTCGGCACGTACGACCCCGCCATCAGCGAGCTCCTGTCGACGGTCCTCGTCCCACTGCTGCGCGCGGACGAACACCGCAAGGGCCTGCTGCTGGGACGGGGCAGCCGACGCTTCGTCCAGGAACTGGGCCTGCGACATCCAGAGCTCGCCCCACGAATCACCTCGCGGGATGACCTGGCGCCCGCCGAACTGTCGGCACACCTGTCGTCCGTGGACCTGTTGATACAGCCCTATCTGGATGGCGTGAGCACGCGCCGGACGACCTCCATGGCCGGGCTGGCACTGGGATGTCCCCTGGTGACCCAGACCGGGCATCTCACGGAACCCTTCTGGCGCGAGTCGCGGGCCGTCGCTCTCGCGGAGGACACCACTGCCGGGGCGCTGCTCGAGTGCGCCGAGTACTTCCTGGCCCACGCGGAGGAACGCGCCGCATTGGGTGCGCGCGCGGCCCGGCTGTATCGCGAGCGATTCACCCTGGAACGCACGGTGGAAGCACTCCTGCACCCGCCAGGGAGCACTCCGTGACGTCCTCGAAGCCCCTCCGACTCGCGGTGTTGATGGACCCTCTCGAAGAGGGCTGGCCCAGCATGGACCTCGTGGGCGAGGCACTCGTCGATGGACTGGAAGCCTTCCCTGGCGAAGTCTCCGCCCAAGGCCTGCGGCCACCCCTGCCGGCCGTGGCCCGCCGGCTGCCACGCCTGGGCTCGCGGCGCGAGGCGTTCAACGTCGACCGCATCCTCACCCGCTTCGGCCTCTACCCGGCGCGTGCGCTGCTCGCGCGCTCCCGGTTCGACGCCTTCCACATCGTCGACCACAGCTACGCGCAGCTCGTCCACGCGCTCCCGGCCTCGCGCACCGGCGTCTTCTGTTACGACCTCGATGCGTTCCGCTCCGTCGTGGAACCTCACCGCGAAGCCCGGCCCGCGTGGTTCCGACTCATGGCCAGGACCCAGCTTCGAGGGCTCGAGCGCGCCGCCATCGTCTTCCACAACACCCAGACAATCCGGGACGAGTTGCTCACGCATGGCGTGGTCGACCCCGCCCGTCTCGTCTGGGCCCCGCTGGGCACCTCTCCCGAGTACCGCGTCGAAGCCGTCCCGGGAGACCAGAGCCAGCAAGTGCTCGCGCCCCTCGAGGGCCGGCCCTACCTCCTGCATGTCGGCAGCGCGATTCCGCGCAAGCGTCTGGACGTGCTCTTCGACGTGTTCGCCGCGCTGCGCGCCCGCCACCCGGACCTGCGCCTCGTCCAGCAGGGGGGCGCGTTGAACTCGGCGCAGCGGGAGCACGTCGCTCGACTTGGCATCGGCGACGCCCTGTTCCAACCCCCCTTTCAGCAGCGGTCCACGCTCGCGGGCCTGTACCGCAACGCGAAGGCCGTGCTCATCACCAGCGAGGCGGAGGGCTTCGGGCTCCCGCTCATCGAAGCCCTGGCCTGCGGCGTCCCCGTGGTGGCCAGCGACCTGCCCGTGCTGCGTGAAGTGGGCGAATCCACCTGTCTCTACTGCCCCGTCGGAGACCTCTCCGCGTGGACGGAGACCGTCGACGCCCTCCTCACCGGACGCGTGTCACCGCCGCCGCTCACCCGTCGCCTCGCCCGCGCGGCGTGTTTCACCTGGACCGCGCACACGCGCGCCATCCTGGATGCGTATCAGCGACTCGCGCGCTGAATCACAAGAGGGAGGGCAACGTCACGTGGTGCTCGATGAACGCACCCGCCCGGATGTCGACAGAGCTGCTGTGCGGCCTTCCCAGGTCGCGGCCCCGCACCTCCAGTTGGTGAATGCCCTCGGGCAGCTCCAGCACGTACTTCTCGCCGTGGCTCTTCCCATCCACGAGCACGTCCTGGAGCGGAGGCCCGTTCACCTTGAGCACCACCGTGCCCATTCCTCGAGGCGCGGTCTTCTGGACTCGCGCACGCGTCGTGTCGCGACGGGGTGAGCGCGTCCGGGCTTGCGCCAGGAACGCCCAGCCGCCCACCACGACCACCAGGGCCAGCGCGCCGCCCACCAGCAGCTTGCGCGAACGCAGCGGGCGCAGCGGCTTGTGGTCCAGCGACGTCGCCTCCAGCAGCATGGTGGGCGTCACCATGATGCTCGTCGGACGCTCGGAGTCGGAGATGGGCCCCCGGCGGCGAGGCTCTCGCCGTCCACCCTTCTTCCCCTTCACCTGGGGAATCGCCTGGAGCAACTCCGTCGCGCGCGTCTCCGGGGGCGGTGCGGAGAGCCGGGTGGCGCCCTCGGAGAACCCCGCGAGGACGTGCTTCAGCTCGCGACGCACGGACTCCGCGGAGGCGGGGCGCTCGGTGGGTTCCTTCGCCAGCAGCCGCATCACCAGCGCCTCCAGCGCGGAGTTCACCTCCCGGTACTTGGAGAGCGGCGGAGGTGGCGTGCGGACGTGGTGGACGATGATGGCCATGGCCGACTCACCCTCGAAGGGCAGTCGCCGCGTCAGGAGTTCGTAGGCGATGACCCCCACGGCATACAGGTCCGTCTGCGGGCTGACTTGATGACCACACGCCTGCTCCGGAGCGATGTATTCGGGAGTGCCCACCAGGGCGTTGGCGTGTGTCTGGGGCGTGCTGCCGTAAGGCGCCTCGCTGCGCTTGGCGATGCCGAAGTCGAGCACCTTGACGGACTCGCTGCCATCACCCTCGCGCACCATGAAGACGTTGCCCGGCTTGAGGTCGCGGTGGATGACGCCCACCCCATGCGCCGCGGCCAGCGCGCTCAAGAGCGCATCGAGGATTCTGATGACCTCCACTTCCAACATGGGGGCGCGCTGGTGGATGACCTCGTCCAGCGGTGCGCCCTCCAGGTACTCCATCACCAGGTACTGCCCCACGTCGGGGATGGTTCCGAAGCCGAAGATGTCGATGATGCCGCGATGACGGATGGCCGCCGCCGAACGCGCCTCCGTGGCCAGGTCTCTCGCGCGGCCACCTTCGACGAAGTCCGGGCGGATGACCTTCACGGCCACCCTGCGCCCGATGACCGCGTGCTCTCCCTCGTAGACGATGCCCATGCCACCGCGGCCGATGCGGCGCTTGATGAGGTAGTCGCCCACCTTCGTGCCCACCAGCGCGTCGCGGGTGACGGACTCCTCCCACTTCATCGCCCGCGCCGAGTACGCCGGGGGAACCCCCGACACCAGGGGACGCACGGGCTCCGGCAACATGTTCCGCTCGCGCTTGAACGTGGCCTCGTCCGTGTCCTCTTCCGCGTCCGGGCGATACGCACCGGCCGGCGCCACGACTCCGACGCGAAACACCTCCTGCGGGCACACCGTGACACCCGGTCGATGGTCCGCTCCGCAGCGCGGGCATTTTCGAGAGGGGCTCATCGTCTCTCGGACTATCGCTCGGCCCCCTGGGTGGAATCCATCTCACCGAGGGCAATCGCAACGCCGTAACACACGGCTTTCCTGGATTCACTTGCCTGACTTGACTTCATCCAAACCCATCTCAGCCCCCCCCGCGCCCAAGCAGAACGCGGTCGGAAACGACGCACGGGCGCGATTGACGGGTTCGGAGGGGTCTGCTTCGGTCCCAGGCGCGTGCGCGTCCTCTTCCTCAATCCCGTGGGCATCCTGGGTGGCGCCGAGCGCGCGCTGCTGGACCTGATGGCCTGCCTGCGCCAGTTGGACGCGGGGCTGTCCCTGCACCTGCTCGCGGGCTCCGAGGGCCCGCTGCTGGACGCGGCCAGGGCCCTGGGCGTCGACACCCGCCTCCTTCCGCTTCCAGCGGGGCTGTCCGGCCTGGGCGACAGCGCACTGCGTGGGCAGGGGCCTGGGGAGGCGTGGCGCTTCGCGCGAAGCCTGCTGCCCGCGCCCGCGCTCCTCGCCGGTTACGGCCGTGCGCTGCGTCACGAAGTCGCGAGGCTGCGGCCGGACCTGCTGCACTCCAATGGAATCAAGACCCACCTGCTGAGCCCCGTCACGGCGGGCCTGCCGCTCAAGCGCGTCTGGCACATCCACGACTTCTTGAGCGAGCGCCCCCTGGTGCGACGCACGCTGGGCACGCTGGCGCCGCTGGCCTCGGCGGCCATCGCCAACTCCCGCGCCGTGGGCGAGGACACGCGCTCGGTGCTTGGCCGAGTCCCCGTCCACGTCGTCTACAACGGCGTGGACACGGAGCGCTTCGCACCGGGCGCCCCGGCGGACCTGGACGCGCTCGCGGGATTGCCCCCTGCTCCGGAGGGCACGCTGCGCGTGGGGCTGGTGGCCACCTACGCGCGCTGGAAGGGTCATGACGTCTTCCTGGAAGCCGCCGCGTTGCTGTCGCGTCAGGCGCCGACGCTCGCGGTGCGCTTCTACCTGGTGGGCGCGCCGCTGTACCGGACCCCGGGCTCCCAGTTCACCGAGGATGAGCTGCGGCGGTACATCGACCACCACCAGCTCACCGGCCGGGTCGGGCTGGTGCCCTTCCAGGCCAACCCGGCCGCCGTCTACCGCGCCCTGGATGTCTTCGTGCACGCCAGCATACGCCGCGAGCCCTTTGGTCTCACCATCGCGGAGGCCCTGGCCTGCGGGACGCCCGCCGTCGTCTCGCGCGCGAGCGGCGCGGCGGAGGCGCTCACGGACGGAGTGGATGCCCGGCTCATCGAGCCGGGTGATGCCCGCCTCCTCGCCACGGCGCTTCGCCCCCTGCTGTCGGAGGCGAGAGAGCGCGCGCGACTGGGCGAGGCGGGCCGGAAGAGCGCGGTGGCGTGCTTCTCTCGCGAGCGTTACGCGCGTGAGGTGCTCGCCGTGTACCAGGCGCTGCTGTCCACCTGACGGGCCGCCGTCCATTCTGGTGCCTTGACCCGGTGGAGCGGGTCTGGTTCGGTCCTCGGTGGACCGGGAGCCTCCGTGAAGCGGCCTCGCAGACTCGTCACCGTCTCGCACTCCTATGTCGTCTCCCTGAACCGGCGCCTCGCCAACGAGCTGGCGCGCGTGGGAGCGGGGACGTGGGAGGTGAAGGCCGTGGCGCCCCGCTCCTTCCAGGGAGACCTGAGCCCTCTCCTCTTGAAGCGCGACGACGGTGAGGCCGCGACGCTGGAAGCCGTGCGGGCCTTCTTCAGTCGCTCCCTGCATGCCTTCGTGTACGGGCCGGAGCTGCGCGGCTGTCTCGCGGGCGACGTGGACCTCGTCCATTCCTGGGAGGAGCCCTACGTGCTCGCCGGATTGGAGGTGGCCCTGCTCACTCCTCGCCGCACGCCCCTCGTCTTCTGCTCGGCGCAGAACCTCCTCAAGCGCTACCCGCCGCCCTTCGCGCAGGCCGAGCGTTTCGTCATCCAGCGCGCCTCGGGCTGGGTGGCCTGGGGCGAGACGGTGAAGGAGCTCCTCACCACCCGTCCCGGCTATGCCGCGAGGCCCGCGCGCGCCATCCCCATGGGCGTGGACGTGGAGCTGTTCCGTCCACACCGCGCCGCGGGCGAGGCCTTCCTGCGCGAGCAAGGCTGGGATGCGCCGGGCCCTCCCGTGGTCGGCTACCTGGGACGCTTCGTTCAAGAGAAGGGGGTCCCCCTGCTGATGGCGGCCCTGGACCGACTCCAGACGCCGTGGCGCGCCCTGTTCGTGGGAGGAGGCCCCCTGGACGGCGCCCTGCGAGCATGGGCCTCACACCATGAGGGCCGCGTGCGCATCGTCACCGGCGTTCCCCACGGCGACGTGCCACGCGCGCTCAACGCCATGGACCTGCTGTGCGCGCCCAGCCAGACGACGCCTCGGTGGAAGGAGCAGTTCGGGCGCATGCTCGCGGAGGGCTTCGCCTGCGGGGTGCCCGTGCTGGGCAGTG
Source organism: Myxococcus sp. CA051A (assembly GCF_013336705.1). NCBI lineage: Bacteria > Pseudomonadati > Myxococcota > Myxococcia > Myxococcales > Myxococcaceae > Myxococcus > Myxococcus sp. CA051A. The sequence continues at coordinate 288,233 of NZ_JABUMS010000003.1, read as the reverse complement.
ACTCGGGCGAGGTACCTCGCACCGTGGGCGACGCCGGCCTCGTGCTCCCCGAAGCGGATGTCCCAGCGTGGACCGCCGCGCTGGCCCGACTCCTGGAGAGCCCCGAGCAACGCCGGGAGCTCGCCGCGCGCGGACGGGAGCGCGCCGTCACCCGCTTCGCATGGCCTGTCGTGGCACGGGCCCACCTGGACTTTTTTGAAGAAGTCCTGGCGAGCCGCTGACCGCGTTCAGCCCTCGCGCTCCATCACCTCGACGAGCGTGGACGCCATGTCGTCCCACGTCCTGGAGCGCAGCGACTCCGACAGCGAGGCCAGCGGCGCGGCCCAGGCGCTCGCATTCATCCGCCAGGACTCCAGCGCGCCCACGAGCCCCGCCACGTCGTCCGGGTCGTTCAGCAACAAGTCCCGCAGCGCGGCGGGATAGCGCTCCGCTACGCCCGCGGCGCGACTCACCAGCGCGGGCAACCCCGCGCACAGGGCCTCCTGAACTCCCAGCCCATAGGCCTCGTAGCGCGTCGGCGCCACGAGCAGGTCCGCGGCGGACAGCAGCACCGGCACATCACTTCGGAACCCGAGGAACTGGATGCGCTCCGACAGGCCACGCACCCGCGCTTCATGCTCCCAGGCCTCGCGCTGCGCGCCCGCGCCCACCACCTTGAGGTCCGTGTCCCAATCGCCTCGGGCATGAAGTCGGGACCACGCCTCGAAGAGCGTGTCGAAGCCCTTGCGCCTGTCGCCCAGCGCTCCGATGAAGAGCGCCACCCGCCGGTCCGTCGGCCAACCCAGCGCCGCGCGCGTCGCGCTCCGAGTCTCCAGCGAGACAGGGTGGAAGCGCTCCGGCTCGCTGCCGTAATAGACGACATGCACCCGCGCCTCGGGGACGCCCGTCGCCGCCACCAGGTCGGCTCGAGTCCGCTCGGAGTTGGCGATGATGACGTTCGAGCGCCACAGCGCCTTGCGCTCATCGTTCTTGTAGCGCTGGTGACTCACCCGCCCCTTGAGCCGGCGAAGCGCACCGCCCACCGGCTCCGAGACGTAGGCGCCGTGGACGTAGTGCACCCAGTTGGCGCCCGGGACCACGCAGTTGCCACCATTGGCCAGGACGCGGCCACCCTCGGCGCGCGTGCGCAGGGCCCAGGCGCGTCCCATGGCATCCAGCAACGGCTCGCCCAGCAGATAGGAGTTCGCGGGCTTGGGCACGTGCACGAAGCGCACGTTGGGGAAGCCGAGCAGTTCGTCCGCCACGCGGTGCGCCACCAGCCGCACGGGGCCGCCTTGCTTCGCCAGCCAGAGCGCCAGCGCGAGGTTCGCCCGGTCCATCCCACCGGTGGCCACGAAGTCACCGGCGATGAGCGTGTAGGGTCTTCGCATGAGTCCAGGCGCCCAGGAGCGCCGCGTTGAGCAACCAGAACTCCATGCCCACCTGGCTCATGAAGAACGGATAGCTGAAGGTCAGCGCCAGCGCGCCCAGGTTGTACGCGAAGATGACGCTCCCCCACAGCCAGAACTCCTCACCCAGGTCCTCGCGCCGCCGCGCGATGCGCAGCACCCAGGCCATCGTTGCAAGCAGGCCCAGCGGATAGAGCACCATCACCAAGGCCCCACCGTCGTAGACCCACGCCGTCCACTGGATTTCCGCCCACAGGCCCGGGTAGGCCGGGTCGGAGTTGTCCCCGAAGTACGCGTTGGGCATTCCGTAGCGTCCCAGGCCCGCTCCCAGCGGATACTCCGGCAGCAGGTGCTCGAAGGTCCCCTCCAGGAAGCGCCCCCGGTTGCTGCGGTAGACCTCCTCGGGCTTCGCCTCGAACAAGGAGTCCCAGCGCGACTGCACCGCGTCGCCCCCGACCGCGACGGCCCAGCCGAAGGCGAACACAGCCGCCCCGCCCACCACGGCGAACAGCTTCGCCAGCCGCCCCACCCGGCCCGTGAGCGTGAGCACGAAGGCCATGGCCGCTAGACACACGACGAGCATCAGCGCAATCGCGCGAACCTGGCACAGGTAGAGGCTGAGCAGCCCTATCAGGATGCCACCGCCGCTCAGCCCGCGCGTCAGCCCGCGACGCGACGACAGCAGGAAACCGCTGCCGAGCAACACCGCGTAGAACGCGCCCGTCGCCGCGCCACCCGGCATGTCCGTCAGCCCCATGGGACGGTAGACGCGCTCGCCGCTCGCCGTCTCGAACTCCAGGCTGCGCAGGTAGGAGTCACCCTGCGACTGCACGGCGGAGGAGACGGCGGGCTGGAAGCGGCCCGGGAAGTAGACCTGGAGCACACCCACCGCCGCGCTCGCCACGTTGAAGAAGAACAGCAGCGCGAGCGTGAGGCGGAACACCTTCGGGTCGATGGACAGCCGCGTCACCCAGAGCAGCGGAGCGATGATGGAGAGCTGGATGCCGAGCTGCGCCGCCGCGCCCAGTGGACTGACGGTGCCCGGGTTGAAGAAGTTGAGCGCGGTGATGCCCAGTGAGCCCAGCACGAAGGGCAGGGCCGGATGCCTCAGGCCCCGTCCTGGCACGCACACCAGCAACGCCAGGCTCATGCCGAAGGCCAGGATGCGCACCACCAGGCGCAGCGGACCGATGGCGTCCACCAGCAAGGCGAGCTGACAGAAGATGAGCAGGCCGATGAACAGCGGCACCAGCTTGCCCGACGACAGCAGGCCCCTCCTGGGCTCGGCCCTCCGCGTCACCACCTCCAGCGGCACATCCGGAGCGCGGCGCACGAACTTGCGCCCGAGCACGCCCGGCCCCTGCAGCCCCGGTCTCACCCCGAGCGGTGGGCGCGGAGCACTCACGCGGCCACTCGGGAAACGGACCTGACGGAGCGCAGGTCCTCGTCCAGGCTCGCGAGGAAGACCTCGGGCGCGCAGAGCCTCGCCGCGCGAGCGGGCCCGCCCTCCCCCAGCCTGCGCCGGGCCTCCGCGTCGACCACCAGGCGGAGGAGCGCCGAGGCCAGCGCGCCGGCCTCGGGCGCGACGAGCCTGCCACACGTCTCGTCCACGATTTCCAGGGGGCCACCCAACGCGGTCGTCACCACGGGAAGTCCTGCCTGGAGCGCCTCGACGAAGGCCAGCCCGAAAGAGTCCGGCGACGTGTTGGGCTGACAGTGCAGGTCCGCCGCGCGCAGCAACCGGGGCACATCCGAGCGTTGCCCGAGGAACCGCACCCGCCCCTGCAGCCCGAGCGCCTTCGACTGCGCGAGCAGCCCGTCCACGTAGCGCGTCTCCTCCTCGCGTTGAGCGCCCCCCACCACCCACAGTCGCCACCCTCGCGCCTCGCGCATGCGGCCCAGGGCCTCGAGCAGCAGCCGATGCCCCTTCAATGCCTGCATGCGACTGACATGGATGATGACCACGTCGTCCTCGCTCGCGCCCAGGTCGGCACGCAGCAAGGCCCGCTCCGCCGCCTCCAGCTCACGCGCTGCCTCGGCGACCAGCGGGTGCCGCACCCGATAGGCCGCCCGGGGATAGACGGACCCCAGCGAGCGCGCCGCGAAGGCGCTGTTGGACAGCACCAGGTCCGGGGGGGTGACGCTCGCCCAGCGCTCCAGCCAATGCGCGCCGGCCAACGGTTCGTGCTGGAAGAACACCAGCGGGACGCCGGCCGCGCGCACCACCGGACCGAACAGCGCCTGGGGCCAGACCGAGTGACACACCGCCGCCGAGTACGCGCCCTGCTTCAACACCGCGCCCAGGGCCCGCCGCGCGCGCCACACCGTCCAGGGATGGCTCACCTTCGCTGGCCCCAACAGATGCACCGTCGCGCCCGCGGCGCGCAGCTCGTCGGCCAGGCGTCCCTCGAAGCACAGCGCATACTCGTGCACGGTGCCCTCCGGGTGGCGCGCCGCCACGCGCGCCAGCGAGACGAGGAGGGATTCGATGCCGCCGTAGAGATTGCCACTGTAGACGTGCAGCGCGCGCATGGTGGGCCTCAAGACCTCCCCGACGCGGCGCGAGCTGGCACTTCGGACGGAGCCTCCGCCACCGACATGGGGCGCCCCAGCGCCTCGGCGTACAGCCCCAGACTGCGGGCCGCCATGACGTCGTGCCGCAGCGCCCCCATCGCGCGTTCACGCCCTCCACGTCCCAGCTGCCGCACCAACTCCGGCTCGTCCAGCAGCCTGCGCGCCGCGCGTGCCAGCGCCACCGCGTCACCCACCGGCACCGTCAGCCCCGTCTCCTCGTGGCGGCTCACCCAGGGTACGCCCGAGTGAGGAATCGCCGTGTTCAACACGGGCAGCCCGCTGGCCATGGCCTCGACTTGAGACAAGCCATACGCCTCGCTCCGGGCGTTGCTGGGAAACCACAGCGCCGTCGCCGCGCGATAGGCTCCAGCGAGCGCGTCGGGCGACAGGTAGCCCGCCCATATCACGCGCGCCTCCACGCCCAGCGCCTTCGCCTGGCGCCGCGCCTCCGCCTCCACCGGCCCCTCGCCCACCACCACCAGTCGCCCCGGCACCCGCGTCAGGGCCTCCAGCGCGGTGAACAATCCCTTGTAGTAGACGAGCCGCCCCACCATCAGCCACAGCGGCTCGCCCGCGGCCACCTCACGCCACCGGGCCTCTTCCGTCCGAGCGGAGGCGGACGGATGGAGGAAGGGCGACACGTCGATGCCCAGGGGCAGCGCCCGCACCTTGGAGCGGAACGCGCGCAGCAGCGCGGAGCCGGGGACATAGGCGTCGCTGGTGGCCAGCACCCGGCACGCCCGCGCATACAGGAGCGCCTCGAAGGGACGAAAGAGCGCACCCGCCACCCTCTGACGGATGACGTCACTGTGGTGGGTGATGAAGACGGGCGGCAGTCGGGGCACGGCGTCCAGCGCCAACACCATGGTGGGGTTGGGCGTGTGAACGTGCACCACGTCCACGCCCCGTCCGAGCGCGCGCCACAGCGCCCCGGGCAGGTCCGTCAGCAGGTCCATCCGCGCCACGGAGGCGCGGCGGCCCAGCCTCACCACGCGCACCGGACCGTCCCAGTCCTCGCGCGTGGGACTTCGCCCCAGGAACTCGTGGCTCGTCCCTGTCCCATCCGCTGAGTGGTTGGCGCAAATCACCTCCACCCGCGCGCCCAGCGCGGCCTGCTCGAGCGCCAGCGTCCGGACATGTGCTTCCATTCCACCCGACGCGGGCGGATAGAACTTGCCCAGGTGCAACACCCGCAGACCCGCTCCCGCCGGGGGCGTGCTCACGACTGCGTCACCCCGTCCTTGGACTCCTCCGCGTACTGCCCATAACCCTGGTAGGCCAGGTACGAGTCCCCGTAGCGCGGCGCCTTCAAGTCCACGTCGTTGAGGATGGCGCCGTACATGCGCGCCTGCACGTCCGCCAGCGAGCGCAGCGCGCGCCGGGCCGACTCGCGGTTCGTCTTGCCCGCCTTGAGCACCAGCACCACGCCGTCACACTGCGTCGCCAGCACCGCCGCGTCCGCCACCGCGTTGAGGGGCGGGCTGTCCAGGATGACGCGGTCGAACTTCCCCGCCGCCGCCTTCAACAGCTCCGTGAAGGCCCGCGTGTGCAACAGCTCCGCCGGGTTGGGTGGGATGGGGCCGCACGGCAACACGAACAGGCCGGGCACTTCCGTGCTCTTCACCGCCGCGTCCAGCGTGCCCTCGCCCACCACCAACGAGGAGATGCCCAGTTCGTTCGGCACGCCGAAGGCCCGGTGCAGCCGGGGCCTGCGCATGTCCGTGTCCAGCAGCAACACCCGGTTGCCGCTCTGGGCCATGGCCACGCCCAGGTTGATGCTGGTGGTGGACTTGCCTTCCTGAGGACCACTGGACGTCACCACCAGCGTCTTGAAGGGTGTGTCCGGAGACATGAACAGGAGGTTGGTCCGGATGGCCCGGCAGCACTCCGCCACCGACGACTTCGGCTCGCGGTGCACGTAGAGGTCCCGGTCCTTCGGCGGGTGGTGCCCCTCGATGCGCGGCATCACGCCCAGGAACGCCAGCCCCAGCCGCTCCTCCACGTCCGCCTGCGTGGCCACGCTGTTCTCCAGCAGGTCCAGGAGCAGCGCCACGCCCAGCCCCGCGAGCACCCCCATCACCAACCCCACCAGCAGGTTGCGATTCACGTTCGGCTTCACCGGGATGTACTGCGGCCGGGCCGAGTCCAACACGCGCACGTTGCTGGTGCGCAAGAGGCCCGACAGCTCGATGTCCTTGAGCCGCTTGAGCACCAGCTCGTAGAGCCGCTGGTTGTTGTCCGACTCGCGCTTGAGCCGGTCGTACTCGATGGACTTCTTGTTCACCTGGAACGCCTCGGCCTTGGCGTCGTCCAGCAGCCGCACCAGGTTCTTGCGCTGCGCCTCCGCCTCGGACAGCTCCGTCTCCGCCGAGCGAACCAGGTTGCGCAGGCTCTTGAGGAAGTCGGCCTGAATCACCGCCAGCTTGCCCTGGCACTCCAGGAGCTTCGGGTGCTCGGGCAGGTAGCGCTCGGTCAGCTCCGCGCACGCCACGCGCACGTCCGTGTAGGCCTTCTTGAGGTCCTGGATGGAGCCATCCTTGGCCCCCGGCAGCGCCTCCGCCCACAGCTCGTCGTCGGGCGAGGCCTTGCGCAGCTTCTGGATGGCCTCCACGCGCGCCTGCAGCGCGGCGATGCGGGTGCTCACCTCGGTGAGGTTCAGGTTGTAGCTGTTGATGCGGTCGCTGACGATGCTCATCCGCGACTCCAGCGACGTGGACAACATGTCCGCGTCCTTCTTGAAGTCGTAGACGGCCATCTCGCTCGCCTTGGACTGGTTCTCCAGGTCCTCCAGCCGCCCCTCCAGCCAGCTTTGCGCGTCCTCCGTCATGCGCAGCTTGAGCGCCAGGTTCTCCGCCATGTACGCGCCCGCCACTTCGTTGGCGAGCAGCGCGGCGCGCTGGGCATCCAGGTCATCCACCGCGATGTTCATCACCCGCGAGTCCTTCGCGGGCAGCACGCGGATGCGCGACTGGAGCAGCCCCACCGCGTCCGAGCCCTGCATGGCCTGGACGCGGGCCTTCTCGTCCTGCAGGCCCGCGAGCCCCAGGAAGCCTGGGTCCGTCGACAGTCCGAGCTTGTCCACCACCCGGCTGGCCACCGCGCGCGAGGTGATGATTTCGCTCTGCGTGGCGTAGTACTCCTTGTTGAACCAGTAGTTGCTGCGCTCCTCGCCCATGACCTCCTTCACCTCGCCGTCCAGGAAGCGAGGCGCCATCACGTCGATGATGAGCGAGGTGCTGGCGGAGAAGACCTTGGGCTGGCGCAGCGTGTAGACGGCCGCGAGCGCCGCCACCACCACCGCCACGCCGAGCACGACCCACTTGCGTCGCCAGAGCGCCCGCGCGCGGAGCATCAATCCCGCGGGCGTCGGGCCGTTGTTGCCACCGGCCGGGTCGAACACGGTTCCTTCCACGTCTTGTCTCTCCTGGAGCCTGGAGCGCCTGGGCCGGGGCCGACCTTCACCCACACCCATGGACACCGTCGTCGAGCGTGCCGTGTCCGCCCCGGGTTGTCCATCGTTCCGCCGTCGCCTGGACGCCCCCCTTCCACCCTTCTTCGAGGGAGGAACGCGCGCATTCGGGCCGCCTGTGCTAGGGAGCGCGACGTGAGCTTTCCGCACTCCGTCATCATCCCTTTCGACTCGTCCACTGTAGATGCCGCCGCCCATTTCGCCCGCGCCCTGGCGGGCCGCGCGGAAGTGGTGCTCGCCGGAGACGGCCAGCCTGATGTGGCATCAAGACCCGGCCTCCATGTGCTCAGCGTCCAGGGAGGCAAGGGCGCGTCCATCCGCGCGGCGCTGTCCCACGTGACGAGCGCCGTGACGGTGCTCCAGGACCCGGATGCGGCCTATGCACCGGACGCCTATGAGGCCCTCATGGGCCCGCTCCAGGCGGACACCGCGGACGCCGTCTTCGGCCGCCGTGGCACCCCCGGCCTGACGCCGGAGCTGTGGGCCGAGCGCGCGATGGGCCATGTTGCCCGCTTCGTCACGGACGTGCCGGTGAAGGACCCGCTCAGCGGCGTGCGCGCGTTTCGCACGGAAGCCCTGCGCTCCGTCACCCTCACCAGCGATGACGACGCGGTGGACGCCGAGCTCGTCGTGAAGCTGGCCGCGCAACTCTACCGCCTCACGGAAGTGTCGCTGCCGCCCATGCAGGCCGTGCCCCGCCGCCCGCGCGCCGCGCGCTTGTCGCAGCTGCGCACGCTGATGCGCTACGCCACCGTGCGCGACGACGCAGACAACCAGCACGAGGGCTACACCACGCTGGAGCGCATGGACGGCGCCACCCACTACAACCAGTGGCTGGGCCGCCGCTTCCGCGCGCACCTGGGCCGCCGCGTGCTGGAGATTGGCGCCGGCATCGGCACGATTACCCGCGAGCTGGAGTCCGGCGCGGAGCTGCTCATCGCGCTGGAGGTCGACCGCTTCTACGTCGACCGCCTGAAGAACCTCTTCCGCGGCCGGCCCCACGTCCGCCCGTACCTGTCCGACGTGGCCCTGGCGGACTGGGAGTCGCTCAAGCAGGAGCGCCTGGACACCATTGTCCTCTCCAACGTGCTGGAGCACATCCCCGACGACGGGTCCGCGGTGCGCCGCTTCCGTCAGATTCTGGCGCCCGGCGGACGGGTGCTCATCCTCGTCCCCGCGCTGGAGCAGCTGTTCGGCAGCATCGACGAGGCCGTGGGCCACTACCGCCGCTACACCCCCGCCAGCCTGCGCGCCGTGCTGGAGGAGAATGGCTTCGAGGTGGAGAAGCTGGAGTGGATGAACCTGGTGGGCATGCCCGGCTGGTTCGTCAACAGCCGGCTGTTGCGCCGCCGCTCCGTGCCCAAGCTCCAGCTCAAGCTGTACGACACGCTGGCCCCGCTGTTCGCCCGCGCCGAGGCGAACGTGAAGCTGCCGGTGGGCATGAGCCTCTTCGCCGTGGCCCGCGTCACCGGAGGCGACGCTTGAGGATGCGCCTCCCGGCGACGACGCACCACACCGCGGGGAGCACCACGCCGTGAGTCTGGCGCCAGGGCCGGCCACCGACTCGCAGACCCCTTCGGAGTCCTCGGCGCCCGGCCCCACCGGGAAGCCCGTCATGGCCTCCCGGGGCGCGCCTCGCGCGGTCTGGGCCGCCCTGGCGGCGCTGTATGTGTTGTTGTTTCCGTACCACCCGAAGCTGCGCTCACCCAATGAGCTGTGTCGGCTCTGGCAGAGCATCGCGCTGGTGGAGCACGGCACGCTCGACATCAACCAGGTGCTGCGCGACCGGGGCTACGTGGGCGACCTGTCCGTGAAGGATGGGAAGTACTACCCCAGCAAGGCGCCGCTGCTCTCGTTCGCCGCCGCGCCGGTGTACGCCGCGCTGCGCGCCGCCTCGGGTCCGGAGCCGGTGCCCGAGGTCCCCCTCGTCTTCTTCTCGCGCCTGTGGCTCACCGTGCTGCCCACGCTGGGCCTGCTGTGGCTGGTGCGGCGCTACCTGCGTGCCACCCTCACTGCGCCCGTCGCCGACGCCCTCACCGTGACGTACGGACTGGGCTCGCTGGCGTTCAGCTACTCCCTGTTGTTCATGAGCCACCAGACGACGGCGGTGCTGCTCTTCGCCGGCTTCTATGCGCTGTGGCGCTGCGCGCGAGGGGAGTGGCGTGAGCGGGGCTATGTCCTCGCGGGGGCGTGCGCGGGAGCCACCGTGGCGGCCGAGTACACCGGCGCCCTGGGGGTGCTCGGGCTGGTGCTGTACGCCGCGCTCACCTTCCTCTTCCGCGACGTCCCGGCCCGCGAGCGATTGCGGGGCCTGGGCCGCGCCGCCGGGCTCGCCACGCTGGGCGCGCTGCCCTTCGTGCTCGCGCTGATGGCGTACCACCAGGCCACCTTCGGACATCCGCTGACGAGCGGGTACAAGTACCTCAACGACTCCGGCTACCAGCCGTGGCACCTGGGCGGCTTCCTGGGCATCCGCACGCCGGACCCGCGCGCCTTCACCCTGTCGCTCGTCTCTCCGCTGCGGGGGCTGTTCACGCTCGCCCCCTTCCTGCTGCTGGCCGTGCCCGGCCTTTCGCGGCTGCGTTTCCGGCGCGGCGCCGACGTCTCCGCCGAGCAGCGCGCCCTGGCGTGGATGACGGCGGCGCTCCTCGCGGGCTACCTCTACTTCACGTCCTCCTTCTCCTATGACTCCTGGGGCTGGACGACGGGACCGCGCCACCTCACCGGCCTGGTGCCCTTCCTCCTGCTACCCGCGGGCCTGTGGCTGGAGCGCCTGCGCGAGCGTCAAAGCCTCACCGCCCTGGGCGCGGGCGCCATGCTGTGCGGAGCCGCCATCCTCACCACGGGGCTGGCCACCTTCGTCAATTACATCCCAGACGACGTCTCCAACGCCCTGGGAGGTCTGACGTTGCCGCTGCTGCACGCCGGCTTCTTCCCTCCCTCCGTGTTGTCCTTCCTCGGTGTGCCCCAATCCATCGCGGGCGTGCTGCTGCTCGTCCTCCTGGTGGCCGTGACGGGTTGGGTCCTCGCCACCCTCGCCACGCCCCCCGGGCGGCGCTGGCCCGCCCTGCCCTCCGTGGCCGCGGGTCTCGCGACGCTGCTGCTGGTGACCACCCTGCATTACCAGACCACCGAACATGACGACGCGGACCGCAATGCCGTGCGGTTCCTGGAGTCCGTGTGGCTCGCGCCTCCCCAGGGCCACGTGTCGTTCTGGCCCCGTCCGCCTCACTGAGACGCATGAGTAACCGGAGGCGCGTCCAACTCCCTGGGCGGCTTCCATGGCGACGACCTCCTCGCCGCCAGCGGCACTCCCCGGGCACGACGTTCCGTGCCACAGTTGTCTCCTCCCAAGGAGGCAGTGACGATGATGAAGCGGGTTGCCCTGGTGATGAGCCTCTGTCTGGCCCCGAGCGTCTACGCGGAGGATGAAGTCGCGGACGTGTGGAAGGCCAAGTGCAAGTCGTGTCACGGCGACGACGGCAAGGCGCAGACCAAGATGGGCAAGAAGGAGTCCATCGTCGACATGAGCCAGGCTGCCTGGCAGGCGGCCGAGTCGGACGCGGACATCCGTCAGGCGATTGCCGACGGCTCCCCTCGCAACACGAAGATGAAAGCCTTCAAGGACAAGCTCACCGCCGCGCAGATTGACGCGCTGGTGGGATACATCCGCACCATGAAGGCGAAGTAGGGCCCCGCGGCTCGCTGAATATCCCTCCGGGGTGCGCGTCAGCCGGACAGAGAAACGGAGCCGACCATGAAGACCCTCTCCACCGCCCTCGTGTTCTGCCTGTCCATGGCCGGTCTGTTCGCCTCGGTTCGCGCCGATGCCCTGACCTCCCCGCGAATCGAGCCGGGAGTGTCCCGGCCCGAGCCCCTCTCGCTGCGTCCTGGCGACGGCAAGGGAGGTGGGGACGGGGATGACAAGGGCGGCGACGACAAGGGTGGCGACGACGAGGAGGACGAGGAGGACTACCGCTCCCGCTACGCCGGTGTCTCCGGAGCCGCGGCGCTGGAGCTGGTGGACCCCGGTGTCCTCAACGACTTGATGCGCCTGCGCGCCGCGGCCCGGTACGGCCGCTACTGAGCAGGCAGGCGTGCCCTCGGCTCAGGCCCAGCGCGTCTGGGTCTCGTCCTGGGCCTGGACCACGCGGGGCAGCGTCACCGAGAAACACGTCCCGGCCTCCAGTGAGGACGCGACATCCACCCACCCGCCGTGGGCCGTGACGATTTGCGAGACGATGTAGAGCCCCAGGCCCAGCCCGTGTCGGTGGGGCCGGGGCATGCCCGGCTCGGGCGTGGCGCGGTGGAAGGGCGCGAACAGGCGCGGGCGCAGCGAGTCCGGAATGGGCGGCCCGAGGTTGTGGACCTCCACGCGCTGGAAGAGCGGGTCGCTCGCCGCCAGCCGCACGCGCACCGACGTGCCACTGGGGCTGTGTTGCAGCGCGTTGCCGACCAGGTTGGAGAGCACCTGTCCCAGCCGCTCCTCGTCCCAGACGCCGCGCGACTCGCCATCCACCTCCAGGTCCACCTGATGCTGGGGATGGGCCGGCTCCAGCTCGGAGATGATGCGACGGCACACCGACTCCATGCACACCTCGCGCGGACGCAGGGGGATGCCTCCCGCCATGCGCGCGCGGGTGAAGTCGAGCAACTGTTTCACCAGCCGCGCCATGCGCTCGGCGCTCCCGTCGATGCGCTGCGCCACGCGCCGCGCCTCCGGCGTCAGCGTGGCCTGGGCCAGCAGGGCCGCGGCGGACAGCCGCACCGCCGCCAGCGGGTTGCCCAAATCGTGCCCCAGCACGCCGATGAAGCGCTCCTGGAAGCGCGCCTCCTCGTCCCGCTCCAGCTCCTGGCGGCGGCGCGCGGTGACATCCCGGCTGATGCCGAACAGGCCATAGACGGTGCTGTCGCCCCGACGGAGCACGCCCTTGGTCGTCTGCCAGATGCGGTCGCTTCCCGGCCCGCCCTCTGAGTCCTCGTAGGTGGCGGTGACGCCGGACTCCATCACCGCGCGGTCATGCGCCAGCGTGGGCCCGGCGACGTCCTCGCCCAGCAACTCCAGGTCCGTGCGCCCGAGGATGTCCTGCGGCGCCCGATTGAACGCCCGCGCGGTGGCGGGATTGATGAGCACGTAGCGCGCATCCACGTCCTTCACGTAGATGGCGTCGGTGGCGCTCTCGATGACGGCGTGCAGCAGGTCATGGTCCCTGCGCAGCGTCTCCTCGGCGGCCATCCGCTCCGTCAGGTCCTCCAGGAAGACGACAACGCCGTCCTCCCAGGGCGACACCCGCGCCAGCAGCCAGACGAGCCCCACGGAGGACTGGCGGGAGACACGCACCACCTCCGGCTCGCGGCGCACCGCCACTCGGACACACGCGGCGAACAGGCCACATTCGCCCACCCACGGCGCTTCCTCGAGGAGGCGCTGGCGCACGAGCGGACGCTCGTCGCGCCCCAGCCAGCGCTCCGCGTGGACATTCGCGGAGACGCACTCGAAGTCCAGGATGCCGTGCCCAGCGGAGCGGACGCTGCGCAGCACCATCACTGCTTCGGAGGGGGGTGCGCCCGCCCCGCTCATCAACCTGTTGCTCCAACGGCCGGATTGCATGGCTGGCGTGTGGCACCCCCCAGCGATGCCTTGCAGGAGAGTAGTTCCTGCCCCGGGCATGCGGCCAACCCACCCCAGGTACGGCTGATTCGTGGCGGACACAGCATTCGTGGCCGCGTCGGCTCCGACACACGACACGCAATGCGCTCTGTCGTTGACCTGTCAGGGGCATGCCCCTAATTACCCTGCGGCCCTCAGGGGTCCACTCATGGACACTCCTTTCACACAGAGGCGGGATGACGAGGCGGCGCAGCCTGGCGGCGTGCCGCTCGTGGCGGGTGACACCTTCGCCCGGTTGCTGGCGGAGCTGCGCCCGGGACACCGCGCGCGGACGCAGGGACTGAAGGGCTCCGCCCGGGGCCACGTGCTGGCTCGCCTGCACCGTGAAGCACGCGCGCCGCTCGTCTGCGTGGCGGCGGACGAGGAAGCAGCCGATGCCCTGGCCGCCGACCTCGCCTTCTTCCTGGGTGGCACCGGCACGCTGCTGCGGCCGAGCGTGCTGCGCCTGCCCGCCGACGAGGTGCTGCCCTACGACGAGCTGTCCCCGGAGGCGGTCGCCGTCACCGAGCGGCTGGGCGCGTTGTTTCACTTGTCTCAAGGCACGCGCTTCCCGGTGCTGGTGCTGTCCCTGCGCGCGCTGCACCGCCGCGTGCTGCGCCCGGACGTCATGGCCGCGCTCACGGACCGGGTGGTGGTGGGCCAGGAGTACGACCGGGACGCGCTGGCGCGGAAGCTCTCCCGGATGGGCTACCAGAACAGCCCGATGGTGGAGGACGTGGGGACGTTCTCCGTGCGCGGCGGTCTGCTGGACGTCTTCAGCCCGCTCTACGACAAGCCGGTGCGCCTGGAGTTCTTCGGGGACACCATCGACTCCATCCGCGCCTTCGACCCGGAGTCGCAGCGCACGGTGGACGCGCTGAAGGAAGTGGACCTGGTGCCCGCGCGGGAGCTGCTGCTCACCGAGGACACCCGTCCGCGCGCCGAGGCCGCCGCCCGCGAAGTGGCCGAGCACATCAACCTGCCCACCATCCAGCTGCGCGAGCGGCTGGACGCGTTGCGAGAAGGGATGCCCGGCTTCGGACTCGAGGGCCTGCTGCCCGCGCTGTTCGAGGGCGGACTGGCCACGGTGTTCGACTTCCTGCGCACGTGGAGCCCGGAGGCGCCGGTCTTCTACCTGGACGACCCGCTGGAGCTGGGGCGCGCCGCGGACGCGCTGTGGGACGAGTTGGAGCGCACCTTCGTCGCGGCCGAGGAGCGCAAGGACCTGGTGCGCCCGCCGGCCGAGCACTTCCTTTCGCGCGAGGCCGTCGCGGAGCTGCTGGGCGGCTATCGCGTCGTCGAGGGTGGAGGCCTGTCGCTCACGCAGTCCGAGAAGCCGCCGGTGCTCTTCCAGTTCGGCGGCACGCAGGACCTGCGGGAGGCGATTCTCGCGCACCATGGCGAGGAGGGCGCGCTCTCGCCGCTGGTGGACCGGCTCCAGCGCTGGCGGGACTCGGGCGTCGCGTGCGCGGTGGCGTGCGGCACGCTGAGCCAGGCGGACCGGCTCAAGCGGCTCTTGCTGGACCGCGACGTCATGGTGAAGGTGCACACCGAGCCCATGACGGACGCGTCGGTGCTGTACGAGCCGTCGGTGTGGGCGCACCTCTTCACGGGGGAGGTGAGCCAGGGCTTCGTGGACGGCTCGGGCGGGCTGGCCGTGCTGTCGGACGAGGAGATTTTCGGCGTCCGCGCGCGTCGGCGCGTCAAGCGCGGCAAGAAGCTGGATGCCTTCGCCGCGGGCTTCAAGGACCTGAAGGAAGGCGACCTCATCGTCCACACCGACTTCGGCATCGGCCGCTACTCGGGCCTGACGAAGATGCAGGTGAACGGCGTGCCCGGGGACTTCCTCGTCCTGGAGTACGCGGGCCGGGACAAAATCTACCTGCCGGTGGGCCGCATGCGGCTCATCCAGAAGTTCACCGGCGGCAACCCGGACACCATCCAGCTCGACAAGCTGGGGACGACGAGCTGGGAGAAGACGAAGAAGCGCGTCAAGGAACAGCTCCTCAAGATGGCGGCGGAGCTGCTGCAAATCGCCGCCTCGCGCCGCGCCCACCCGGGCCACTCCTTCAGCGCGCCGGACCGCTACTTCGCCCAGTTCGAGGCGGACTTCGAGTTCGAGGAGACGCCGGACCAGGCGAAGGCGATTGAGGACGTGCTGGCGGACATGCAGAAGCCGGAGCCCATGGACCGGCTCGTCTGCGGCGACGTGGGCTACGGCAAGACGGAGGTCGCCATGCGCGCGGCCTTCAAGGCGACGCTGGACCGCAAGCAGGTGGCGGTGCTGGTGCCCACCACGGTGCTGGCGCAGCAGCACTTCCTCTCCTTCAGGAAGCGCTTCAACGACTACCCCGTCACGGTGGAGGTCATCTCCGGACTGAAGAAGCCGCCGGAGGTGCGGGACATCCTCAAGCGCGCCAAGGAGGGCAAGGTCGACATCCTCATCGGCACGCACAAGCTCCTGGGCGGCGAGGTGGCCTTCAAGGACCTGGGGCTGATGATTGTCGACGAGGAGCAGCGCTTCGGCGTGAAGCAGAAGGAGTCGCTGAAGAAGTGGCGCTCCCAGATTGACGTGCTGACGCTGACGGCGACACCCATTCCCCGCACGCTGCACATGAGCATGTCGGGTGTGCGCGACATGAGCATCATCGCCACGCCGCCGCAGGACAGGCGCGCCATCCGCACCTTCGTCATGAAGTACGACGCCATGGTGGTGAAGGAGGCGATTGAGCGGGAGGTCGCTCGCGGCGGGCAGGTCTTCTTCGTGCACAACCGCGTGGAGTCCCTGCCGTCCATGGAGCAGCAGTTGCGCGAGCTGGTGCCGCAGCTGTCCGTCGGCGTGGCGCACGGACAGATGGGTGAAGGGCAGCTCGAGAAGGTGATGTTGGAGTTCACCGAGCGCAAGCACCAGGTGCTCCTGTGCACCGCCATCATCGAGAGCGGCATCGACATCTCCAGCGCCAACACGATGATTGTGAACCGGGCGGACCAGTTCGGCCTCGCGCAGCTCTACCAGCTCCGAGGCCGCGTGGGCCGCTCCAAGGAGCGCGCGTATGCGTACCTGCTGGTGCCCACGCGTCGGGCGGTGACTCGCGATGCGCAGCGGCGGCTGGAGGTGCTCCAGAACTTCACCGAGCTGGGCGCGGGCTTCTCCATCGCCAGCCATGACCTGGAGATTCGCGGCGCGGGCAACCTGCTGGGCGAGAAGCAGTCCGGCGCCATCGCCGAGATTGGCTTCGACATGTACGCGCAGCTCCTGGAGGAAGCCGTCGCGGAGCTGCAGGGCCAGCCGCCCAAGGTGCAAATCGAGCCGGACGTCACGCTGCCCATGCCCGCGCTCATCCCGGACGACTACGTCAGCGACGTGCACCAGCGGCTCGTCTTCTACAAGCGCTTCAGCCAGGCCGGCCACCCCGACGAAGTGACGGACCTGCGCGCGGAGCTGGTGGACCGCTACGGCGAGGCGCCGGACGAGGTGGACCACCTGTCCGAGCTGACGCTGCTGAAAATCGACATGCGTGATTTGCGACTGCGGGGCCTGGAGGTCGGCACCCAGCGGTTGGTGGTGACGCTGGGCGCGGACGCGCTCCTGGACGGACCGAAGGTCGCCGGGCTGGTGCAGCGCTCGAAGGGCTACTACCGCCTCACGCCAGACATGAAGCTCATCGCCCGCGTGGCGCAGGGCCTCCAGGGACATGACCTCATCGCCGAGGCGCGCAAGGTGCTGAGGGACCTGGACCACTGCTCGCTGCCCCGGAGCTGAGCCGTCCCGAAACGAGAAGAGGCCCGGGACCGCGGGGTCCCGAGCCTCTGTCTCGCACTCCAGCGCGCTGATGATTACGGCGTGCCGTCGTTGCCACCGCGCTTGAACAGCTTGCCCAGCGCGACGACGAGCAGCGCGAGGCCAGCGAAGATGACCTTCTTGCCGGCCACCAGCACCGCGATCAGCCCCTTGAAGAGCCCCGCCTTCGCGGCCACCTTGCCGGCGACCAGACCCGCGACACCGTACGCGGCCACGCGGCCGGTGCTCGGGTCGAAGTCCTCGTAGCGGTGGCCGGGCTGGAAGTGGGTGAAGGCCAGCACCTGCTGCATATCCTTCTCCACCTGGGGCAGCGCCACCATGCTGGCGACGGCGTTGAGCACCAGCACGCCCTCCTTGCCCAGCACGCGGACGTTGTAGTTCAGCGTGTGCTCCTTCGAGTCACCGAAGCCCAGCTCCTGCGCCCAGTACAGCTTGCGCGTGCTCGCGTCGTAGCGCGGAGTCGCGGCCCAACCCACCAGCTCCACCGCCCCGTAGCCCGCCTTGACGCGCTCGGCGTTCTCATCGCGGGTGTTCCCCTGCATTTCCTCGAGCAGGTCCGCGTAGTCGATGCCCGCCGCGTCCTCGTCCTCCACGTGGCCATCGTCGTCGTACTGGATGACGACGCCCCAGCCCTCGGGCGAGTCCACGCTCACGTCCGACGGAATCACCATGCCCAGCGTCTTGGAGCCGGGCGGGTTGCCCCAGACCTCCACGAGCACCTTCTCCGCTTCCTCGGGCGAGAGGTAGCCGAAGCTCTCCGGCACCACCATCTTCGCCAGGCCGCCTCCCAGCACGACCTCACCGGTCCGCGGGTGGAGTTCGGGAAGCGCCGGGGCCTCCACCTCCTCCGAGTCACCCGCCTGCTCGGGCACCTGGGCCCACGCGCTCACCGCCACCAGCGACATCACCGCGAACAACCACCTGCCACGCTGCATGTGACTCCCCCTCCAGGGAATTCAGACACGGATGGCCGGAGGGACGTGACACGTCAGAATCACTGACGACACAGCGTGCGGCGCAATGCGCTCGCAAGCCCCCCGGGTCCGAAGGCGCGGCAACCTAGCGGCGCACGGGAGCACGCGTCAATTCAGTGCCCCGCACTCCCAAAAGTTCAGGCAGCTTCGACTTTCGCGACAGTCACGGGACGCCGGAGAAACTCACGAGCGTTGGCCATGGCGCGAGGGTCCTGGAGCACCTCTCCGGGCTGATTGCCATGGCCGATGAGGGCGCCTCTCCACCCCATCTCCATGTAATCCGCGCTGAGCTGGAGGCTCATGAGCAGCGGCTGCGCCACGCCGTCATCCTCGTCGGAGGAGTGGGTCGTCACGAGCGACAGCACCTTGCCGCGCATGCGCTCGCGGAAACGCAGCTCCGGCAGCCGGAACCACCAGGACCAGTGCTCCAGGTAGGACTGCGCGCTGGCGGGAAGGCTGTACCAGTACACGGGGGCGACGATGACCAGTTCGTCGGCGGCGAGGGTCCGCTCGGCGAGCGCCAGCATCTCCGGGCTCGCGGGCCGTGCCGCGTAGCCGCCGGGAGCATGACGCAGGTCTCGAAAAGCCTCGTGCTGGTAGGCGTCCAGCCGGAGCCAGTCCGTCACCGTGCCGGAAGGCAGCGACTCGGCCGCCTTGCGAGCGAGCTGCTCCGCGTTGCCGTTCTCACGGGCGCTGGCGAGCAGGAAGAGGACGTTGCGCGGCGTCGCGGAGGAGGAACTCATGTCGTCGGTCCAGAAAGGAGCCGGAGAGAAAGCACGGAGTGTGCACCGGCGGCATCTTCATAACGCCGGGAACTTCGCGACGCACGAGGCGCGCGCACCTTCAGGCGCCTCTGTCCCCACCCCTGCGCTCCGGCGACGACAAACACGAGCGGCGCCCACGTGAGTGAACCCACCAACGATGGGAGCCTCGCGACGCACGAAGCGCGCGCCCTCAGGTGCCTCTGCCACC
Source organism: Myxococcus sp. CA051A (assembly GCF_013336705.1). Lineage (NCBI taxonomy): Bacteria > Pseudomonadati > Myxococcota > Myxococcia > Myxococcales > Myxococcaceae > Myxococcus > Myxococcus sp. CA051A. The sequence goes on along the minus strand of NZ_JABUMS010000003.1, from coordinate 269,404 downwards.
GCCAACGTGCTCCAGCGACGACTCCACGCGAGCGCCACTCACGTGGGTGACCTCACACCGGTGACTTCCGGCCTGGAGAACCGGTCGGCGCACTCCGACACGCGCCGACCCGGCCTGCCTCACTGCTCGCCGCAGAAGTGTACGACGGCGCGCGACAGCACGGCCTCGCAGCGCACCAGGTCCTCGGTGGGCACGTACTCGCCCGTCTGATGCGCCACGCGGATGTCGCCGGGGCCGAACACCACGGCCTCCGCTCCCAGCTCCGTCATCTGCGGAGCCTCCGTGCCGAAAGGCACCGTGGTGGACGCGTTGCCACTGGCCTCCGCGAGGAAGCGCACCACCTCCGCGTCCGCGCGCGTATTCACACCCCGGTCCGTGCGCAGCACGCGGATGTGGGCCTCGTAGGCGGGCTCGTCGCGCACCAGCTCCTGGCGGATGGACTCCAGCAGCTCGGCCACCCGCTGCACCGGCTGTCCCGGAATGGGCCTCCACTCCACCGTGAAGCGGCACGAGCCCGGCAGGATGTTCTTCGCATTGCCCCCCTGGATGACGCCCACGTTCACCGTGGTGAAGGGCGGCTGGAAACCCTCATCCAGCTCCTCGCGCAGCACCGTCGTGGCGAGCTGCTCCAGCCGGTTCAGGAAGCGTCCCGCGCGGAAGATGGCGGACGCGCCCGTGTCCGGATACGCGCTGTGGCCCTCCTTGCCGAGCACCTCCACCTCCGCCAGGCAATAGCCCTTGTTGGCGCGCACCGGCGTGAGCTTCGTGGGCTCTCCGACGATGGCGTGGCGCGCGCGGCCCAGTCCCGCCGCCACCAACTTCTTGGCGCCCACCAGCCCCACTTCCTCGTCGGCGGTGAGCACCACCATCAGCGGGGCCTGAAGCTTCGTGGCCCGCTCCGCGGCATGAAGCGCACAGGCGATGAATCCCTTCGTGTCGCAGGCGCCGCGCGCGTAGAGCTTGCCTTCCTTCTCCGTCAGCTTCAGCGCATCCGTCCACGCCGCATCGAACGGCACGCAGTCGGAGTGTCCCACCAGCGCGAGCGCCGCGCGTCCGGAGCCGCCCTTCACGGCGACCAGATTCACCTTCTCCACGCCCGCGTCGTCCGTGTACCGCTGACGCTCGGCGCTGAAGCCCGCCTTCTCCAGGCGCGCCTGCGCATAGTCGATGAGCGGGGCATTGGGTCGCGCGGACGTGGTGTCCATCGCCACCAACTCCGTCAGGGTGGCCCGCAGCGCGGGCAGCGTGTCGCTCATGAAGACAACCTCCGGTGGCCGCGTCATGCCACCCCCTGGCGTCTGGCGCCAGCCCCCGGAGGGGCTCCTGTCTCCCACGCCCCGTCAGGGGTACAGCGTGCGCGCGAGCGCCTGGAAGGCGCGTCCACTCTCCTCCGCGAGCGGATGCCGGCCATCCCTCACCACCAGCCGTCCGGCCACCGCCACCTCGCGCACCGCCGCCTTGTCAGCACCCAGGACGATGGAAGCCAGCAACGATGAAGGCCCCGCGCCCACCAGCGACGGGTGCCCCACGTCCACCGTGAAGAAGTCCGCGAGCGCGCCCGCCTCCAGCGTCCCCGTGGACAGGCCCAGACTGCGCGCCCCCTCCACCGTGGCCATGCCCAACAGCCGCGCCGCCAGGCCCGACACCTCGCCGCCTCCCGGGTCCAGCACCGCGCGCCGCAGCCTCGCGAGCCGCAGGTGGCCTTCAAGCTGACGCGCCTCGTCCAGCAGGTCCACCAGCGCCTGACTGTCCGAGCCCAGGCTGATGCTCGCCCCCGCCTTCACCAGCGCATCCGCTGGAACGATGCCATCACCCAGGTTGCGCTCCGTGGAAGGACACGCGCACACCGTCGCCCGGGCGGTGCCCAGCATGGCCACCTCCTCGTCCGTCAGGTGCACGCCATGCACGGCGGTGAAGCCCGCGCTCAACAGCCCCAGGTCCGACAGCAGCTCCACCGGCCGTCGCCCATGCTCGGCGAGGCACGCCTCGATTTCCTTCGGCTGCTCCGCCACATGCATGTGTACGGGGAAACCAGACGCCTTCGAGACGGCGGCCAGCCAGTCCTTCGTCACCGCTCGCACGCTGTGCGGCGCCAGTCCCACGCTGACCGCCGCGTCGTCCCGCACCTCGCGAGCCAGCGACTCCGCCGACGCAAGGAAGGTGTCCACGTCCGGGTCGATGAAGCGACGCTGCCGCGGATTCGCCGCGACCTGGTAGCCCGCGCGCGCATACCCCACGCGCAACAGACAGATGCGCAGCCCCGCGTCCCGCGCGGCCCGGATGACGGCGTGGGCCAGCGCGTTCCGGTCCGCGTACGGCGTGCCGTCCTGTTGGTGATGGATGTAGTGGAACTCGCCCACGGTGGTGATGCCCGCCAGCGCCATCTCCACGAAGACCTGCCGCGAGGCCACGTACACGTCCTCGGGGCCCAGGGCCTCGGCGGCGCGATACATGGCCTCTCGCCAGCTCCAGAAGTCATCCGCCTCGCGTCCGGAGACGACGTACTCCGTGCGTCCGCGAATCAGGCGCTGGAAGGCATGGGAGTGGCCGTTGACCAGCCCCGGCAGCAGCGCGCGGCCCGGGAGCCGTACGACGCTCGCCCCGGCGGGCACGGACGACGCCTCGACGACGCGGCCCCCGGCACCCACGGCCAGGGCACGACCCTCGATGAGCCGGCCTCCCACGTACAGGAAGTCCGGCTGGTAGACAGTGATGTCGCTCACCCCGACAGCGTATGCCAGCGGACCGCGCCCCGCAGCAGCCACGACACGGTCCGCCGGCGAGGCTGTCAGCGCGCGAACGCCATCTTCGAGCCCTCGTCCGGGGCCGGGTGGACGGTGTTGTCATCCGCGCCCGGACGCCCCAGGCCGCGCTGCACCGCCGGTGCGGATGCGTTCACCGCGCCCACGTAGAAGACCCCGTGGTAGCCCTCCGAGTTCGTGGAGTCCCAGGTGTGCACGAAGAAGCGGGTGCCGTTGTCCTTGCCCTTCGCCTCACGCACACCGCAGTCGAGCGCGCTCTTCACGCCCTTCTGGTCCACCGAGCAGATCCACGCCGAGCCGCTGGCGTACGCCATGTCCAGCGCCACCACATGCTCCAGCCGCTGCTCCAGCAAGTACCCCATGGGCCGGTGCTTCTGGTCCCACGGCAGGCCCTGCTTCGTGCGCGAGTGGATGTTCCCCGACAACACCATGTGGAAGCGCTGGGGGCTCGACTCCACCTGGAACGCCACCGTGCCCGCCATCGCGTCCTCGCGCTGCTGCCCGTTGGCCTTCGGGTGGTCGAAGACGAAGACGTCCACGTCCAGGCCCTGTGAGCGCAGTTGGCGCAGGTGCTCCAACATGTTCGCCATCGCCTCGCTGCCACGGCCGTCCGGATACGGGCTGCGCCAGAAGGGAGCCTCCATCAGCTTCAGCCAGTCCGCCTCTTCACCCGCGCTCTCCAGGAACGCGTCCACGCGCCCCTGGTTCTCCAGCGGAAGCTCCAGGCCCACCGTCACCGGGATGCCCGCCACCACCGCCTGACAGGCGGCCTGCGCGACGAAGCGCGGCACCTCGCGCGTTCCGTGCACCTCACCCAGCAGCAGCACCCCACCCTCCTTCACCTGCTTGCCCAGGCCGATGATGGGCAGGCCACACTCCACCGCGAACTGCGACGGTGCCTCCTTCGCGTTCGGCGCCTTGGCCACCTGCACCGGCTTGGGCGCGTTCTCCTCCTTCGCCAGCAGCGGCGCCACCTCGCGGAACACCCGCCACTCCATCACCAAATCTCGCTGCCCCTGGCCCGACTCCGCGAAGAACGAGGTCTCTCCCCGAGGCGTGGCGATGACCTCCTCCCAGTCCTCGGCCGACGACAGCGGCGCGCTCGCTGGCTGAATCGGCTCGGCCTTGTAATCCTCGGCCGGGCCCTCAATCGTCGCCCCCATGCCCCAGGCCCGGGTCGGACTCCAGTCCACCTGATTGCCCGAGTTGGCCAGGGTCTTGTTCAGGCTCTTGGTGATGCGGAAGATTTGCAGCTTGCTCGACGTGGGCGTCTCTCGCCGGCCCACCACCATGTACCGGTGGAAGAAGCCCGAAATCTTCGAGCCGCCGAACTCCTGCCGCCACTCCGTCTCCAGCACCATGCTGTCCTTGTCCTCACGGAAGGGCAGCTCGTTGCGGGTGAAGAACTCCCGAACCTGCGGCCACATCTCCGCGAGCGGCCGGTCGTAGATGGCCTCCCGGTCCGGGTACTCCAGCGCGCCGCGATGGGCCGCGCAGCCCGACAAACCCAAGGACAACAGCAACACCGTATACACAGCTGAGCGCATCCACCCTCCGAGCATCGCGTACCGGGAATGGAACGGGAGCGGGAGGGTGGCATATCGCCACGGCTCAGCGCGCGGAGACGACAGACTCCGCTTCGGGCGCGAAGGGCTTCTTGCTGCCCTCCTTGCCGGGCCCTCGCTCACCCACGCGGATGGCCGGCGCGGACGCGTTCACCGCGCCCACGTAGAACACCCCGTGGTAGCCCTCCGAGTTCACCGAGTCCCACGTGTGCACGAAGTAGCGCTCGCCGTTGTCCTTGCCCTTCGCCTCGCGCACGCCGCAGTCCAGCCTGTCCCGCACGCCCTTCGAGTCCACCGAGCATATCCATGCGGTGCCAGTGTCGTAGGCCATGTCGAGCGACACCACACTGTCGAGCTTCTCCTTCAGCATCAGACCCATGGGCCGGTGCTGCTTGTTCCACGGAAGGCCCTTCTTCGTGCGCGAGTGGATGTTGCCCGACAGCACCACATAGAAGCGCTGGGGCGCGGACTCCACCTGGTGGATGAGCGTGGCCGCCATCGCGTCCTCGCGCTGCTGACCATTCGCCTTCGGGTGGTCGAACACGACGACGTCCACGTCCAGGCCCCGCGAGCGCAACTGGCGCAACTGCTCCAGCATGTTCGCCATCGCCTCGCTCCCACGGCCATCCGGGTACGGGCTGCGCCAGAACGGCGACTCCATCAGCTTCAACCAGTCCTCTTCCCCACCCTGGCTCTCCAGGAACGCGTCCACGCGGCCCTGGTTCTCCAGCGGCAGCTCCAGACCCACCGTCACCGGGATGCCCGCCACGGTCGCCTGACAGGAGGTCTGCGCCACGAAGCGCGGCACCTCGCGCGTGCCGTGCAGCTCGCCCAACATCAGCACCGCGCCCGGCTTCGCCTGCTTGCCCAGGCCGATGATGGGCAGCCCGCACTCCATGGAGATTTGCGACGGCGCCTCCTTCGCGTTCGGGGCCTTGGCCACCTGCACCGGCTTGGGCGCGTTCTCCTCCTTCGCCAGCAGTGGTGCCACCTCGCGGAACACCCGCCACTCCATCAACAGGTCTCGCTGGGCCTGCGCCGATTCGATGAAGAGGTTCTCGCCCCGCGGCGTGTCCATGACCTCCTCCCAGTCCTCGGCACTGGTCAGGGGTTGATCACCTTCCGAAATCGAATGCGTTGCGCTGCCCTCCTGACCGGTGGGCCCCAGTCCGACACCGCGCGAGACGCCCCAGTCCAGCTCCCTGCCGCCTTGTGACAGCGTCTTGTTGGAGCTCTTGGTGATGCGGAAGATCTGCAGCTTGCTCGACGTGGGCGTCTCGCGCCGGCCCACCACCATGTACCGGTGGAAGAAGCCCGAAATCCTCGAGCCGCCGAACTCCTGCCGCCACTCCGTCTGGAGCACCATGCTGCCCTTGTCCTCGCGGAAGGGCAGCTCGTTGCGCGTGAAGTAGCCTCGGACCTCCGGCCACATCTCCGCGAGCGGCCGGTCGTAGATGGCTTCACGGTCCGGGATTTCCAGGTCGCTTCGGTGAGCCGCACAGCCCCCCAAGCCCCAGGCCAACAACACCACCGCGTAGAGTACCGAGCGCATCCACCCTCCGGGCATCACGTTCCCGAAATGGAACGGAGCCAGGAGGGCACCATATCGCCACGGCTCAGTGCGAGGACGCGAGCTTCCCTTCCTCCCGCGCGAAGGGGCTCTTGCTGCCCTCCTTGCCCGGTCCCTGCTCACCCAGTCGGATGGCCGGCGCGGACGCGTTCACCGCGCCCACATAGAACACCCCGTGGTAGCCCTCCGCGTTCGTGGAGTCCCAGGTGTGCACGAAGTAACGCTCGCCGTTGTCCTTGCCCTTCGCCTCGCGCACGCCGCAGTCCAGCCTGTCCCGCACGCCCTTCGAGTCCACCGAGCAGATCCACGTCGTGCCGGTGTCGTAGGCCATGTCGAGCGACACCACGCTGTCGAGCCGCTGCTTCAACAGCAGGCCCATGGGCCGGTGCTTCTTGTCCCACGGAAGGCCCTGCTTCGTGCGCGCGTGGATGTTGCCCGACAACACCATGTGGAAGCGCCGCGGGCTCGACTCCACCTGGAACGCCACCGTGCCCGCCATCGCGTCCTCGCGCTGCTGGCCGTTGGCCTTCGGGTGGTCGAAGACGAAGACGTCCACGTCCAGGCCCTGCGCGCGCAGCTGGCGCAGGTGCTCCAGCATGTTCGCCATCGCCGCGCTGCCTCGGCCGTCCGGATACGGGCTGCGCCAGAAAGGGGCCTCCATCAGCTTCAGCCAGTCCTCTTCCCCGCCCTGGCTTTCCAGGAACGCGTCCACGCGGCCCTGGTTCTCCAGCGGCAGCTCCAGACCCACCGTCACGGGGATTCCCGCCACGGTCGCCTGACAGGACGCCTGCGCCACGAAGCGCGGCACCTCCTGCGTGCCGTGCATCTCTCCCAGCAGCAACACCGCGCCCGGCTTCGCCTGCTTGCCCAGACCGATGATGGGCAGCCCGCACTCCACCGCGAATTGCGACGGGGCTTCCTTCGCGTCCGGCGCCTTGGCCACCCGCACCGGCTGGGGCGCGTTCTCCTCCTTCGCCAGCAGCGGCGCCACCTCGCGGAACACCCGCCACTCCATCACCATGTCGCGCTGGCCCTGACCCGACTCCGCGAAGAAGCCGTTCTCCCCTCGCGGAAAGGCCAGCCGGTCCTCGAAGTCCTCCACGCTCTGCCCCTTGTCCTCCTGGTTGGGCCCACCCATGTTGCGGTTGACACCCCAGTCAATCTGGTTGCCCGGCGGCGACAGCGTCTTGTTCACGCTCTTGGTGATGCGGAAGATCTGCAGCTTGCTCGACGTGGGCGTCTCTCGCCGGCCCACCACCATGTACCGGTGGAAGAAGCCCGAAATCCTCGAGCCGCCGAACTCCTGCCGCCACTCCGTCTCCAGCACCATGCTGCCCTTGTCCTCGCGGAAGGACAGCTCGTTGCGGGTGAAGAACCCCCGGACCTCGGGCCACATCTCGGCGAGCGGCCGGTCGTAGACGGCCTCACGGTCCGGGTAGTCCAGCTCACCGCGATGGGCCGCGCAGCCCGTCACCATGAACACACACGCCAATACAGTGGCCAAGCGCATCATGCCGCCTCCAAGGAACCCGTCTCCGGGAGACTAGAACGACGGCATGTGTCTCGCATATCGGCCAGGAGCCCTGCCTCCGGAGAGACAGGGTCAGGCCTGGACCTCGGAGCCATCATGGGCGGAGGCCCGTTCCCAGGGACGGGTCCGGACGGCCTCACGAATCCACAGGATGTGACGCCTCTCGTCCTCGCGGTGGCGCTCGATGAGGACGCGCACGTCGGGGCTCCAGTCGAAGCGCAGCGCCAGGTCATAGGCCCGGTTGGAGAACTCCTCGTTGCCGAGCATGGCCACCAGCGCCGCCTCGGTGCCCATCATGCTGGACATCGCGGTCAGCCCCTTCATCGCCGCGCCCTTCAGGTCCGGACGCAGGTCCACCGGCGCGCCGCCGAAGTGGTGGATGAAGCCATTGAGTTCCCGCACGTGGCGCAGGTGGTCGGCGCGGAACTCGCCGAGCCGCTCACGAACCAGCGGCTCCGGGATTCGGGCGAGCGCCGCGTCGTACGCGCCCACCGCATCCGCGTCGAGCTGGGCCAGGCTTCGCAGCCGTGCCACTTCGGACTTCTCGGCCATGTCGACTTCCTCCGCGCCAGGGACGTGTGCAATGTGAGAAGTCTCTTCCCGAAGGCCAACCCGTCCCTCAAGTCCCGGGTCCGACCGCCCTCGCGCCGGGCGAGCGGGCAGCAGCTCAGGGGCGCGGGTGCGCGGGCCTCAAGGGGAGCGCGTCGTCACGGCGAGCAACCCGACGGTGCTTGAGGACGATGAGCTCCCCGAGCACGGCGCTCACCAGCAAGAGCGCGTTCGTCACCACGAAGACCCAGTTGCCCACCAGCACGCTGTAGACGGTGAAGCCCAGCGAGGCCGTCATCTGCCCCACGAAGAGCCACTTGGAGACATCCTGACTGGAGCCCGACTTCCACTGTTTGTGGATCTGCGTTCCCAAGGTCATCAACAAGACGAAGGAACTGAACCAGCCCACGGCCTCGGTGCCCATGCATCCTCCCGAATACAGATGCGCATGCGCTCGCTCGCTGTCAGCCAGGGTGTCCGCGCTTTGCTCCTGACACCGTGAGGCTTCGGGAGGCGCTGGATGAGTCGGCGGGCCAGACGGGGCTCGGTTGCCTGGCGACTCTGGGCGGAAGAGCACACCCCCCAAGCGCGCACGACATTGCGACGGGTTCCCCGGATGCCAACCGTTGGGACGTGAACCGCCCCAATGCACGCCCCCGCACCACGGGAGCGCTCCGTGCGCCCAGAGCGCAGGCGGCGCGGACCTCCGCGCCCGAGCGTCGCGAGGCCCCGGAGTCCGGGCGCGCGAAGCTCACCCATGGCGACCGTGTCCTCTTCGCGCGCAGCGGCCTGACGAAGGCGGACGTCTTCGCCTACTACCGCGAGGTGGCGCCGCTGCTGGTCCCCATCCTCACGGACCGACCCATCTCCGTGCAGCAGTGGCCCGCTGGCATCGAGGCCCCCGGCTTCTTCCGACACGAGCTGTCCGGCACCCCTGAATGGGTGCCCACGCTGCGCGTCCGCCACGTGGACAAGACGCTGCGCCACGTGAATGTGAACGGCGAGGAGCCCCTGCTCTGGCTCGCCAACCAGTCCGCGCTCACGCTCCACATGTGGCTGAGCCATGCACCCCAGCTCTCGCAGCCGGACTTCCTGGTGATGGACCTGGACCCGGGCAAGGGCGGCTGGTCGGACGTGGTGACGACGGCGCTCGCGCTTCGTGAGCTGCTGGAGGACCAGGGCCTGGAGAGCTACCCGAAGACCTCCGGCAAACGCGGCCTGCATGTCCTGATACCGCTGGGCCCTGGGCACACCTACGCGAAGGTCCAGGCCCATGCGAACCAACTGGCCCACGCGCTGGCGGCACGGCTGGGGGACCTGGCCACCACCACACGCGGCATCAGCGCGCGCAAGGGACGGCTCTATCTGGACGCGGGACAGAACGCGCGCGGCAAGACGGTGGTGGCGCCCTACTCGCTGCGCGCACGCGAGGCCGCTCCCTTCTCCGCGCCCCTGAAGTGGAGCGAGGTGACGCGGAGACTGGACCCCGCGCGCTTCAACCTCCGCACGCTGAAGAAACGCCTGGATGCGGTGGGAGACCTGTTCGCCCCGGCGCTGAAGCACTCGCAGAAGTTGCCGGACTGACGCCCGGTCGCCTGCTCTCCCGCGCGCATGATGCGCTCAGTGCATGTGCCCGGAACGGGTGCTATGGCGACGCCACCATGGACTCCGCCACCGCATCCGGCACCGTGAAGCCGGCTGGCTCGCTGAAGGTCGCCCTCGCCTACTGCACGTGTTTCATCCTGTGGGGCTCGACCTGGTCCGTGGTGAAGGTGGGGCTGGAAGACCTGCCGCCGCTGCGCTTCCTCGGCACCCGCATGTTGGTGGCGGGCCTCTTCCTCCTGCCCTTCGCGCGCTCGCGCGGACGGGTGGACGCGCGCACCGGAGGTCGCATCGCCGCGCTGGGACTGCTCCAGCTCGCCGTGCCCTTCGGACTGCTCTTCTTCGCGCAGCAGTGGATTCCCTCCAGCTGGGCCGCGCTGCTGTTCTCCACCTTCCCGCTGTGGCTGCTGCTCATCGGCCGAGTGCTGATGCCGGACCAGCCCCTGACGCCGGGCAAGCTACTCGCGGCGAGCCTGGGCGCGGTGGGCGTGGTGGTGCTCCACTCCTCGGGCGTCGAGGGGCTCGCGCTGTCCGGCAAGGTGCTGCTCGGCGTCGTGATGACGCTGGTGGCCGTGGCGATCATCGCCGTGGCCAACGTGCTGGCCCGGCGCTACATGTCGCACGTCCCCGCGCAGGTGCTCGTCTTCGGCCAGACGCTCAGCAGCGCGGTGCCCCTGCTCGCGCTCTCCTTCCTGCTGGAGGCGGACTCGCCGGGGAACTGGACGCCGCGCGCGATGGGCGCCGTCTTCTATCTGGCGGTGTTCGGCACGGCCTTCACGTACCTGTGCCTCTACTGGCTCTTGCCGCGAATCTCTCTCACCGCGCTGGGCGCCATGGCCCTGCTCGACACGCTGGTGGCGGTGGTGCTGGGCGTCGCCTTCCTCGGCGAGCCCTTCACCCTGTCACTCGTCGTGGGCGGCGCCCTCATCCTCGGAGGCGCCGCGCTGGCCAACGTGCTGCCGAAGGAAGCCGCGCCACGTCCCACCGACGAGGGCACTCCGAGCTGAAGCGCTGGCGTCAACGCGAGGCGTTCAGCGCGCGGTGCTCCTGAACCCACGCGCGGGCCTCGTCGAGCGTGTCCACGTAGCGCACGTCCAGCGGACGCCCACCGCTGAGCATGGAGCCCACCATCAGGCTCTTGGTGGTGGCCTTCTGCTCCAGCGCCGCGCCGATGTAGACGATGCCCAGGAACCAGTCCGCCTTCGCGTGGTCCACCAGGTAGCGGCGGGACTCCGGACTGAGCTGCGAGTCGGTGATGTCCGCCGCCAGGTAGAAGCGCCCCTCGGCTGACAGCGTCTTGTAGAGGCCACAGGACCAGCGCGACGTGTCCTCGGTGATGGCGCCCCGGAAGCGCGCCCAGAGGATGTCCGGCGCTTCCAGCCACGCGCGTTGCTCGCCGTGGCTCCACTCCTGCTCCCAATCCCTTGCCATGAGACTCCCGCGATGAGGCCGGGCCCAGGATAGGCCCGGCCGCCCGCGGTTCCCAATGGCCCCCGAGCTAGAAGCGCAGCGGCAGCGCGAACGCTGTCCCGTTCTGCGTGCCTGTCCGGAAGCTCCGGGGAGCACCGATAACCATCGTTGGCGGGGTTCCGCCCGAGCCCGGCACGAGCGCGAGGTCCTGTCCCAGTTGGGCTCGCTCGGCGCCATCACCCACGACGGTGAAGTACGGCGAGAGCGCGCCGCCCAGGTTGGGCGCACCCGCGTAGACGAACACGGCGCCACCACCATCCGAGGCCTCGGAGGAGCCCGGCGCGCTCACCACCAGGTCAGGGACATTGTCGCCAGACAGGTCCACGTTGCCCGCCAGCGCCGTGCCGAAGCCCACCGCGCGCGACTTGTGGACCACCACCACCGGCGTCAGGTCGTCGCCGAAGGCGCCCAGCACGAACGGCCTGTTCCGCGAGGGGAGCGTCGCCATCACCGTGGTGAGCTGCGCGATGTCGAAGAGCAGCACCACGGGCTGCGTGACGCCGTTGAACGGCACCGCGGTGGCGCTGATGGCCAGGAAGTCCCGCCCGTCTCCCGTCGTGCCGCCCGCGTTGCGCATGACCTTGCCCGCGCGGGTGATGGCCAGTCCCAGGCCGATGTTGTTGAGCTGCACCTCGCTGTCGCCCGCGATGCGCCACACGGTCGGCGTGGTGCGCCCGCTGCAGCGCACACCGCCCGCGTCGTAGCCGAAGAGGATGGCCACGCCCGAGCGGCTGCCCTCCGCGTACCGCCACGCGAGGTCGTCGCAGCTGTCCCCGTTGATATCCCCCAGCGACGTCGGCGCGCTCGTCTGAATGGCCTCGGAGGGCCACGAGTAGACGGGGTCACACGTCATGGTGAGCTTCGTCAGCGACGCTTCGTCCGGAGGCCGGCCCAGGAACACCTCCATGCCCCTGTCCCGCAGCACGCCCACGTCCTCCTTGCGATCCCCATTGAAGTCGAAGCCGCCCACCAACCCGCGGCCCAGCGCCGAGCGCTTGCACTTCGCGTCCGTCTCCGGCACGCAGGTGGCGATCTGCAGCGGCGCCCACAAGCGATAGGCGGGCTTGAACGAACCGTCCGGCTGCCCCAGCGATACAAACACGCCGCCCACCGACTGGTTGGCCGTGGTGACACACTCCGGTCGAACCGTCTGGTAGGTCGCGGCCAGCTCCGCGTTGTTGCTGGCCGGAACGACGAAGCCTGGGGCGCCCACCACCAGGTCCGGTCGCTTGTCCCCGTCGAAGTCCGTGAAGGCCACGTCCGCGCCCACGGTGCGCCCCGCCTTGTGCGGGGAAGGCGCGCCCTCCTCGGCCACCACGGCGGAGGCAGTCCGAGCCACCTCGCGCACGTAGGCCCGGCCAATGGACATCGCATCACCATCGCCGTTGGCTCCCGGACCCGACCAGCCCGGCGCTCCCAGCAGCGCCACCGCGCCCTTGGGCCCCACGGCCACGGCCACCTGCTCACCCACGCGCTCCACGCTGGGCTTCGCCGGCACGTTGGCGCTGGTGCGCGCCCACTCCACCAGCGAGGCGCCCCCTCGGCGGAACAGCTCCACGCGGCCGGTGAAGGCCCCCTGGTCCGACGAGGCTCGGCCAGAGAAGGCCGCCAGCGATTCACCGTCCGGCAGGCGCCACACCGCCAGGCCCGAGCCCAGGGTGTCCGACTTCGCCATGCCATTGAGCGCGGTCAGCGACTTGTTGATGACGGCGCCCTTCGTCAGCGTCGACAAGGGATACACCAGCACCTTGCCGCCGAAGCGCAGCGTGGTGTTGTTCGGCCCGGGCGGCGCGGCATACGGCGCGCCCAGCACCAGCTCCGGCCCCGGCGTGCCGTCCACATCGAGCACCGCGAAGCTGCGGCCCGCGACGACACCGGCCGCGTCACCGTAGATGCGCGCGAAGGCCTCCTCACGCTTCACCTGCGGCGGCGTGGTCGCCGGGTCGCCGGTGGGCGCATAGGCACTCAGGTCGAACAGCAGCGCGCCGCCCGCGTCCGCTCCGGAGCGCACACCCCCGCTGGCGCTCAGGTCCGGCGAGTCCGCGCGGTCCGCCACCGCCATCAACAACGGAGGACGCGTGCCGTCACCCGCGATGGCGGCCAGCCGCCACGTGCCCTCATTGGAGTCCGCGAGGTTCGCGGGCAGCACATACACGTCCGGGCTCGCCCGAAAGCGAATCCCCTCAGAGCGCGCGAAGAAGACGGAGATGGCCACCTGCGTACCGGAGACGGCGCCTTCCGCGGTGTAGCGGGACACGCGGCTGAGCGCGGCGATGTCCAGCCGCCCATCCTTGTTGAAGTCCGCCGTCACCAGCGCGCGGCCCAGGTCCGAGCCCGTGCGCGCCATGGGCACGCCGTCCTTCGTCAGGTCCGAGCCACCCAGGCGGATGGTGGGCAAATCCGGAACGGGGGCGCTGGCCGTGGCCAGGTAGATGTCCACGGTACCGCGCGCGCGGATGTTGTTGCTGGGCGCCAGGTCTCCCGCTGGCGAGCCCACCACCAGGTCCACCTTGCCGTCACCATCGATGTCCGCCACGGACAGGCCCGCGCCGAACGCGGCATCCCGCAGCAGGCCGGCGAGCTGCAGGCGCAGCGGCGCGGGGGCGCCTCCCTTGAAGGTGTAGAGGTACACGGCGCCCGCGTTGCTCGTCGCCACGTCCGCGCCCGGCGAGGACACCACCAGCTCCGCGCGCCCGTCACCGTCCAAATCACCGGCGGCCAGCGCGTCACCGAACTGCGCGGTGTCCGTGTCGCCCGTGAGCACCCACAGCGGCTGCGCCTCCAACCCGCCCGTGCCGCCCTTGTAGATGAACACGGCGCCGCCCGTGGGCCGGCCCATGTCGCTCTCGCGCTGGCCCACCGCGAGGTCCAGCGTGCCGTCACCGTCGAAGTCCGCCGTCACCATCGTGGCGGCATCCGTGAGCCGGCCATGCGCCAGGCCCGGCCGCGTCAGCTCGTCCAGCACCACCACCGTCACCGACGCCTTGTCTCCGGTGAAGGGGTCCGCCGCCTCCAGCACCGCCGCGCCCGTGTCGCCCGCCAGGAAGCCGATGCGCCCGGCGGCAATCGTCCCGGGGCCCGACACCTTCGTCCACACCACCGTGTCACTGCCACCGCGCGTGGCCAGCGGCACGGACGAGCCCGAGGGCACCGCGAGGAACGCGGGCGCGCCACCGAGCCGGGCCGCCTTGCTCACGTCGTACTGGAGGATGGCCTCGTCACCCGTCTGCGAGTCGCGCACGGTGATGAGGTCCAGCCCCTCGGTGGGGCCCGCCGTGTAGCGCCCTTCGGCGGTGAGCGTGCTACCAGAGAGGTTCTGCGTCAGGTTGTACGTGGCCGTGCCCAGCAGGCCCTTCGTCGACACCTGGAAGGACGTGCCCGGCCGCAGTTGCGCCCGCGCCGGCGCGATGTCGAAGAGGGCCAACACCTCCAGCGTGGTGCGGGCATCACCCGGACAGCGGGCGTCCTCCACCACCAGCGTGTCGGTGCCCGGGGTGTGCCCCGCGATGAAGCGCGACGCGCGCAACTCACCGGACGAGCCCCCGTCCTCCAGCGTGTAGCGGTACTGGCCGCTGCCACCGCTGGCCACCAGCGACACCGGGCTGCCCACGCGAACCCGGGCGGGCTCGGCGCGCAAGGCCAGCGGGGCCAGGCCCGTGCACTGGTCCACTTCCGGAGGTGGCTCGTTCTCACGCGCGGGGTCCAGGTCATCGGAGCAGGCCGTGACGAGGAGCGCGAGGAGGGGGGCCACGCGAGGAAATCGAATCATGGTGTGCCTCGAGGGGAGTCAGGCGGGTGCGACGGGGGCTTCAGGGCTTCGCGCCGGACGCGGCCCAGCGCTGGATGAGGGAGATGAGCTGAGGGTCCAACGGCCCATCCGCGGGCATGCGCTGGTCTCTCACCGCGGCGGTGATGAGCGCCGCGTTCTCCTTCCACAACTCGTACGTGTTGAGCGCCCGGCCGGGGCCGGTGGCGTGGCACTTCTCGCAGCGCGACACGTGGATGGGCTGGATGTCCGTCGCCCAGCTCAGCGCCACGGTGCTCACGGGCTGGTAGTCGAACGGCACCAGGCGTTTGGCCTCGGTGCCATCCAGGAAGCGCGCCACCACGCCGAGCGCCTGGCGTCCCGCCTCCAGGCCCGCGAAGGAGTACGGCTTCGGGGTGCCGTCCGCCTCCTGGCCCCCCAGGCTGTACACAGGTCCTTCTCCCGTGGCGGGGACCTCCACGCCGCCCAGCTGGAAGACGACGGAGTCTGGCTCCACGCCCGTGGGCATCACCGCGCGCACCACGAGCCCGTCCTCCACCACCTGCATGCCCTGGTGCAGGCCCGTCACGCGCGGCGCCGGCGAGCGGCTCACCGCCACCGTCTCGCCGCCCAGCTGCACCCACGCGCAGCCACTCTCGTCCGCGGACAGGAAGCGGAACTCACGCGTGTCGATGCCCTGCGCCAGGCCCCACTCGTTCGCGTCCGCGTCGTACAGGAGCAGCGCGTCGCTCGACTTCACCCACAGGAAGCGGCCCGACGCGAGCAATTGCACCGGCCGCTGAGGCAGCGTCACGCGCCGCCAGCCTTCCCTCGGCCGACGCAGCAGGCCCTGGTTGGTGAGCAGCCACAGCTCTCCGGAGGTGCCCAGGCCCGGGCCCAGTCCGGCCAGCGACTCCACCACCTCGCCCTCCTCCAAGGGAGCGCCCGCCTCGCGCACGTCGAAGTGCACCAGGCTGGTGGCCACCGCGACGTGCAGCTTGCCGTCGCGAAGGAACCACACGCCCGCGGAGCCCTCGCCCGTCGGCGCCGCGGCCAGCGCGGTGATGCCGGTGAGCGCCTCGCCCTTCACCTTCAGCGCGGACAGCGTGCCGTCGCGCAGCTGGAACAGGCCCGTGGGATGCGCCAGCCACACCGCGCCATCCGAGGACTGCGTGGTCGCGGTGATGCCCAGGCCCAGCGCGTCACGCCACGGCGGGGAGATGAGCCACCCCGACTCGGCGAGGAAGAGGCCGTTCCGCGCCTCCACCAGCGCGCTGTGCGGCCCCATGCGGAACACGGCGTTGACCGTGCCCAGCTCGGCGCTGTTGCCCGGGTGGGGCGCCAGGGCCCCCAGCGAGCCATCCAACCGGATGCGGACGACGGTGCCGGTGGTGTTGGCGAAGATGCCGCCACCTGCCTGGTCCGCGAAGCCCGGAGCCGACGCCAGCGCCGTCTTCGACCGGACCTCGGTGGGCCGGAAGGAGACGGGCCGGGGCCTGTCCAACGGGAGGGAGTCGTCGCCGCACGCGGTGAGGAGGACGGCGGCGCAGAGGGGAAGGAGACGAAGAAGAACGGGGGCGGCGGACCGCCCCTCGTCCATCTCCCGGGGGGCTCGGGGATGGGTGCGCATGCGGTTCAGGCGAGGATGCTGCGAAGGGGCTCCACGCGGGTGATGCTGTAGTCCAGGCCCGCCGACGCCAGCACCGTGGCGATGATGTGCTCGGGGAAGATGTTCTCACCCCGAGGGTCGATGGCGCCGGTGCGCAGGTCGAACGTGCCGGGCGACATGCCAATGTCTCCACTCTTCCCGAAGACATGGTTGTGCTTCACGCCCGCGCCCATGAGCATGCAGGAGTTGGAGATGTGGTGGTCCCGGCCGCCCGCGCTGTTGATGAGCGGCGTGCGGGAGAACTCGGAGAACACCATGATGGTGGTGTGGTCCATGAAGCTATCGCCCGCCGGGTGGGGGGTGTCGATCAGGTCATCCACCAGGTCGGACAGCGCGTCGAAGCCCCGGCGCTGGTTGTTGGCGTGGGTGAGCTGCGTGCCAAAGTGCGTGTCCAGGCCGCCCGTGAGGTTGATGGTGAGGCACTGGGCGATGCCCTTCTTGAGCGCGGTGGCCACCATGGCGGCACGTCCCGCCTCGGTGTCGTAGTTGCCACTCTCTGGCAGGCTATAGCGTTCCCGGACCGCCGCCATCTCCGGGGTCTGAGCGTCGAACTTGAACGACGCTTCCAGCTTCTGGGCCATCACCTGCTGCATCTGGTCCCGGCTGTTCTGGTACGTGGTGCCCACGCCGCGAGCGCCGTAGGCGGCCTCCTCGCAGGTGATGGGCTGGCCCCGGAAGTCGACCAGCTGCTTCTCGATTTCGCTGTCCAGCAGCTGCGAGCTGGGCTTGAGCGTGAGCAGCAGGTCGTCCTTGCGGCTGACGCGCAGCGCGTTGGCGTAGCCCGGGTACCGGTCGTTGTACGACTCCACGTTGAACGCGATGTTGGAGATGGGCACGCGGGGCTTCATCTGCCCCACGATTTCCGTCGCCGTGGAGGAGCCACGCGCCGCGCTACCGATGGGCATCTTCCCGGTGAGGAAGTAGCGATAGCCCACCTCGTGGCCCAGCGTGTTCATGTTGATGCCGCGCACCACCGTCATCCGGTCGAAGTGCTTCGACAGGTCACCCACCGCGGGACCGAAGTCGATGTTGGACCGGCCCACGCCCGACTTCTCCGGGCGCAGGGGGATGGCGGAGAAGCGCGCGTCATTGATGAGGTTGTAGCCCGGCAGGATGCGCGTCTCCGCCGCGCGGTCCGGGGTGAACTCGTCCGGGTCCTTCGGGTCGAAGGCGAGCAACTGGTCCCAGCCACCGTTGAAGTACACGAAGACGAAGCAGCGGTCGGCCGGGGCCAGCGAGGCCGCCTGCGCGAAGGAGCGGAAGGGCAGGCCGCCCAGCAGCGTGGAGCCCATGAAGCCGGCCGCGGCCTTGAGGAAGGTGCGGCGCTCGGGACGGTGGTTCTCGTCGAGTCGATTCTTCTTCATCGAAGTCACTCCGAGCTTCAGTAGGTGATGAACCGCGCGTCGGTCAGCATGGCGATGCACATCACCGCCAGCGCGTCCGAGCGCCGCTTGGCCGTCTCCGCCCGGGCCGTGGCCTGGGTGAAGAAACCGACCCACTTCGTCAGCTCCTCTCCTTCCAGGGGCGCACCCCAGAAGCGCAGGGAGTTGTAGACGAGGAACTCTCGCACCTGGGCGTCCGTCAGCTTGCGCAGGTCATCCCAGGTGCCCGGCAGCGTGCGCGACAGCGTGCGCTTGGAGGCATCCGCCTGCTTCACTTCATCACCCGCCTGGGCGATGCACACGAATCGCGCGCCATCCTCCAGGAACTTGGCGAACACCAGGTTGGGCTCGGTGTTCTCGCTGGAGACGAGGGCGAAGTCGGCGCGGCCCAGGGACGAGGCGCGCGCGTCGATGCCGTCGCCACCGTTCACCCAGCGGCGGCCGACGGCCTCCAGGATGGCGGCGTCGAGCTGGGCGACGGTGAGCCGGCGCGGGGCGCGGCCCACGCTACCGCCCTGCGCTTCCGGGTCCGGCAGCGGGTCGAAGTCCCCGGGCTGGTGGGGGTTGGCGACCGGTTCGAGCTGCCCGTCCAGGGTGGGGCCGGGCTTCTCCTCGGTGGACTTGTTGCAGCCGGCGCTCAGCGTGAGCAACGCGGCGATCAGGAGCGAGCGGCGCATCAGTCAATCCTCCGGTAGGCGTCGGTCGTCACCACGCGCTCGATGAGCGACTTGAAGCGGTGGCCACTCTTGGCGAAGTCACTGGCGAGCGGCGCCAGGTACATCCGCTGCTCCTCCGCCGTCATCGGGCGGCCCAGGAACTCGTTCCAGACCCGCTTCACCGTGCAGCGCTCCAGCTCACCCGACTGGTACATGCGCTCCACGAGCAGCCGCGGACCCGCCTCGATGTTCTGCTCCTCGTCGGCCGTGCGGTACAGGTACGTCTTGAGCATGCCCAGGCTGCTTGCGCCGTCGCCGTCGTACGCCTGCATGACGTACTGGGAGCACTCGCCGCCGCAGTTGGTGTCGCCGTTGATGGCGCAGTCGCGGCACTTCGGGTCGAAGCGCGGGAACTGGTTGGCCGGCAGGAACTGCGCGGCGCGCTCGGCGTAGCGGCCCCAGTGGGCGCCGGTGGGCTCGATGGTGGCGTGGCAGTAGTTGCAGCCACAGCGCTTGGCCAGGTTGTTCTCCCGGTTGCAGGCATCCTCGGGGTCGGGCAGGGACGTTTCCGAGCCGGGCACGAAGGTCTTGCAGAGGAACGCCTCGTAGAACTCGGAGACGCGGGCCCGGTGCGTGGGGAACCGGTAGAGGAACCCGGGCGTCGTCAGCACGCCGGAGTGCGACTCATCCCGGGTGTATTCCTTCCAGTTCGCGGCGTCGGTGTAGGCGATGGCGGGAATCGACTCCAGCGGCGCGGGCGCGGTGGCGCTGAAGACACCCACGCCCTGCCGCTGCCGGTAGAACTCCGACAGGGTGCCGTTCACGAACGAGCGGCGCGTGGTGAGGATGTTGTAGTAGGGCTCGTCGCGGCGGACGACGGACTCGGCGATGCGCAGCGGCTCCTCGTTGAAGGCGGCCACGCGCATGTCGTGAACGTTGCGCACGTAGAGCGGGTCCGTGGTCTGGCCGATGTTCGACACGCCGCAGCGGCGCATGCCCACGCCGCAGCCGCAGCTGCGGTCATTGGCGAAGCGGCCCGTCTCACAGGACTCACGCGTCCAGGGGTTGTGGTCGCGCTCCTGGGCTTCGATGGCGCACACCTTCACCGTCGCGGGCGAGCCCGCAGGGGCCCAGTAGGGTGCGGGCTTCGTCACGAAGCCCTCGCGCTGGATGCAGCCGCGAGTGGTCGAGTAGGCGCCCTTGATGTTGTTGTTGATGGCGAGGTCCAGCGTGCAGCGAGTGAGTGTCAGGAGGCTCGGCTTGGTCTCTGGATTGGGATGGTCGAAGGACACCACCAGGCCCAAGCCGCCGGTCGCCGCATCCGTCTTCTCCTTCAGCACGGAGGTCGTGTTCTTCTTCGAGTCGGGCAGGCACAGGTACGACTTCACCGTCGCCGCAGCGCCGCGGTTGTCGCAGAAGTAGCGGTACTTCCCCCATTCGTCGGTCGCGGGCAGGGCGGCCAGTTGGGCACAGGTCGTCACCACGTTGGCCGTCTTGACGGCCAACTCCGTGCATTCGAAGAAGTTGGTGTCGTAGTCGTAGCTGACCGGCATGGGCACGCCCATGGCATCCGTGCAGCTGGTGCGCGGCGCCACGGCGTGCCCGTCCTGCGTCGTCGTCAAGCAGGAGCTCTGCTCGATGTCGGAGTTGCAGGACTGGCCGTTGACGCCTCGCAGCGCCGTGGACGGATTGTTCGCGAAGCCGAAGGCGGCGCTGGTGCCGTTGCCACCCAGGCGCGAGTTGCCGTTGTCGAAGACACTCGCGCTGATGTTCGAGCGCAGGAGGGCGCGGTGGAAGTTGCGCACGCGCGTGTAGAACAACTCGTCATTCATCATGGCGCGGATGTCTTCTTCAGACACCGAGCCCTTCGCCTGGACTGCCTTGTACTCCTCCCAAGTGGGCGGCCGACCGAGCAGGTCGAGCGTCAGCTGCCGCAGATGTCTTTCGGGAGGGACCTTCGCGACGGGCGCGCAAACAGCGGCCTCATCGGCGGAGGCTGGCAGAGCCAGGAACAAGGCGGCGCCAGCCAGGATGGCAAGGCAACGCTCGCGGAGCACGGGGAACCTCCGTGGAGGGGGGGAGTCGGGGGCGACCGTGACTGAGTATGCAAGAATTACAGGGAGAAGATCCAGTCGGCCTAACAGAACGCTTCATCCGACATGTCGGCACAACGGTGTATCGCTACTGCATTGGTTGCATCGGCGGACGTGTCGCGAGAGATAGGGCGCATGTCGAACGCCACCTCTGCTCCGCTTCAGCCCCGAGTGAGCGACCGGGCTTTTTATGTCTTCACCGGTGTTGTCTCCGCGCTCGCGCTCGCCTTCATCGCGTGGATTCTGATGGGCCGTCGCGACGGCGTGGAGGGTGTGGATTTGCGCTTCCTTCCGGCCGTCAACGCGAGCCTGAACGCGACAGCGGCGGCGCTGCTCATCGCCGGATGGGTGGCCATCAAGCGCGGCGCGCGGCGCGTGCACCAGTACCTGATGGTGGCGGCCTTCGCGGCGTCGGCGCTGTTCCTGGTCTGCTACCTCACCTACCACTACGTGCACGGAGACACGCGCTACGTGGGCGACTGGCGAGGGCTGTACCTGTGCATCCTGGCCAGCCATGTGCTGCTGTCCATGGGTGTCGTGCCCCTGGCGCTGGTGGCCTTCTACTTCGCGTGGCGCAAAGAGTTCCCCCGGCACCGCAAGGTGACGCGGTGGCTGGCGCCCATCTGGGTGTACGTGTCGGTGACGGGCGTGGTGGTGTACTTCATGCTGCGCGGCGGCCTGACGTCCCTGTAGCGACGCTCAGGGCAGCGCGCGTCGGAGCCAGCGCTCGAAGGCGTCGAAAGTGTCCTGGGCACCCTTCACCACGCGGTCATCGAAGGCAGGGTCGGCCGCGTCCACGGATGCGCGCGTGAGCACTTCGCCAAAGGCGCGCCACCGGGGGCCCACGTCGTCACCGTAGGCGCGGAAGAAGACGAAGTCGCCCGCGGGGGTTCCCTCGAAGTGGCGGCGCAGGTGTCGGAGGATGAGCTGGCCTCCGAGCGTGGCGCCCTCCAGCACGTAGCAACTCCCGAGCGCCTCGGGCAGACCGAGCAGCGGCGGTGGCTCCGGGCACCCTGGCAGCCGCGCGAGCGACGGCGTGTCATGGCCGAGCGCGCGCAGGTCCGCTTCCAGCCACGGCACCTTGACCCGCTCCTGAAGGCGCAGCCCGGGCAGCGCGGCTCCCAGCAGTGTGGTGAGTTGGTCCTCCACCGGGAGATGGAAGCCGTGGAGCGCCTCCAGGTGGCGGCGATAGCCCTGGAGCGTCAGTCCAGGCTCCAGCAAGCGCACGGCGGACTCGGTGCGCTCGTGGTGGGGGCGGGTTTCCGTCTTGAGTCGCGGCAGCAGGGACACGGTCCAACCAAGATGGCCCCACCCGGGCTCGGAGGGAATGGCTAAATCCCAACCAACGCCGCCGGGGCTCCCTGTCAGGAACGCGGGGAGGCGGCCGACCGGGGCGCCATGCGAATCCTGACGCTCGACGAAGTGCCTTGTTACAGCTTGCCCTACCAAGCCGCCGCGCCACGGGGTGGGTGCGAGACCGTGTTGTTCCCCCTGCTGCGCGGCACGGTGGATGCGCTCCCGGACGAAGTCGCCGCGCTGCTGGTGCTCTCCGACCTCCAGGGCGTGGCTCCCCATGCACTCCAGGACGGTGCGGTGGCGCTGCTCGGAGAAGTGCTCGCCGATGAGCTGGCGATTCTTGGTGAGCTGGGCACGCTGCCCCAGCCGGGAACCGTCGGCGTGGTGCTCGCGGGAGACCTGTACTCGGAAGCGAATGCGAATGTGCGCGGCGCCTCCGGTGACGTGCGCGCCGTCTGGCAGGCCTTCGCCGAGCACTTCCGCTGGGTGGTGGGCGTGGCCGGCAACCACGACACGTTCGGCGGTGCGCGCGAGCAAGTACGCTTCCAGCAGCGCCCCGGCATCCACCTGCTCGACGGCGAGGTGGTGGACCTGGAGGGCCTTCGCGTGGGCGGCGTGGGTGGCATCATCGGCAACCCGGACAAGGCCGGCCGACGCGGGGAGACGGACTTCCTGCGACAGCTCGATGCGACGCTGCGCGAGACACCGGACGTGCTGGTGCTGCATCAGGGGCCGGACGTCGAGGGCACTCGGCTGCGCGGCAGCCCCGTCATCCGGGAGTCCGTGCAGAGGCGCGCAAACCTGTTGGTGGTCTGCGGCCATGCCCACTGGGAGACGCCGCTCGCCACCCTTCCTGGCGGCACCCAGGTGCTCAACGTGGACAGTCGCGCGGTGCTGCTCGAACGCGCGAAGCCGTCCGCGTGAAGACGTGAGGCGCCGCGCGGTCCCCGGTCGACCTCACCGGGAACCCGCTTCGCCACGGACGGCGACTCAGCGACAGAAGCCGTCGCTCCGACACGTGGCCGGAGGCAAGCAGTTGAGGCCGGAGCCGATGCAGCTCGGCTGACACGCGCCAATGCCAGTGCCGTCGCTGTAGCAGACGTAGCCCGAACGGCAGTCACCCTGACCGGTTCCCACCTCGCGGGAGCAACTGTCCAGACAGTTCTTCAGCCCCGACGAACTGACCGTGTAGCACTTCGAGCCCGCGGGACACGCCGTCGTGTTGCACACGAGGGAGCAGTAGCCTCCAGGGAAGTTCGTGTTGCAGAACCCCTCCGCGCAGTCGGAGTCATCCGTGCACGATGCGCCCACGTCCAGCGTCGGGTCATCGTCGATGGGCGCCAGCGGGAGCAGGTCGAAGCTGATACCGGGCGTGGAGTCACCGGCCTCCACGTCGAGCGGCTCGAAGGAGTCGACGTTGCGCCAGAAGCCCGTGCGCTCCCCGTCCTCGAACAGCTCGCCGTCCTCGTCGTCGTCGATGGTCGCCAGCGCGTAGTAGGTCCGGGGCTCCAGCGCTAGGGAGTAGTCGTAACCGCGCGACGCGCGAGCCACGGTGATGGCCTCCTGGGCCGCCTCCCACTCGCCCGTCAGCGCGTTCTGCCAGACGAAGGCCACAATGGCATCCAGGTCGTCCGACGTGCCCACGCCAATCTTCAGCGCCACCGTCGCCGAGCCGGCCGCTCCGGAGCCCGCGAGGTTGAGGTTCACCACGTAGTCGCCATCCGCGAGGCCCGCCGTGTTCACCGCCACGTCCAGCGTCGTCGAGCCGTAGGCGGGTACCGTCTTGGTGCTTCCCCCGGGGAAGGACACCGCCGACTGCTGCGCGCCCGAAACAGTGGCCGTCACCACCAGGTCGCCGCCCTGTCGGCCGCCCACGTTGCTCAGCGTGAGCTGCTGCGTGACGCTCTGCCGGAAGAAGAGCGTGCTCGTCGACACGCTCAGCTTCGGCGGCTCCAACGCCGGGTCCGTGCTCTGGATGCGCCGCAGCGCCGCCTGCGCGTTGATGAGTCCCGCGCCACAACCTCCGGCGCACAGCGAGGAGGGAATCGGCGTCGCGGTGGTCTTCAGCGCGCTCTCCGCCTGGCTCGACGTGAGGTCCGCGCTCAGCTTGGCCGCGGTCGCCGCCAGCAGCGCCACCACGCCGGCCACGTGCGGCGCCGCCATGCTGGTGCCCTGGGAGAAGGCATACGCGGGCTGCCGGTTGTCATCCAGCACCGTGGACAACACGCCGTCCGCGTAGCCGTCGCCGTTGATGTCCTCCACCATTTCACCGCCGGAGGCCACCACGTCCACGCGCGCACCGTAGTTGGAGAAGCTGCTGCGCCGGCCCGACAGGCCCGTGGAGCCCACGCAGATGACGTTCTCCTGGTTGCACGGCGTGCTGTTGGAGGCGTCCACGTTCTCGTTGCCGGCGGCGACGACGATGATGGCGCCGCGACGGACGGCGGCGTCGATGGCGTCCTGGTAGAGCGGCTGCGGCGGCGCGCTGCCACCCAGGCTCATGTTCACCACCTTGGCGGCCTTGGCCGGGCGCTGGGTGATGCCGGGCACATCACCTCCGGTGGCCCAGGCGATGGCCGCAGCGATGTCGAAGCTGTTGCCGCCCTTGTTGCCCAGCACGCGCACCGGCAGAAGCTGCGCGTTCCAGGCCACGCCCGCGACGCCGACGCCGTTGTTCGTCACCGCGGCCACGGTGCCGGCCACGTGCGAGCCATGCCACGACGAGCCGCCCTGCGGCTCATCGCCCCCTTCGTCCAGGGGATTCGGGTCGCGGCCATTGCCGTCACCCGCGTTGGTCGGGTCGGCAATCATGTCGTAGCCCTGCACCACGTGGGTGTTGAGGTCCGGGTGCGAGACGATGCCGGTGTCGATGACCGCCACCACCACGCCGTCCGCTCCGAATTCGATGTCCCATGCGGCCGGCAGGTTGATGGTGGGGTAGTGCCACTGGAGGCCGTAGCCCTTGTCGTCGGGAACGGCCGTCTTGTACATGCGCAGGTTGCGGTCCGTGTAGCGCACGCCCGGCACCGCCGCGAGCTTCGACACCAGCTCTCGCGTCTCGTCCGTCGTCACCGCGTGGCCGTCCTCCGCCTCGAAGCCCACCAGGTGCAGGTACTCGCTCGCATGGCCCTTGTGCACCACGCGGTAGCCCGGGAGCGCCGCGGCGGACAACACGTGCTCGGGTGACACGCCCGCTTCCTCGAAGCGGACCACGACGTCACCAGCGATGGTCGGGTCCTCCTGGGGGATGCGTGCCAGGGGCGGCGGCCCCAGCGGCGCGGGGATGATGGGCAGGCCCGGGTCCGTCTGGTCCACCGCCGAGCGGCGCACGCGTTGTGCCTTCGCGCCGCGCATCGAGTCCTTCAGCCGCGCCAGCACGCCCTTGCCGAAGGGAAGGTGGGTGGCTCGGGAGACTCCACCCTCGGAGGACTGCTCGTTGCTGCGGAACGGCGTCAGCGTCCCCGCGACGGTGCCGGAGTTCGCATCAGGCCCGCCCCCGCCGTCCTCGTCACACGACGTGGCGGAGAGCAGCAACATTCCGACGAGCAATAGACGACGCATTCGAGAGAACCCCCTCCAGGAAACAGTGGGGGGGACCCTAACACCGCGTGTCCAGACGAACGGGGATTCTCAGCTGGCCTGCGCCACCCCGCCGCCGCTCTCCGTGTCCTCGCCAACGTTCTCCTCGGAATCGTCCTCCAGCGCGTCCACGCCGCCCGGCACGCCATCCACGTAGGTGACGACGTTGCCCGGCATCGCGGGCACGCGCGGCCCTGGAGTCACCACACCCGTGAGGTTGAGCGGGTCCACGCCGGAGAGCTGCACTCGCACCCCGGAAGGAGGCTGCCGTCGCACCGCGCGAGCCATGTCCACCGCCTCCGGCAGTGCGAACTGTTCTCCAACGAAGCCCGCGACGAAGCGACCACCGCGCACCTCGCCTCGCGCCTCCATGCGTCGGTAGACGAACAGCAACTCACGCCACGTGGGCGCCAGCGCCTCTCGCATCACCAGGTCTCGCCAGACGATGCCGTAGCGCTGGAGGAACAGGCGCGCCAGCGAGTCCATCACCTCGTCCGACGTCTTCGGCTCCGCGGGCGCCAGCAGGCTCCAGCGTCCGGGTCCACCGCGCTGCAACAGCTTCTGCCGCTTGCGATGCGCGGGGCTCTGGAGCACGCGCAGATTCTGCACCGCGTCCGCCGTCACCAGGCCGCGCGCCACCAGCTCCCACAACGCGTCCTCGATTTCAGCGGGCAGTCGTCGCGCGCGGGACACCAGGTCCTGGAAGAAGCACGCGCCCCGGCGCTCCAACACCGCCACCACATCCTTGGCGGCCACGCTGAGGTCCGGCGGCGTCCACACGTCCCCATCCGCGAGCACCGCGTGAGGCCGCGCCGCCGCGAGCATCCACTCCAGGTCCTCGCGCAGCGTGAAGGTCAGCGGCGCGTTGCGAGTGGGCGAGGCTCGCGAGCGCGTGGGTGCTGGAACTTCCGGCTCCGGCGGCGTCACGGGCGCGCCGCGACGAGGTCCCGGCACGGGCTTCGGCTGGTCCTTCATCGTCAGCCGGCCCCAGGCCACCTCACCCGCGTAGCAGGCGCGCTCCAGCATGTCCGGCGTGTAGCCCCGCATGCGCGCGGGCAACAGGAAGCGCTCCCACGCGGAGGCAGGCGCCTCGTAACCCTGGAGCAACCGCACCGCCTTCATGAGTCCCGTGGAGCCGCGCAGCGCGTCCACGTCCTCCATGTGGTGCCACCGGAAGAGGAAGCGCATGAAGTCGCGCCCGCTCAGCGGCTCGATTTCCCGGCGCAGCCGCCCCACCGTCATCCGGTGGATGCGCTGGAGCAGACGGCGGTCGCACCACTCCAGCGGCGGCGTCTCTCCCGGCGCGAGCGGTGTCTCCAACGGACGGAAGCGGCCCCGCAGCACGGTGCCCTGCATCTCCAGTTGATGCATCGCCGCGTTGACCTCGTCCTCGCTCAGCACGCAGAGGCGAGACAGCTCCGCCACCGTGGTGGGGCCCACGTTCTCCATCCGCCCGCGCACCACCTGGAGCACCGCGGCCTCCCGCTCCACCGGCCGGTCATGCGCCAGCACCGGCAACGGAGGCTGCGTCACCCCGTCGGGGAACAGCGCTCGCACCGCGCTGCCCCGCTCCGCCGCGACGAGGAAACGTCCGGCGGGCAGGTCCAACCACGCCACCCGGCCCTGCTCGAACAGCGGCGTCGCCAGTCCCTTCGGCACCTCCGCGTCCCGCACCAGCACCCACTGGAGGAGCATGTCGTGCAGCTCGTCCTCGTCGCGCATTGGCGGCGCGGCGTCCTCCACCACCGTGGCGATGGCCGTCGCGTCCAGCGCGCCGAAGGCCGCCGCGTCCTCGGCCGGCAGCGCGCGGCGCAGGGCCACGTTGCGCACGCGGCGCTCCTCCGCCGGAGCGTCATCCAGGAACGTGTACGGCTGGCTGTGAATCATCGCGTGCGCGAAGACGCTCGGCTCCGGTACGTCGCGCGCCTCCAGGCGGATGCGGCCGTCCTTCATGCGACGGAGCACCTCGCGCAGGCCCTCCACGTCCATGGCCTCATGCAGACAGTCGTCCATCGTCTGCTTCACCAGCGGATGGTCCGGCAGCTCGACGTCGCCGCCACCGTGGTTGTCCTGACAGCCCACCTGCGCCGGGAAGACGGCGGCCAGCAGGTCCTCGCTGCGCGCGCGCTGGAGGTTGGGCGCCACGCGCTTGCCCCCCATCATCCGGTTGAGCGCCAGGGCTCGCGTGGCCACCCAGCGGAAGCGCGTGCCGAACAGCGGCGACTGGAGCACCGCCTGCACCAGCACCTCTTCCACCTGGTCCGGGTGAAGGAAGTCGAAGATGTCCGCCAGCGGAAAGGAGTGCTGCTCGCCCAGCGACAGGAGGATGCCGTCCTCCGTCGCCGCCGCCTGGAGCTCGAAGTCGAACGAGCGGCAGAAGCGCTTGCGCAGCGCCATTCCCCAGGCCCGGTTGATGCGACTGCCGAAGGGCGCGTGGATGATGAGCTGCATGCCGCCTGCTTCGTCGAAGAAGCGCTCGGCCACCACGAGCTGATTGCTGGGCACCGCGTCCAGCATCTTCTTGCCCAACCGCAGGTAGCCCAGCAGCGCATCCACCGCGGGCGGCGGCATGCGCAGCTCCTTCTCCAGGAAGCTGGCCGCGTCGTCGCGGTTGAGGAGTTCGTCGCGCAGCCGGCCAACCTGGAGCGACAGCTCGTCCGTGCGTCCTGGGGCCTCACCACGCCAGAAGGGCACGTTGGGCGCCGCGCCGCGTGCATCCTCCACCATCACCGTGCTGCCCATCACCCGCTGGATTCTCCAGGCGGTGCTGCCCAGGAGGAAGACGTCTCCGGGCGACGACTCCACCGCGAAGTCCTCGTCCAACGTACCCACCACCTTGCCCTCAGGTTCGGCGGTGACGCTGAAGGTGAAGGTGTCCGGGATGGCTCCGCCGTTGGTGAGCGCGGTGATGCGCACGCCGCGCCGGCCCTTGAGGCGCTGATTCACGCGGTCTCTGTGCAGGTGGATGCCCGCGCGTCCACGCCGGTCGGCGATGCCCTCCGACAGCACCTCCAGCACACCCTGGTACTCCTCCCACGTCAGCTCGCGGTACGGGTACGCGCGCTGGAAGAGGCTGAAGAGGGCGCGCTCGTCCCACTCCTCGCACGCGCACGCGGCCACCACCTGCTGCGCGAGCACGTCCAGCGGCTTCTGCGGGATGATCACCGCGTCCAGGTCACCCTCGCGCACGGCGTTGAGGAGCGCGGCGCACTCCATCAGCTCGTCGCGCGTCATCGCGAACACGATGCCCTTGGAGATGGCCGCCTTGTGGTGGCCCGCGCGGCCCACGCGCTGGAGCAGCACGGAGATGGCCTTCGTGGTGCCCAACTGGACGACGAGGTCCACGTTGCCCACGTCGATACCGAGTTCCAGCGACGCGGTGGCCACCATGACGCGTAGCCGGCCGTCCTTGAGCTTCTCCTCCGCCGCCAGCCGGATTTCCCGCGACATGCTGCCGTGATGGGCCGCCACCAGACCTTCGCCCAATCGCTCGCCCAAATCATGGGCCACGCGCTCCGCCATCTTCCGCGTGTTGACGAAAATGAGCGTGGTGCGGTGCTCACCCGCCAGCGCCACCAGCCGGTCGTAGACCTGGCCCCACATCTCGTGGCTCGCCAGCGAGGACAGCTCCGCGTCGGGAATCTCCAGCTTCAAGTCCCACGGGCGCAGATGGCCCACCTCTACCTTGCGGCACTCGCGGTGGGACGCGCCGGTGAGGAAGCCGGCAATCGCATCCAGCGGCTTCTGCGTCGCGGACAAGCCGATGAGCTGCGGGCGCATCTCCGTGAGCGCCTTGAGTCGCTCCATGGACAGCGTGAAGTGACTGCCCCGCTTGTCGCGCGCGAGCGCGTGAATCTCGTCGACGATGACGGTGCGCACGCCGCGCAGGGTGGCGCGGGCACGCTCGGCGGTGAGGTAGAGGTAGAGCGACTCCGGCGTGGTGATGAGGATGTGCGGCGGACGTCGAATCATCTTCGCGCGCTCGGAGGCGGGCGTGTCACCGCTGCGCACCTGCACGCGCAGCTCGCCCGGGGTGTACCCCTCCGCGCGGGCGCGCGAGAGCAGCTCCTCCAAGGGCTGGAGCAGGTTCTTCTGCACGTCGTTGCCCAGCGCCTTGAGGGGCGAGACGTAGAGCACCTGCGTGCGGTCTTCCAGGTTCCGCTCCAGCGCCAGCCGGAACAGCGAGTCGAGCGCGGCGAGGAACGCGGTGAGCGTCTTGCCGCTGCCCGTGGGCGCGGCGATGAGGACGTCATGCCCGGCCTGGATGAGCGGCCAGCCCTCCACCTGGGGACGCGTGGGCTCGCCCAGTCGTTCGGCGAACCAGCGGCGGACCACCGGGTGGAAACTCGCCAGTGCCGGGTGCGCCGCGCACTCGGCGGCGAAGTCGAGACTAATCTGCGGGGGCATGCGCACCTCTCCACCCGGAGCCTGAACACAGGTACAGGCGGGCGTCAACGCGCACGCGGCGTGGGGAACGGCCTCGCCCACACCCTCCGCTCGGGTACTCCCAGAGCAGGCGACCGCGCCGTTAGGCTGGGGACATGCGCACACCCATCGTCCCCTGGCTCATCATCGCGGCCCTCAGCCTCGGAGCGGCCCCTCCGGAGACGGCCGCGTCGGAACCGCTCGTCGCGCGCATCCAACGCGCTTCCGAGTACGCCCGGTCCGGCAATGGCGCGGAAGCCCAGAAGGAACTCACGGTAGCGCTCAAGGAAGCGCCCCAAGACGCGAGCGCCCTCTTCGTCCAGACGTGCGTCTTCCTGGAGCAGGGCGCGTTGCCCAAGGCGGAGCAGACCCTGAAGCGGCTTCGCGCGGTCGCCGCGAAGGAGCCGGAGGTCGTCATCCTCTCGTCCCTGGTGGAGCAACGCACCCGTCAACCGAAGTTCGATTGGCGTGAGGCCTTCCTTCACGCGTGGGCCCAGGCAGAGCGCCCCCTCTTCGCGGAGAGCCGCTTCTTGCTGGAACCACCCACCTCATCCAGCGATGGCAAGCCTGAGTTCGACGCCGCCTGGGAACGCACCGAAGCAGCGGACGTCCGCCTCATCCTCGCGCTCTCGGGAAACATGCTCGGCAGCCCTGACCTGGAGTGGCTCGCCACGCACCTCGACAAGGTGAAGGACCCCGTCCTCCTGCGCGCCGCCTTCGAGCACTTCCTGACCGCGGCCCCCCAACATCCCGAGGCGCTCGCGAAGGCGCGCACCACGCTCAAGCCCCGCCTTCAACAACTCGCCGCAACATCGCCCCAGGAGATTCAACTCCGGTTGCTCGTGCTGCTGGGGGACACCGACCCGAAAGCGCCCTTCACTCCAGAAGAGCTCGCCGAGCTGGAGCGCATCGCCGACCTCCCTGACTACCGGACCGCCTCCACCCTCTCGATGTACACCGAGGCCATGCGGCTCCTGACGCTGGCGAAGGTCTCCCGCCTTCAAGCCAGTGCCTTCTCAGCCTTCGTGGGAGAGCTGGCGCTCACCGGTCCCTACCGCCTCACCCAGCGAGCACTCGTCTCGGACACGCTCACGGCCGGGGACCGTGAGCGACTGGGCCACGTGTTGTCCTCCATTGGCGAGCGCATCGTCGAAGAGACCACGCTCGTGGAGTATCTGGTAGGCCTGCGCATGGTGATTCAGGGCGTGGAGATGCTCAACGACCCGAAGCGACGGGAAGAAGTCGGCGCGGCACAGTGCCATGCCTTCAAGCTCGCGCGCGTGACCCAGCCCCAGCGCATGGACCTGTGGCCCCTGCCCTCACTCCAACGGGCATGGCTCACCGCATCGCTGGAGAACGAGCGGGAGCACCTGCGGGCCTTCCTCATGAAGTGAGCGCGGAGGGCCTTACGCCCCCGGCGCGGGCGCGGCCTCCCCCACTGGAGCCGCCGCGGTCCTGTTCCAGACGATGCGGTACGTCGCCGCCGTGCCATCGAAGGCGATGGGCTCCACCTCCACGTGCCCGGCGCCCGCCACGCGCAGCGACTCCGCCAGGAAGCCCGCGGAGAAGTACGGGTTGTCCGCCGCTACGTCCTTCATCCACAGCGTGGCAGCGCCCTCGCCGGACTCCTCCACCCGCACCTCGTTGAAGTTGTTGCCGGCCCTCACGTTGTAGGGCACCCGCTCCAGGGTCCTCATCGGCCCCAGGCGGGTGACGAGCGACAGGCTGGCCCGCCCCACCGGCGTCTGCCGGAAGCCCTGGAGATAGCGCGCACCCAACGCCAGCCAGGCCTCCTTCGCCGGCAGCGACGGGAAGATGTCCTGCACGGCCACCCGCAGGAAGCCTCGCCACTGCTCCAGCGAGTAGGCCGGCCGCAGCCGCTCCGACAAATCCAGGCCCACTCCCTTCAGGCGCTGGCGCCCCTCCCGCGTCAGATAGGGGCCCAGGGCCCTCACGAAGAGGGCTTCCACGGACTGCGCGAAGATGAGCTTCTCGGGCGACATGACGGATAAGTGGCAATGGCCCCCCGCAACGGCGAGCCATTCCGCATGTCAAACGTCAGATGGTCATCATCACCGGGGCAGCCGCACCGTGAAGGTCGTCCCACCCGACGCACTGGACTCCACCGTCACCTCGCCTCCATGGGCGAGCAGAATCTGCCGGGTGATGTAGAGCCCCAACCCCAGCCCCGAGGACGCCGCCGCCTCGTGCTGGACGGCTCGCGAGCCTCGACGCCATGCGGCGAAGATGTGTGGAAGCTCCTCCGAAGGAATCGGCGGTCCGCCATTGTGGACGCGCAGCACCACTTCCCGCGCACTCGCCTGGCCCCACATCCGCACGGGACTGTCCACGGGGCTGTACTTCAGCGCATTCGCCAGCAGGTTGCTGAACGCCTGCTCCAGCCGGTCCAAATCCCACGCGCCGCGCCCGTCCCCCACCACCTCCAGCACCAGCATCCGACCGGGGTGACTGGCGCGCATCTCCTCCAGTGTGCGACGCGCCACGTCGAAGACGTCGCAGTCCGAGGCCACCACCGGGACACCGCCACCCAGGCGCGAGCGCGCGAAGTCCAGGAGCTGGCGAATCATCCGGTCCATGCGGTCCGCGCTGGTGAGGATGCGCTCGGTGAGCGAGGACTGGCGCTCGTCCAGGTTGCCCTTGCGCTTGAGCTGCTGCGCGGACATGGACAGCGCATTGAGGGGATTGCGCAGGTCATGCCCGAGCATCCCGATGAACTGCTCGCGGAACTCCTCTTCGCTGCGCTCCTCGGTGACGTCCCGCGACGTGGCCATCAACGCGGCCACCTGGCCGTCCCCATCCAGCGTGGGTGACAGCGTGTAGTCGAAGTGACGGGGCCCCTGGTCCGTCGACAGCGTGATTGCGCCGCGCTGGACCTGTCCGGTGCTCAGCGCCACCTCCATCAACCGGATGAAGGGCGCGAGCGACGGGTCCTTCTCCTCCCGCGCGCTCAGCGACTCACCCGAGACGAGGACCTCGTGGCTGCCTCGCGCCGCATGCGCCGCCTGGTTGGCGAACAGCAGACGTCCCGACGCGTCGAACAGCGCGATGGGGTCTGCGGCGGAGGCCATGGCCATGTCCAGCAGTCGACGCTGGCGCTCCACTTCCCGCGACAGCGCGTGCACCTCGCGCTCGGCGCGGCGCAGGCGCAGCAGGGCGTGCACCTGGGCGACCAGCTCCTCGGGGTCCACCGGGGCCACCAGATAGCCGTCCGCGCCGTGCTCCAGGCCGTGCGCCCGGTCGCCTGGCCCCACCGCCTGTGCGGACAGGTGCAGGACGAGCATGCCCCGGGTGCGAGGGGCCTGCTTCAGGCGCCGGCAGACCTCCAGTCCGCTGATGTCCGGCAACCGGACGTCCAGGATGGCCAGGTCGGTGTGCTCATCCGCGAGGGCCAGGGCCTCGCTGCCTGAGCCCGCGTCCACCACCTGGAAGCCCGCGAGCCCCAGCACGCGGCTGGTGACGTAGCGACTGGCCTCATCATCATTGACGTTGAGAATGACCGGAGATGGAGGACTCATGACGTGCGGGGCAGAGGTACTCCTTCGTACCCGCCGGACTCCGGTCGCGCCACATCCATCGCCGCCCACGGGTGCTTCCTGACAGGCCGGGCGGACAGCCCATGGAATCCCCGTCCGTCGGGAAGACGCTCAGGACGCTAACGGGCCGGGTCGATTCGCGATAGGGAGGACATCATGCGTCCTCCCTGTCGCCCGCTGCCCGCGGATGGCCGCTTTCTTCAGGCCATCGCTCCCACGCCCCTTGTCCCCGTCCGACTGGACCCGGAGGGCCCCACCATCTGGTGCAAGCTGGAGTTTCTCAACCCCAGTGGCTCCACGAAGGACCGCATCGCGCGCTACATGTTGGAGAAGGCTTGGCGCCTGGGCGAGTTGCAGCCCGGCGGCGAGGTGGTGGAGGCGTCCAGCGGCTCGACGAGCATCGCGCTCGCGCTGGCGAGCGCGCAGATGGGCGTGCGCTTCACCGCGGTGATGCCCGAGGGTGTCACCGACGAGCGTGTGCTCACCATCCGCGCCTACGGCGGCGACGTGGTGCTGGTGCCGAGGGCGGAGGGCGTGCGTGGCGCCATCGCCAAGGCGGAGCAGATTGCCCGGGAGCGCAAGGCCTTCGCGCCCCGCCAGTTCGAGAACCCGGACAACGCCGAGGCGCACCGCGTGTGGACGGGGCAGGAGATCCTCTCCCAGATTCCGGGCGGCCTGGTGCATGGCGTGGTGAGCGGCGTGGGCACGGGCGGCACGGTGGTGGGCCTGTACCAGGCGTTCGCGGAAGCGGGCTGTCCGGTGACGGCCTTCATCGCGCGTCCCATCGCGGGGCTGGGCTGCGACATCGAGTGTTGCAGCTTCAGTCCGCGCGTGCCCGGTGTCGTGGACGGCATGTCCAAGCTGTACCGCGACTCGGACATGCCAGGGCGCGTGGAGCTGGACGTGTCGGACGAAGAGGCCATGTGCACCGCGCGCGCCCTCATCCGCCGGGGCTTCCCGGTGGGCCCGTCCTCCGGCCTCAACTATGTGGCGGCCGTGGAAGCCTCGCGGCGACTGGGTCCCGGCGCGCAGGTGGTGACGGTGTTCCCGGACCGGATGGAGCGCTACTTCTCCACCGAGCTGATTCAGCACCGGCCCGCGCCGCCGCGCGTCGTGGCCTGACGCACACTCACGCAAAGGGCCGGCGCGACAACACTCCGCCGGCCCTCACGGGCGAGCAGGCACGCCCTCTTCCGATGCCTGGTTCACGCTGAGCATGCATCCGCGTGCGCACCGTCCGGGGTCATGCTAGAAGCCAAACTCGTGCTCACACGCATCTGGCTGTGCCTCAGCCTGTTGCTGTTCGCCCCGACGGAAGGTGGCCTGTGGAAGGTCATCGCCGACGTGACGGATACCGTGTGCGCGCAACGTTGCCCGGATGACGATGCGAGCGGTCAGTGCGCGCCGGACTGCGCGGACTGCACCTGCTGCGGCCATGTGCGCTCAATCGCCGCGCCCGTCTCCCCTCCCTCGTTGCTCCTGGAAGCACCTCGGCCGCGTCTCGTCCTTCAGGATGAGGATGCGCCCGCCTCCGCGGACCTGGACGACATCCTCCACGTCCCCAAAGCCCTCCTCGCCTGAGGCAGTGTCCGTCTCTTCGCGCGAGCGATTCCAGGTGAGGTGCGTCCACTGCAGTACCAGGACACCTCGCGCCTGACGCTCGCTTCCCTTTCGCGAGGTCTACTTCCGTGTTCAATCCTTCCGCGACGGCGGCCCTTGGGCTCGCCGCCGCCCTGGTCTGGCCCTGCGCCAGCACCGCTTCACCTTCCGAGTTGTCCTTCCAAGACGCGCTGGCCCTGGCCCGCCAGCGCGCTCCTTCCCTGTTGGATGCAGCGGGCCGCGTCGCGGAGGCACAGGGGGCCGTCGCGGGCTCCGCGCCCTGGCTGCGTGACAACCCGACCCTGAGCGCCGAGGTGGGCCCTCGCAGGCTCGACGATGGCACCCGGGGCCTCCAACTCTCACTCGGGCTGGCGCAGCCCTTCGAGCTGGGTGGCAAGCAGGGCGCGCGTCGGGAGTCCGCTCGCGCGGGGCTCGCCCGCGAGGGCGCCGAGCAGCAGGACGCCGAGCGACGCGTGCTCGGTGAAGTGGCCGCGTCGTTCCTGCGCGCCCTCTACGCCCGCGAGTTCTCGCGGCTGATGCACGAGACGGAGGAGGCCGCGCGAAACCTGGCCAGCTCCGCGAGCAAGCGCTTCGAGGCGGGTGACGTGCCCGTGGTGGACGTCAACGTGGCGCGCGTGGCGCAGGCCCGGGCCCATGCGGCCGTGGTCGTGGCCGAGGGCGAGGAGGAGGCGCTCGTGAGCGAGCTGCGCGCGCAGCTCGGGTTGCCCCTCCAGGAGCCGCTCGCGGTGAGCGGCGCGCTCAAGGAACTCTCCTCGCTCCCGGTAGCGAAGCCCACGGGTCCCTCCGAGCGCGCGGACATCCGCGCCCTGGAGTCGGCGCTCGCCCAGGCCGAGGCGGAGCTTCGACTGGGACGCAGCCAGGCGCTGCCGGACGTGAGCGTGGGCGTGCGCTACGAGAAGGAGGTGGACGAGTCCGCGTGGCTCGGCACCCTCAGCGTGCCGCTGCCCGTGTTCTCCCGAGGTCAGGAAGAGAAGGTGACGGGAGAGGCCCGCGTGCGACGGCTGCGCACCCTGCTGGAGGCCGCGCGCCGCACGCGCGATGTCCAGGTGGAAGCCGCCCGCGTCCGCGATACCCGGCGCCAGCAAGCGCTGGAGGTGCTGACGCGCGATGCCCTGCCGCTGCTGGACGAGAACGAGTCGCTCGCCCGCAAGTCCTATGAAGCCGGGGAGATGGACCTCGCGGGGTTCCTCCTCGTCCGCCGTGAAACGCTCGAGACGCGCGTGGCGCTGCTCGACAGTCACCTCCAGGCCGCGCTCGCCCGCGTGCAGCTCGCCGTCGAGACAGGAGCCCTGCCATGAAGCCCTCCCATTTCCTCCTGTCCGCCCTCGTCGTGCTGGCCGCATGCAAGTCCGACAAGCCCGAGCATGAAGACGACCACGCGCACGAAGAAGGCGCCGAACCCAAGGGACATGACGAGGGACACGATGAGTCTCACGTCCACATCGCGCCGGAGATGCTCCGTGACTTGCGCGTCACCACCGCGCCCGCGTCGGCGCGTCCCGGAGGAGAAAGCGTCACCGCGCTGGGCGAGCTGATGTTCAGCGAGGACGCCTACGCGGAGGTGGCCTCCCCCATCTCCGCCCGGGTGGGCACCGTCTTCGTCACCACCGGCCAGGAGGTGAAGGAAGGCGAGAAGCTGGCCGAGCTGCGCAGCCCCGAGCTGGGCAAGGCCCGCGCCGCCCTCCAGTCCGCGAAGGCCCGCGCCGCCTCCGCCAGACAGACCGCCGAGCGCAAGCGCGCGCTCGCCGCCGAGCGAATCGTCGCGCAGAAGGACGTGCAGGCCGCGGACGTGGACGCCGCGGGCGCCGATGCGGAGGTCGCCGCGGCCCTCGCGGAATTGGCGGCGCTGGGCGCGAGCGAAGGGGACCTTCGTCAGGGCGCGGGCACGCCGGGCTTCATCCTGCGCTCGCCCATCCAGGGCACCGTCATCGAGCGTGACGCGAGGATGGGACAGATGGCGGACGCCGAACATCCCCTCTTCCGCATCGGTGATTTGGGCTCGCTGTGGCTCATCGTCCACGCCTTCGAGCGCGACGCGGTGCGCATCCAGAAGGGCGCCGAGGCGCGCGTCACCTTCGCCGCCTTCCCAGGCAAGGAGCACACCGCGAAGGTGGGCCACGTGGGGCAGCGCGTGGACGCCTCCTCGCGCACCATCCCCGTGAGGCTGGTGCTGGAGAACCGCGAGGGCCTGCTCAAGCCGGGCATGTCCGCCACCGCATCCATTCCGCTTGGCAGTCCGGATGGAACCATCACCACCGTGCCGGCCGCCTCGCTCCAGCGCCTGGAGAATGGCTGGGTCGCCTTCCTGCCCACCGGAGAGCGCGGCTCCTTCGAGCGGCGCGAGGTGGGACGAGGCCGCACGCTGGGAGACCACGTGGAGGTGCTCTCCGGCCTGAAGGTCGGTGAGCAGGTGGTGGTGGACGGCGCCTTCCTCCTCAAGGCGGAAGTCGAGAAGTCCGCCGGCGGAGGTGCAGAACATGGCCACTGAGCCCTCGTCGTCCCTGGTGGGGCGCGTGCTGCGCACGTCCTTCGCGCGGCCCGGCCTCACCGTCGTGCTGGCCCTGGCGTTGTCCGCCTTCGGTGCGGTGGCGCTGCATGGGCTTCGCCGCGACGTCTTCCCGGACCTGTCGGCCCCCATCTTCAACGTCATCGTCCAGAACGCCGCCATGGGCGCGGAGGAGCTGGAGACGGCGGTGGCCATTCCCATGGAGGTCGCGCTCGCGGGCCTGCCCGACGTGCGCCGCATCCGCTCCACCTCGCAACTGGGCGTCACCCAGGTCACGGTGGAGTTCGAGCCGGACGCGGACTACTTCCGCAGCCGGCAGTACGTCGCCGAGCGCGTGGCCCAGGCCCAGGGAGAATTGCCCCCCGGCACGGACGCGCCCCTCGTCTCCAGCCTCACCGGCCGGCTCAATGAAGTCTTCGAGTTCACCCTCGAAGCGGAGCCCGGCGCGGCGGACCTCATGGCGCTGAGGGATTTGGCCGAGTTCGAGGTGAAGAACCGGCTGCTCGCCGTGCCCGGCGTCGCGGGCGTGGAGCGGCTGGGCGGCTACCTGCGGCAGTTCCAGGTGCTGTTGGACCCCGACCAGATGGTGGCGCGCGGCATCAGCCTCAACGAGGTGGAGCACGCACTGGAGGGCGCCAACCTCAACGCGTCCGGCGGCTTCGTGGTGCAGGGCCCCATGGAGTGGACGGTGCGAGCGATTGGACGCGCGCAGACGGTGGAGGACCTGAACAGCACGGTGGTGGCGCTGCGCGCGGGCACGCCCGTGTTGCTGGCGGACGTGGCCGACGTGCGCGAAGGCCCCGCGCTGCGCCGGGGAATCGCGCACCGCCTCAAAGGCGAGGTGGTGAGCTGCCGCGTCATCAAGCAGTTCGGCGCGGACACGCAGCGGGTGGCGGCGGGCGTGCGTGAGGCCATCAAGGAGTTGGAGCAATCAATGCCCAAGGGCGTGCAACTGCGCGTCGTCTATGACCAGTCCGTGCTGGTGGACGAGGCGCTGGGGGGTGTCAGCCGAGCCATCCTCCTGGGCGCGCTGCTGGTGGTGCTGGTGCTGTTCGCGCTGCTGGGGGACTGGCGCGCCGCGCTCATCGTCACCCTCACCCTGCCCCTGTCGCTGGCGCTGGCGGGAATCCTCCTGAAGCTCGCCGGCATCGGCATCAACACCATGACGCTGGGCGGCCTGGCCATCGCCGTGGGTCTGCTGGTGGACGCGGCCATCATCGTCACCGAGAACATCATCCATGACCTGCGCGAAGGCGCGGGGCGCAAGTCCGTGCGCGATGAAGCGCTGTCCGCGTCGCTGGAGGTGGGGCGTCCCATCGCCTTCGCCACCCTCATCGTCGTGTCCGTCTTCATCCCGCTGTTCGCCATGACGGGCATCGAGGGGCGCATGTACCAGCCCCTCGCCGCCGCCGTGGTGGCGTGCCTCGCCGCGTCGCTGGCGCTCGCGCTCACCCTGGTGCCGGTGGCCTCCTCGCTGCTGCTCAAGGCCCCGCGTCCGGGACAACCCGAGGACGTGTGGCTCATCCGCAAAATCAAGACGGTGTACGCGCCCATGCTGGACGCGTGCATGCGCAGGGCGGGACTGGTGCGACTGGTGGCGCTCGCCATCACCGTGCCGGCGCTGGGGCTCGCCTTCGCGGTGGGCAGCGACTTCATGCCTCGACTGGATGAAGGCGCCTTCCTCCTCCAGACGGTGCTGCCGCCCGAGGCGTCACTGGAGGAGGTGGACCGGCTCAACCACCTGGTGGAGGACGTGCTGCTCGGCTTCCCGGAGGTGGAGGACGTCGTGCGGCGCACCGGCCGCGCCGAGCGCACCGAGGACCCGATGCCTCACACGGTGTCGGACGTGCTCGTCGTGCTCAAGAAGGACCGGGGCAGAAACCTGGAGAAGCTGGAGGCGGACCTGCGAGTCGCCGTGGCGCGCGTGCCCGGCGTCACCACGCTGTTCACCACGCCGCTGGGCATGCGCATCGACGAGGGCCTGGGCGGCAGCCCCGCGGACCTGTCCGTGCGCATCTTCGGGCCGGAGCTGGAGACGCTCGCCACGTTGGGAGAGCGGGCCCGCGCCATCCTCGCGAAGGTGGACGGCGTGGAGGACCTGCGCGTCGAGAAGCTCAGCGGTCTGCCGCAGCTTCGCATCACCGTGAATCGCGCCGCGGTGGCGCGGGTGGGGCTGACGCCCGGCGACGTCATCCGCGCGGTGCGCGTGGGCCTGGTGGGCGAGGAGTCCTCCCAGGTGTGGAAGGGTCAGCGGCGGCACGACCTGGTGCTGCGGCTGGCGGACCACAAGCGGGGAGACCTCCAGGCGCTGCGCAACCTCCTGGTGGACGGACATGACGGCACTCGCATCCCCTTGAGTCAGCTCGCCACCATCGAGGAGACCTTCGGCGCGGGCAGCGTGCGGCGCGAGGCCGGCAGCCGTCGGCTCGCGGTGGAGGCCAGCGTGTCCGGCAGGGACTTGGGCAGCACCGCGGCCGAGGTGCGCGAGCGGCTGGCCGCGGAGCTGAAGCTCCCCACCGGGTACTTCCTCGACGTGGGAGGACGCGTGGAGAGTCAGCAGCGCGCCGCGCAGTCGCTGGCCATGGCCATCGCCGTCGCCATCCTCGCGGTGTTCATCCTGCTGTACCTCGCGCTGGACTCGGTGGCGGAGGCGCTCGTCATCCTCGCCACGCTCCCGGATGCCTTCGTCGGCGGAATCCTCGCGCTGCTCATCGCCGGAGAGACGTGGAACGTCTCCAGCCTCGTGGGCCTCATCGGCCTGTTCGGCATCGCCGTGC
Organism: Myxococcus sp. CA051A; assembly: GCF_013336705.1. Classification (NCBI taxonomy): domain Bacteria; kingdom Pseudomonadati; phylum Myxococcota; class Myxococcia; order Myxococcales; family Myxococcaceae; genus Myxococcus; species Myxococcus sp. CA051A. The sequence goes on along the minus strand of NZ_JABUMS010000003.1, from coordinate 229,053 downwards.
AGAACGGCCTCGTGCTGGTCTCTCAGACCAAGGACCTGCTCTCACGCGGCATGCCCTTCGACGAGGCCATCCGTCAGGCGAGCCTCGGTCGCGTCCGCCCCAAGCTGATGACCGCCGCCACCGCCATCCTCGGCCTGCTTCCCCTGCTCGTGCTGCCCTTGCACGGGACGGAAATCGAGCGGCCCCTGGCCGTCGTCATGGTGGGCGGACTGGTGACCTCGACCCTCTTCACCCTGCTGGTTCTTCCCACTTTCTACGCATTTGTTCATGGCGTGAGAGAGCGCATCAGCCGGCGTGTGGCCGATCGCAGGTCAACTGTGTCCTGAGAGACAGGGAAGGTGTTCCGGGCCTTGGACCGGCAACTTTCGGCCCGGAACACCGACAATCCCGTGTTTTTCCCCTATTCCACACGTCGGGGCCTCTCATGAGCGTTCGCCTTCCTTCCGCCACCGCGACCCGTACCACCTCCACCAAGGCTTCAGCGGCGGCGACGACCGTCACCGCGCCTCCGGCGGGACTTCGCAAGGGTGACTCAGGCCCGAAGGTAAAACAGCTCCAGGACGCGCTGTTGAAGCTGGGCTACCTGACCAAGGCCCAGGTGAACACGGGCCCGGGGACCTTTGGCGCGCAGACCGAAGCGGCGGTGAAGAAGTTCCAGGGCGACAAGAAGCTGCCCACCACCGGCTACTACGGCGAGCAGACGCAGGCGGCGCTGAAGAAGGCGCTGGCGGGCACGCCCACGACTCCGACGACGCCCACGACGCCGGGCACCAAGCCGGCGGTCATCAGCGCGCCCTCGCCCAACTCCGACAGCCGCAACGGCGCGGACATCGACACCATCGTCATGCACCACACCGCGTCCAACGACGGCAAGGCCGACCTGTCGTGGATGCGCAACCCGAAGAGCGGCGTGTCCGCGCACTACATGGTGGACCGCGACGGGAAGATCTATCAGCTCGTGGGTGACGACAAGCGCGCGTGGCACGCGGGCAAGAGCGAGCTGCATGGCGTTCCCACGGACGTCAACGCGCGCTCCATCGGCATCGAAATCGTCAACGACGGCAGCGGCAAGACGCCCTTCACGGAGGCGCAGTACAAGGCGCTCACCCAGCTGACCAGCCACCTGAAGGAGAAGTACGACGTGCCGATGAAGAACATCGTCGGCCACGCGGACGTGGCGGTGCCCAAGGGCCGCAAGAACGACCCGGCCCCCAACTTCGACTGGTCGCGGCTGCGCAAGGGCATCTCCTGAGCTGACGCGGTGAAGCAGGTGTGGTGAGGCGCGGGTCGAGGGTCCTTTCGGGACGCTCCCCGCGCTTCGTGTTTGAAACGGGCAGGTGTCCCGCCTGTTCCCCGGAAGCGCGCGCCGCATGAAGTGCGCCGGTGAACAACCAGGCACGGTTGCGGCCATCACAGTGTGATGACCCCGGTTACACCGGGACCGCGCGGACCTGCGTTCCCTGGCCTCTCGTGCGTCGTCAGTCCGCGGAGTTGTGTCTCCGGTCCTCGTGGCCTGGAGCTTGCTCAACACCGCTGCGATTCCTGGCGCCGCCGCGTCGCGCCACTTCGAGGTCTTCCATGCGTTCCTTCCTCTGTGTCCTCGCGAGCCTCATCACGCTCGCCGCCTGTGCTTCCGAGCCCAAGAGGCTCGCTCCCGCCGTGGACCCGTCGAGCCCCAATGCGCCCGAGTCCCCGCTCGCCTCGCTGCCCACCGCGCTCGCCGCGACGCCACCTTCCCGACCGCAGCACTCCGACGCGTCCAAGCCCGCCAAAGAGGACGCAGGCACCACCGTCTACGCGTGCCCGATGCACCCCGAGGTCCAGTCCGACAAGCCGGGCGGCACCTGCCCCAAGTGCGGAATGAAGCTGACGCCCGTGAAGCCCGACGACACCGCGCCGGCCAAGAAGCCCGCGCCCGGTCATGAAGGACACGGAGCCCATCCGTGAGACTGCTCACCCTCGCCTGCGCGCTGCTGTTCGCGGGCGGCTGCGCTTCCATCCAGAAGGAGAAAGGCCACGCGGAGGTCGCCACGCTCGTCGAGGAGCGCATCGGCCGCAAGACGCGGTGGAACCAGGGCACGCCCGAGGACGCGGAAGTGTCGCGGCACCTCGACGGACTGTTGAAGGGCGACCTCACCTCCGACCACGCGGTGGAGGTGGCCCTCCTCAACAATCCCGCCCTGCAATCCACCTATGAAGACCTGGGCATCTCCCAGGCCGACATGGTGCAGGCGGGCCTGCTCAGCAACCCGACGTTCGATGCGAGCATCGGCTTCCCGCTCTCCAACGACGGTGTCAGCGAGACGGAGTTCTCGCTGGTGCAGGGCTTCGTGGAGCTGTTCACCCTGCCGCTGCGCAAGCGCGTGGCCCAGGAGCAGTTCATGGCGGACACGCTGCGCGTCGCGCACGAAGCGCTCTCCACCGCCGCGGAGGTGCGCAAGCTGTTCAGCGAGGTCCAGGCGCGGCAGCAGCTCGTGGAGCTGCGCCGCATGGTCCTCCAGGCCACCGAGGCCGCCGCCGAGCTGGCCACGCTCCAACACGGCGCGGGCAACATCACCGACCTGGAGCTGGTCACGGAGCAGGCCGCCTCCGAGGAGGCCCGCCTGGAGCTGGCGCGCGAGGAGCTGACCCTGGTGGAAGACCGGGAGCGGCTCAACCGCCTCTTGGGCCTGTGGGGGCCGCGCACCCAGTGGGCCATCTCCGAGAAGCTCCCGGCACCGCCCCTGGAGGAGGCGTCGTTGGAGCGGTTGGAGTCGCTCGCCATCCGGCAGCGGCTCGACATCGACGCCGCGCGCAAGCAGTCGGAGCTCCTGTGGAACGCGCTGGAGCTGGCGCGCAGCACGCGCTTCTTCGGCCGCGTCGACGTGGGTCTCCACACGCACCGGGACGCGAACGGTCCGCGACTCTTCGGGCCCACGCTCACGCTGGAGCTGCCCATCTTCGACCAGCGACAGGCACTCATCGCCCGGCTGGAGGCACAGCATCGCCAAGGCGAGCGTCGTCTCGCGGAGCTGTCCATCAACGCGCGCTCGGAAGTTCGCGCCGCGAGGGCCCGCCTGCTCACGCTCCGAGGCGTCACCGAGCGCTACCAGCGCGTCGTCCTGCCCCTGCGCGAGAAGGTCGTCGAGCAGTCCCAGCTCCAATACAACGCGATGCAGATTGGCCTGTATGCATTGCTCGACGCGAAGCAGTCCCAGGTCGAGGCGTACCGCACCTTCATCGAGACCGTCCGCGACTACTGGATGACCCGCGCGGAGCTGGAGCAACTCGTCGGCGGCAGTCTGCCCGGAACGGCCTCGCGCCAGGACGCACCGAGCGACGACACGCCCCCGGCATCCGAGCGTCCGCCGGAGGCGACCCCTCCTGAGTCCTCGCCTCCCACTGAACCCCCTTCTGGAAACGGCCATCCCCCCGCACACGGCCACGGAGCGACTCCATGAACCCCCTCTCCCCTGATTCCTCTCTCCGCGCGCAGGATGCGGAGGACACGACGGAGACGACGACCGCTCCGGGCGCGATGACCCGACGAGGCATGCTGGCGACGGCCGGCGCAACGCTCGCGGGTGGTGCGTTGCTGCTCCGAGGCGGTGTCGCGCAGGCACAAGTCGCGCCACGTCCTCCCGCTCCGCGCGCGGGCCGGCGGGACTGGCTGGCTCCGGGAATGCCGAACCGGGACTATCGCCCCGTCATCGTGCCGAACGGCTCGAAGCTGCCGTGGAAGGTCGTGGACGGCGTGAAGGTCTTCCACATGGTGGCCGAGGAGGTCGAACACGAGCTGGCTCCCGGGCTGAAGGTCCACTGCTGGGGCTACAACGGCCAGGTGCACGGGCCCACCATCGAAGTCGTGGAAGGCGACCGCGTCCGCTTCTACGTCACCAACCGACTGCCCGCGCCCACCACCGTGCACTGGCACGGCCTGCTGTTGCCCAACGGCATGGACGGCGTGGGTGGGCTCAACCAGAAGTCCATCGCCCCGGGAGAGACGTTCCGCTACGAGTTCACCATCCGCCAGTCCGGCACGGGCATGTATCACTCGCACCATGACGAGATGACGCAGATGGCGCTCGGCATGGTGGGGTTGTTCATCATGCACCCGCGGCGGCCCGTGGGCCCACGCGTGGACCGCGACTTCGCGCTCATGCTGCACGAGTGGCGCGTGGACCCGGGTGCGAGCCGGCCGGACCCGAACGAGATGACGGACTTCAACCTGCTCACGTTCAACGCGAAGGCGTTCCCCGGCACGGAGCCGCTGGTGGTGCGACAGGGTGAGCGGGTGCGCATCCGCCTGGGCAACCTGAGCGCGATGGACCATCACCCCATCCACCTGCACGGCTACCACTTCCGAATCACGGAGACGGACGCGGGACGCATCCCCGAGTCCGCGCAGTGGCCGGAGACCACGGTGCTCGTCCCGGTGGGCAGCACGCGCACCGTCGAGTTCGTGGCCGATGCGCCCGGCGACTGGGCCATGCATTGCCACATGACACACCACCTGATGAACCAGATGGGCCATGACCTGCCCAACCTCATCGGCGTGAAGCCGGGTGGGCTCGACGCGAAGGTGCGCACGTTGCTGCCGGGCTACATGACCATGGGGCAGACGGGCATGGGCGACATGGTGGAGATGGGCATGCCGGTGCCCGCCAACTCCATCCCCATGAGCGGAGCGCGGGGCAAGCACGACGTCATCACCATGGGAGGAATGTTCACCGTGCTCAAGGTGCGCGAGCGGCTTGCCGGCGATGGAGACCCGGGTTGGTACGACAACCCGCCCGGCACGCTGGCGGTGGCGGCGAACACGGAGGAACTGCGCCAGGACGGCATCGACGTGAATGCGCCACCCAAGGCGCTGCCCGCGTCACCGGCGGGACTCGGGCAGGGCTGAGCAACAACAGTGGTTCGCCCAGCTCGAGGCTCGTACTGGCTGGGCGAACCCTCGCACCAAAGCGCCTATCAGACTGACGACACACCTGAGCCTGGCCGCGAGTTCGGGCCTGGCCCGCATGAAGCCACGCACTTCCGCAGCTTCAGTCGCGTCCCATGCACGGCGTCGCGGATCGTACCGGGCTTCTCACGGTTGGCGACGGGCAGTCGCACAGGTCCGCATCCTCAGCCGGGACTCGTGCACCGCGCCAAGCCTCCCGCTGACGCCCAGCCTCAAGTCCGCATCTTCAGTCGGGTCTCATGCACGGCATCACCGACCGCGCCGGGCTTCTCGCGCTCCGCGGCGCGCAGCAATCGGAGGATGCCGGGCCCGAGCACGTCAATCTCGGTGGACGCATACGTCTCCGTTCCGAATCGGCGGATGCTCTCCGTCTGCGTCCGGAGGATGCGCGCGTCCTGGCTGAAGATGTGGAGCGCCACGGGCATGGCCACCGGCAGCACCGCGCGAAGCAGCCAACGCGGCAGCGGCAGTCGGAACGTCACCACCGCGTAGACCAGCGTGTCCCAGTCCGCCACGGGCGTCATCGCCGAGGTCACGATGATGTGGCTGCCCTCGCCGATGCGGTACTCCACCTGCGCGATGGACGGCATCAGGAAGCGGTCGAAGTGCTGCACCATGCCGCCACCCGGAGCCAACAGCCGACCCACGACTCCACTGGGACGAGGCTCACCGATGTACTCGGCCTCCACCCGGTCCGCGCTCCGGCGCACCACCACGTCAATCTCGTTGCGCTTCTCCTCCGTGCGGAACAGGCCCCCATGCAGGTAGGCCGTGTGTGGCACGTCGAGCGTGTTCTCCAGCGTCGCATGCAGCGAGCCCGGCGCACGCAGCACGCGTCTCACCGTGGTGTACTCGCGCGCGTCCAGCAGTGGGAAACGGAACGGCTCCGTCGTCGGCTCCACGCCCGGCGTGGAGTACACCCAGACGAAGCCATCCTGCTCACGCGTCGCATAGGACGTCGCACAGCGGGTGCGGGCCTCGGGCTCGCCTAGGAAGCCCGGAATGGCGCGGCACTGCCCTCCCGTGTCGAAGCGCCAACCGTGATAGCCGCACTGGAGCTGCCCCTCCTTCACCCGCCCCAGCGACAGGGGCACGTTGCGGTGAGGGCAGCGGTCCATCAACGCGCCGGGCTTGCCGCCCTCGCCCCGGAAGAGGACGAGCGGCGTGCCCTGAAGCGTGCGCGCGAGCGGCTTGTCGCCCAGCTCTCGCGACGCACAGAGGATGAACCAGGCATTCGGCAGGTGAACGACGGAGACGTGACCGGCGGCCGCACCTGGGGTGCGCGCCTCCTCGCGGGAGCTCATGAGACGCAGTCTAATGGCGCGCACGGCCAGTGCACGCCTTCCCGTGAGCGCCCGGGCCTCCCGCCGGGGGCCGAGCAGTCGGCACCCACACGGGAGGCCCCCTTCCGCCTACAGCTTCAGCCGCCGCAGCCGGAGCGCGTTGACGATGACGGACACCGAGGACAGGCTCATCGCCGCGCTGGCGAAGATGGGGCTCAGGAGCAGGCCGAAGAAGGGGTACAGCACCCCCGCCGCCAGGGGCACCCCCAGCAGGTTGTAGATGAAGGCGAAGAAGAGGTTCTGCCGGATGTTGCGCAGTGAGCCCTGGCTCAGCCGCCGCGCCCGGACGATGCCCCTCAAGTCTCCCTTCACCAGGGTGACACCCGCGCTCTCCATCGCGATGTCCGTGCCCGTCCCCATGGCGATGCCCACATCCGCCTGGGCCAACGCCGGCGCATCGTTGACCCCGTCCCCCGCCATGCCCACCACGCGGCCCTCCTTCTGAAGCCGCTTCACCACGTCCCCCTTCCCCTCCGGCAACACCCCCGCGATGACCTCGGAGATTCCCAGCCGGCGAGCCACCGCCTCCGCCGTGGTGCGGCTGTCCCCCGTCAACATCACCACCCGCAGCCCCTCCTGACGCAGCAGCGCCAGGGCCTCCGGCGTCGACTCCTTCACCGGGTCCTCCACGCCGAGCAGCCCCGCCACGCGCCCCGACACCGCCACCAGCACCACCGTCTGACCCTCCCCTCGCAGCGCCTCCGCGCGGGCCGTCAGGTCCGTGGCCTCCACCCCACGCGCTGTCATCAACGCCGCGTTGCCCAGCGCCACCTCCACGCCATCCACCCGCCCCACCACGCCCTTGCCGGTGTCCGAGCGGAAGTCCTCCACCGCCGTCAGCACCGCGCCGCGCTCCTTCGCACCGGACACAATCGCCTCCGCCAACGGGTGCTCGCTGCCACGCTCCAGGCTGGCGGCCAACCGCAACAGCGTCGCCTCGTCGAAGCCCTCCGAGGGAATCACGGACACGAGGCGCGGCTTGCCCTCGGTGAGCGTTCCCGTCTTGTCCACCACCAGCGTGTCCACCGCCTCCAGACGCTCCAGCGCGGCGGCGTCACGGATGAGCACCCCCGCCTGCGCGCCCCGCCCCGTGGCCACCATGATGGACATGGGCGTGGCCAGACCCAGCGCGCACGGGCACGCGATGATGAGCACCGCCACCGCGTTGACCAGCGCATGCGCCAGCCGAGGCTCCGGCCCCCACACACCCCACACCACCGCCGTCACCACCGCCACCACGATGACCACCGGCACGAAGACCGCAGCCACCTTGTCGGCCAGTCGCTGAATCGGCGCGCGGGTGCGCTGAGCCTCGCTCACCCGCTGGACGATGCGCGACAGCAGCGTGTCCTTCCCCACCCGCTCGGCCCGCATCACCAGCGAGCCCGTCCCATTCACCGTGCCGCCCGTCACCTTCGCGCCCGAGGACTTCTCCACCGGGAGCGACTCGCCCGTCACCATCGACTCGTCCACCGCGCTGGCGCCCTCGAGCACCTCACCGTCCACGGGCACCTTCTCGCCCGGCCGCACCCGCAGCCGGTCCCCTGGATGCACATGCGCCAGCGGCACGTCTTCTTCATGCCCGTCGTCACGCATCCGCCGAGCCACCGGCGGCGCCAGGCTCAGGAGCGAGCGCAGCGCACCCGACGTCGCGTGGCGCGCCCGCAACTCCAACACCTGCCCCAGGGCCACCAGGGTGATGATGACGGCGGCGGCCTCGAAGTAGAGGGGCGCCGTGCCGCCATGTCCCGTGCGCAGCCCTTCCGGCAACACATGCGGGAAGAGCGTGGCGAAGACGCTGAAGGCATACGCCGCGCCCGTCCCCAGGGCGATGAGCGTGAACATGTTGAGGTGCCGGTTGCGCACCGACGTCCAGCCGCGCTGGAAGAAGGGCCAGCCGCCCCACAGCACCACGGGCGTGGCCAGCACGAGCTGCGCCCAGGCCAGCACCGAGGCCGGCACCGCATGCTGCACGGGCTGTCCCGGAATCATGTCCGACATCGCCAGCACCAGCAGCGGCACCGTGAGGCCCATGCCGACACGGAAGCGCAGCCACATGGACTTCAGCTCAGGGTCCGGAACGTCCTCGGGCAGCACGGTGCGAGGCTCCAGCGCCATGCCGCAGATGGGGCAGCTCCCCGGCCCGTCTCGCACCACCTCCGGGTGCATGGGGCACACGTATTCGACGCGCGTCTCCGGGACGGAGAGCGTCTCCGGCTCCAACGCCATGCCGCACTTCGGGCAGGCCCCCGGGTGGTCCTGACGCACCTCCGGGTCCATCGGGCACACGTACATCGTCCCCGGCGCGGCGGGCGGCTCCTCCTGCTTCTCGGCGGGAGGCGCGAGGAAACGCGCCGGGTCCGCGCGGAAACGCTCCCGGCACTTCGGATTGCAGAAGGAGAAGGTGTGCCCCTCGTGCTCCAGGCTGCCGCCCTTGGGAGCCAGGGGGTCCACCTTCATCCCGCAGACAGGGTCGACCACGTGAGTCCCCTCGCCTGGAGGCAGAGGGGGCGTCGGATGCGAGTGATGATGCGAGCCCGGGTGGGAGTGGCGGTTCATGGTGCGTCTCTCCTTTCACCCAGGCCAACGAGATACCCGGCCAGCTCTTACAGGTGACTTTTCGAAAGAATGCGCACCCCGAGTGGCCCAGGTGTCCACCGACGGCGAATCAGCGCCGGGCCAGGGGGCCGCCGAGCGCTCCCTGGCTCACTTCGGCGGCTCGTTGTAGCCCGCGTCCCCGTAGGGCTTCAGGCGCTCCAGCCAGAGGTTCTCCAGCACCTGGAGCTCCGCCTTCAGGTCCACGCCCGGCTCCTTGGGAGGCTCCAGCACGTCGAGCACCTCGAAGGAGAAGCTGTCCGCGCCGTCGCGCCTCCAGTCCTCCAGGAGCGCGGGGATGCGAGGCATCCCGCTGGTCAGCTCGAAGCGGATGCGGTTGAGCATGCCGGGGGCATTGAGGCTCGATCCCACCAGCACCTTCCCGTTGGCGCGATTGCGGACCGCATACACGCCCATCGGCGGGGGCTTCTCCTTGTACTCGCGCTTCAGGTCCGAGCGTCGCGCTCGGCTCGAATCCGTGGACGACATGGCGGACTTCCTTGGGTGAGGGGGGGACAGTGTTTCGGCGGCGTCATCGCCGCACAGCTTCAGCAGGCGTTGCTCCAGTCGCGCATGCGCCTGCGCATCCAGCGGCTCCAGCCAGTTGGGCCCCGCCAGCTTCCAATCGACGTCGGAAGGGTCCAGGCCCAGCGCGGTCAACACCGCGGACTGGCAGATGAAGAACTGCTCACGGAAGGGGAAGAGATGACCTCCCGAGACACGCAGCGAGGCGACGGCGTCTTCGTACGTGGCGAACCAGTGGTTGAGGAAGTGGGGGCCCACGCGCTCCAGGAGCCGCTCGAAGTCGACCCGAGGCGCGTCCCGAGCCTCCAGCGCGTGCTTCAGCTCGCTCCAGGTGGCGTACCCCTGCTCCCGAGCGATGACGGCCAGCACGTGCTTGCGCTGCACCGACTCCCGACGCGCGAGCACCTCGCCCAGCGGCAGTCCCGCGAAGACAGGCAGCGCCCGCAGTCGCTCGGCGGCCCGCGTCGCTCGCGCCGAGTCTGTCGAGCCCAGCTCCTTGAGCAGGAGCGAAGCGCGGACCTTGCACTCGTGGAGGGAGAGGAGCTCGGCGGCGGGTGAGACGGTTCCCATGAAAAGTCCCTCGTTGGCGGCCCCACCCGTGTCACGGGCCGTGGAAGGAACTCATCGGAAACTGTGGGCCTGCCGGGAGAAACGAGGGTGACGTCGTCTTTTCGGGAAGGCGCCCCTCGGCACCTCTGTGAAGAGTTAACGGCGGGGGCGGAACTTCGGCAAGGGCTTTCTCTCGCGCCGCGAGCGCCCCGCCCACCGCCTGCTCAGGAGCGTGCCTTGCACGAACAGTCCAGGCAGCCATGCGCCGCGCAGGAGCCGCAGCTCCGCTCCAGTTGCTTCTTGAGGGCCTGCCTCGCCCGATGCAGTCGCACGCCCGCGTTGTTCGGAGTGATGCCGGCCTCGCGCGCCACGTCGGGCACGGCGCGCTCCTCCAGGTCTACCTTGCGCACCAGCTCCGCGTACTCCGGCTTGAGGGTGGGCAGGAGCGCTCCCACACAGGCACAGACGGTCTGCTTCAGCTCGGGGTCTTCGGAGGGCTCCTCGGCTTCGCGGGCCTCGCGCGCCAGGGCCCGCCCTTCCACCTGCTGATGACGGCGATGGTCCACCAGCGCGTTGCGCAGGAGCCGGTAGAACCACGTCACCGCGCCCTCGGGCTCCGGCAACGTCTCGCCCTTCTCCAGTGACTTCACGAAGGCGGCCTGGAGAATTTCCTCGGCCGTCGCGCGATTGCCCACGCGGCGCTCCACGAAGGCCAGGAACTGGCGATGGTTCTCCACCAGCGCGCGTGTCACCGCGTCGCCGTCCTCCCGTGTCGCCTCGACGCCCGTATGTCCGGTCTCACTCATTGAACCACCAGCATGCCCTTCATCATCTGCATGCCGCAGGTGAAAGGGAACGCGCCGACCTTGTCCGGCGTGAAGCTCACCACGGTCTCCGACAAACCAGGCAGGGGACGCTGGATGCCGAGGTCGGGGATGAGCAGCTCGTCACCGCACCCACCGGAGTCCTTGCGCACGAAGCGCAGCCGCGCGGGCACACCCTGCTTCAGCGTGACCTCGCTCGGCTGGTAGCCACCCTGCACGGTAATCGTCACCTCCTGCACCGCGTCGCCCTTCGACTCCGGGGACTTCGAGGACGGCTTCGGCGCGTCCATGGGCGTCAGCAGGAAGCCGATGAAGTACTCGGGGTCTTCGGGCAGGGGCAGGCGCACCGTCACTTCGCGCTCGGCGTCCGCCGCGGGGAGCGTTCCCGTCAGGAAGGTCCCTCCCCCCTCGGGCACGAGCGGCGCGGACACACCGCCCACCTCCACCGTTCCCTTGCGGCCCGCCAGGGGGAGCGGCTGGCGGAAGGCATCCGTCACCCACACCCGCACCTCGCCGGACCGCAGGGACACCACTTCCAGATGCGTGTCTCCGCTCATGGCCACGACACCGCCATGGAACGGAGTGTGGTCATGCTCCAGGGCCACGGCCTCGGCCACCACGCGTCCCTCGGCCTCCGTGCCCTTCACGTGGACGCGCTGGCCCACGCGAGCCCCCAGCAAGGTCTTCACGTCCTGTCCCGGCGAGGCGAGTACGAGGGCCGTGGCGCCCCCCTCCTTCTCCAGCGAGTACACGCCGCCCTGCTTCGCGCAGGCCTCGGCGCTCAGTCCCTCGGCGGGTGGCGTCGGGCACGGAGCCAGGCGGAGCGTCCCCACGATTCCACCGCCATGCCCCTGGGCCTCCAGGTGCGCGGCGAAGCGAGCCACCTCTGGTTTCCCGTCCCGCACCACCGTCACCACCATGGCCAGGTGGTCATCGGCGTGCTCCGGCCCCTGGCCCGACAGGTGGTCTCCCGACGGAGTCAGCACGACGTTCGGATAGCCCCCCTTCGCCACCTTCACGGAGCCCGTGGCACCCGCCACCGGACGAAGTGCCAGCGCGTCGTCCAACAGGTACACGCGATAGCCACCGCCACGCGTGGTCACCAACTCCAGGTGCCCTCGGGGCGTGGACTCCACCTGTCCACCGTGAGGCGCCGCGTGGGCGTGGGCCTGCCGCGCGGAGTGGGCCATCTCGGTCGGCGTGGGCTCGGGCGCGGGCGCTTCCTTCTTGCTGCATCCGACCACCAGCCCCGCCGCCGCGAACACCGCGATGATTCTCTGTCCCATCGAACGCACCCTGTCTCCTGAATCCAATGCCACGCGAGGCCCGGTCATCAGCCCGCGCTCGCGAGTCGCTCTCCCTCGGGCTTCGGCCCGGGGAGCGTCAGGTCATCTTCGGCGCGCGCCGCGGCCTTGCGCGCCAGGTAACGCTCCAGGGCCGGACGCCCGAAGCGGTAGAACACAGCCGGGGTGACGAGCAGGTCCAGCAGCGTGGAGCTGATGAGCCCGCCGAGGATGACGGTCGCCACCGGGTGCAGGATTTCCTTGCCCGGCGCCCCCGAGGCGAGCGCCAGTGGCACCAGGGCCAGCCCCGCCGTGAGCGCCGTCATCAACACCGGCACCAGTCGCTCCAGCGAGCCGCGCAGCACCAGCTCGCGACTGAACACCTCGCCCTCCTGCTCCACGAGGTGGAGGTAGTGCGAGATGAGCATGATGGTGTTCCGACTGGCGATGCCGCACAGGGTGACAAAGCCCACCAGCGTCGCCACCGACAGCGGTTGGCCGGTGAGCACCACCGCCGTCACGCTGCCCACCAACGCGAGCGGGATGTTGAGCATCACCTGCGCCACCAGTCGCACCGAGCGGAAGTGGGCGTACAGCACCAGGAACATGCCCGCGAGCGACAGCAGCGACAGCAAGGCGATGAGCCGCGTGGCGGACTGCTGGCTCTCGAACTGCCCCTCGTAGGAGAGGAAGGTCCCGGTCGGAAGCGTCACACTCGCGGCCACGCGCTCGCGGACCTCTTCCACGGCGCCGCCCAAATCACGCCCGGCCACGTTGGCCATGATGACCACGCGCCGCTGGAGGTGGTCATGGTGGATGACATTGGGGCCCCGTGACTCCACCACGTCGGCGATCGCGGCCACGGGCACGCGCGCGCCGGACGGCGTGTCGACCAGCGCCCGGCGAAAAGCCTCCGCGTCCACGCGCGCGCGTTCCTCGTACCGCACCAGCACGTCGAAGGTGCGCTGTCCCTCCAGCACCTGCCCCACCACCACGCCGTTGAACGCCTTCTCGAGCTGCTCCGCCATGGCCCCCGGCTGCACGCCCAGCCGCGCCGACTCCTCGCGCTTCAGGCGCACCTGGAGCTGGGGAATCAACGTCTGCTGTTCCACCTGGAGGTCCACGACGCCGGGCACCTGGGCCATGACCGCGCGGACCTCTTCCGCCTTGCTCCGCAGCGCATCCAGGTCCTGGCCGAAGAGCTTCACCGCCACCTGCGCGCGGATGCCCGACAGCAGATGGTCCAGGCGGTGGGAGATGGGCTGCCCCACGGACACGGAGAGGCCGGGCAGCACCGCCAGTCGCTCGCGGAGGTCGGCCAGCACCACGTCGCGAGGCCGGCCCCCTTCCTTGAAGTCCACATCCAGCTCCGAGTAGTGCACGCCCTCCGCGTGCTCGTCCTGCTCGGCGCGGCCCGTGCGTCGCCCCACCGTCTTCACTTCCGGCACGGAGGCGATGAGCCGCTCGGCGAGCAACCCGAAGCGGTTGGACTCCTCCAACGAGGTGCCCGGAGGCGCCAGCACATTCACCGTCGCGGTGCCCTCGTTGAACGGCGGAAGGAAGGAGCGGCCCAGGAAGGGCACCACCGCCACGGCGGCGAGCACCAGCAGCGTCGCGCCCACCAGCACGGGCTTCGGGTGGCCCAGGGCCACGTCGAGCACTCGCCGCGCTCGCGCCTTCAACCACCGCACCAGCGCTCCGTCGCCATGCTCCAGCAAGCGGCCCCGCGGCAACAGGTACGCGCACATCGCCGGGGTCACGGTGAGGGACACGAGCAGCGAGGCGAGGATGGACACCACATAGGCCACGCCGAGCGGCGCGAAGAGTCGTCCCTCGATGCCACCCAGGGCGAACAGCGGGAGGAACACCAGGACCACGATGAGGGTGGCGAAGACGATGGAGCCTCGCACCTCGGCGGAGGCGCGGTAGATGACGCGGAGCGCGGGCTCCGGCGTGTCCTTCGCGCGGTTCTCCCGCAGGCGTCGATAGACGTTCTCCACATCGACGATGGCATCGTCCACCAGCTCGCCCACGGCCACGGCCAGTCCGCCGAGCGTCAGCGTGTTGATGGACAGGCCAAACGCGTTCATCACCAGCGCGGTGATGACGAACGACAGGGGAATCGCGGTGAGCGTTATCGCCGTGGTGCGCAGGTTGACGAGGAAGAGGAACAGCACGACCACGACGAGGAGCGCGCCGTCTCGCAGCGCCTCCACCACGTTGCCGACAGCGGCCTGGATGAAGTCCGCCTGTCGGAAGAGTGTCTCCACCCGCACGTCGTCGGGCAGCGTGAGCCGGAGGTCCTTCACCGCCGCGTCCACCTGCTCCGTGAGCGCCAGGGTGCTCGCGCCGGGCTGCTTCTGCACGGCGAGAATGACCGCGGGCCGCCCATTCATTCCGCCGTCACCGCGCTTCACCGCGGGCCCCACGTCCACTTCCGCGACCTGGGAGAGTCGCACGGGCACGCCCTCGCGCACCGCCACCACCGTCCCGCGCAGGTCCTCCACGGAGGCGCTGCGCGCGAGGTTGCGGACCAGGTACTCACGCCCACCCTGGTCCACGAAGCCGCCCGTGGTGTTGCCCTGCGAGAGTCCCGCCGCGCGCTCCACGTCCTCGAAGGTGAGACCGAATGACAGCAACTTCTCCGGTGCCACGCGCACCTGGAACTGCTTCACCCCGCCGCCCAGCACCGTCACCTGCGCGATGCCCGGAATGGTGAGGAGCCGCTGACGCAGCACCCAGTCCGCCAGGGAGCGCAGCTCCAGCGGTGACGTGCGGCCTTCCTCGCTCTGCACGCCGAGCAGGAGGATTTCTCCCATGATGGAGGACACGGGCGTCAGGTGGGGCGCCACGTCACGCGGCAGTCGCTCGCTCGCCACCTGGAGTCGCTCGGAGACGAGCTGTCGGTCCAGGTAGATGTCCGTGCCCCAATCGAACTCCACGTAGACGATGGACAGACCCACGCCCGAGGACGAGCGCACGCGCTGCACGCCCGGCGCGCCGTTCATCGCCGTCTCGATGGGCGTGGTGATGAGGGTCTCCACCTCTTCGGGAGACAGGCCGCCCGCTTCGGTCATCACCGTCACGGTGGGACGGTTGAGGTCCGGGAACACGTCCACGGGCAGACGCGTGACGGCCCAGCCGCCGTAGAGCAGCACCGCCACGGCCGCCAGCACGACGAACAGGCGGTGGCGCAGCGAGAACAGGATGACGTGGTCGAGCACTACCGCCCTCCCCTGGCCAACCTCAATGCCGCCACCCCGGTCACCACGACCCGCTCACCGGCCTGCAAGCCCTTGAGCACGGCGCGCCACGCGCCGTCACTGCCACCCAGCACCACGGGCCTCAGCTCGAAGGCCTCTGGCGCGGTGTGGACGAAGACGAAGGTCCGCCCTTCCTCCTCCACCACCGCGTCCTTCGGCACCGCCAGCGCGTCCTTCTGGCCACCTTCTCCGAGGGCCACATCCACGAACATGCCCGGCCGCAGTCGACCGTCGCGGTTGTCGACCTCGAACAGCACGCGCACGCTGCGCGTCGACTCGTCCACCATCTGCCCCACGTGGTAGGGCCGCGCGGGGAAGTGCTGGCCCGCGTAGGCGGGCGTGGTCACCAGCGCGCCCGTGGTGCCCTCCGCGCGCGACACATCTCCTTCGAAGACCCGCGCCTCCACCCAGAGGACGGAAGAGTCCAACACCGCGAAGAGGGCGCGAGACGGGTCCACCTGCTCGCCCACGGATGCGCGGGCCTCCACCAGCACTCCGTCGATGGGCGAGACGAGCGAGAAGCGCGCGGTGCCCTGACCCTGTCGTGCGCCCGCGAGCACGTCTCGCGCGGACTTCGCTCGGCTCCACTCCTGTTCGGCGGTGTTCACCGCGAGCCGCGCCTGTTGGACTTCCTTCTCCGCCACCACGCCCTGAAGGGACTCCAGGCGCGTCAAATCCCGACGGGCCTGCTCCAGGGCCGCCTGCGCGCGTACGGCCTCCGCTTCGGCCTGGAAGTGACTGGTCGACAGCCCCGTGGACTCCGACGTGGACAGGCTCTGCTGCACCAGCGCGAGCACCTCACCGCGCTTCACGCGCTGGCCCACGAGCGGCACGGTGCCATTCGCGGCGAGCACCCTTCCCGACACGGGCGCGGACACCTGTGCGAAGCGGTCCGTGCGCGGCACCACCTTTCCCGGGGTCACCAGCCGCGACTCCAGGGAGCGCACCGCCGCTCGCTGCGTCCGGACTTCCAGCAGGAACTGTGTTTCCTTCGGCACGGTGAAGGAGGCGCCAGCGACAATGGGCTGCTGCGCCGCAGCGGGCTTCCCGTGTTGCTCACCAGCGTGCGCCAGGACGAGGGGACTCGTGAGGAGCAGCGTGAGCGACAGCATCCCACGAGCAGTGAGGGAGATAGCAGACCCGCTCATGGCCGCACCTTCTTGTGTCGGTTCATCCACCACGCACCCGCCACCAGCAACAGGACGATGCCACCCGTGGCACGCCAGCCCAGGGGCCCGCGCAAGCCAGGGCCGGCATCGGTGGCGTCGTGTTCCGAGGACAGATGCACCGTCCCCAGCGCCAGCACGTCCAGGTCGTTGCCACGAGTCACAGTGACCACCGCCGCCAGCTCCGCTCCGGGTAGCAGCTCCGCGTCGGCCACGTAGACGCCGGGGGACTCCAGCTTCGGCGCCAGCGTCTGCACGGTCGACCCGGTGAGGGTGAGTTCCAGATGGGCGCTGCTCACCGGCGCGTTCGTCTCCACGTCCGCGACCCACAGGCGAACAGGCGTCTTCGCCGCCTCTGAATGCTCCGGGTGCTTGAGCACCACCTCGAACACCTCTCCCGTGGCGGAGAGGACATGCCAGGCCTCACCCGGCACGGACGCGGTGGCGGTGTCTCCGTGGGCCGCGCCCTCATGCGCCAGGGCTGGCAGCGACATGCAGGCCATCAACACCCACCACCGCGCTGCCCTCATCGCGACACCTCGTGCGGAAGCAGAGCGGCTCGTCCCTGCTTCTCGCCGCATCTGGGTCGCGAACCCGAGCCGTTCATCGGTCCTCATTCCGGCACCTCGCCCGTAGGCATCCGTCCCACCGAGCGCAGCAAGGCCGTGCGCGCACGTGCCAGCGCCGCCGCCGCGTCCACCGCGTCCGCCGAGGCGGCGAAGGACCGGTCCCTGGCGAGCAACAACGAGTCCAGTCCCAGTTGCCCCGCCTCGTAGGCACGGCGCACCAATTCCAGATTTCGGTCCACCGAAGGACGCACCGACATCAAGGCCGTGTGCGCGGCTCGCGCGGCCTCGAACGTCGTGCGTGCCACGGCCTGCTCTGACTCCACCTCACGCGCTCGCGCGATGCGCTCCGACTCACGCACCTTGTGTCGAGCCCGAGCCTGCGCCAGCTCGCCCTGGTTGCGGTCCCACAACGGCAGCGGCACCGACAGTCGGGCGATGAGCAGGTGTTCGGTGTGCAGGTCCGTGAAGGCACCGTGGGCTTCCGGCCGACGTTCACGCTCGTAGCCCAGGGACAGCGTGGGATTGGGGATGCGCTCGCGGCGCAGCAGGTCCACCTCGGAGCCCGCCGCCGTCACCTCCGCGCGCGCGGCCACCAGGGTCGGCTGTTCGCCCGTCAGCTCCGACGGCAGGGTGTCCGTCGCCGAGTCGAGGAGGGCGACCGTGAGCGGCGCGTCCGCCGGGCGGCCCAGTCTCCGATTCAGTTCGACGCGAGCCGCCTGCGCCTCCGCGTGGGCCTGTGCGACCCGAGCCTCCGCGCGGGCTCGCTCCAAGGTCGCGGCATTGCGTTCCAGCTCCGACACGTCACCCGCGGCGAAGCGGCGCACCGTGGCGGTCTCCATCTCCCGGGTCAGCTCCAGCGCCTCGCGAGCCAGGGAGGAGCGAGCTTCGCGCCGCTCCAACTCCACCGCCGCATCCACCGCACCTGACGAAGCGCTCAGCATCGCGGCCTGACGCCGCGCACGCGCCGCCTCTTGAGCAGACCTCGCGCGGTCCAGTCTCAGGCCGCGCTGTCCAGCGACCTCCAGCATCTGGCTCAGCACGACTTCCGTGCGCTGCTCACCTTGTGCGCCCGTGAGGGCATCACTGACGACCGCGACCTCGAGGGAGGGATTGTTTCGAAGCCAGCGGCCGTCCGCTGCGCGAGTTCCCTCGGCACCTTCTTCCTCGGCGCGTGCCGCCGCGACCTCGGGACTTCGAGCCACGGCCTCCGACGCCACGCGCGCCAGCGGCCACGCCTCCAGGGGCGAGGCAGCCAGCACGAGCGACAGGGCAGCGGGCACGAGCAACATGTCCACGTCCCAACGCAAGTCGCGTACCCAACCCGAAGGCCAAGGATTCCAACAAGTTGGGCACAAGTGAGGCCGCACCAGGTGTGACCATGTCCATCACACTGTGATGGGCCCGAGCGACCAGCGCTCCCAGTGGGGCGACCTGCTCAGCGCGTCGGCAGCTCGCGAAAGGAGATTCCTTCCAAGGCCAACCGATGCACCGCCTCCATGAACCGCTCGGTTCCCACAATCACCGTGGCGAAGTCGCCCACCCTGAAGAGGTCACGGTCCAGGGGCAAGGTCGCGGCGTCGAGGATGGGCTCCTCTGGCAGCCGGAGCCCGACCCGTCCGCAAGTCGAACACGGCGGAGGCAAATCCGGAGGAAGACAATCCGGGTGCAGCCGTCCGCGTGGTTCGATCTGAAGCTCCAGCAACGCTAGGGGTTCTTGTTGACGGAAGCGAAGCTCTGTTCGGCAGTCCACGAGTCCGCGCACGCCCTCCGCTTGAAGCGGCTCCAGCACTTCACTCCGAACCAGCAGCAAGCTGTCGCCCAACCAGGCGAAGGCTGCGAACCTGCCAGAAGCAGTCCCCACCAGCGGGCCGAATGCCGTTCCAGGAGGCAACGTCGCGGTCGACGGTGCCAGCGGCCTCACTCGTTCTCGGAGACGTGCGAACTCAGGGAAGGGTTCGGGCCGGGCCTTCAAGAACTCATCCTGGTCTGGCAGTCCGGACAGGTCGACCGCCGGATACTGGTGTCCCGAGGAACTCCAGGTCGCACCACACATCGTGCAGTGCGCGCCAGGAAGCCCCCACCTGTGCGCGGCGTTGAGGCCTCCGTTAAAGCGAGGCCAGAGTGACTTGTCCCACCTGAGTTCGAAGACGCGCATCACGCTCCCGGCCTGGAATGGTAGGGCTGAATGGGACCTCCCATGAGCTGGAATCGATAGATGAGCTCCCCTGCGTGCTTGAAGATCTCCTCGGGCCGCGCATCGTCGTTGCTCCGGATGAACTCCCGCCAGGCGTTGTTCCAAGCTCCTCCCGAGGGTCCTCCTTCGTGAATCCTTCTGTGGAGGTCTCGAGGAATGGGCATGGTGTAGTCGTGAATCTTGAGACCCTGGCGCTCGAACCACCGCGCCAGATCTTCCGCCTGGGGGAATATGTGGTGTTTCTCGAACCGGCCCCGAGGGAGCTGATGGGACGGTGGGATGACGCGTTCGGGGGCACCATTCCAATTCGGGAAGACCATGACGGCGCCCTTGGGGAGTTGCTGGGCACCGCCCCAGTTCCGTCGAGGCCCCATCCCGGGAGCCGCTGCCGCCGCTGGCGGACGTGACGGAGGAAAGCGCGCGAGTTCGAAGTCACTGGCCACATCCTCACACCGATAGAAACCGCACATGTCCCCCAGGCACAGGAGCGCGACACACCGGTCCAAACTCGGAGCGGAACACTCCACTTCCGTCCCACCCACCTCATGAGGGTCAGGAACGTGCTGCGCGGTGGAGCAAGCCAGCAAGTGCGCGGCAACCAGCAACCACAATGAGTCGCGAATGAGCGGCATATCTGGCGAAACCTAGCCGCAGTCGCGCTGCGAGGGATTGACAAGGCCCCGCATCCCGTTTATCTCGCGTGCAGCATCAAGAGCGGTACCGCTTCGGCGGTGGCCCGACAACCTGGAGACGGACCTCCAAGGTGTCCAAACGATGCGGCTCAGGGAGCAGGTGCTCCACGGGCAAACCAAGCGTCCGAAGCGAGGCAACTCCTCAGCTTCGGTGAGAGAGGACCTCCGTGGTTCCATCCACCTCCGCCGCATCCCCTCGCGCCACGCAGCGCCCCCGCCGCGAGAGCGCTCGAATGCGCCGCGCCCGCCACGTCACCGTCCCGCGAATGCGCGGGCCGCTACACGTCGGCTAGCGCTCCCACTCCGCTCCCATTCCCTTTCCTTCCTTCGTCGGCGCCCAGGCGCCGCGCTCGCTCGACGTGTGTCGACAGCGCGGCCTCGCGCCCTCTCATGTCTTCAGGGCCACGGCCCTCGTTCGAGGTTCGCAGATGAGCAGCAATTCCTTTCGGGTGATGAAGTTCGGCGGCTCCTCCGTGGGCTCACCCCGCCGGCTGCGTCAGGTCATCGAGCTGATTGGCAAACACTCCCGCACGGGCCCGCTCGCCGTCGTCGTCTCCGCGATGGGCGACACCACCGACTGGCTCCTGGAGGCCGCCGACCTCGCCACCCGAGGCGAGCTGGAGGGCTCGCTCACCGTGGTGGCCCGCATCGCCCACCTCGCCAAGACGAACGCCGCCGCGCTCCACCCCGCGCAGTCCACCACGCTCGCCGCGCGCGTCGACCAGCTCCTCGCCCCACTCCAGCAACTCCTCCAGGGCATCTCCCTCACCCGCGAGTGTTCCCCGCCTTCCAAGGACAAGGTCCTCTCCTTCGGTGAGCTCATCTCCGCCACCCTCCTCGCCGAGTTGCTCAGGGCCGCGGGCACCGAGGCTCACTTTCGCGACGCCCGCCTGCTGCTCGTGACGGACGACACCTTCGGCACCGCGCGCGTGGATGTGACGCGGACCCGCGAGCGCCTCCAGTCAGCCACCGCCGAGTGGGGAACCACCGTCCCCATCATCCCCGGCTTCATCGCCGCGACGCTGGACGGACGCACCACCACCCTGGGCCGCAACGGCTCCGACTACACGGCGGCCCTGGTGGCGCAGGGACTGGGAGCCTCTGAAGTCACCGTGTGGACCGACGTGCTCGGGCTGCACACCGCCGACCCGGACCTCGTCAGCGACGCGTACCCCGTGGCGCACCTCACCCATGGCGAGGGCCTGGAGCTGGCCGCCGTCGGCGTCCGCATGCTGCACCCGCGCACGATGATTCCCCTCATCGAGGCCGGCATCTCCCTGCGCATCCGCAACACCATGCACCCGGACCACCCGGGCACGCTCATCGACGCCATCGGCTCGCGCGACGGGCAGCGCCCCACGTGCATCGCCACGCGCGAGGACCTGGCCCTGCTGGGAATCGAGGTGCGCAAGCTCTCCGACCAGTTCCAGCTCGGCGAGCGCGCCCTCTCCGCGCTGCGCGCCGCCCGCGTCACGGTGTGGATGACCGCCCAGTCCGCCAACGGCCAGTCCATCGCCCTCGTCGTCCCCCGACCCGATGCGCAGCGCGCCCGCAACGCCCTGGAAGCAGAGCTCGCGCAGGAGCTGGCGCGCCGTGAGGTGGAGCCGCTCGGCGTCCGCGAGCCGGTGACGCTCGTCACCCTGGTGGCCGAGGCGATGGGCCACGGCGTCAATGTGGCCGGCCGCTTCTTCAGCGCTCTGGGCGCGGTCGGCGTCGGCGTGCGAGCCAGCGCACAAGGCGCCAGCTCGCGCTCCATCTCCTGCGTGGTGGACGCGGAGGACACCGCCATCGCGGTGCGTACGACACACGCCGCCTTCAACCTCGCCCATCAACAAGTCAGCCTCTTCCTGCTCGGCAAGGGCACCGTGGGAGGTCAGCTCCTCGCGCAGCTTCGCGCCCAGCAGGAACAGCTCCGCCAGCGCCACGGCATCGCGCTGCGCGTCGTCGGAATCGCCGACAGCCGACACACCCTGTTCGACCCGGCCGGCCTTTCCCTGGACGGAATCGAGGAGCAGCTCGCTCGCGTCGTCCGAGGTGAGCCGGGCACGCGCGCACTGGCGCCGCTGCTGGACGAACTGCGCCGGCTGCCCGTGCCCATCCTCGTCGACTGCACGGCGGACGGCGATGTGGCCTCGCTCTACACGGAGGCGTTCCGTCGGAGCATCCACGTCGTGGCCGCCAACAAGAAACCGCTCGCCCTGCCCTGGAACGAGCGCGAGGCCCTGCTCGCCGAGGCACGCCGTCACCACGTCGCGTACCACTACGAGACGACGGTAGCCTCCAGCCTCCCCGTCATCGACACGCTCGCCAACCTGGTGCGCACCGGCGACACCGTGCGCCTCATCACCGCGTCCCTCTCCGGCAGCGTGGGCTTCATCTGCAACGAGCTGACGGCCGGCGTCCCTTTGTCCACGGCCGTCCGCACGGCCCGCGAGCGCGGCTTCACCGAGTCGGACCCGCGCGAGGACCTGTCCGGCGCGGACGTGGCACGCAAGGCGCTCATCCTCGCCAGGGAGCTGGGCCTGTCGCTGTCACTCTCCGACGTCGCCCTGGAGCCCTTCGTCCCGGAGCCCTCGGACGCGGGCGATTCCCCCGAGTCCTATCTGCGAAGCCTCCGCGCACTCGACGCGGAGTACACACAGAAGGTGGAGCGCTGCCGACAGTCCGGCACGGTGCTGCGCTACCTGGCGCGCATCGACCCGACGCGGCTGGGCACCGACGCGCCCGTCATCCGCGTGGGACTCACCGCCGTCGAAGCGGGCCAGCCGGCCGCGGACCTGCGCGGCTCCGAGTCCTTCGTCTCCTTCACCACCACGCGACACAGCGAGTTCCCCCTCACCGTGCGAGGCGCGGGCGCGGGGGGCGCTGTCACGGCGTCGGGCGTGCTCGCCGATATTCTCCGCGTCTCCCAGACGCTTCGGGGCCGCTGAGCCCCGTCCACCCGGAAACTGGAGCCACGTCATGAAACTCGCCACCGCCCTCGTCCACGCCGGCACACGCAGAGACCCGACCACCGGCGCGGTCGCGGTGCCCATCTACCATTCCGCCACCTACCAACACCCCGCGCTCGGGCAGTCCACCGGGTACGACTACTCGCGCACGAAGAACCCCACCCGCGCCGCGCTCGAGGACGCGCTCGCGGGCCTCGAAGGCGGCAGCCGGGGCCTCGCCTTCTCCTCCGGCATGGCCGCGCTGCACTGCGCGCTCCAGCTCCTCGGCCCCGAGGACCACCTGGTCCTCACCGAGGACCTCTACGGCGGAACGTTCCGACTGGTGGACAAGCTGCTCCACATCCCCCACACCTTCGTGGACACCACGCGGCTGGACGCGGTGCGCGCGGCGCTGCGCCCCAACACCAAGGCTCTGCTGGTGGAGTCGCCCACCAACCCGCTGATGAAGACGGCGGACCTGTCCGCGCTCGCGGACGTCGCCCGGAAGGCGGGCGCGCTCCTCATCGTGGACAACACCTTCAACACACCGTTCCTCCAGCGCCCGCTGGAGCTGGGCGCGGACATCGTCGTCCACAGCGCGACGAAGTATCTGGCCGGACACAACGACGTCGTCGCCGGAGCGCTCGTGGTGAAGGACGCGGCGGTGGGCGAACGGCTCGCCTTCGTCCAGAACGGCATCGGCGCCATCCTCGGGCCGCAGGACTCCTACCTCGTGATTCGCGGGCTCAAGACGCTCGCGCTGCGCATGGAGCGCCACCAGTCGAACGCTCGCGAGGTGGCCGCGTTCCTGTCGAGCCACCCCCAGGTGGAGCGCGTCTACTACCCGGGCTCGGGCGGGATGCTCTCCTTCGACGTCACCGACGCGGCCCTGGTGCCCCAGGTGCTCGCCGCCGTGCGCATCTGCCTCTTCGCCGAGTCCCTGGGCGGCGTCGAGACGCTCATCACCTTCCCCGCCACGCAGACCCACGCCGACATCCCCGTCGCGCGCAGGGAACAGCTTGGCATCACCGACCGATTGCTTCGCCTCTCCGTGGGTATCGAGGACTGCCATGACATCATCTCCGATTTGGCCCAGGCGCTCGAAGGGCGCTCCCAGCCCGTCGAACTTCGCCACCCGACTGCTGCACACGGGTCATGAAGTCGACCCGGTGACGGGCGCCGCCGCGGTGCCCATCTACCAGGTCTCCATGTTCGACCAGCCGGGTCTGGAGCACTCCGGCGAGTTCGACTACGCGCGCTCCGGCAACCCCACGCGCAAGGCGCTGGAGGGCGTGCTCGCGAGTCTGGACGAGGGCGCCGGGGCGTTCGCCTTCGGCTCCGGCATGGCCGCGCTGTCCACGGTGCTGATGCTCTTCAGCGCGGGGGACCACCTGGTCGTCACCGACGACTGTTACGGCGGCACGTACCGCGTGCTCACCCGGGTGTTCAGCCGCTTTGGACTCAAAGCCACCTTCGTGGACACCTCGGACACGGACGCGGTGCGCGCCGCGTTCCGCCCCAACACGAAGGGGCTCCTCGTCGAGACGGTGAGCAATCCCTTCCTGCGGCGCACCGACGTCACCGCCATGTCCATCCTCGCGCGGACGTACGGCGCGCTGCTCATCGTGGACAACACCTTCCTATCCCCCTACCTCTCGCGTCCGCTCACCGAGGGCGCGGACATCGTCATCCACTCCGCCACCAAGTACCTGGGCGGACACAGCGACATCATCGCGGGTACCGTGGCGGTGCGGACGCCGGAGCTGGCGAAGGAGGTCTACTTCCTCCAGAACGCGGTGGGCGCGGTGCTTGGGCCGCAGGACTGCTTCCTGCTTCAGCGCGGCATCAAGACGCTGCAGGTCCGCATGGAGCGGCAGGTGCGCACGGCCGGGGCGCTCGCTCGCTGGCTCGGAGGCAGGCCGGAGATTCGAGAGGTCTTCTATCCAGGCACCGGCGCTGTGGTGTCCTTCCGACTCGCCCACGACTCGATGGCGGCAACGTTCGTGGACTCGCTGCGGCTGCCGCTGCTCGGCGTGTCGCTGGGCGCGGTGGAGAGCATCATCACCGTGCCGGCGAGGCACTCGCATGCCTCCGTGCCCGCCGCCGAGCGCGAGCGACGGGGAATCACCGACAGCCTCATCCGCTTCTCCGTGGGTCTGGAGGACCTGGAGGACCTGCAAGCGGACCTCGCGCTCGCGCTGGGCCGGGCCTTGAAGGAGGCCGCGTGAAAGGGAGGTCGGGTTGACAGTCTCCGGCGGATTGGTTACGTCCTGAAGCCGATGCTCTGCTTCGTCGCTCCGTTCGGGTCCTGTTGTCGCGGCATGTGTTGCCGCGTCACGACGGGTCCGTCCGTTCGAGCGTACTGAGCGTCTTTCGCGCGCAGGCGTGTCCGGCCCGTCCCCCCAGAAACCTGGAGACGGGCCGTTCCATTTTCCCCACACGCCGGGGCGCTGCATCGAAGTCCCGGCCCCAACCCCGAGACGCGGATGCCCAACAACATCTACCCCGACGTGACGCAGCTCATTGGCCGCACGCCCATCATCCGCCTGTCGCGCGTCGGAGGCCCTGACGCGGCCACGCTGCTGGCGAAAGTCGAGTCCTTCAATCCCGGTGGCAGCGTGAAGGACCGCATCGGTCTGGCGATGATTGAGGACGCGGAGAACAAGGGCCGCCTGCGTCCGGGCATGACGATTGTCGAGCCCACCAGCGGCAACACCGGCGTGGCCCTGGCCATGGTCGCCGCGGTGAAGGGCTACCGCATCATCCTCACCATGCCGGAGAGCATGAGCGTGGAGCGCCGCCGCATCCTGGAGGCCTATGGCGCGGAGCTGGTGCTGACGCCCGCGGCCAAGGGAATGAACGGCGCCGTCGAGGCGGCCGACGAGCTCATCAAGGAGCTGGGCGACAAGGGCTTCATGCCGCAGCAGTTCCGCAACCCGTCCAACCCGGAGATTCACCGGCGCACCACGGCGAAGGAGATTCTCGGAGACCTGGACGTGCGCAAGCTCGACGCCTTCGTGGCGGGCATCGGCACGGGCGGCACGATTACGGGCGCGGGCAGCGTGCTCAAGAAGGAGAACCCGTCCCTGCAGGTCATCGCCGTGGAGCCGCTGCGCTCGCCCCTGCTCACCCAGGGCAAGGCGGGGCCGCATCGCATCCAGGGCATTGGCGCCAACTTCGTGCCGGAGGTGCTGGACCGCTCCGTCTGTGACGAGGTCATCGACGTCGCGGATGTCGACGCGTACCTCGCCGCGCGGGAACTGGCGAGCCGGGAGGGTCTGCTCGTGGGCATCTCCAGTGGCGCGGCGCTGCACGCGGCCCGGCAGGTGGCGCGGCGACTGGGCCCCGGCAAGACGGTGCTCACCGTGCTGCCCGACACCGGTGAGCGGTACTGGAGTTCGTTCGCGGCGTTCGCCGAAGAGCTGGCGAACACACCGCAGGGAGTCGGTGGATGATTGAGCTGCGCGGTATCAGCAAGGTGTACAGGCAGGGCGGGCGCGAGGTGTCGGCGCTCCAGGACGTGTCGCTGCGGGTGGACCCAGGAGAAGTGTTCGGCGTGCTCGGGCAGAGCGGCGCCGGCAAGTCCACGCTCATCCGCTGCGTCAACCTCCTGGAGCGTCCCACCCAGGGCCGCGTGCGGGTGAATGGGAAGGAGCTGCTGTCGCTGAATCCCGATGAGCTGCGTCTGGCGCGGCAGGGCATCGGGATGATCTTCCAGCACTTCAACCTGTTCTCCTCGCAGACGGTGGCGGCCAACGTCGCGTATCCGCTGGAGGTGGCGGGGCTGCCACGCGAGCAGATTCGCGCGCGCGTCGCGGAGCTGCTCTCGCTGGTGGGCCTGTCGGACAAGGCGGACACCTACCCGGCGCGGTTGTCGGGTGGGCAGAAGCAGCGGGTGGGCATTGCCCGCGCCCTGGCGCCGCGTCCTCGCATCTTGCTGTCCGACGAGGCGACGTCGTCGTTGGACCCGGAGACGACGCGCTCGGTGCTGGCGTTGCTCCGGGATTTGAACCGACAGCTCGGCCTCACCATCCTGCTCATCACCCATCAGATGGAGGTGGTGAAGGCCATCTGCGACTCGGTGGCCGTGCTGGAGCAGGGACGGCTCGTGGAGCAAGGCAAGGTGGTGGAGCTGCTCTCCCGTCCGGGCTCGCATCTGCATGGGCTGTGCTACCCACCCTTCACGACGGGCGAGAGCGCCGTCCTTCGGGGCGGTCAGCGCGTGGAGCTGTCACTGTCGGGCGAGCACTCCACGCGTCCCATCCTCTCCACCCTGGCGCGTCGCTTCGACGTGGACGCGCATCTGCTGGAGGGCTCGCTGGAGCGCGTGGGCGAGGCGCGCGTGGGGCGGCTGCTCTTCGAGCTCACGGGTGCTCCGGACGCGGTGAGCCAGGCCCTGGCGTTCCTGCGCGAGCAGGGTTTGACGTCGGAGGAGGCGGCCCATGCCTGGTGAGCTGACGCATTCGCTGTGGGTGGCCACGCTGGAGACGCTCTACATGACGTCGGTGGCCACGGTGTTGGTGGTGCTCGCGGGGCTGCCCCTGGGCGTGCTGCTGGTGCTGACGGACCGGGGCGGACTGTGGGAGCGCCCGGCGCTGCACCGCGTGCTGGGCACGCTCGTCAACGTGGGGCGCTCGGTGCCCTTCATCATCTTGATGGTGGCCATCGTCCCCCTGACTCGCCTGCTGGTGGGCACCACGATTGGCACCACCGCCGCCATCGTTCCGCTGGTCGTCGCGGCGATTCCCTTCATGGGGCGCGTGGTGGAGCAGGGGCTGCGCGAGGTGGACTCCGGCTTGGTGGAGGCCGCCATCGCCATGGGCTCCACCCACCGGCGCGTCATCTTCCGCGTCCTGATTCCCGAGGCCCTGCCATCTCTCGTGCGCGGTACCGCGCTCGTGGTTATCAGCCTGCTCGGCTACAGCGCCATGGCGGGAGCCGTGGGCGGAGGTGGGCTGGGAGACCTCGCGGTGAAGTACGGGTACATGCGCTTCCGCACCGACGTCATGTTGGGCTGCCTCGCCGTGTTGCTGGCGCTGGTGCAGCTCGTGCAGTGGCTTGGGGATGGCGTGGCTTCGCGCTTCGACCACACCTCGCCCCACTCCCGCCGCGCGCACGACTGAAATATCCCCCCGGTCACGCTGTTGCCCGCGGCCTCTCCTCCGGAATCCACACCCCATGAAGCCACCTGCATCATTTTTCATCATCCCCCTGGCCTTCGCCGCCGTCTCCATTGCGCTGCTCGTGGGAACGGGCTGCAAGAAGTCGGAGGCTCCCGCCATCGGCGAGGCGCCCGGAGTGCCCACGCTGAGAATCGGCGTCAACCCGGTGCCGCATGGCGAGATTCTTCGCGCCGCGGTACCCGTGGCCCTGCGTGACGGCGTGCGCATCGAGGTGGTGGAGTTCACCGACTACGTGCAGCCCAACGTGGCCCTGGCGGATGGACAGCTCGACGCCAACTACTTCCAGCATGTGCCGTATCTGGAGCGCTTCTCCGCGGACCGTCAGCTCTCCCTGCGCAGCGCGGGCGCGGTGCACCTGGAGCCGCTGGCGCTGTACTCGACGAAGTTCCGTCAGCTCGCGGAGTTGCCCGAGGGCGCGCAGGTGACGATTCCGTCAGACCCGAGCAACGCGTCTCGCGCGCTGCATCTGCTCGCGGACCAGGGCCTGTTGCGGCTGAAGGAGGGCGCGGGCGCCGTCGCCACGGTGCAGGACGTGGTGGGCAACCCTCGCAAGCTGGAGCTGCGGGAGATCGACGCCGAGCAGCAGCCGCGCACGCTGGAGGACGTGGCCGCCGCCGTCATCAACGGCAACTACTTCCTGGAGGCGCAGAAGCACCTGAAGCTGGACGCGAAGGTGCTGGCTCGCGAGTCCTCCACGCGCAATCCCTATGCGAATGTGCTCGTCGTCCGGAAGGGCGACGAGTCCCGCCCCGAGGTCCGGGTGCTGCTCAAGGCGCTTCAGTCCGGAGAGGTGCGCCGCTTCATCGAGTCCCAGTACGGCGGCGCGGTGGTTCCGGCGTTCTGAGTCGCGCGGTTCGCCGCGCAGGGCGCTTCAGGCGGAGAGCAGTGCCGCATCCCGCGGAGGCCTGGTGGTACCGGCGTTCTGAGACGCTCGTCACTCGGAGCGCTTGAAGTCCTCCGAGCGCACTCCGTAGCGCTTGAGCAACCGGTGGAGGCTCTCGCGCTCCATTCCGGCGCGTTCGGCGGCGTGGGTGACGTTGCCGCTGAACTCCTGCATCAGCGCGGTGAGGTACTCGCGGGACACCGTGTCTCGGGCGCCGTCCACCGCTTCGCGGTAGGGCAGCTTCGCCAGGGATTCGGCGGTGGCCCTCACTCCCGGAGCCGTGGCGCCCGAGGTGACACCGCGTGACGTGGCCACCTCGGGAGGGAGGTCCTCTGGGGTGATGCGCGTACCTCGGGCCACGGCCACGGCTCGCGCCACGGCGTTCTCGAGCTGTCGCACGTTGCCAGGCCAGTCGTAGGACGCGAGCGCGCGCAGGGCCTCGGCGGTGAAGCTCTCCACTTCAGACCGTCCCGCGCCAGACAGGAAATGCATCGCGAGCAATGGGACGTCCTCACGTCGCTCTCGCAGCGCGGGCAGTCGCACCGTCACCACGTTGAGGCGATAGTAGAGATCCTCGCGGAAGCGACCGGCGGCCACCTCGGCGGACAAGTCACGGTGCGTGGCGGCCACCACGCGGACGTCCACCTTCACCGGCACGGTGGTGCCCACGCGCCGGACTTCCTTCTCCTGGAGGGCCCGGTTGAGCTTCACCTGCACGGGCAGCGGCAGGTCTCCAATCTCGTCGAGGAAGAGCGTGCCGCCGTGGGCCTCCTCGAAGAGTCCGGGCTTCGCCACCGTGGCGCCCGTGAAGGCGCCCTTCGCGTGGCCGAACAGCTCGCTCTCCACCAACTCCGCGGGGAGCGCGCCACAGTTCACCGCCACGAAGGGCTTCGCGGCGCGAGGGCTCTCCTTGTGGACGGCCCTCGCGGCCAGCTCCTTGCCCGTGCCTGTCTCGCCTGTGAGCAGGACGGTGAGGTCTCTCGCCGCGACCTGGGAGAGCAGGCCGTGCAGGGCGTGCATCGCCGCGCTTCCGCCCAGCAACCCGTGGAGCTCGGGGGCCGACGCGAGCCGGGCTTTCAGTCCCGCGGCCTCTCGGCCCTGGCGTCGCTTCTCCAACGCACGTGCCACGACGAGCGCGACCTCGTCGGGGTCGAACGGCTTGGAGAGGTAGTCGTAGGCGCCTTCCTTGATGGCCTCGACGGCCTTGGGGATGCTGGCGAACGCGGTGACGAGAATCACCTCCGTGTCGGGCGCGCGGCGCTTCACTTCGCGCAGCACCGCGAAGCCGTCAGCGCCGGGCATCTGGATGTCCGTCACCACCACGTCGAAGTCGCGCGAGGCCAGCAGCGACATGGCCTGCTCGCCATCGGCGGCCTCCGTCACGGCGTAGGCGTCTCCGAGGATGCGGGAGAACAGCTTGCGCATGTTCTCCTTGTCGTCGACCACCAGGACGCCGGGTTGGGTTGGAGTGCTCATGCCATGGCCTCCCGCTCCGCCGACGCGGGGGGCAGGCGCAGCGTGAAGCGCGCGCCTCCCAGCGGGCCCGTGTCCGCCTCGATGCGTCCGCCGTGTGCCTCCGCGATGGCCTGACTCACGGCGAGCCCCAGGCCCGTGCCCGTGGACTTGGTGGTGAAGAAGGGCTCGAAGAGGCGGCGGCGGTCCTCGGGCTTCACACCGGGGCCGGAGTCGGAGACGGAGACGCTCGCGCCGCCGTCCTTCGCGGGCGCGATTCGGACCTCGACGGTGCCACCGGTTCCGGCGGCCTCGGCGGCGTTCTTCACCAGGTTGAGGAGAATCTGGCGCAGCCGCGACGGCTGGGCCCACGCGCTCGCCGAGCCCTCCACGCGCACGTCCACTTGTCCGAGTCTCTCTGCTTCGCGCAGCCTCGCCACCACGTCCTCACACGTCTCGCGCAGGGGGACTATTTCCACCGGGCCCTGGCCCGGGCGGGAGAGGTCGAGGAGCCCTTCGACAATCTGCTGGCAGCGCACGGCCTCCTCCTCCACCACTTTCAGGTCTTCCGCCAGGGCACCCTCCGCCTTGCGTTGGAGGATGCGCACATAGCCGAGGATGACGCCGAGCGGGTTGTTGATTTCGTGGGCGACGCCCGCCGCCAGTCGGCCGACGCTGGCGAGCTTCTCGTGTTGAACGAGCTGGGCCTGGTGCGTGCGCAGGGCATCGGTCATCCGGTTGAACTGCGCGGCGAGTCGGCCGAGTTCTCCCGGGTCGTCCTCGGGGATGCGCGTGTCCAGGTCGCCCTGGGCGAGTCGAGCAGCGCCTTCGGACAGTCGAGCCACGGGGCGGGCCACGGAGTTGCCGATGTAGATGCCCACGCCCACGGCGAACAGCGTCGCGCCTCCGAGGAAGAGCAGGGCCCAGCGGAAGCTGGTGTGCTCGACGGCGGCGACGTGTTCCTCGAACGAGCCGATGGAAGTGTCGAAGCGGCGCGCCAGGGCCTCGGCGCGGGCCTGGATGAGGGAGACGCGCTCCAGGGCGCGGCCGTGGGCGGTGGTGACGGCGGCGTGGTCCTTCGCCAGCACGGCGGGCAGGAGTGTCTCGCGATACAGCCGGTCCAGCGCGTCACCGTTCTCCTGGATGTCCGCCACCCAGGCGCGCTCCTCGGCGTCCTGAGCCTGCTCTCGGAGCCGGCGGGTGAGCGTCTCGACGCGTGCTCGCGACTCCTCGTGGAAGTGAACGTGGCTGGCGTTGCCGAGGATGATGGTGTGGGCCAGATGCGCGTACTGGTCTCGTACGGCGGTGGCCAGCTCGAGTGCCTCGCGGACCCGGCCGCCGGCCTCACGCAGCTCGTGCGAGGCGTCGTGGATGTCCGCCAGCCGAGCAAGCGCGAAGCCCGATGCGGCGGTGAACAGCGCCACCAGAGCACCGAAGGCGAGCAGCAGCTTGCGAGTCGTGGAGCCGGAGGTGGGAAGCATCGCGCTCTATATAAGGGAGTGCGGGGCTATGTGGGTGAGCGATGTCGGCGCGTGCACAGTCTCACTCGCCCCATCAACCAGGTTGTCTCCGCGACTTCCTACCTTCGGTAGAATGCCTGTGTCGTTTCCTCTGTCGGGGGGACACAGCGATGCCGTGGATGACCTTCTGGGTCTGTGCGCTGTCCTGCGCCGTCATGGGCTGCCCCGAGGTGCACCGGCGTGACGGCCTCGTGGACCGGGCCGCGCATCAGGATGCCTTGGAGAGCATTCCCACGAAATGCTCGGTGGACGATTACACGCGCTATTGCGACGGCGGCCGCGAGCAAAGCGAAACGTGCATCCAAAGGTGCGGCGAGCAATGAACGTGCGAACGATGCTGGGGGCAGGCATCGCGTTGTTGATACCGCTACCCCTTGTCCTCACGACGAGCAGCCTCCTGCAACCGAACCTTCCCGAGTACGTCAGAGGCCGGCAAGTCAGTCCTGTATTCACGCCAGAAGAACGCTCACGGTTCCAGACCTACCATCGAAACTGCGGCACACGCGTTGGGTGCGATCCACCACTGGGTTGCCTCTTCGATGCGCGCGCTCGCGCGCTCTATTGCGCGGACAGCCAGTGCTTCACCGATGCGCAGTGCCCAGATGGCCATGTCTGTCGACTCCTCGCCACCGCGAGACAAGACCCCGTGGTGCGCTATTGCGTGCCCGTGGGCATTCGCAAGGAAGGCGAGCGATGCGTGGAGATCTCCGACACCCAGGAAGGCGCCTGCGGCCCCGGACTGCATTGCTCCAGCGCAGGAAGCTTCTGCGGACGACCGTGCAGTCTGGATGACGCCAACACCTGTCCGCCTCAGTTCTTCTGTGTGGACGACTACCCAGAACCGCTCTGCCTCCCCACCTGCGAGAAGAGCGGCTGCCCAGCGGGACAGCACTGCATCCGCCACGAAGAAGGCGCCTCCGCGTGCGCCAGGGTGTTCGGCCCACAGTGCCAACAAACCCCCTGCCCTTCGGGCCAGACGTGCGAGTTCATCCACGCGTCCCATCTACCCGACCGCATCTGGTCCGAGTGCGAGCTGCGCTGTGGCAAGGACTTCCCACCCTGCCTCGACGGCCGCGTCTGTGACGGATGGGCCTGCGAGCAGCCCTGCGACCCCAAGGGCCCCAACACCTGTGACGACGGATACCGCTGCTTCCAGCGCCGTCCCTCCAGTCCCTGGGTCTGTCACCCCGACTGGTGACAGACCCGCCCCACCGCGACGTCACGCGGGCAGCGACTTCAAGAACGACAACAACGCGGCGTTGACCTCCGCGGGACGCTCCTGCTGAACCCAGTGCCCCGCTCCAGGAACAACGAGCACGTCCTTCAGATTCGGCACCAGCGGCTTCATCACCTCCACCGGCGCCAGCGCGCGCCCCGGGTCCTTCTCTCCCGTGATGAACAACGCGGGCTGCTCGATTCGCACCGTCGCCAGCTCGGGCAGCTCCTCCCAGTCCCGGTCCATGTTGCGATAACGGTTCAACCCACCCCGGAACCCACTGCCCTCGAACTCCTTCACGAAGTACGCGACATCCTCCTCCGTGAGCCAGGCGGGCAAGGTCGCGGGCGTCTCGATGCCCGTGAGAAACCCGTCCCCCTGCTTCCTCGCGCGCACCAACTCCGACTTCGTGTCGAAGCCCGCGACGGAGCCCGCCAGAACAGTGCGCACCGTCCGCGGCACATCCGCCTCCAGCTCCGCCTCCGCGACACCCGGCTGCTGGAAGTACTGGATGTAGAACCACTTCTCACCGAACACGGCCTTGAAGAGCTGCGTGGGCGGCATCGGCGTACGCCCCAGATGCGGAACACTCATGCCGACAACGGCCCTGAAGCGGTCCGGATGAAGCGCGGCACAGGTCCACGCCATCGCCGCGCCCCAGTCGTGCCCCACCACCACCGCCGTCTTCTCCCCGAGCGCATCCAGCAGCCCCACGAAGTCCGCCACCAGGTTCCGCATGCTGTACGCCTCGACGGGCCCCGGCTTGTCACTGCGCCCATAACCTCGAACGTCCGGCGCGACGACGTGGTAGCCGGCGGCGGCGAGCACCGGAAGCTGATGCCGCCACGAGTACCAGGACTCCGGCCACCCATGGAGCAACAGCACGAGTGGCCCCTTCCCCGCCTCCGCGACATGAAGGCGAATCCCGTTCGTCTCGAGCATGCGATGTGTGATGTCGACCATGGTAGGGGCTCCATTCCCCTTGCGAACCGCACCGTCCCGCGAGCATGACAGACGCTCGGAGCTCCGCGCTCCGGTGTCCTTCGAGGAGCACGCATCATGGCCTTGCGCTTCAAGAACCTGGACGGCAGCGGCCCTCAGCCGTTCAGCAGCGTCTTCAAATGGGCAGTGGCCGACAAGCTCTCCGGCCGCCGCCGCAAGTCGCCCGACCATGCACCCGTCCCTCGCGTGGAGCCGGACCTCGCCCTGCTCGCCACACCGCCCGCCCCCGGCGAGGGCGCGCGCCTCACATGGCTGGGCCACGCAAGCTGGCTCGTCCAGCTCGACGGCCTCTCCCTTCTCATCGACCCCGTGCTGCGCGACGCCATCAACGTCGTCATCCGCCGCAACGTCCCGCCCGGCGTCCCCGTCGACAAGCTGCCTCCCATCGCCGCGAGCCTCGTCTCCCACAACCATTACGACCACCTGGACCTGCCCACGCTCACCGACGTGGGCGCTCCCATCGTCACGGGCCTGGGACAGTCCCCCGTGTTCCGGGGCGGCAAGCTCGCCGTCACCGAACTGGACTGGTGGCAATCCACCCAGGTGGGCCCCGTCACCGTCCACTACGTCCCCTCGCAACACTGGAGCCGACGCGGCCTCAACGACGCCAACGAGATGCTCTGGGGCGGCTTCGTCGTCGAGGGCTCCAGCGCCCGCGTCTACCACTCCGGTGACACCGCCTGGTTCGATGGCTTCCAGGAAATCGGCCGCCGCTTTCCCAAGCTCGACGCCGCCCTGCTCCCCATTGGCGCGTATGACCCGGAGTGGTTCATGAGCCGCCAGCACATGAACCCCGAAGAGGCCGTCCGCGCCTTCGAGGCACTCGGAGCCCGGGAGTTCCTCGCCATGCACTGGGGCACGTTCAAGCTCACCGACGAGCCGCTCGACGAACCGCCCCGCCGCCTGGACGCCGAGTGGAACCGCCGAGGCTGGCCGCACGAGCACGTCCACGTCCTACCGGTGGGTGGAACGCTCACCGTGCGAGGCGGTTGAAACCCACGGGAGCCTGTGTTGTGGGTTGGCCATGCTCCTCGCCACCGCCCTCTCCCTGGCGCTCGCCCAGGCTCCACCGCCTCTCACCACCGTGTCCGAGCAGAGCGGCTGGACACGCACCGGCCGCTACCCCGAGGTGGAGTCGCTCTGCCGCGCCTTCCCCAAGGCCTACCCCGGCAAGGTGCGCTGCGACACGTTCGGCACCACGCCCGAGGGCCGGCCCATGCTCGCCCTCGTCGCCAGCGCCGACGGCACGCTCACCCCCGCCGCCAACTCGAAGAAGAATCGCCCCGTCGTCTTCTTCCAGGGCGGCATCCACGCCGGCGAAATCGACGGCAAGGACGCCGGCTTCGCGCTCTTGCGAGACATCCTCTCCGGCAAGACGCTGCCGGGTGTCCTCAAGGGCGTCACCGCCGTCTTCGTCCCCGTCTTCAACGTCGACGGCCACGAGCGCTTCGGTCACAACAACCGCCCCAACCAGGTGGGCCCCGAGGAGATGGGCTGGCGCGTCACCTCGCAGAACCTCAACCTCAACCGCGACTACGCCAAGGCGGAGAGCCCGGAGATGGTGGCCCTGCTGCGCTACCTCCACTCCTGGGACGCGCTCGTCTACGCGGACCTGCACGTCACCGACGGCGCCAAGTTCGAGCCCGACGTCGCCGTCGGCATCGAGCCGCAGAAGTCCGGCCCGGAGAGCCTGCGCCCCCTCGGCGTGAAGCTGCGCCAGGAGCTGTTCCAGGAACTGGAGACGCAAGGCCACCAGCCCCTGGAGTTCTACCCCTCGTTCCTCCAGGACGATGACCCGACGTCCGGCTTCGCCTACGGCGTGCCGCCCCCGCGCTTCAGCCACGCCTACGCCGCCGCGTACCACCGGTTCGGCGTGCTCGTGGAGACGCACTCGTGGAAGCCCTATGCCGAGCGCGTGAAGGCCACGCGCGACGTCGTCGCGGGCCTCCTGCGCCTCGTCGCCCGCGATGGCGCCGGGATGATGAGCGCCGTGAAGGCGGCCGACGCGGAGGCCCAGTCCGGCAAGGTGCGCGACGTCGTCGTCGCGTGGAAGAACACGCCGCAGAGCCACCCCATCGCCTTCCGAGGCTACGCCTATGAGCGCGGCGCCTCCGACGTCTCCGGGCAGACGTGGATTCGCTACGACGACTCCAAGCCGCAGGTGTGGACCGTGCCGTACTTCGACAAGGTGGAGCCCGCCCTCACCGTCTCCATCCCCTCGGGCGGCTACCTGGTGCCGCCGTCCCATGCCGCCTGGGTGGCCCAGAAGCTCACCACCCACGGCCTGCGCTTCCAGCGCCTGTCCCGCCCGACGCCCGCCACCGACGTGGAGGTGTTCCGCGCCACCGAGGCGAAGTGGAGTCCCCAGTCCAACGAGGGCCGTCAGACGCTGTCTGTGAAGGGCGCGTGGGAGAAGCAGACGCAGTCACTTTCCGCCGGCGCGCTGTACGTCCCCACCGCGCAGCCGGGTGTGGAGATGGTGGCCCACCTGCTGGAGCCCTCCGCGCCGGACTCGCTCCTGGCGTGGGGCTTCTTCAACGCCCACTTCGAGCAGAAGGAATACATCGAGGACTACGTGCTGGAGCCCTTCGCGCGGGAGCTGCTCGCCAGGGACGCCACCGTGAAGGCCGAGTGGGACGCGAAGCTCAAGGACCCCGCCTTCGCCAAGGACCCGCGCGCGCGTCTGCGGTTCTTCTACGAGCGCCACCCCGCTCGCGACACCCAGCACCGCGTCTACCCCATCCTCCGCACGGCCACCGCGCCCACGGGCCTCACCGCGGGCCGGTAGCGCGTCACCACCGCTGAGTCCCCAGAAACACGAAGGCCCCGGAGGCACGTCGCCACCGGGGCCTTCTTCATGTCCTGAGCCGGGTCCCAGACGCCCGGCGACGTTTCGTCACCAGGCCCCTGGCTTCCTCGGACCCAGACAGCTTCCGAGGAAGCACTCCGCCACGCCGGCCCTCGAGTGAAGGCCGGTGCTTCACGTCACCGTCAGCCGATGACGCCTTCGCAGGCGCAGGTGCTCGGGTTGCACGCCGTGTTCGACGGGCAGCCACCGCAGTCCGCCTTGCAAGCGCAGGAGCACGAGGCCGCGTCCGGCTGCGTCGTGGAGCCGCAGCTCAGCGACGAGGTGTCACACGCACAGGCGCACACGCTCGGGTCGAACTTGTAGCCCGCCGCGCACGTGGCCGTCTGGACGCACGAGCACGCGCAGGTCGCCGAGTTGCACGACTCATACGTGCCGCACGTGCCACCGCAATCCGAAGCGCACGTGTAGGCGCACACCGCCGGGTCCGTGTTGCAGACCTGGCCCGGAGCGCCGACACCACCGCAGTCCGACGGGCACTCGCACTTGTCCGTGGTGCGGTTGCAGGAGAGCTTGCCGTCGCAGTAGTCCGCCTCCGTCGCGTCGTAATACGGGTCCGTCTTGCAAGGAGGCGGCACGCCGTTGGCGTTCGTCGTCCGGTCGCTCCAGTAGCGGTAGGACACCGCCGCCTGCGTGTTGTCCGCCTGCGGCCGGCAGCCGCCGAAGAACGACAGCGTGCGGTTGATACCATCCACGTCGAAGCCGTTGGTGCGGCTGCGCGGCAGGTCCGCCGCCGTGGGGCACGACACCGCGTCCGCCACCGTCGCCACCGACACCTTCACCGACGCGCCGATGGGCGGCTGCTGCGTGCGGTAGCCCACCGACGCGATGACGCTGTCGATGATGCCGTTGATGGTCGTGGTGATGGAGGTGGAGTTGCGGATGCTGCCCACCACGCCGCCCGTCGCCTGGATGATGTCCAGGTGCTTCGGGTCGCGGGGGTCTTCCTGGTTGTGACACCACGTCGCCGTGTTGCTGGTGGCGAACTCCGGCGGGCAGATGATGCCGTGGACCTGGATGACCTGGTTCAGCGGGTTCTTCGTCGCGGGCGTGTTGCCGGTGCTCTTGAAGTACTGCTCGAAGGTCTGAATGGAGTCCGCCGAGTAGTCATGCGTGTCCGTGAGGATGACGACCACCACCTTGGCGCCGTCGCGGATGCGCGAGTCCGAAGACGTGCCATTCGGCACGAGCGTGGTGTTGATGGCCGCTCGCACCGCTTCCATGGGCTTCTCGTCGCCCCAGCCGCTCAAACCCACCCAGCACGACTGGTTGTTCGTGCAGGTGGTGGGCGTCGTCCCCGGGGGAATGGTGAGGGTGTTGCACTGGCCGCTGGCGCAGGTGCTGTTCTGCGTCAGCCACGCACGGAACTGGTTGATGTTCCGCGTGAAGCCACGCACCACGTTGCGGTTGGCATGGTTGGTGTTGGTGGAGGTGTAGCTCGTGGTCACCATCGCCACACGCCAGTCCAGCGTGGAGTTGCCCAGCTTGTTCGCCACGGCCGTGGCCGCGTCCGCCAGCGACTGCTGCGAGCTGGCCATGGAGCCGCTGTCGTCCACCACGAAGATGAAGTCCACCACTGCCTGGCGCGAGGTGAACAGCTCGCACTGCACCGCGTCCGCGTCACCGAACTGCGCCAGCGCCGAGCCGCCCGCCGTGTCCGCCAGCGAGAAGAGGCTGCCCGCCTCGTTGTAGCGGGACGTGGGGGTGATGGCGACCACCACCAGCACGCTGTCGTTGGAGCGGTGGACGAACTGCGCCTGGATGGTGAACGGACCGGTGATGCCCGCCGAGCCCGCGAGCGAACCGGCGCTGCCTGGCACCAGCGACCGCACCAGCGAGTTGGTGCGAGCCTTCAGGTCTTCGCTGCCCGGAAGCGAGTAGCGAGCCGCGAGCGCGGCGTATCCGTCCCAGGTGTTGAAGGTCTGCGCGTAGTCACTCGTCGCGGTGTTGAACGAGGCACCGCGGATGCCCGCCTCGTCGCCCGCGGGGGTGATGGAGCCGCCCACCGCGCCACGCTTGTACGCAATCAGCGTCACCTGCTTCGTGTCGTCCCAGCCGATGACGCCCACCGTGGCGCCAGCCACCGTGATGTTGGTGATGTTCGCGTCCTTGAAGGTGGCAGGCAGCGCGAGCCGCACGTCCGCGCCGTTGTCCTCCTTGAACGTGACGGGCCGCAGGTTGTTCGCGCGGCAGGCCTGGCCCGCCGGCGTGTTGGGCGCGCCGTCCGCCGGGTTCTTCGGGTCCAGCTCGTTCGCGTCCACCTGGCCGTTCTGGTTCGCATCCTCCGCGCCGTCCGCGATGCCGTCACCGTCCGAGTCCGCCGTCGTGGGGCTCGTGGTGCTGCTCGGGTGCGCGTCGCCCGCGTAGCCGCAGTCCTTGCGCGGCGCCGCGGCGGTCGTCACACCGCGCTCCAAGCCGTCGCGCAGGCCGTCGCCGTCCGTGTCCGGGTTGGTGGGGTCCGTCTCGTTGGCGTCCACCTTGCCGTTGCCGTTGCCGTCCTCACCCAGGAAGCCATCGCGGCCCGCGCCGTCCTGCAGGCCGTCACAGTCGGTGTCCGTCAAGCGCGGGTCCGACTCGTTCGCCTCCACCTTGCCGTTCTTGTTCTCGTCCTCGACGCCGTCGTCGAGGCCGTCGCCGTCCGTGTCCGCCTTGTCCTTGTTCGTGCCGGTGGCCACTTCCACCGCGTCCGGGATGCCGTCGAAGTCCGCGTCGGGGATGGAGGCGGCGCAGTCAGCCACCTTCGGGTCCGTCTCGCCGCTGTCGCGCACGCCGTTGCGGTTGCGGTCCTCCTCGCCGTCGCTGCACGAGTCGCCGTCCGTGTCGGGCTTGAGCGGGTCCGTGCCCATGGTCCGCTCCTGACCATCCGACAGGCCGTCGCCGTCCGTGTCGCGCTTGCGCGGGTCCGTCTCGCCGGGGCTCACCGTGCCGCTGTGGTTGACGTCCTCTTCGCCGTCCTTCAGCCCGTCACCATCCGAGTCGAGGGCGTTGGGGTCCGTCTCACCCGGGTCCCTCGCGCCGTTGCGGTTGGTGTCCTCCAGGCCGTCGGGGATGCCGTCGCCGTCCGTGTCCGCCTTCACCGGCGAGGTGCGCGAGTCCGGGTCCAGGTCCGCGCGGAACGAACAGGTGGTGTTGATGCTCGAGGTGCGGCCCACTTCGACGCCGTCACGAATGCCGTCACCGTCGGTGTCACGCCGACCCGGGTCCGTCTTCAACCCGCCGGCATAGACATTGGCGAACTCTTCCGCGTCCGTGAGGCCGTCGCAGTCGGAGTCCTTGGTGGGGTTCTTGCTGTCGTCGACATCCGTGGGCACCGGACCTGGATCCGGGTCCGGGTCAGGCTCGACGCCCGCATCCTCCGGGGGCGGTGTTCCACTGTCTGGGGTCGTACCCGCATCTTCATTGCCGGGCGGAGTGGGGTCTTCGGGGTCCGACCCGCCGCAGCCAGCCAGCAACGAAGCTGACACGAGCACGCAGGCGATGAGCCGGGTGAAGGACGTACGCATCATTCGACTCCATTTCCCTGACTCCGGGGGGGTTGGGATGAGTCAGGGGGAACCTGAAGTCTATGAAGACCTGCGCCTTTTGGTCAGTGACTATTCCCCTCGGTACGAGTTCTTCGTCGCTCTTCGTATGCTCTCTGTCCAACCTCATGGACGGATTGCGGCATGACTGTTGGCGAACACTGTTCGCGGGGTGGGAAGCGTCGGTTATCGTCTCTTTCGTGCCTGTCTTCGGTCTCGCGGCATTGTGGAATAGAGGGGCTTCACCAGAACGCGCCGCGGCGGTGGTGGAGGGGCTTGGCGAACTGCTGCCCTCCGCGCAATCGATGCAGCTCGTCGTCTCCGTGCAGGCCGAGCAGGCCGGTATCGAGCTCAAGGTGGAGGCCCCGGGCTATCCGCGTGCCGCGGTGGAGCGGCTCGCCGACGAGGTGAAGCGCAGCGGCGGCACCTTCGTGGAGCTGTGGCGTCTGCCCAAGCCGGAGCGCGACGCGCTTCGCACCAGCATCTTCGCGGGAGGAAAGGCCTACGGGGGCGAGGAGCGCACCGCCGCGGCACGGGCGCTGGAGCAGCACGTGAGCGCGCTGG
The DNA here is from genome assembly GCF_013336705.1 of Myxococcus sp. CA051A. Taxonomy (NCBI): domain Bacteria; kingdom Pseudomonadati; phylum Myxococcota; class Myxococcia; order Myxococcales; family Myxococcaceae; genus Myxococcus; species Myxococcus sp. CA051A. The sequence continues at coordinate 187,968 of NZ_JABUMS010000003.1, read as the reverse complement.
CCTCGCGACCCGCGGCTCCTGCTCCCTCGGCGCCACCGAGTCCCGCCGCCGTGCCCACGTCGGAGGATGATCCACGCCGCGTGCCCTCCGCGCCAACGGGCGGTCCCCAGCGCCGGGGGCGCCGGTTCGCGGTGCGGCTGGAGCTGGAGTTCCGCACCGAGCTGGACTTCGTGCGGGAGCACGCGCTGAACATCTCCAACGGCGGCCTCTTCGTGCGCACCGCGCACCGGCCTCCGCCCGACAGCGTCGTCACCGTGGACGTGAAGCTGCCCAACGGGGAGCATCTGCAGGGCGAGGCGGTGGTGGTGCACGTGTTGGATGACCCTTACAGCGGCGGCGTGGGGCTTGCGTTCCTCAGTGACGACGTCACCTTCTCCCGGACGCTCGACGGCTACCTGGCGAGCCTGGTGGGTGGGGTGAGCTGAGTCATGGACGTGGTGGAGGAGACCTGGCCGAGGGACTGTGGCCGCTTCGAGTTGCTGTCCCGCCTGGGACGCGGCGGCATGGCGGAGGTGTTCCTCGCGCGCGTGAAGCACGGCGCGCGGGCCGGAGAGCACGTGGCGCTCAAGCGCGTGCGCCCCGAGCGCGCGCACGACGACGAGGCGCACGAGCAGCTCCTGCATGAAGCGGAGCTGGCCCGGTGTCTGCGGCATCCGCACATCGTCGGCTTCGTCGAGTATGGAGAGCTGCCCGACGGGGGCTACCTCGCGCTGGAGCTGGTGGAGGGGCCGGACCTGGGGCGCGTGCTGGCGCAGTGCCGACGGCGGCGCATCGAGCTGCCCATCGACATCTCCGTGCTCATCGTCCGGCAGGTGCTGGAGGCCCTCGCGCACGCGCATCAGGCCACGAGCACCACGGGCCGTCCGCTGGGTGTCGTGCACTGCGACGTGTCCCCGCACAACGTGCTGCTGTCGCGAACTGGAGAGGTGAAGCTGGCGGACTTCGGCGTGGCTCGCTCACGGGCGGGCATGGCGCTCGACGCGCGACGCCTGGGCAAGCAGCACTACCGCTCGCCGGAGCTGCTGGCGGGCGAGGTGTCCGTGGCGGTGGACCTGTGGGCCACCGCGGTGCTGCTGTACGAACTGCTGTCGTTGGAGTCGCCCTTCCCCTCTGGCCCCGGTGAGGAGGTGGAGTCCGCCATCCGGGGGGGCCGGGTGAAGCCCGTGCGGATGCAGGTGCCAGAGGTGTCGGACGCGCTCGCGCTGGTGCTGGACCGCGCGCTGGCGCCTCACCCCTCGCAGCGCTTCGGCTCCGCGGAGCAGTTCGCGCGGGCCCTCGCCGCCCTCTCCGATGACCGTGTGGCCACGCCGCTGGCCGTGGCCGCCGTGGTGCGCGGGTTGATGGGCACGGGCGTGTGAGGCCTGGACCTCACGCGAGCTGCTGAACCGCGACGTACGGCAGGCCCAGGTCGCCCTCCACCACCAGCCGGCTGCGGCCTCCGCCCTGCTTCACCACGCGCACCTGCACACCGATGCGCTCAGCGAGCCCCGAGACGTGGGAGATGATGCCCACCTGTCGACCCGTGGCCTGGAGTGCGTCCAGCGTCGCCAGCGCCACCTCCAGCGTCTCCGGGTCCAACGTCCCGAAGCCCTCGTCGATGAAGAGCGTCTCCACCTGCGTCGTCTCCGACGACAGCGAGGCCAACCCCAACGCGAGCGCCAGCGACACCAGGAAGCTCTCGCCACCCGACAGGCTGGCCACGCCACGCACCTCGTCACCCATGTCCCCGTCGACCACCTGGAGGTCCAGGTCATGCCCGGGCACGCGCATCAGGCGGTAACGGCGCGCCAGCTCTTGCAAGTGCGCGTTGGCGTGCAGCAACAACGCGTCCAGCGTGAGGCTCTGGGCGAAGACCTTGAAGCGCTTGCCGTCATGCGAGCCGATGAGGTCACCCAGCGCCTTCCACACCTCGCCCGCACGCCTGCGCTCCGCCAGCGCCTGGGCCTCGCTGCCGTGACGGGCACGGGCCGCGTCGTCCGCCTCCAGCTTCGCGCGCAGCATCGCCTCGGCTCGGCGCCGCACCTCCACGTCCCCTCGCAGGTGCTCGCGGGCGGCGGTCGCCTCCTCCTCCGACAAGCGGGGCGGCCCGCTCGACTCGTGGCCCGTGCGCCGCTCACGTCGCTCGTCGCGCACCGCTCGCGCCTGGGCCTGGGCCTCGCGCAGCACGGCCAGCGCCCGAGCCTCCGCCTCGCACCACGCGGCATCGTTCGCCAGCAGCGCCTTCACCACGTCCAGCGACACACCCTGGGCCGCCAGCCGTTGCTCCAGCTCCTTCCGCGCCGACTCGCGGGACTCCCGCGCACGGGTGAGGTCGCGTGCCGCATCCTCCGCGCGGGCCAGCGCCACCCCTTCGGCTTGTCGTGCCGCTTCGGCTGACACGCGGGCCTTTTCGTAGGCCGCCAGCGCCGACTCCAGCTTCGCGCGCAGCTCCGCGCGGACCTCCTCCGTGGGGCGGCCCTCCAGCAGCGCGGCGCGGGCCCGCACCGCTGCATCCCGAGCCTGACCCTTGAGCGTCGCCTGAGCGGCGTCCTCCTCGGCACGGCGAGCGCTCACCTCCAGCAAGCCCTGCGCGTGAGCACGGTGTCGCTGTTCCTCGTCCTCCCGAGACTTCGCCTTCTGGACGATGTCCTCGCGCTCCTTCCACATGGAGACGCGCTTGCCGCACTTCTGGCGGAAGTCCGCCGGAGCGGCCTCCAGCTTGGCCTCCCATCCCGCGTCCGAGGCGAAAATGGGGGACACGTCCGCCAGGACCTGTCGCACCGTCGCGTCCGCCGCTTCCATCCGGGCCAGCCCCTCCTTCAGCGCGCCCTCCACTCGCGTGAAGGACTCTTCCGCGCGCCGGAGCGCATCGGCCGCCACCTCACGTCGGGTGCGCTGTGCCTCCAGCGCCGCTCTCGCCTCGCGCGCCGTCCGGGCCAGTCCCTCCGCCGCCTCTTCCTCGGACTTCAGCGCGGACAGCCGTGCCTGGACTTCGGCGACCATCGCCTCCAGCCAGACGCTCGCCTCCGGGCCCGAGCCCTCTTCGGGAGCAGACGCGGCATCACGCGCGCTGGCGACTCCCGGGGCCGATGTGGCGTCACGAACTCCCGCACCCTCTTCGCCGCCCGGCGACTCGGAGTCATGGGCCCCGACAACACCCTTTCGCGCACTGAGTCCAGGCCCACCTCCCGAAGACGCCGAGCCCTGAGTCCGCACCCGCCGCCACTGTTCGCGGCCCCGCGCCCACGCGTCACGGTGCTCTCCACAGCGGGCCGCCGCGCCCTCTCGCCGCGACTCCGCCTGGGTGACTCGCGCTCGCGCCGCCGCCTGCCTCGCGCTCGCATCCACTTCTTCGCGAGAGCACTCATTCCGCTCGGACTCCAGCGTCTCCACCCGCGCGGCGGACTCCGCCACCAACCCCGCCAGGGCCGGCACCTCATGCCGATACGGATGCTCCGTGGCACCACACAGCGGGCACGCCTCGCCCTCGCGAAGCAGCGCCCGCTGCGCCGCATGCCCCTGTGTCGCCTCCGCCACGGACAGCGCACGGCGCGCTTCCTTCAGCGCCGCTTCACGCTCCAACCGCCGCACCGCCGAGTCCCGCACCGCGACCGACGCGGACTCCGATTCCTCCCGCGCCGTCGCCGCTTCACGCGCGGCCTCTCGCGCCTCGACCTCTCCCGAACACAGGCCCTGCCGGGCCAGCTCCAGTGCGCGCAGCGTCTCCTGCCTCGCGAGCAGTGACTCCCGCAGCACCCGCCGCTCCACGCCCGTCCCCTCCCCCAACGAGGTCTCCGCGTGCGTCGCCGCCGCCTGCGCCCGCGCCTCGGCCTCCGCCGCCGAGTCCCGCTCCTGACGCCTCAGACGCTCCGCGTCCTTCAGCAAGTCCACGTCCCAGCGCAGCTTCTCCACGGCCGCCCGCGCCGTCTTCCCCTCGCCCAGCGCCACCTCGTAGCGCTCCAGCTCGCGCTGCCAGCGAGGCCACTCCCTCGCGAGCGCCTCCCAGTGGGCCTTCTCCAACAACCAGACCCGAGCCCCCTCTCCCGCCACCCGCGCGGCCTCCTCGCGGACCACGACTTCCTCGAGCACCGCCCGAGCCTTCGCCGCTTCGTCCTCCGACACCCGCGCCCGCGCCCGCGCTTCCTCCGCGTCACGCGCGGCCGCCACGCTCCGCGCATCCAGCTCCGCCGCGGCCTCCAGCGCCGGCGCCGCGACCTCTTGCGCCGACCGCGCCTCCTGCCGCCCCTCCTCCGCCACCCGCAACGCCCCCAGCAGTTGAGCCGCCCGAGCCTTCGCCTCCTCCACCTCCGCGCCACGGACCCGACCCGTGGCGTCCGCTTCCTCGCACCGACGCTCCGCCCCCTCCGCCGCCGTCACCGCCCCTCGGAACGACTCCGCCGCGCGGACCTCCTCCAGCTTCTTCGCCCGAGGCGCCGCCGCCGCCAGTGCCTCCGCCGCGCGCGACTCCTTCTCCTCCGCGTCTCGCTGCGCCCCCACCAGCGCCGATAGCTCCGCGTGCCACGCCGCCGCGCCCTCCGCCTCCCCCAGCCGCGCCTCCACGCCCTTGCGCGCCTCGGCCTCCTCGACGAGCCGCCCCTCCGCCGCGCCGCGCTCCCCGGCCTCCATGAGCGAAATCGCCGCCAGCCCGAGTTCCCGGCGCGCCAGCTCCTCCTGCTCGCCCTTGTTCTTCTCGTGGGCGGCCATGGACAGCCGGCTGTACACCTCCGTGCCGGTCATCCGCTCCAGCAGCTCCGCGCGCTCGCTCGCATCCGCCTTCAAGAAGGCCGCGAACTCCCCCTGCGCCAGCAACGCCGAGCGGCGGAACTGGTCGAACGACAACCCCAGCCGCTCCTGGATGGCCGCCAGCACCTCGCCCTTGGTGCGGCCGAACTGCTGTCCCGTGGCCACCTCCGTGAGCGTCATCTCCTGAGGCCGGAAGCGCCCCTCCGCGCGACTGCGCGCCCGCCACACCGACCAGCGGGCCCGGTAGCGCTTCCCATCCTTCCCCTGGAAGTCCACCTCCGCGAAGCCCTCGCCCGCGCCCCGCCGCAACATGCCGCGCACGTCATACGCGGACAGCCGTGCCTCCTCCTCCTCGTCCGCGCGCCCCACCGGGACACCACCCCGTCCGCCCAGCCTCGGTGTCCGGTCGAACAGCGCCAGGCACAGCGCGTCCAGCAGCGTGCTCTTGCCCGCGCCCGTCGCACCCGTAATCGCGAACAGTCCCAGCCTGTCGAGCGGCGGCCGGTCCAGCTCCAGCGCGAACGTCCCCGCGAAGCTCGTCAGGTTGTTGCCCCGGATGCAGAGGACCTTCATGACGCGTCCTCCTGCACCTGGGTCAGCAGCGTGTGGAATGCCTCCAGCAACACCTCCGAGGGCGGCTCCTCGTAGTCACGCGCATACCTCGCCCGGAAGACGTCCTCGGGCGTGCGCTCACGCAGCGACAGCCCTGGCTGGACCTCCGCCAGCGCGCCGCCCGTGCCCGTGTACGCGGGCGTCAGCTTCACCAGCCGCGCCGCGCGTCCCTCCAGCGCCTTCTCCACCTTCTGCCGCAGCGACGGCTCCGGTCGGGGCAGCGACACGCAGACCTCCAGGTAGGGACGCCGCCACTCCACCGCGTCCTCCTCCAGCGCCGGCAACGCCTCCAGCAACGCCAGCACCTCCTCCAGCGTCGCGGCGTCCCGCGCCGGCACGCGCACCATCTCCGCGCGACGCGGCACGGGCAGCGACTGCACGGCCTCCAGCGCGTCCCCCTTCAAATCCACCAGCAACACCTGGTGCCGATATCCCGCCTCCGACAGCGACAGCGGCAGGGGCGAGCCGCTGTAGCGCACGCCCTCGCGCCCACCCACGCGCTGCGCCTTGTGCAGGTGCCCCAGCGCCGCGTACGCGACATCGTCCGAGAACAGCTCCACGGGCAGCGCGTGCTGGTTGCCGCCCAGAATCTTCCGCTCGCTGAGCACCGAGAGCTCCGAGCCCGTCATGTAGCAATGGCCCATGGCCACCAGCGCCTGACCCGGCTGACGTCGGTGCCGCGCGGCGTCCAGCACCTCCGAGTACACCGCGCGAACGCCCTCCACCAACCGGTCCCCCGCCTCCTCCCGCACCGGCGGCAGGTCCGCGGGCCGCAGGTAGGGCACCGCCGCCACCCACGCGCCCACGTGTCCCTTCGCGTCGTGCACCGGCACCAGCAGTCGCTCCAACTCCAGCGAGCCCCCCGCACGCGGCAGCCCGCCCACCACTTTCACGCCCAGCGCCGCGAACAACGGGTCCGGCGCATCCAGCCGCGCGGCGGAGTCGTGGTTGCCACCGATGACGACCACGTCCAGCCGGGGCAGCCGCCGCCGGGCCTTGGCGACGAACTGGTACCAGGCCGCCTGCGCCTCCGCGCTGGGGTTGGAGGTGTCGAAGATGTCGCCGGCCACCAGCAGCGCGTCCACCGCCTGGGCCTCCAGCGTGTCCAGCAGCCACTCCAGGAACGCGCCGTGCTCCGCCTCCCGCGAGACGTCGTACAGCGTGTGTCCCAGGTGCCAGTCCGACGTGTGCAGCAAGCGCATCCCGCGTTCACCCTCCCTCACCCCACGGCACTCAGGCCGCCCGGCAGCCTCCTCCGGGGAAGCCGCCTGCTCCAAGCGCCGGGCGCCTGCTCCCTTACACGCTCCCTCTGACATGCGGACAAGCCCCTGGAATTTCGCGCCTTTGCGACCCCACCCGGCCCCACGCGTCCTGGGGGCGCGGTGAACCCGACAGGGAGACTGGCCGAGCCCGTCCTCTCGGGGGGATGCTTTCCCGCATGGAATCCACGTTCGTCCCATGGCTCGCGCTCCTGGGCACGGTGCTCTTCGTCGTGGTCGTGCTCACCCTCGCCGCCAGGGACAAGCGTCGGCAACGCAAGGCGTGGCTCGTCTTCGCGACGCGGAGAGGCTGGAGCTTCACCCAGTCCAAGGACTTCATGGAAGTGCAGGGGCTCCACCAGGACCGGCAGCTCTCCCTGCTCACCGAGGTCCGCGGCCAGAACCAGGGCTCGTACCACGTGATGGTGCTGCGCCTGGACGTGAGCGACGTGGTGCCCCAGGAGCTGCACCTGGAAACCGAGGGGCTGGGCGACAAGTTCCTGAAGCTGTTCAGCGTGCGCGACGAGGAACTGGGTGACGTGGCGCTGGATTCGGCGCTCAACCTGAAGGGCCTGTCGCCGGAATCGCACGCCCTGCTCACCACGCCCCAGGTGGGCGAGCATCTGCTGCGCGCCCACCGTCACTACCAGCGCTTCTCCATCGTCGCGGGACTGCTGGAGGCGGAGCACCGGGGCGTCCCCGCATCCACCTCGGCGCTGGAGACCCACATCGCTCCGGCGCTCGCCCTGGCCGACACCCTGATTCAGGCCGCCGGGCGAGCACCGGTGCTCAAGGCACGCAGCCGTCAGGCCTGACGGCGACGTCGGCGCGACATCGCCAGCGCGGCCAGGGCCACCCACGCGAGCGAGCCCACGGGCGCGGCGCCGCAGCCGCAGCCGTCATCCTCCCCCGGCGACTGAGGGCTGGGGCCAGCGTCGGGCTGCGAACCCGCATCGGGCTGCGAACCCGCGTCAGGTGACACGCCAGCGTCCGGCTCCGAGCCGGCATCCGGAGGCCCCTGCGGCACCAGCGTGCAGTCACCGTCACCGGCGCACACCTTCACCTCGACCTCGTGCCGCTTCCCCGAGGTGTCCACCACCGCGAACTTCACCAGGTGGCCACCGGGCGCCAGATCCGTCGTGTCCCAGCGGTTGTGCTCGCCGCCGAAGTGGAAGTGATTGTCCGTGCGCTCGTCGGCGTAGCGCCGCACTCCGTCGACGAAGAACTCCGCGCGCGTGCAGCCGTAGTCGTCGATGCAGTCGCCGTAGAACTCCGAGAACGCACCGGACACGCGCTCCTCCGCCGTGGGACGCGTGAGGACCGCGCGGGGCGCCTCGTCCTCCTTCACGGTGATGGAGAAGGTCTGAGTCGCATCCGGGGACACGGTGTTGGCCACGCGCACCTCGACGGGCACCGTCATCGCCGTGGTGGGCGTCCAGGAGATGAGGCCCGTGGCCGCGTCGATGGACATCCCCGGCGGCGAGGTGGTGAGCGTGTACGTGGGCACCGGCCTCGCGCGCGCCTCCACATCGTAGCGATACGGGTTGCCCACCACCGCGGTGAGGGGAGCCGTGGAGGTGATGACGGGCGCCAGCGGCTCGTCATCCGCCTCGGTCACCGTCACGGCGCGCGAATCCAGGCCCGTCGCCGACACGGTGAAGGTGGCGACGCCATCCGCGTTGTCGGCGTCCGAGGCGGCGCTCAGCGTGACGGTCTGCGGCGTGCTCCAGTTGGTCGTCGTGAAGGTGAGCGCGGCCCCGGACTGCACGGTGAGGTCCGTGTCGCCCGCGGTGCGCGCCACCGTGACGCTCACGTTGCTCGCGGGCGCGCGGTTCATCGACACGTCGAACGTCGCCGTCCCGCCCTCGTTGATGCTCACGTTGCTGGACGAGAGCACGAACTGCGCGGAATTGTCCTCGATGGTGGTCGCGAGCACGGACTCGGAGGTCAGCCCGCTGGACGCCACGGTGAAGGTGGCCGTGTCCACGACCGCGTCCGCGTCCTCCAGCGCCTCAATCGTCACGACGCGCGGAACGCTCCAGTTCCCCGGCGTGAAGGTGAAGGTGGAGACACCCGACAGGCGCAGGTCGGTGCTGCCGCCCGCCGCCCTGAAGGCATCCACCACGACAGAGGCCGTGGGAGCCTCCGCCAGCCGCACGGTGAAGGTGGCCCGGCCGCCCTCCACGACGCGCGGGTAGAGTCCGGTCACCACCAGGCGCTGTCCGGGAGCGTTGGGCACGATGCGGCGCAGACGCCCGTTGGTGACGCCGATGGTGTACAGCGCGCCGTCGGGTCCCACCGTCGCGTCGACATACGAGCTGAACTCCGTCCCCCACAGGTCCACCGTCGCCACGGTATTGTCCTGCGCCAGCGTGGCGCGCGCGAACTTGCCGGAGACATAGTCACCGAAGAAGTAGTTGCCGCGGTACTCGGCTGGGAAGAGCGTGGAGTCGTAGAAGACGCCGCCGTTCAGGCAGGCCCCCAGGGCCTGGGTCTTCGCGGTGCCACCGCCGCTGCCGACATCGGGCAAGCCCGTCTGCGTCAGCGTGAAGGTCGTCGCGCTGGGGACGCTGGCGACGTAGAAGTCCCCGTTGAACGAGGCATCCGACACGCCCTCGATGGTGAGCTTCTCGCCCTTGCGGAAGCCGTGGTTGCCGGTGGTGGTGAAGGTGGCGATACCGCCCGCGCGCGCGGCGCCCGTCGCGGTGAGGGTGCGCGTGTCGATGTTGTTGGTGCGGTACTTGATGACGGGGGTGATGTAGTCGTTGCCGGCCGGCTGGTTGTTCTCATAGTCGTTGTAGCCCGCGTGGTTGCGCCGGTTCACCACGAAGGTCTGCTCGTAGCCGTCGCCCACCACGTTGACCCAGAGCAGGCCGGTGCTCGGCTGGAAGGTCAGCGTGAACGGATTGCGGACGCCTCGGGCCCAGATGTACTCGTTGTTCGGCCCCACGCCGTCGTTGAACGGGTTGTCGTTGGCGGGCGTGCCGTCGCGGTTGGCCCGGCTCACCTTCGCCGCCATCGACGTCAGGTCCGCATCCACACCCGTGCCGTTGCCCAGGTCGCCCACGGCGAAGTACAGCTTGCCGTCCGGCCCGAAGCCGATGCCACCGCCGTCGTGATTCTCTCCGCGAGTGGGCAGCCGCGAGACAATCACCGTGCGCGCCGTGCCCGTGCCGTTGGAGTCCGTGTAGCGGACAATCTGCTGCTCCGACGCGGAGACGGTGACGAAGATGTAGACGTAGCGGTTGACCGTGAAGTTCGGGTCGAACGCGATGCCGATGACGCCGCACTCGCTGTTGGTGTGGACGACCGGCTCCGTCGCGAACAGGCTCGTCACCAGCGCGGCGCCGCCTGGCGTCGTCGTCTGCGGCAGGCCGTTCTCCGTCGAAACCACCCGGATGGCCCCCGACTTGATGGTGATGAACAGGCGCCCCGAGCCATCAGGGGCCCACGCCATGCCCGTGGCCTGATTCAGGGTGCTCGACTGGAAGACGGTCTCGGTGAAGCCGGTGGGTACGGCGGCCCAGACTGGCGCTGCGAGCAATAGAAGCAGAATCAAGAGTTGGCGCATGGCCCGGAAGATACAGCACGGGGCCCGTGCGCCCCGTCCGTCAACTGAACCGAATGCGTCGTGCGAGTTCGCACGCTCACCGATTTCTTTCAGCGAGGCTGTGGCCTTCACTCCCAGGTGGCGCCACGACACGGAGCTTTCCGCCGAGACACCTACCAGTCCGCGCGGGTGACTCGATACATGACGGCGGAGCTGAGGGGACAATCGAAGAGCCGCTCGAAGGCCTGACTCCGTGCGCGCAGCAGATGCTCGGCGGGACTCTCTCGACGCACGCTCACCCAGCGCGGCCGGAGGGCGCGGAGCTTGTCGAGGTACACGCCGTCATTGCCCTCGTGGTTGACGTACTCGACGCGATTGCGCAGGTCGTCCGTCCAGTACTCGCCAAGGAAGGACGTCGCGCTGTCGTACGCCACCACGTCACCGGAGCGCAGCTCCTGCTCGCGCAGGTGCATCGCCTCCAGTGGCCACAGCCAGCCAATCTGCAACCGGAGGCGGTCCTCGTCTCGCACGTCCGGGGTGGCGCGCGGCCCCAGCGTGGGCAACACCCGATAACCCACGGAGGCCTTCGCGAAGGACGCCACGCAGAGAAAGGCCGCGAGGGCGGACAGCGGCGCCTGGAGATAGCGCGTGCCCACCTGTCGGTGCAGCACGGCGAACGCGACCAGCCCCGCGGCGGGAAGCCCCAGCGTGAAGCGGCCCCACCACGCCGCGGGAACCAGCACCGCCAGGCTCGCGAGCAGCGGCAGCGACAACCGGAACCAGCGCTCACGACTGAAGAGGGCCGACGCGCTCACCCACAACAGCACGGGCAGGAGCAGGTACGGAAAGAGCCAGCCAAAGGCGCGCTCGCGCACGTCGGGCCAGTACATCCCCTCGCGCGCGCTCCAGTTGTCCACCATGCGCGCGAAGGCCCCGGGCGCACCGAAGAACGCCGGCGGTCCGGCGATTTCCTCCGCGCCGATGGGGCCCGCCAGCTCACGTCCCAGCACCCGCATGCGCGCGGGCCAGAACGGGTTGCCGGTGCGCGCCGCGTTCTCCACGTACGTGGGTGCGCCCAGCCAGAGCAGCAGCAGCACCGCGAGCCCCGCCTGTCCCAGCGTCCGCCAGCGCGCGCCCTTCGCGCGTCGCAGGACGAGCACTCCTCGCACCAGCAGCAACGGCGACAGGAGCGCGAGGTGGAAGAGGCCCGTCACCTTGGTGCCCGCATACAGGCCCAGCGCTAGCAGCGTCAGCGTGCGCGCGACGGGGCTCCAGTCCCGCTCGGTGAGGAAGTAGAAGGCGGTGATGAACAGCGCGCCGGCCACCACGTCGGCGTGCGAGGTGTGCAGTTGGAGGAACACTGCCGGCAGGGTGAGCCACATCGCGCCCAGCGAGGCGGCCAGCGCGGGGCTCGCGCTCGCCCGGCGACAGAGCGCGGCCACCGCGAGCGCTCCGAGCAGGCCGAAGGGAATCTGCGACAGGTCATCCAGCCGCGTGTGCCGGGGCAGCAGCACGTTCCAGACGGAGAGCAGCTCGGTGAGTTCGGGGTAGCCGTTGACGTACCAGACGGAGGTGTCCACCCAGGTGATGCTGCCCGTCTGCACCGCATAGTTCGTCTTGGGGACGTGGTACCAGACGACGTCCCAGGCCCAGTTCGGGTAGTACCAGGCGACGACGCAGGAGAGCACGAGCGCGCACGCCGCTGGCAGCAGCGCCCAGGCGGCCAGCTCCTGGCGCCGATGGATGTCGCGCAACAGTCGCACCGGGGCGCCCAGGTCCGCGCGCAGTCGGGCGAGCAGCTCCGCGCCGCCGACGCGCAGCACGGCCACCGCGAGCATGGCCCCGTGGAGCACGAGCCCCGCGACGGCGAGCTGCACGCGGCCCAACTGCCCCGAGAGGCCCAGCCCCTGGACGCAGGTGAGGATGCTCGCGGCGCCGAACAGGAGCGCGGCCATCCAGCGCTCCAGCGTGGACCGCTCACGCAGGAGCGCGGCGGACAGCGCCCACGCACCGGCCACCGCCAGCAAGGTCTCCAAGGTCCAGAGTAGCCAGCCCATGCGCGTGACTCAGCCGCCGACGGCGAGGGTGCGCTCGTACAACGCACGCACCCGCTCCGCCAGCTCCACCGCGTCCTCGCCCAGTGACTCCGGCGGCAGGGCCGGCAGGACTCGCACGCGCATGGACGCCCGCGCGTTCATCCAGGGCCCGTCTCCGTCGAGCAGCTGCGTCGTGCCCTCCACGACGATGGGCACCACCGGAACGTGCTCCTCCAACGCGAGCTGGAAGGCGCCGCGCTTGAAGGGCAGTCGCTGTCCGCCCGTCGCATAGGTGCCCTCCGGGAAGATGAGGACGGGCATGCCCCGACGCAGCCACTTGCGACATGGGTCCAGCAACTGGTGCATGGCGCTGGACGAGCCCCGGACGATGGGCACGTAGGCCAGGAGCGTCATCATCCAACCCACCAGCGGCAGGTTGAACAGCGAGGCCTTCGCCACGAACTTGTACGGGTGGTTCAGCCCCATGACGGCGAGGATGTCCATGGCGGACTGGTGGTTGACCACGATGACACACGGGCCCTGGGGCAGGTGCTCACGGCCCTCGAAGCGCGTGCGCCAGCCTGGGGACAGGTGCAGCCACAGCCAGTGGCACCAGCCACACACCAGCCAGTGCAACATCCGGCGGTCCCGGTCGACGGGGAACGTGACGAGCAGCAGCAGCGCCCCCAGCGTGAAGAGCACGGGCGCCGTGAGCAGGAAGACGAGCCAGAACCAGACGGTGACGAGGTACTTCATCGCGGTGCACGGCGCAGCGGAAGGGGACTCTCGCGACAAGCCGGGGAGAGGTCGAGACGGACGCCCGGGCATATCACCTTTTGGCCCCCGCGACGTGCGCGGGACGCCCGCCCGCCTGGCGCTGCTATCATCCCGGCGCCCTGCCTCGAGTCCGGAGTACATGAGCCTCCCCACGCCCAGCAACCCACCGCTCCCTCGCTTCAAGACCGACTGGGAGCTGGCGTTGACCGCCGGCCTTGTCCTGGCCGCGGTGGCGGCGGGGGCGTACCACTGCGGCTACCTCGCCACGCCCGTCGTGGACGACGCCGCCATCTCCATCGCCTACGGCCACAGCTTCTTCGAGGGGGCGGGGCTGCGTGTCACGCCTCACTCGCAGCCCGTGGAGGGCTTCTCGAACCCCCTGTGGACGCTGCTGCTGGGGCTGAGCCAGCCCCTGGGCCTGGCGCCCGACACGTACGCGCACTCGCTGGGCATCATCCTGGGTCTGCTGGCCCTGCCCCTCTTCGCGCTCTGGGGGCCTGTCTCGGCGCGCCGCCGTCCGCGACTGGAGGACGTCGCGGCGCCCTGGGTGGCCGCGACCAGCCCCATCTACATGACGTGGATTTCCAGCGGCATGGAGACCGGACTCCAGGCCCTCCTCCTGGCCACGGCCGGCGTCCTGCTCCTGCGCGAGCTGCGCACGGGCCGGGGCGCGAGCGCGGGCCTGGCGCTGGCGTTGCTGTGCCTCACCCGCCCCGAGGGACTCCTCTACCTGCTGGGCGCCGGCCTCTTGTGGTTGACGCACCGGACCCTGGAGCGACGCTGGACCGGACGACAGGCGCTGGGCATCGCCTGCTGGCTGCTGGTGCTGGTGGGCGGATGGTACGCGGTGCGGTGGACCTACTTCGCGGACCTGTTCCCCAACACCTATTATGCCAAGCGCTTCTGGAAACTCGACGGAAGCAAATATCTGAAGGACTACCTCCACCTCTCCCTCCCGCTGGTTCAGCTCGCCCTGGCAGGCGCCGCTCTGGGGTTGATGGGAGGCGTGGCCTCCGCGAGGAGTGCGGCGCTCGGCGCCCTCTTCCTGGGTGCGGGTGGGTTCTTCGCATGGCGCTCGGGTGACTGGATGCGCGAGTGGCGCTTCATCGCGCCGCTGGTGCCCCTGCTGGGCGTGTGCATGGCGTCGGGTCTGTCGGGCGTGCGTGCGCGCGCGGCGGGGCTGACCACGCGCGGTGAGCGCTGGCGCTGGCCCGCGCGCATCGGCGTGGGCGCCGTGGGAGTGGCGGCCCTCTGGCTGGGTCTTCCCGCCCTGAGAGAGGCGACGCTGCGCGCGCCTCGCATCAAGGCATCCCCGGAGCTGCCCTTCCAATACGTCGCCAGTCACTACGTGGGCGTGAAGCGGCTCGCCGCCGAGCTCGGTCAACTCCGGCCGCTGGTGGCGGCACCGGACCTGGGCGGGCAGTCCATGGTGCTCCGCGAGGCGGAGCTCGTCGACGTGGCGGGACTCGGCGACTATGCCATCGCGCATCACTCGGGCAATCCCCAGGCCCTCGCGGACTACCTCCTGTCGGAAGGGCCCCCCTTCCTTCTCGACTCACACGGCCCGAGCCACTACCTGACGAGACTGCCCGGCCTGATGCCGAACTTCCGGCATATCGGCGGGACGGAGTGGCAGCTCATCGGCCTGTCGGCCACGGAGGACCCTCGCTGTCCGGGAGGAAAAAGCGCGGCGCTGGCGCCGGACCGGGAAGCACTGACACGCCTTCTCGAGCAGGACATCCGGGACGGCGAAGCGGAACGGGGCCTGAAGCGCTGGCGCTGCGTGCTCACGTACAAGCCATCGAGCGAGTTGCCTTCGCCCGGGGAGCGCGAGCGACTCGCGGACCTGGCCACGGAGCGCGGCGAAGCCCTGGAGGAGGAAGAGCAGCGCATGCCCGCGCTCCGGCTCTACTCGCTGGCCACCTTGCTGGACGAGGGCAATGCCCACCGACGCCGGAGAACGGAGTTGCTGCGCGCCCAGGTGTTTCCACCGCCCCCGGGCATCTGAACCCGGGTCGCTTCACCCGGGGCTCCAGAAGGCAGACGCCGTGGAGGAGAGGGATTCGAGGGCACGTACTCGCCGTGTCTCGGCACATGCGATGTATTGCCCCCGGCAGGGCAAGCTGATACCGGGCGCGCCCTATGACGAAGACCCCCTGGCGCGCACTCGCGCCATTGCTGCTGTGCTGCCTGTTCACCACCGCCGCCTGCACCACCGAGGGCCCCACCGGAACCCAGGGTCCGCAAGGTCCCCAGGGCCCCCGAGGTCCCGAGGGCGGTCCGCCGGGTCCTCAGGGAGAGCAGGGGCTCCAGGGCGCCCAGGGGCCCAAGGGCGACACCGGTGAGCGCGGGCCGCAGGGCGTTCAGGGCGCGCAAGGCGTTCGCGGCGAGACAGGCTCCACGGGGGCACAGGGTCCGCAGGGAATGGAAGGGCCTCGCGGCGTGATGGGTCCCCAGGGAGTCCAGGGCCCCAAGGGCGACACAGGGGCGCAGGGACCGATGGGGCCCATGGGCCAGGCGCCCCAGCTCTGCACGCCGGGCGAGTCCTTCTGCGAAGGGACCTCGCTGTGGTCCTGCACGCGCACCGGCACGGATGCGGTGCTGGGCATGAAGTGCGAGGGAGATGGCACGGCCACCAATCCCATGGGCTGCTTCACGACCGGCTGCAACGGGAACGCCGCCGCGTGCTGTCGCACGGTGAAGCCCACCTGCCACTGGAACCTGACCAGCCCCAGCTCCACGGGCGTGTTCTACGAAGCCAGCACCTACTCCACGACGCCCACCACCGGTGAGTGGTTCTGCTCGCCGCCGACGTACTGCGCCACGGACGACGGCTTCGACGTGAGCCTCACCCACTTCACCTCCCGGGCTCCGACGTGCGGAGTCGCCTTCACCGGGGTGAGCTTCCGCATCAAGCGTCCCCTGCCGGCGCCGGGAACCGTCTACACGCTGCCGGACTCCCGGGTGACCAGCATAAGACTCAACAGCCAGTTGCCCACCTCCGCGTGCGGCTCCTGGACGGGGCGCCTCACCTGGAACTCCGAGGTCCCCACCTGGAGCGTGAGCCTCGACCTCACGTGCTCGGAGACGGGCAAGAGCCACATCCGGCTCGTGGGCACCTTCGGCGGCGACCGCTGAGTCCGCGCCAGGGTCGCCACGCACGGTCCTCCCTCGACTGAGCGTGGCGACTCTGGAGGCCCGCCGTTAGAGCAGGCCCCGCGAGGCGCTCTTTCGGACGCTCCAGACGTCACGCGCACATCACTGCGCGCACTCTGGCTTGCCGCGAGGCAACGGGAGCGGCGTAAGGTGGCCCCGCACGAAGGCACTCGGAGGAGGCAGCGGAATGGACGCGCAGGGCCTGCACATCGAGACGCATCCCCGAGAGGGAGACCCGCTGCTGCGCGCCA
The DNA here is from genome assembly GCF_013336705.1 of Myxococcus sp. CA051A. Lineage (NCBI taxonomy): Bacteria > Pseudomonadati > Myxococcota > Myxococcia > Myxococcales > Myxococcaceae > Myxococcus > Myxococcus sp. CA051A. The sequence goes on along the minus strand of NZ_JABUMS010000003.1, from coordinate 171,605 downwards.
CGCGCCCGGACCCATGCACGGTGGTGCTCTTCGGCGCGACGGGAGACCTGGCGCAGCGCAAGCTGTTCCCCGCCCTCTTCGAGCTGGCGCGCGCCAACCTCCTGCCGGACCACTTCTCCGTCGTCGCCTTCAGTCGCTCGCAGCTCGACGACGAAGCCTTCCGCGACCACGTGAAGGAAGGGCTGCGGAAGTTCGCGCGCACGCAGCCGCTCGACGAGGCGACGTGGCAGAAGTTCGCCCCGCGCCTGGAGGGCATCTCCGGCGGCTATGACGACGCGGAGTCCTTCAAGCGCCTGCGCGAGCGGCTGGAGCAGGTCGCCAAGCGCCAGGGTACCGAGGGCAACCAGCTCTACTATCTGGCCACGCCCGCCTCCACCTTCCCCCAGATTCTGCACAGCCTGGCCGGCGCCGGGCTGCTCAAGCGCGAGGAGCATCCGCAGGCGAAGCCCTGGCGGCGGCTGGTCATCGAGAAGCCCTTCGGTCACGACCTGGAGAGCGCCCGCGAGCTGAACCGCGAGCTGGCGGCGGTGCTGGACGAGAAGCAGATCTTCCGCATCGACCACTACCTGGGCAAGGAGACCGTCCAGAACATCCTGGTCTTCCGCTTCGCCAACGCCATCTTCGAGCCGCTGTGGAACCGCAACCACATCGACCATGTGGAAATCACGGCGGCGGAGGCGATTGGCGTGGAGGGCCGCGGCGGCTTCTACGACGAGACGGGCGTCATCCGGGACATGGTGCAGAACCACCTGCTCCAGGTGCTCGCGCTGTGCGCCATGGAGCCTCCGGTGTCCTTCGGCGCGGAGGACATCCGCGACGAGAAGAACAAGGTGTTCCGCGCGCTGCGCCCCGTGGAGGGCAAGGAGGTGGCGCGCGCCGTGGTGGCCGGTCAGTACGAGGGCTACCTCAAGGAGAAGGGCGTCAAGCCCGACTCGCGCACGCCCACGTACGTGGCCATGAAGCTCAGCGTGGACTCGTGGCGCTGGGAGGGCGTGCCCTTCTACCTGCGCGCGGGCAAGGGCCTGAAGAAGCGGATGACGGAGGTGTCCATCCACTTCAAGTCGGTGCCCATCGGCCTGTTCTCCGGCGAGGGCGCCACCTGCCAGCGGCTGCAGCCCAACGTGCTCACGCTGCGGATTCAGCCCCAGGAGGGCATCGCCCTCTCCTTCGAGTCCAAGGTGCCCGGCGAGGACGTCAACATCGCGGGCGTCACCATGGACTTCAACTACGAGGAGAGCTTCCAGAAGCCGGTGCCGGAGGCGTACGAGCGGCTGCTCCTGGACTGCATGCGCGGCAACGCCACCCTCTTCGCGCGGCAGGACAGCGTGGAGCAGGCGTGGGCCTACGTGACGCCCATCCTCCAGGCCCTGGAGTCCGGAGAGGGAGGCACGGTGCACCCCTACACGGTCGGCAGCACCGGCCCCCAGGCCGCCTCCGCGCTGCTGGCCCGCGACGGGCGGCGGTGGACGCAGCTATGAGCGCGCTGCCTCCACGCATCGTCCCGCCGGAGAACCTGGCGCGCGCGGCCGCCGAGTGGATGGCGCGGTCGCTCCAGACGTCGCTCGCGATGAACCGGCGGGTGAGCCTGGCCCTGTCGGGTGGAGGCACGCCGGGCCCCGCGTACCGGGAGCTGTCCCGCCTGACGCTGCCGTGGGAGCGGGTGGACCTCTACTTCGTGGACGAGCGCTTCGTTCCGCCGGACCACCCGGACAGCAACTACCGCATGGTGGAGGAGACGCTGGTGGCTCCGCTGCGGCTGTCGCCGTCGCAGGTGTTCCGCATGGAGGGCGAACGCGGGGACCGCGAAGTCGCCGCGCGCGAGTACGAGGCGAAGCTGCCGCCGGTGCTGAACGTGGTGTTGCTGGGGATGGGAGAGGACGGGCATACGGCCAGCCTCTTCCCTGGCCACCCGGCGCTGGAGGAGCAGAGCCGGCGCGTGCTGTCCGTGGTGGGCCCCAAGCCGCCGCCCTGGCGGATGACGCTCACGATGCCGACGCTGCTGTCAGCGAGCGCGGTGCTGATGCTGGTGGCGGGCGCGGGCAAGCGGGAGACGGTGCACCGGGCGCTCGCGGGCGACCCGGCGCTTCCGGCGGCCCGGGTGACGAATGCGCAGTGGATGTTGGACTCCGCCGCCGCGGGACGGTGAGCGGGCCTTCTCGGAGGATGCATGAGTGCGGCAGCGAGCGCCCAGGCGGGCGCGCAGTTCGGCGTGGCGGGAATGGGCGTCATGGGCGCGGCCCTGGCCCTGAACATCGCGGACCACGGCTTCCGGGTGACGGCGTGGGACCGGCATCCGGAGCGCATCGACGAGATGCACCAGAAGCACGGGCATCCGGAGCTGAAGGGCACCGCGTCGATGGAGGAGTTCGTCTCGCGGCTGGAGCGCCCCCGGCGCATCCTGCTGATGGTGACGGCGGGCGCGGCGGTGGACCAGATGCTGGAGCGGCTCTTCCCGCTCCTGTCGCCAGGCGACGTCATCATGGACGCGGGCAACTCCTGGTTCCTGGACACGCGCCGGCGCGAGGAGCTGTGCAAGTCCAAGGGACTGCACTTCCTGGGCGTGGGCGTGTCCGGCGGCGAGGAGGGCGCGCGTCACGGCCCGTCCATCATGCCCGGCGGCCCGACGGAGGCGTACGCGCTGGTGCGTCCGGTGCTGGAGGCCATCGCCGCGCGCACCGATGAGGGCCTGTGTGTCACGCACGTGGGGCCGGATGGCGCGGGCCACTTCGTGAAGATGGTGCACAACGGCATCGAATACGCGGACATGCAGCTGCTCGCGGAGACGTACGACGTGCTGCGCCGGGGCCTGGGCCTGTCGGCGGAGGGCGTGGCGGACCTCTTCGCGCAGTGGAACCAGGGCATCGCCGAGTCCTTCCTCTTGGAGACCAGCATCAAGGTGCTGCGCAAGAAGGACGCGGAGACGGGCAAGCCGCTGGTGGACCTGGTGCTGGACAAGGCCGGGCAGAAGGGCACGGGCAAGTGGACGGTGCAGGTGGCGCTGGATTTGGGCGTGCCGGTGCCCTCCATCGCCTCCGCGCTGGATGCGCGCAACCTGTCGTCGATGAAGGACCAGCGCGTGGCGGCGAGCCACAAGCTCAAGGGCCCCTCGGAGGCGCTGTCCTCCGAGGAGAAGGCGCAGCTGGCGGCGTGGGCCCATGACGCGCTGTATGCGGCGCGGGTGGTGACGTACGCGCAGGGCATGCGGCTCATCCAGGCGGCGTCAGACGAGTACAAGTGGAACATCTCCCTGGCGGAGATGGCGCGCATCTGGCGAGGCGGCTGCATCATCCGCGCGAAGCTGCTCACCCCGCTGCGGGAGGCCTTCACCCGCCAGCCGGAGCTGCCCAACCTCCTCGTCTCGGACGCCTTCGCGCCGGTGCTCGAGAAGCTGTCGCCGTCCTGGCGCAAGCTGGTGGGCGCGGCGACGAAGCTGGGCATCCCCGTGCCCGTGTTCAGCTCGTCACTGGCGTACCTGGACAGCTACCGCAGCCCGGAGCTGCCGCAGAACCTCACCCAGGCCCAGCGTGACGCCTTCGGCGCGCACACGTACCAGCGCCGGGACAAGCCCGACGCCGGCTTCGTGCACTCGGACTGGAACAGCTGACAGCGCTTCGGAGCCGGGGTGACGTCCTCACCCCGGTTTCGGCGGCGTGGCGCGCAGCTCCGCGCGGCGAATCTTGCCGCTCACCGTCTTGGGCAGCTCGGAGACGAACTCCACCTCGCGCGGGTATTTGTACGGCGCCGTCGTCCGCTTCACGTGCTCCTGGAGCTCCTTCGCCAGCTCCTGTGACGGCGTGAAGCCCGGTGCCAGCACCACGTACGCCTTCACGCGCTGGCCAATCTTGTCGTCGGGCACGCCAATCACCGCCGACTCCGCCACCGCCGAGTGCTCCAGCAGCGCGGACTCCACCTCGAAGGGGCCCACTCGGTAGCCGGACGTCTTGATGACGTCGTCCGCGCGGCCCACGAACCAGAAGTAGCCCTCCGCGTCCCGCACCGCCCTGTCCCCGGTGACGTACCAGTCCCCCCGGCGGCAGGCCGCGTTGGCCGAGTCGTCCCCCACGTACTCCTGGAACAACCCCACCGGCCGCTCCGGCGCCACGCGCACCGCGATGTCGCCCTCCTGGCCGTCCTTCACTTCCTGCCCCGTGTCGTCGATGACGCCCACGGTGAAGCCCGGGGACGGCTTGCCCATGGAGCCCACGCGCGGCTCCACCGAGGGGAACATGCCCACCACCACCACCGTCTCCGTCTGCCCGTAACCCTCGCGGATGTGCAGCCCCGTGGCCGCCTTCCAGGAGTCGATGACCTCCGGGTTCAGCGGCTCGCCCGCGCTCACCGTGTGGCGCAGGGACGACAAGTCGAAGGCCTTCAGGTCCTGGAGCACCAGCGAGCGCCACGCGGTGGGCGGCGCGCAGAAGGTGGTGACGCGCTGGGACTCCAGCAGCTTGAGAATCCTCCCCGCGTCGAAGCGACCCCGGAAGTCGTAGACGACGTTGCACGCGCCCTGACTCCACGGGCCAAAGAGCTTGCCCCAGGCACACTTGGCCCAGCCCGTGTCACTCAGCGTCAGGTGGCGGTCCTCCGGCGTCAAATCCAGCCAGTACCGCCCGGTAATCACGTGGCCCAGGCCGTAGCTCGCGTGCGTGTGCAACACCATCTTCGGCATGCCGGTGGTGCCGGACGTGAAGTAGATGAGCAGCGGGTCCTCCGCGCGCGTGGCGGCGAAGGGCTGGCCATGCGCGCCGGTGCCCACCGTGCCTGCCTTGTAGGAGACCCATGGCTCGGGGGCGCCATCGCCCACCGCCACCCAGGTCTCCACGCGGCCGGTGCCCGCGAGTCCCTCGAAGCGGTCCAGGCAGCTCACGTCGGCGATGACCGCGTTGGCGTCCGCCGCCACCAGTCGGTAGCGGATGTCCTTGACGGTGAGCATGGGCGTGCCGGGCATGAAGACGATGCCCACGCGGATGCAGCCCAGCACCAGGAACCACCACTCCGGCACCCGGGGCATCATGATGAAGACCCGGTCGCCCTTCTTCAGCCCCAGGCCCGCGAGGAACTGCGCGGCGTGAATCGAGCGCTGCCGCACGCCCTGCCACGTGAAGCGCTGCTCGCGGCCGGACTCGTCGGACCACAAGAGCGCCAGCGACTCCGGACGCTCGGTGGCGTGCCGGTCCACCACGTCGGTGGAGAAGTTGAAGTGCTCGGGCCGCTCCCATCGGAAGTCACGGTGGGTGGCCGCGTAATCGCTCATGTTGCGGGGCGCGAACTCAGGCATGCGGGCGAGCCTGCCACGCACCCCAAGGACACCGCGCTCACACCGTGCGGCGTTCGCACGGTGGACAACAGCGCGACGCGCCCTACAAAGACGAAGGGGCCGGCCCTGATGGACCGACCCCTCGACACCTCAGCGCGGACGCCGCGTCGTCCTCAGTTCAGCTCCATGCACGGGACGATGTTGCCCAGCCCGTTGCACGTCAGCATCGCGTCCATCAGCTGCTTCTCCGCCAGCGCCGTGTGGCCGGCGGCCAGCTCGCGGCGGATGCTCTCACGCTCGGCCAGCAGGTGCAGCCACGGGTCCGGCGTGCCCTCGGCGAAGCCGCGCAGCGCGCTCAGCGCCGTGCCGTCCACCACCGCGCTCCCCGTATGCACCAGCGCCCCGAAGTAGATGTCCCGCTCCCCCGAGCGGCGCAGCGACTCCAACAGCGCCGTGGCGTCCTTCTTCGTCTCGCGCTCCCTCAGGAGCCCCGCATACCCCTGCGCCAGCGGCGCCCTCGCGGCGAAGTCCCGCGTCGCCACCTGCCGCACGTAGTCCTGCAGCACCGAGCCGCCCCCCAGCGTGTCCAGCTCCTTCGCGAGCGGAAACAGCGCCTCCACGCCCTCCTTCGAAGTCACCGTGCGGACCGCCTCATACAGGGCCGCGCGCGCCACCACCGGGCGCTGCGCCAGCTGCTTCGCGTCCCAGGGCGCCTCCCCCGTCAGCGTCAGCCACGCGTCCGTCACCTGCCGCCACCACCGCACCCGCTCCTCCGCCAGCTGCGTGCGAAGCTCCGCCGCCATCCGACGCGCCTCCGCGCTCCAGCCCTCCTCACCCAGCGAGGCCACGGTGTCGAACGACGCCGCCGCGCGGTCCAGCAAGTCCCTCTCCCTCAGCACCAGCGCGCGGTTCCACAGCGCCTGCGCATGGTTCGGGTTCTGGCGAAGCGCGCTCGTCAACAGCCCCAGCGCCTCCTCGTACCGCTGCCGGCTCAGCGCCACGACCGCCTGGTCGTTCGCCTTGTCCGCCGACTCCGGCTCACGCCCGAGGAACGCCTCCGCCTGCTGCCAGTCCCCGCGCAGCGCATACGCCGCGGCGATGCCCCGGAAGTCGTGCCGCTCCTCCAGCTCCGCCAGCGGCCGCAGCGGCAACATCTCCGACGCGTGACTGGTGCCCCGCATCGGGCTGTAGGGAAGGAAGCGGTCCGCCTTCGGATGGCTCAGCCGCGCCTCGAACGTGCGGGAGTCCGCGCTCGCCAGCCATACCGCGTCCGGAATCTGGGGCGGCTCCTGAAAGCGGAACACCCCCACCGCGGCCAGGCCCGCCGCCAGCGCCAGCGGCACCGCCGTGCGGTAGACCTTCTGGAGCCTGGCCCGCAGCGGCACCACCTTCGCGGACACCGGCTCGGCCACCTCCACCGGCTCGGCCACCGGAGCAGCGCCCCCCAGCGCCCGCGCCGCGAGCAGCTCCAGTTGCAGCAAGTCCCTCAGTCCCGATTCGCACTCGGCGCACCGCGTCAGGTGCTGCCGGAAGGCCTCACCCTCCGTGGCGGAAAGCTCTCCGTCGACGAAGAGGTGCAGTCGGTTGTTGGTGCATGGCGTCGTCATGAGCTCGTTGCCCCCCGCTCCCGGGCCACCGCTACCTGTGGCAGCAGCAAGTCCTTCAGGTCCCTGCGTGCCAGGGTGAGCCAACTGCCCACCGTGCCCACGGGAACGTTGAAATGCTCGGCGATGGCGTTGTAGCGCTTGCCCTCCGCATGCAGCCGGTAGGCGTCGCGCAGGTGCGGCTTCAGCCGCTCCACCGCTTTCTGGAACTCCTCGGTGCTCACCAGCTCCCAGTTCTCCTGGGCCTCCCCCTGCGCCACCCCCTCCTGCACCAGGGCAAGGTGTGGCATCCCCCGCGACTCCGTCCGCTGCCTGCGGCAGTAATCCAGGAAGCGGTTGGTCATCGTCGTACACAACCACGCCGCCGCCGCCGCGTCCGTCCGGTCCTTCAACGCCTCGAAGTCCTGCATCGCCCGCTCGAAGGCCTCCTGGACCAGGTCCTCCGCCTCCAGGCTCGAACGGGCGGACAACCGGCGCGCCAGGCCCAGAAGACTGGGCCGGTGCTGTCGGATGAACGCCTCAAAGCGCCTCCGCTCCCGGTTGAAGAGGTTTGCCATGTTGTCCTACATGCTCGCGCGGCAGGTTTCCCAGTCAAAGACGCGAAGGCGCCTGTTCCTTGAGAAAAAAGTGCAAGGGCACAGACAAGGAAATGCCCGGAGGGGGGTCATTCCCGTCCGGGCATTGGATCTCAGCGGGGGTGCGGGCCCGCCGCTGGTCGGGGAAGCGGCCTAGCGGAGCTCCGGAGCGGAGGCCAGGGCGGGGGTGGACGGCATCGGTAGGGGCTTGCGCTCGCGCTGCACCCCCACCTCGGTGGCGCAGTCCACGTAGTTGTTCTTCACGTGGGCGTCCGCGGCACTCGACTCGACGACCTTCGCACTCGGGGACTGCTTGGAACCGGGCGTCATGCCTCGCTCCTCGTGCTGGGATACAGGCAGCACGTACAAGTTGCTGGTGGATGAAACTTTGAAACTGTCGCCGTCCTTACCATGCTCCGGTGCGGTTCCGTGAGAGGCAGGGGGGTGGATTGAGTCGTGAAATCCAAGGATTTCCAAATGAGCGCGGATACGTCCCGGTTGGCATTGGAGTGGCAAGTCTGGCTGGTGGAGAACCTCGCGCTGGGGGTGACGCGGGAGGAGGCCTGTCGCGCGTTGATGGGTGTTGGGGTGGGTGAGGACGTGGCGCGGGAGGAAGTGGCGCGCGTGGAGGCGCATCCCTTCTTCCAGGCGTGTCAGCGGTTGGGGCGCCGCTACGGCTGGCTGGAGTCCGTCATGGATGTCTACAGCACACTGCACCGGCAGTCGGGCGGGCACGCGGCGCTGGAGCGGCGGGAGGGCCTGTCCGCGGACGAGTTCTTCACGCGCTACTACTTCGGCCACCGGCCGGTGGTGCTGACGGGGTTGATGAAGGACTGGCCCGCGCTGGAGCGCTGGACGCTGCCGTACCTGGCGGAGCGCGTGGGCGACGCGGAGGTGGAGGTGATGACGCGCCGGGAGTCGAACCCGGACCACGCGCCCGAGCCGGAGAAGCACCGCGAGGCGATGCGCTTTCGCGACTACGTGCACCGCGTGGCGACGGGGGGCACGACGAACGACTACTACATGGTGCCGCGCAACGAGAACTGGCAGCGCGATGGCTTCAAGCCCCTGCGCGACGACGTGCGCGCGCCCCAGGGCATCATCGACGCGGAGCTCCGGCCGGACATGATGACGCTGCTCTTGGGCCCGGCGGGCACCGTCACCCCGCTGCACCACGACAACATGAACGTGATGCTGGCGCAGGTGATGGGGCGCAAGCACATCAAGCTCATCCCCTCCTTCCAGCGCCACCTGATGTACCCGCGCTATGGGACGTTCAGCCACGTGGACGCGGCGCGCCCGGACGCCGAGCGCTTCCCGCTGTTCTCGGAAGCGCACGTGGTGGAGGCCGTGCTGGAGCCCGGAGAGCTGGTCTTCATCCCCGTGGGCTGGTGGCACTGGGTCCACGCGCTCGACGTGAGCGCGTCCGTCACGTTCCACCACTTCCTCGTGCCCCAGGGGAACACGTACCTGCCCACGCCGCTCTAGCGGCGCGTGCTCAGTCGGACGTCTCCACCAGCAGCACGTGGTGCGTCCAGCCGTTGCGGGCATCGCGCGCGAGCCACTTCTGTCGCTCGTCGCGCAAGGCCACGGCGGGCGCGGTGCCGCCGCGGATGCGCTGGCGCACGCCGTCGAAGAAGCGGCCCGCGGCGTCCGGGATGTCCACGGTGGAGGCGAGCACCGCGCGCGCGCCCGCCTCGATGAACGCGGCCGGCAGGCTGAAGGGCTCGTGGGTGGTGGTGGAGGCCAGCCGCCCCGCGCTGCATGCCGCGAGGAAGACGAGCGGCGCGCCCGCCAGCTTCTGCTGCCGGACGATGTCCGCCGTCAGCGCATAGCGGCCGTTGCCCTCGGGCGTCAGCACCACCAACGCGGCGTCGGAGAGGACCGGGTCGCTGATGCCGTGCGCGTGAATCTCGATTTCCGTCGCGTCCGACATGCCGGAGAGCACGCGCGAGGGCGTGGCGTCCGGGCCCGACAGCAGCTCCAGCGCCGTGGACTCCGTCTCGGTCGACGGCGTCCACGGGGGAAGCCGGGGCAGTTGCAGGAGCGCGGGCGCCTCCACGCTGGAGACCACCAGCCGCCGGGACGAGGGCGCGCCGCCAGGAGCCGGGACGGTGCGGCCCATGCGGAAGCTCCAGGGCTGGTCCGAGGGCAGCAGGTCCGTGCGCCCGAAGACAGGGGCCCAGGCCAGCACGTCCACCTGGGGGCAGCCTCGCAGCGCCTGCCGCACCCGCTCGGGAATGAGCTGCGCGCTGGAGCTCTCGGCGAAGGGCGCCTTGCGGTCTCCCTGGTAGTCGCCCACCAGCTCGCCGTCCGGTCCGCGCGCGACGGCCACGGAGCGCTCGCTGTGCACGGCGGCGGCCAGCGCGCACTTCGCGGGCACCTGCGTCTCCAACTGCGCGGCCATCAACTCCAGCACCCGCGCCCAGTCGCCGGTGCGCCCCGCATCGGTGACGAGCGAGGAGTAGCTCAGCGTCCACGACTCGCGCGCCAGCACGTCGGTGGACGGCAGCTTCCGCGCGTCCTCGATGGCGCCCGTGAGCAACTCCACGCCCCGCTCATGCTCCCGGTCCAGCGCGAAGCGGCCCTCGATGTAGCGCGCGTACACGGCGTCGCCGGGTATCGGGTTGTTGACCCGCGCGACGTCGAACACGTGGCGCAGCCGCTCCGCGTCCTTCGGGTCCGGACGCGCGCGCGCCATCTCCGCGAACGTCGCGCCGAACATCAGGTCCAACGGCGCCTGGGGGCACGCGGCGGCGGCGGCCAGCGCCTCACGCGCGGCCTCCGGACGCAGCGCCAGGTAGGACGTGTGGGCCCGATTGATGTTCGGCCAATAGCAGGGGTCGATGCGACCGCCGCGCGCGGACCACTCCTCCACATAGGCGAGCGCGCTGGAGAAATCGCCGCGGTCCCTCGCGATGTGGTTGAGGTTCTCCAGCGCCGTCAGCTCCAGGTCCCACTCCTGGAGCTGGCGCGCCCAGGACCAGGCGGTGCGCGTGTGCTGCTCGGCCTCCGTCAGCCGCCGCAGGTCCGCGTAGAGGATGCCCAGGCGGCCCTCCAGCTCCACGCAGCGCACGGAGAAGGCGCCCTCGCGGCAGCGCTGGAGCGCGTTGAACAGGCGCTGCTCGGCCTTCCACCACTCCCCGTCCGCCACCTCCTTGCGGGCCCGCTCGCGCTCCAGATAGAGGCTGAACCAGGAGTCCTGGTCGCGCTGGGTTCGCGACTCCAGGTCCGGCAGGTAGCGCAGCGCGGCCTTGTTGTGCAGCGCCAGCCCGACGAAGAGGTCGTCCTCACTGGAGGCGCGCACCATCTCCACCAGCGACTCCGGCGCGGCGGCGCGCTTGCGCACCGCCTCCGCGTAGCTCCGCGACAGCTCACCCCGGCGGGCGAAGTCGCGGGACGACACGCGCGTCACATAGTCCCCGAGCGAGGAGCCGCCCTGGATGCGGTCCAACTCCCGCGCCAGCGGCATCAGCGCCAGCACGCGCTCCTTCGACGGCGCCGCGCGGACCACGTCGTAGAAGTGCTGCCGGACGACCCCCGGACTCTGACGCGCTTCCTGGAGGGGCAGCGGCGCCTTCGCGTCGTCCATCAGCGCCAGCGTCGCGTCGCGCGCGCCGCGCCACTTCCTCGCCCGCTCCAGCGTCTCCTCGCGCAGCGTCAGCGCGTGCGCCTTCGCCTCGCGGCTCCACCCCTGCTCACCGAGCGCGGCCACCTTCTCGAAGGTCTCCGCCGCCTTCATGGTGAGCCCCATGTCGCGGAGCACCAGCGCGCGGTTCCACAACGCCTGCGGGTGCTGGGGCTTCGTCGCCAGCACGCCATCCAGCAACCTCAGCGCCTGCTCGTGGGCTCCCTTCGCCAGGTGCACGGCGGCCAGATCGCTGTCGCGGTCCGGGGATGACGTCATCCGCTCCAGGAAGGAGCCGGACTGGTTCCACTCGCCCTGCAGGCCGTACGCGGCGGCGATGCCCGCCCAGTCGCCCTCCTCCTCCAGCCGGGCCAGCTCTTTCAACGGAATGGGCTCGGGAGGAATGAGACAGCCACCCGCGGAGACTCGCGGACGGTAACGGTCGGCTTCCGGGTAGGTGAGTCGGGCCTCGATGCGCGCGGACGCCCGGCGCTCGGCCCAGAATCGCGTCTCCACTCCGTTCCCCCCGGACGGTGTGCGCGCGAGCAGGAAGGTGACAACGAGCACGGGCGCGGCCAACGCCAGGACCAGGGCCTTGTCGTACGTCGACTTCAACATGCTGCCCCCTCGGGCGCCTCCCCCAAGCAGCCGCCCACGCGTTGGGTTCTACACCAACCCTCCTGCCTCCGCCGACTTTCGACGGAAAGCAGACACCCCTCCCCCAGGGTGCGGACGTTCGGGAGTCCACGTCCGTCTCGTACGAACGGACATGCCGCCGAATCCTCGGCACCGGTGACGCAGGTCCGGATTTCCCATGCAACGGCGGACGTGCGGGACGACGGCGCGTCCCCAGGCCGTGGAGCATGCGAGCACGACACGACTCGAGGTGGCTCGCGCACCCACCCGCGACGCGGCGCTCCATCCCCCCAGAATCACTGCGCGATGCGGCAACCGGCGAGCGAGCACGAAAGCGCCGTGCCGCTTCACTCCCCACCGAGCGAACGGACGAGGGCGCGCACCCCTGGGGGTTGGCAGCCAGTCATGAGCGGGAAGTAGCACGCCCGGCCGGGTGTCCCCATGCGCCAACCCGGAATGAAAGGACCTCGTTTGACCGCATTCCTTCGACTCGCCGCCCTGGTGTTGCTGGTTCCCTCACTCGCCTCCGCGGAGGTGGTGTGGAAGGGCGACTTCGAGACCGGAAACATTTCGCAGTGGACGCGCTCGCAGAGCGTCTCCAACAGCCGTCTTCAAGTGGTGACGGACATGGTGCGCGAAGGCCGCTATGCCCTGAAGGCCACCGTGCGCCAGGGCGATGACCCCATCGGCGCCAGCGGCAATCGCAACGAGTTGCTCTACATCAGTGAGGAGAAGGCGGGCTCCACGTACTTCTACAAGTGGAGCACGCTGTTCCCGAAGGACTACCCCCTGTCGGACGGGTGGCAGGTCTTCGCGCAGTGGCACCAGGAGGGCTGCTGTGGCTCGCCCCCGCTGGAGTTCTTCGTGAAGGGCGACCAGATGTTCCTGCGCGTGGGCGGCTCCGAAGGTCCCATCCCCTGGCAGGGCCCGCTCTCCCGGGGCTCGTGGCACGACTTCGTGCTCCAGGTGAAGTGGTCTTCCAACGCGAAGGTCGGCTTCGTGCAGCTCTGGCACAACGGCAAGCTGGCGCTGCCGAAGACGATGGGCGCCACGCAGTTCGGCAGCGAGATGAACTACCTGAAGCTCGGCCTGTACCGCGAGGACACCATCCAGCCCGAGGCGAGCGTGTACCACGATGGTTTCACCATGAGCACCGCGCTCGAGGACGTGATTCCCCCCGCGCCGGTGCCGGAGCCGACTCCCACGCCGACGCCCGTGCCGGAGCCGACTCCCACGCCGACGCCGGACCCCACGCCCACCCCCACCCCGACGCCCACCCCGCCTCCGGTCATCACCGTGCCCACGCTGCCCGGCACCGGCACGCCGAACGTCGGCGTGGTGAACAATCCTGGCGATGGCACCCACAACCCGATGTCCGACAGCGGCGCGCAGGGCTGTGGCGCGTCGGCCACGGGCGGCGCTCCGTTCGTCGCCGCCACCGCGCTCTTGGCCATGGCCACGCTGCTGAGCCGTCGTCGCAAGCCCGCGCAAGTCCGCGCCCCCCGGCGCTGAGATGAACCGGCGGACCTCTTCTCCGCCGCCTGGAAACACGAAAGCGGGTCCGTTCCTCGAGAGCGGACCCGCTTTTGTGTTTTCAGCGCGTGCGCGGCGCGAGCCGCCCGGACGTCAGTGAGCGCCCTCCACCTTCACGCCGGGATTGGCGCGCTGGAGGAGGAACACCAGCACCAGTGAGCACGCGAAGATGGCGGTGAGCACGGTGAAGTTGGCGTTGAAGGCCCGCACCAGCGCCTGCATGTTGATGCGCTGGCTGAACAGGCCATAGGCGGCGGCCAGGGGGTCCGTCACCCGCGCGGCCACCGTGGCCTTGAGGGCGGCGAGTTGCTCCTGGGTCACCTGGCTGTACGGGTCCACGTGCGACGCGAGCGCCGTGGTGTTCACCTTCGTCAGCCGGTTGAGCGCGCTGCTCATCCACGCGGTGCCGATGGAGCCTCCCAACTCGCGCGTCAGGTTGAAGAGCCCCGCCGCGTTGCCGCGCTGGTCCGGACGCAGATTGCTGAGCGCCATCACCGACAGCGGCACGAAGATGAAGCCCATGGAGCAGGCGCGGATGAAGACGGGTGTAATCAGCGCCGCCTCGTCCGCCGTGCTGCTCAAGTGGCCATTGGTCCACAGCGAGAAGCACATGCCGACGATGCCCAGGCCCACCAGCCACCGCCCGTCCAGCTTGCCGCCGAACTTGCCGATGAGCGGCATCAACAGCACCTGGATGAAGCTGCCCTTGAGGAACACCAGGCCGATGTCGAGCGCCGAGTAGTGCATCACCGTGCCGCAGAAGAGGCTGAAGAGGAACGAGCCTCCGAACAGCGCCGTCCCGACGAGGAAGTTCACCCCCGTGGCCGCCGCATAGGAGCGGTTGGCGAAGACCCTTAAATCCACCACCGGCTCGGGTGTCTCCAATTGGTGGACGATGAAGGTGATGAGCGCCACGCCCGCCACCACGGCGAGCACGGTGATTTTCATGCTGTCGAACCAGTCCTCGCGCGTGCCCTCCTCCAGCACGAACTGGAGCGCCGCCATGCCCACCGCGAGCAGGGCGATTCCCCACCGGTCCACGCGGGCCGTGGAGGGCGCGAAGTCCTCCTGCTTGATGTGACGCCACGCCATGAACGCGGCGAACAGGCCCACCGGCAGGTTGATGAGGAATATCCAGTGCCAGCTCGCCACCTCGATGAGCATGCCGCCCACCGTGGGCCCCAGGAGCGGCCCCGTCACCGCGCCCAGGCCGAAGAGCGCGCCGGCCATGCCGTGCTCCTTCTGTGGATAGCGCGCGAAGAGGATGGCCTGCGACGTGGGGATGATGGCGCCACCCCCCATGCCCTGGAGGATGCGGAAGGCCACCAGCGACGGCAGGTCCCACGCGAGGCCACACAGCACGCTGGCCGCGGTGAAGATGAGGATGGACGCGGTGAAGTAGCGCCGGAAACCGAAGCGCCGCTGGAGCCAGCCCGTCATCGGGATGACCACCACGTTCGCCATCATGTAGCCGGTGGACACCCAGGCAATCTGGTCCAACGGCGTGCCGAAGCTCGCGCGGATGTCGCTGAGCGCGACGTTGACGATGGAGATGTCCAGCACGGACATCAGCGCCGCGGCCATGGCGGCGATGGTGATGCCGGCCTTGGAGCCGGTGATGACGTCGCCCTTCACGACTAGTTGCTCCTCGTGTCCACGGTGACGACGGCGCTCATGCCCGGCTTGAGCGCCACCTGCGACTCACCGTCGAAGCGGATGAGCACGGGGATGCGCTGCACCACCTTCACGAAGTTGCCGGACGCGTTGTCCGGAGGCAGCAGCGCGAAGCGCGCGCCGCTGGCGCCGGCCAGGCTGTCCACATGGCCCTTGAAGGCGTGGCTCCCAAAGGCATCCACCTCCACCTCCACCGGCTGGCCCGCCTTCATCTCGCCCACCTGGTCCTCCTTGAAGTTGGCCACCACCCACACGTCGTCCTGCGGCACCACCGCCATCAGCGGACGCTCCGGGCCCACCATCTGCCCCACCTCCACCGTGCGACGGCTCACCACGCCGTCCACCGGCGCGCGCACCTTCGTGTAGGAGGCGGCCAGCTCCGCCAGGTGCAGCGCCGCCTGGGCCTGCTTGAGCTTCGCGTCGGACAGCTTCACCGCCGCCTGCGCCGCCTGCACCTGCACCGGCCCCGTCTCCGCGGCGGCCAGCTTCCCCTGCGCCGTCTCCAGCCCACCGGAGGAGCCCTGCACCCCCGCCTGCGTGGAGGTCAGCCGCGCGCGCGCCACGTCCAGCAACGCCTTCGCCTGGTCATACGCGGACTGCCGCGCGTCCAGGTCCGCCTGCGTCACCGCGCCCTCCGCCTTCAGCGTCTTCACGCGCGTCATGTCCGCGTCCGCCAGCTTGAAGCGGGCCTCGGCCGCCGCCACGTCCGCGTGCGACTGGTCCAGCGCCGCCTTGGACGAGCTGATGCCGCTGTTCGCCTGCACCACGCCGCCGCGCGCCTGGCGCAGGTTGGCGCCGGCGTTGACCTCCGTGAGCGCCAGCTGCGACTGGGCGTTGGACGCCTGGGCCTCCGCGCTCAGCACGTCCGCGCGGGCCACCTCCAGCTTCGCGTCCAGGTCCGTGGAGTCCAGTTCGACGAGGACGTCGCCGGCCTTCACCGCCTGGTTGTCGCTCACCCGCACCTTGGCGACCATGCCGGAGACGCGCGGCGACACGTTGGCGATGCGGCCTTCCACCTGCGCGTCATCCGTGGACTCGTGGCCACGCGTCAGCACCCAGCGGGCGCCACCTCCCACCAGCGCCAGCGCGACGAGGGCGGGCAACACCTTCTTCGCTCGCGAGCGCGGCGCGGCGGGCTCCTTCACGACGGAGGGGAGGTTCTTCGGAACATCGTTGTCCTGCACATCCAGGGAGGGGGAAGCAGTGCTCATGGTGGTTCTCAAAGGTTCAGCGGGTCGATGATTTGGTGGCTAACCATCTGGACGCAGCGGCTCATCCGCCGAATCGGCAAAGGGGAATCAAGGGTTCAGGGGGTGGCTCACGGCTCCCGGAAGGCCGGGATGCCGGTGGAGACCTTGGCCAGCAGCTCGCGCAGGGTGACGCGTTCCTGCTCGTTCAACGGAGACATGAGCGCGGCGACGCGGCGGTAGTGCTCGGGGAGCATGCCTTCGAGCAGTTGCCGGGCCTTCGGCGTGAGGTGCACGGTGTACATGCGGCGGTCTTCCGGGTGGTCCTCCCGGGAGATGAGGCCGTCCTTCTCCAGCGTGTCGAGCAGGCCCGTCATGGTGGCGCGGCTCACACACGAGTTCTCCGCCAGCTCCGCCGGCGTGAGCCCTCGGCCGTCCTCCGCCTCGCTGGTGGAGAACAGCCGGACGAGCACGGTGAAGCGCCCCTTCGACAGCCCGTGTCGCGCCAGGCTGGCGTCGTAGGCGTCGGATAAATCGTTCGACAGGCGCAGCAGGGTGATGCACGTCTCCAGGCCGCTCGTGTCGAGCTGCGGGAAGCGCCGCGCCAGTCGCTGCAACCGCTCGAAGCGGGTGATGGGAGGAGGACTCACGCTCATCTCGATGCGCGGCGAAAAGATGCCGCCCCCAACTCGTAAGGCCCCTAACTAGTGGGCGCAATAGAAATCTGCGGGAGGGCGCCAGAAAGAGACAGGCAGGGCTGCTCGCCTGCCCGGGGAGTGAAGGCGAATCCCCAAGGGCCACGCGCACCGTTATGAAGGGGTGTGCTCGACGTGAAGGACCCCACCGTGCAGGAGGCGCTGCGCCGTGCTTCCGAGGAGGCCGGGCTGCCGGACTCCCTGCGCAGCTGCGTGTATGGCCTGCTCAGGGACCCGGAGGGGGACTGGTCCCCCTGCTGCGGTGGAGGCTGCCAGCCGTGCTCGGCCACGCTGGCGGACGTGGCGGTGCGGACGCTGGAACTCCTGGGTACGCCCCGTCGCTCGCCCGTGCCCACGTGAGCACGGGGACGCGCCGCTGACGTAGGCTCCGGGGCTTCATGAATCCCCTCGTCCATGCGGAGTTCTCGTGGCTGGCGGCGCAGGGGCTGCGCGAGCGAAGAGACCGCATCCTGGTCACCTGCGCGGGACTGGCACCGGACCTGGATGGGCTCACGCTGCTGGGGGGCGAGGAGCTGTACGTGCGCTATCACCACGTGCTGTTCCACGGCTACGTGGGGGCGCTCCTCACCGCCGCGGTGTGCATGGGGCTGGCGCGACAACGGCTGCGCGTGGGGCTGCTCGCGTTGGGGACCTTCCACCTGCACCTGCTCTGCGACCTCGCGGGCAGCGGGCCGGGGTGGCCCATCTACTACTACTGGCCCACCAGCTTCCGGGAGTGGTTCTGGCAGGGGCAGTGGAACCTCTCCTCGTGGCAGAACGCGGTCATCGGCCTCATCACCACGCTGGCGTGTTTCGCGTGCGCGCTGCGCTGGCGGCGGACCTTCGTCGAGCTGCTGTCCCCGCGCTGGGACGCGGAGGTGACGAAGACCTTGCGGCGGCGCTTCCTCGGGGAGCGCGAGGCGCCCGCACCCGGGAGCGCCGAGCGAAGTGGCCCTCACGGCTGATGGCAGTCGCGCCGCAGCGCCTCCACCTGGTCCTGCGGCATGGCCCGCACGGTGGTGGGCGCGAGCTCGCGGAAGCGCTCGCACTTCTCCTTCGCATCGGGCTCCTGCTCCAGGGTCTGCGTGGCCACCTGCGCGGCCTGCGCCGGCTCGCCCTTGCTCTGATAGAGGCGCTCCAGCATGACGTGTGTCGCCTCGGGCTTCGGGTTCTCCTCCAGTTGTCGCTTCGCGGCGACAATCGCCTCGTCGACCCGCCCCTGGCGCTCCAGCTCCGCCGCCTGCTCGAGTGACGCGGTCTCCGTGCAGTAGGGGAGCAGCTCCTTCACCTTCTTCGACAGCTCCGCCTTCTGCGCGTACAGCTTCGGGTCCGCGGACCGCCAGACCTCGCAGCGCGTGGCACGACGCTCGCCTTGCATGAGCGTCGACACCCGCTCGGTCACCTGGGCCGCGTCCTTCGGGCGTCCCGCGCCCTCCAACTGCTTCGCGAAGTCCAGGTGCGCGAGCGCATCACTCGAGTCGCGATAGGGGCTCACCTCCAGGTGCTTCTGGTAGCTGCGCACCGCCGCGTCCACCTCCCCCACCGACAGCTCCGTGCGCGCCAGCTCCCGGTTGGCCTGCGGATGGACCGGGTTGAGCTCCACCGTGCGTCGCAACAGCGGCAGTCGCTGCGCCTCGTCCTTCTGTCGAAGGCTCAGCTCCCAGTAGGGCCTGGCATCCTTCGAGCCCAGCTCCACCTGCCGCTGGTAGATGTCCAGCGAGCGCTGCCGCAAGTCCCCCCGGGAGCGCCCCTGCGGTGACTCGCGAAACGACGTGTTCCAGTACGCCTGCGCCAACGCGAGCTGCACGTCCTGCTGGTTCGGGTTCTCGTTCGCCGCTTCCTCCAGCAGGGCGATGGCCCTCGCGCAGCGCGCCTTGTCGAAGCCATCCGAGGGACAGTCCCGCTGCGCCAACCGGATGCCCTCCTTCGCCGTGGGCGACAGCGTGGCGGGCGTCGCCACCGAGGGCTTGGGCGCCGCGGACGACGGGACTTGTGCCAGCACGGGCGTGAGCACCCCCCACACCGCGACGAGTAGAACCTTCGCGCTCATCTGCCCTCCTTGCTACCGCTGGATGTGGACGTGGTCCGCCGCCGGGTCATTGCAGTCGAGGAACGTCACCGGCCCGTTCTCCGTGAAGCTGTCTTCCTCGCCCACCACCCGGATGCCCGCGAGTTCCACCAGACACATGAGCTGCCGCGCGTCCCTGCCGGGCACCACCATGGAGCGCGGGTCGATGTCGAGCGCGCGTCCCCGGGTGTGACGACTGTTGATGGAGCCCGAGCCGATGAACCGGTTGCGCTGCGGATTGCGAAACGCGCTGGTGATGAAGGGCTCCACGCTCACCGTCGCGACGCGGTTGTTCGCGGTGGTGTCGGCCCGCCGGTTCGGCCCGGCGAGGATGGGCCCCGCGCACAGGCCGCCCACCCGGAGTCCCGCGCACACGTCATCGCCGCTCGGCGTGGTGTCTCCCAGGGGCCCGAGCATCAGCACCGACCCCCCGGACGATACGACCACCGTCGCGGGGCTCCTCGTCACAGTGCCCACCGGCACCACCTGCACATCATCCTTGAGGAGCTTGTTCAGCTCGGTGTCCACGTCCTGGAGCAGCTTGTCCAGGTCGCCCGGCGTCTCCTCGGCGACGAGCGTGTAGTTGCCCCGATTGAGCGTCGTGTTGCCCGGCACGCGGATGTTGGCCAGCGTCGGCTGGAAGTCCGTGTCGTAATCCACGTACTCCTGTCTCAGCGTGTCCGTCTCGTCCTGGCGGAGGAACGAGGACGGAGGCAGCTTCACCTCCAGCCCGCGGCCATCCTCCAGGTCGAGCACGCCCAACACCTCGTACTCGAGCGGAGGGTTGGGGTCCCGACTGCCTGCCACCGACTGTGCGGACTTGCCTCGGAACGTCAGCTCGGCACCTGTCGCCGTGGCGGGCTCCGCGGGCCCGGTGCGCGTGCCCACCGGCGTCACCGTCCACTTGATGCGGTCCACCAACCCCGCCTCGCCGCCCGTGACGCGCGCGCGGACCACCAGCTCCTCGCTCGTCACGAACGACGTGCGTGGAGGCGTTTCCTCGCGGCGCGTGAAGGCCTCGATGATGGCCAGCGACACCGGCTCACCCCCTTCCGGCGTGGTGACTTCCACCAGGGGCGGAGGCGCTCCACTGCCCCCCGTGCCCGTCGGGTCCGACTCGCTCCCGCACTTGCAGCTCGCGACGAGCGCCACCAGCGCCAGCCCCCACCACCGTGCCTTCCTGTTCATGAGCGCCTCCCCCCGCCGCCCTGATCTCGGGACAGCCGTACAGCGGCCCGCGCACTTTCACCCGCGCCGCGCCGCGTGCCAGGGACACACGCCTCAGCGCTGTCACTGACCCGACGCGCCGGAACCCAATCCCTCACTGCTCGACGATGCGCCGCCTCGAAGGGCAACCCTCGTCGCATGGACTCCCAGCCCTCGAAGGCACACCGCCCGTGGCCTCCACGACAGGACGCGCGTGCGGGGTTGTGTCCACCACCATGCAGCACCGCGCCCTTGGACCGGCCCGCGGCCATTGCCTCGCGGCACCGCGCACGCCTAGCTTGAAGGGGTTTCCCTCGAAGGGGGCCCCATGCCTGCGTACCGTGACGTGCTCGCCAGGATTCCCGAACCTGACGCCGAGGCAGGGAGCCAGTGCCAGGGCCTGCTGGACATGAAGACGAAGCCCCAGGGCAGCCTGGGCCGCCTGGAGGAGCTGGCGTGTCAGTGGGCCACGCTGCGCGGTGAGCCCGCGCCCGCGATGCCGCGCAAGGGGCTGGTGGTGATGGCGGCGGACCACGGCGTGACGGAGGAAGGCGTGAGCGCCTACCCCGCGGAGGTCACCGCGCAGATGGTGGCCAACTTCGCCCGAGGCGGCGCCGCCATCAACGTGCTGGCCCGACAGCACGGCGTGCGCGTGGAGGTCGTCGACATGGGCGTGCGCGTTCCCGTGGAGGGACTGGAGGGCGTGCGCATGCACAGCCAGGGCCCCGGTACGGCCAACCTGGCCCGAGGGCCGGCCATGTCGCGCAAGACGGCCGAGGAGGCCCTGAGCGTGGGCGCGCTCCTGGCGTTGGAGCTGGCGGACTCGGGCGTGACGCTGCTGGGCCTGGGCGACATGGGCATTGGCAACACCACCGCGTCGGCGGCGCTCACGTGCGTGCTCGCGGGCGTGTCACCGGACATGGCCACCGGGCGAGGCACGGGCGTGGACGACGCGGGCCTCACGCGCAAGGTGGAGGTGGTGCGCCGCGCGCTCGCGGTGAACAAGCCGGACGCGGCGGACCCGCTGGACGTGCTCGCCAAGGTGGGCGGCTTTGAAATCGCGGGCCTGGCCGGCGCGGCGCTGGGCGCGGCCTCGCGGCGGGTGCCCGTCATGCTGGATGGCTTCATCTCCTCGGTCGCCGGGCTGGTGGCCGCACGGCTGTGTCCCAAGGTGATGCCCTTCCTGCTCGCCAGTCACATGTCGCGCGAGGCGGGCCACCGCCGGGTGCTGGAGGCCCTGCGCCTGCGGCCCCTGCTCGACCTGGGCCTGCGCCTGGGCGAGGGCACGGGCGCCGTGCTCGCGATGGGGCTGATGGACAGCAGCATGCACATCCTGCACGAGATGGCGACGTTCGCCTCGGCGGGCGTCGCGGAGAAGAGCCGGCGCTGAGGCTCGCTCCTCCGGCCGAAACGTGGCAGGAGTCGCGACACCCGAGCCCCCATGAAGCGACTCCTCGCCGGCATCGCCTTCCTCAGTCGCATCCCCGTCCCCGGGGCGGCCACCTTCGACGCCGCCGACGTGGGCCGCGCGACGCTGTGCTTCCCCCTGGTGGGCGCCCTGCTCGCCGCCCTGCTCGTCGGCGTGCGCTTCGCGCTCTACCCGCTGCTGCCGTCGATGGTGACGGCGTATCTGCTGCTCGCCGTCTACGCGCTGCTCACCGGCGCTCTGCACCTGGACGGGCTGGCGGACATGGCGGACGGCTTCGGCGGCGGGCGCACCAAGGAGGACGTGCTGCGCATCATGAGAGACCACGTCATTGGCGCCTATGGAGGTGTCGCGCTGTTGCTGACCGTGGGACTCAAGGCCACCGCCCTGGCGGCGCTGCTGGAGCGCGGGCAGGCGGACGCCGCGCTGGTCGTGGCGCTGGCGCTGGGCCGCTGGGGCTCCGTCCCTCAAGGCTGGCTGCTTCCCTATGCGCGGCGAAGCGGGGGCATCGGCATGGCCATCACCGACTATGTGGGCCGCGTCGAAGTCATCGGCGCCACGGTGCTGGCGCTCGGCTTCGCGCTGGGCCTGATGGGCTGGCGAGGGGGCGTGGCCCTGGTGATGGTGGCCGTCGTATCCGCGCTCCAGGGCCTCTGGTGCCGGAAGAAAATCGATGGCATCACCGGCGATACCATGGGAGCCAACACCGAGGTCTGCGAGGCGCTGGTGCTCGTGCTCGCGCTGGCACTCGGTTGAAGTGAAGCGAGCATAGGGAACGGACGCGGCATGGACTGGCGAATACCGAGCGGCGTGACGCGCATGATTCTGCTGCGGCACGGCAAGCCCTCCGAGGAGATGAAGGGCCGTTGCTACGGACGGCTCGACGTGGGCCTCGCGCCGGAGGGGCATGCCCAGGCGGAGCGTGCCGCGACCCTGCTGGCCAGCGCGGACCTCCAGGGCCTCTACTCGAGTCCTCGCCGCCGAGCCCTCGATACGGCGAAGCGCGTGGCGGAGGGACGCGGCCTGGACATCCGCGTGGAGGAGGCCTTCCGCGAAATCGACTTCGGACTCTTCGAGGGCCTCACCTACGAGGAGGCCGAGCGCCAGTTTCCGGAGGTGTACGCCGAATGGATGGCGCACCCCGAACGGGTGCGGTTTCCAGAGGGAGAGACCTTCTCGGAGATGCGCGAGCGCGTCCGTGCGGGGGGCCGAGCCCTGCGCGCGCGACATGTCGGACAGTGCTTCGCCCTGGTGTCGCATGGAGGCGTCAACCGCACCCTCCTCGCCGAGTCGCTGGGCATGGCGGACAAACATCTGTTCCGCCTGGACCAGGTCCACGCCGCCGTGAATGTCATCGACTTCTATGGCGATGAGCCCGTGGTGAAGTTGACGAACGCGGCGCCGTGACACAGCGGGCCAGCCCCCCGGGGCCCTCGGCTTGACCGGTTTTGTCCGCGAGGCGTAGCCTTTGCGATTCACGGCGCGGCGCTGTGTCTGTCTTTCTCACATCGTCCATCCGCCGCACGGGGGACCCGTCCCATGGAGAGCGACCCGCGAGGCGAAGCCGACAGGCCTCCCAGCGCCCCCGGGGCCCGTGAGACGCACTGCCTCAATCCCTTCTCACCTGAGTCACGGGGCAATCCCTACGCCGTCTATGAGCAACTCCTCCAGCGGCCCGCCTGCTGGAACCCCGAGCTCCGGTTGTGGCTGTTCTCCCGCCACGCGGACTGCGTGGAGGTGCTCTCCCATCCGCGCTTCAGCCGGAACATCACGGGCGCCAGGGAGAGCCGCCCCGAGGACTTCCCTTCGCCTCCGGAGGCGCTCGCGGCGCTGTCCGCCATGCACCGTCAGTGGTTCCTGTTGATGGACCCGCCGGACCACACGCGCCTGCGCGCCGTGACGAAGCGCGCGCTGGGTCCACGCATGAAGGAGCTGTCCCTGCACGTCCAGGCCACGGTGGAGGCGCTCCTCTTCCGGGCGCGCCAGAAAGGAGAGCTGGACATCATCGCGGACCTGGCCGCGCCGCTGGCCCGGACGACGCTGCGCTGGCTCGTGGGCGCCGACGAGCTGGACTCGGACCTGTACCAGCGCTGGGCGCTCGCGCTCGCACGCTGTGGAGACGCCTCCGCGCCGCTGGCCGTGAGAGAGGCCGCCAGCGCCGCCACTCGCGAGGTGAGCCAGAGCCTCCAGGCCTCCGTCACCCGGCGCAGGCAATCGCGTCGCGGCGATGTCCTCGGGCTGCTGGTGGCCGCGCAGGAGGACGAGCAGGCGCTGAGCGAGGAGGAGCTGCTGCCCACCTGCATGCTCCTGCTCTTCGGAGGCTACGACACGTCCGTCAACCTCATCGGCAACGGGGTGCTCGCGCTGATGGAGCACCGCGCGCAGTGGGAGGCGCTGTGTACCCAGCCCTCGCGCCTCAAGGGGACGGTGGAGGAGGTGCTGCGCTTCGACACGCCGTTGCAGCTCTGCTCGCGCATGGCCCAGGAGGACGTGGAGGTGGGCGGCGCCGCCGTGCGCTCGGGCGAGTGGGCCTGGGTGTTGCTGGGCGCGGCGAATCGGGACCCGCGGCGCTTCGAGCAACCCGACACGCTCGACATCCAACGCCCGGACCTCCAGCACATCGCCTTCGGCCACGGCATCCACCAGTGCGTCGGGGCGGCGCTCGCGCGCATGGAGGCCCAGGGCGCGCTGGGCATGCTGGCCAGGGACCTGCCTGGACTGCGACTGGTGCCCGGCGCGTGGAAGCGGCGCGACACCGCCGTGTTCCGGGGCCTCACCTCACTGCCCTGCCAGGGCTGAGCGACTCAGGACGACTTGCGCGCCACCAGGTAGATGAGGAGCGGCGTGCCCAGGGCCGCCGTCACCAGGCCCACGGGAGTCTCCCTGCCTGGAAGGATGATGCGGGCCACCGCGTCGCAGAGCACGAGGAAGCTGGCGCCCACCACCACCGAGCACGGAAGCAGCACGCGCCGACTCACCCCCAGCACCCGCCGGACGATGTGGGGGACGATGAGTTCCACGAAGGCGATGGGACCGCACCACGCGACACAGCCCGCCACGCCCAGCGCCCCCAGGCCGATGGAGGCCATGCGGACCGCGCGCACGTTGACGCCCTGCGATTCGGCGTGCTCCTCACCGGAGATGAACACCTCCAGCGCCCGCGTGAGCGTCAGCAGGCCCACCACCGACACCGCGGCAATGGGCAACAACATCACGATGTTCTGATAGCCCACCTGCGGCAGGTGGCCCATGGTCCACCGCATGGCCGTGAGCAGTTCGGCGGAGTCCGCGGAGAACTGCACGCCCGTGGAGATGGCGCCCGCCGCCATGGAGAAGGCGATGCCCGCGAGGACCAGGTCATTCATCCGCACGTTGCGCCCCGCCGCGATGGCGGCCACCAGCAGGCTGACCCCCAGCGCGCCCGCGAAGGCAGCGCCGGTGATGAGCGGCAGGCCCCACAGCGCGGTGCGCGCGCCCAGGACGATGGCCACCAGCGCGCCCAGCGTGGCGCCGGCCGTGGTGCCAATGGTGCTCGGCGCGGCGAGCGGGTTGGAGAAGAGGGACTGATACACCGCGCCCACCAGCGACAGCGTGCCTCCCACCACCAGCGCCATCAACGTCCGGGGGATGCGCAACTGCCAGAGGATGAAGTCGCGCGCGTCCGGAGGCATGGGCGGCCCGACGAAGGGCGCCACGGCGACCACGAGCGCGCACACCGCCAGCATCACCACCAGTCGCGTCCTCATTCCCCACGCTCCAGGGACATGCCCACGAAGACCCGGCGGTTCTCGACTTCGACGCCTCGCATCCGCACGGAGAACACCCGGCCCAGGTGTTCACCCAGGTCCGGAGCGTCGTAGTGCGATTCGAAGGCGACGCGGCCCTTCGACAAGCCCAGCACCCGAATCCGTCCCTCGCTGCCCGCGCGCATCGCATGGGCGAGCACGTTGATGTCGTGAGTGATGCACAGCACGCCCAGCCCCGAGCGCCACATCTGCCCCACGAGCGCATACAGCTCCAACTGCTGGGCCGGGTCCAGGAAGTTGGCGGGTTCGTCCAGCAACACCAGGGGCGCTTCCTGCGCGAGCAGCGCCGCCACCGCGACGCGCTGCTGCTCTCCGCCGGACAGCTCGGTGATGGGCCGCGAGGCGAGGGCTTCCGCCTGCACGCGGGCGAGCGCCACGAGCGCGGATTCCTCCGAGCGACGGTGGGACTCCTTGAAGCGGTAGCGCGCGGCGGCCACGTGCTCCAGCGCGGTGATGGGCTCGGACACCTGGACGCGCTGGGGCAGCCACGCGAGGAACGCGGCGCGCTCCCGGGGGGAGAGGGCTCCCACGTCGAGGCCATTCACGGTGACGCGGCCCGCGTCGGGGCGCTGAAGGCCGAGCGCCACGCGCATCAGCGTCGTCTTGCCCGCGCCATTGGGTCCCACCACGGCGACGAAATCTCCCGGTGCGACGCGGAGGGACACATCCTCCAGCAACGCCCGCTCGCCCTTGCGCACCGTCGCCCCGGAGACCTCCAGAAGAGACGTCATGGGGTCTTCGTATCGAAGCGCAGCGCGGCCTGGAGTTGCTCCACCACGTCCAGGATGCGAGGGCCGGTGGACTGCACGCCCGGGCCCGCGACCAGCTTCACCCGCCCCTGCTTCACCGCGCGCAGCACCGTCAGTTGCTTCCACGGGGCGAGCTGTCGCGCCTCCTCTTCCGGCGTCAGGCGGGGGCCCTCCACCAGCACCAGGATGATGTCCGGGTCCAACGTCATGAGCTGCTCGACGGAGACGTTGGGCGGGCCCGCGGGGTCCTCGGCGACGGCGTTGCGCGCGCCCGCCGCTTCCAGGGCCGCACCGTGAAGCGAGCCCTTGCGGATGTACCAGATGCTGGTGAGCGCGGCCTCCGGGTCGCCAATCACCAGCAGCACCCGGGGCGCGTCCGGTGGGGGCTTGCGCTTCAGCGTCGTCTCCACCTTCTGGGCGAGCTTCGTGGCCGCGTCCTCGCGCCCCGTCTGGCGGCCCAGCTCGCGAATCCCGTTCGCCACATCGTCGACGGAGAGCCAGGGCAGCACCTTCACCGGGGCGAGCGCGGACAGAGAGCCCGCGGGGGCCTGCTTCACCTGCTCATCGATGATGAGGGTGGGCTTGAGGCGGGCAATGGCCTCGTAGTTGGGCGACAGCGTGGAGCCCACCTTGGGCACGGATGCCGTCTCGGAGGGCCAGGAGGCCCAGTCGGAGAGGCCCACCACCTGCTCACCCGCACCCAGCGCGTAGAGCGTCTCCGTGATTCCGGGAGACAGCGAGACGATTCGCCGCGTCCCCGCCTCCGGAGCTGGCGCGGAGCGCTGGCAGCCGACGAGGAGCGTGAGGGAGACGACGAGCAGGGAGAGGGAGCGCGCGACGGACATGAGCAGCAGGGAACCCGTGAGAGGTTGACGCCTTATAGTGCACGCGCGCCAGGAGGCCCGCCATGCCGAAGCACCCTCACCTCATGATTCAAGGCACGGGCTCCCACGTGGGGAAGACCACGTTGGTCGCTGGCCTGTGCCGTCTGTACGCCAACAAGGGGCTGCGCGTGGCCCCCTTCAAGTCGCAGAACATGTCCCTCAACTCCTTCGTCACGGAGGAGAACGAGGAAATCGCCCGGGCGACGGCGGTGCAGTCCTTCGCGGCGAGGCAGCGGCCCATCGTCCACATGAACCCGCTGCTGCTCAAACCCAAGTCGGACAGCGTCAGCCAGCTCATCATCCACGGCCGGCCGCACCAGGACGTCGACGCGCGCGAGTACTTCCTCTCCGACACGCACCGCGCGCTCAAGCTGTCCGCCATCCAGGAGTCCATCGACCACCTGACGCGGCACTACGACCTGGTCATCGCGGAAGGCGCGGGGAGCTGCGCGGAGCCCAACCTGCGTCCGTTCGACGTGGTGAACATGGAGGTGGCCCATCGGCTGGACGCGCGCGTGTACCTGGCGGTGGACATCGACAAGGGCGGCATCGCGGCGGAGCTGCTCGGCACGTTGCGGGTGCTGGAGCTGGTGGCGCCCGAGGACTGCGAGCGCATCGCCGGCTTCATCATCAACAAGTTCCGAGGAGACCGGCAGGTCCTCCAGCCCGCCGTCGACTTCATCGAGCACCACGCGAAGCGGCCCGTCGTCGGGGTGATGCCCTACCTGTCCCTGGCGCTGGAGGAAGAGGACCGCGTCCAGCCCCGGATGCACGGCGCGCCTGAAATCGACGTGGCGGTGCTCTACCTGCCGCACATCTCCAACAGCACCGACTTCGACTATCTCCAGGAGGAGCCCCACGTGCGCGTGCGCTTCGTGCGCTCCGTGGACCAGCTTGGCGCGCCGGACGCCATCATCGTTCCCGGCACCAAGAACACGGTGGGAGACCTGCTCCACCTGCGGCGCATCGGCTTCGAGCGGGTGCTCCAGGACTTGAGCACCACCACGCCCATCGTCGGCATCTGCGGGGGCTTCCAGATGCTGGGGCGTGAGTTGCTCGACGAGGGCCGCCGCGAGTCCGAGCACGGCAGCACCACGGGGCTGGGGTTGTTGGACATCGACGTGGAGTTCCTCCCTGGCAAGACGGTCTTCAATCGTCACTACACGCCGACGCCCGACAACCCCTTCGCGAGCGCGGGCGAGGTGTCAGGGTATGAGATTCACTCCGGACTCGTCAGGTATGCGAGCGCGAGGCCGCTGTACGCCCATGCGGGCGGAGTCGATGGCGCCGTGCATGAGCGACTGCCCATCTTTGGCACGTTCATCCATGACCTGTTCAAGAATCCCCGACTCAGTCGGGCATTCATCAACACGTTGCGCCAGCGCAAGGGATTGCCAATCCTGACAGCTCCCCTGTGCAACCATGACACCCGTCGGGAGGAAAGTTATAATCGCCTCGCAGCCGCCTTGGCCGAGCACATGACAACGTTTGCCTGACTCCATCCTGCCGAGGGGGGCGCTTGGGGATTCCCGACTGAAGCGCATGTAGGAGGAGGCTCAACATGAAGCTCGATGGATTCGTTCGCGTCCTGCCACGACTGGTGCTGCTGTTTGTCATGGCCTGTCAGCACGACGCCCATGCCCAGGAACAGGCCCAGGCCGGCACCGCCGACAGCAACCTCGCCGCCCAGGTGCTCACACCCGTTGGCACCACGTATCCCTACACCCAGCAGTTGCAGTGGTTGGACTCGGGCCGTTTCATCGTTGGACGTCTGGATGGCTCCATGACGTTCTTCCGCCCTCCTGGCCCCACCGAGTGGGGACCCATGCTCACCGATGTGCTGCGCACCCCCGCCAACCGGGGCGTGGAGATGATGGCCGTCCGCGACGAGCGGACCTTCGTCACCTCCAATGACAGCACCACCATCACCCTCTGGCGCGAGCGGGATACCGCGCTGCAAGAGGACGCGGAGCCCGCGCACCTGGACAGGCTTCCTCGCGCGTTCCGCTTCGAGAACTTCGCCTACGACGCGGACGTGGGCACCGCCAACAGCGGCGTCTTCGTCGTCCACGCGAATCGCGAGTATCTGGTGACGGGCCATGAGAATGGCTTCGTCCTCATCTGGAACGTCTCGCGCAACGGCCGCCAGCTCGCGGTGCTGAAGAAGCTCAACGTCCGCTCTCCCGACCCTATCCCCAGCCCCTTCCAGCTCTGGAACGTGCGCGACATCGTCGCGTGGCGCGACGGCATCGTCATCACCGGCGCCGAGGACGGAGACCTGGTGATGCTCCAGCTCCCCCAGGGCAACGTGCTCGCCCGCAAGCGCTACAACCCGGCCGCCCAGCGCGGCATCAACGGCCTGGCCATCCTCGATGACCACCTGGTCGCCGTGGCCTGCTCCGTGGGCCCGGCGGACAAGAACACGTGGCTCTTCCGCGTGCGCCCCGCTGAATTCCAGTCCCAGGGCTCCGTGGACCTGAAGCAGAACCTGGCCCTGCCCCAGTCCTTCGCGTTCCGCGCCGCCATGGCCCGCGTCGGCGGCCAGCCGTATGCCTTCGCCACCACGCAGGAGGGCTTCTTGTGGACCGTCCTCGTCACCCCCGACGGCCAGCTCCAGGTCCAGTCCTCCAGCTCCGTGGACTTCCCCATCGGCGAGGCCATTGACTACAACCCGACCACGTCCCAGCTCGCGGCCGTGGGCGTGCTCGTCAACCTCTTCAATGTCGCCGCGCCCGCGCCCGCCGCTCCCGCGCCTCGCAAGCAGGCGGCCCCCAAGGTGGCTCCGCCCCAGGCTCCTTCCTTGAGGCCCGAGCCCGCCCCGGCGAACTGAGGCATCGCCATGTCAGGCCACAGCGCTCCGTGGGTGCTGGGCATTGGCGCGTCGAACCACAACGGCGCCGCGTGTCTGCTGCGCGGCGACGAGCTGGTCGTGGCCATCCAGGAAGAGCGCCTGCTGCGACGCAAGCGGGCGTGGATTCCTGGCGGCCTCGCGTCACTGTCGGTGCGCTACTGCCTGGAGCACGCGGGAATCCAACCCGAGGACTTGAGCCTCGTCGCGTGCTGCTCGCTGATGGGGCCTCGCGGGCCCCTCTTCGACGTGCGGGCCAACCCCGACCTCGCCCTCGCCAGGACGGGGGTGCCCACGCTCACCCTATCGCATCACCTGGGACACGCCGTCGGCGCCTTCGCCACGTCCGGCTTCGATGAGGCCCTCGTGCTCGTCGCCGACGGCTTCGGTTCCAACGTCCAGGACCTGTCCGAAACGGAGCTGGCGGCGGTCGTTTCGGAGCGGCGAGGAGAAGAGACGCTCTCCGTCTACCGCGCGTCGCGCGACGGCTTCGTCCCGCTGGAGAAGCACCTGGGGACCTTCCTGGAGGTCACCGCCTCCGCGGAACTGGAGCGCTTCCAGGGGATGCCGCGCTTCGGCAGTCTCGGCGGCCTGTACTCCGCCGTCGGGCGCCAGCTCTTCTCCGACGTGCTCGAAGGGCCGGGCAAGGTCATGGGGCTGGCGCCCTACGGCGTGCCTGACATCCCCATCACCGACTTCTTCGACATCGTCGATGGACGGTTCGTCTTCTCCGACGCCGTGCCTCGGCGCTTCCCACACAACGAGCGATGGCCTGCGCGCCAGGAGGAGTATCGGAACCTGGCGGCCTCCGCCCAGGCGGCGCTGGAAGCAGGGCTGCTGCAAATCGTCCGACGCCTTCGCGCGAGCACGTCGTGCGACAGGCTCTGTTACGCGGGCGGTGTCGCGCTCAACAGCGTGGCGAACGAGCGACTCTTCACGGAGGCGGGCTTCCGCGACGTCTACGTCATGCCCGCCGCCGAGGACAGCGGCACGGCCCTGGGCGCGGCGTATCACGGGCTCTGGCACCTGACAGGGCGACAGTCGACTCGACGGCTCCAACAGGACAGCGTGGGCAGGACCTATTCCTCCGCATGGGTGGACCGCGCCATCCAGGCGACTCCCGCTGTCGTGTCACGTCGGTTGCCCTCGGTGGTGCCCGCGGTCGCCGACCTGCTGGTGGAAGGAAAGATGCTCGGGTGGTTCCAGGGAGGCTCGGAGCTGGGCCCTCGCGCGCTCGGGCAGCGGAGCATTCTCTGCGACCCACGTCCCGGCGACATGAAGGACGTCCTCAACAGCCGGGTGAAGTTCCGCGAGGCGTTCCGTCCCTTCGCGCCCGCCATCCTCGCGGAGCATGCGCGCGAGTGGTTCGACCTCGACGACACAGCCTCCGACGACAGTCCCTTCATGCTCCGGGTGTGGCGCTTTCGCGAGGCCCAGCGTCATCGCGTCCCCGCCGTCGCCCACGTCAACGGCACGGGCCGCGTCCAGACGGTCCGCGCGGAGCACATCCCGCTGTTGCACGCGCTGCTCTCGGCGTTCCATGCGCGCACCGGCGTGCCCGTCCTGCTCAACACCTCCTTCAACGTCGCGGGAGAGCCCATCGTCGAGACACCCGAGGACGCCCTCTGGTGTCTGCTGTCCACGGGGCTCGACGGCTGCGTGCTCGGTGAGCACCTGGTGCTGAAGCAGGCGGCCTACGCTTCACTGCTGGACCTGGAGTTGCTCGTGCTCGGAGAGCGACTGGCGCCCGAGCCCTCCGGATTCACGGGTGAAACGGACCTGCGGCACCTGTTGAAGGAGCCCCTGGGCTTCGCTCTGGACGCGGAAGGTCGCGCCCTGGAGGATGCGCGCCAGATGACCGGCGGGTGGAGACATTGTGGCGCGTTCCGCGTGCGGACACCGTGGGGCACGGTGCTCCAGCTCGTCTCCCTCACGCTCTCGGAGCTGGTGACGAAGGTCGAGCCCGGAATGACGGGCTGGAAGTTGCTGGAGCGCGCCTCTCGCGAGGACTCCACGCTGGACGAAGCGCGACTGCTGCGGATGCTCGGCTCGTTGCGCCGCGCCTCCATCCTCGGCTTCGGTCCGGGACTCGCTCCCGGTACAGGAGCGTGAAGACGGCACTCACGCGGTGGCTCTTGAGTCTGGCGCTGCTGGCGTGCGCGCCGGCATGGGCCCAGTCCACCGAGGACGCGGGAACACCTCCCATGTCCGAGGTCATCGACGTGGTGGGCAAGGTGCCCGACCCCGAGCCGATGGACCGCGCGTCGCAACGAGACCCCAGCAGCGTCGTCACCGTCATCTCCGTGGAGGAGCGCGGCGGCACGGCCCGCGACACCGCCGAGGTGCTCGCCACCTCACCGGGTGTCGCCATCCAGGAGTCTGGCGGGTACGGACAGAGCAAGAGCCTGGTCGTCCGGGGAGCCTCGTCGAACGGGACGCTGGTGCTGCTCGACGGCATTCCCCTCAATGGCGCGGGGGGCAGCGCGGACCTGTCGCGCATCCCCCTGGCGCTCGCACGCGAGTTCGAGGTGCTGCGCGGAAGCGCGGGCGCGCGCTACGGCAGCGGTGGACTCGGCGGCGTGGTGAACATCGTCACCCGAAGTCCCGGCGACACGCTGAGCCTGTCCGGCGAAGTGAGCTATGGGAGCTGGGACACCGCGACGGGCTGGCTCGCCGCCACCGGCCCGCTGCTGGACAGTGAGCTGCTCCTGCTCGTGCACGGAGGCACCTCCTCCGGCGGCTTCTCCTACCCCTTCGACACCACGCCCACGTTGCCGGGAGACGCGCCCGAGACGCGGCGACGTGACAACAACGATGCACGCGGCGCGGGGGCATTGCTGCGCGTGCGGCACCGACTGGCCCCGGGCGTGGTGGTGGACGCGATGGGCGAGGGCTCGTTGGAAGGACGAGGGCTCGCGGGCACGGCGCAGAACCCCGTCGCGGATGCGCGGCAGTCCAGCCGCCGGGGCGTGCTGAGCCTGCGCGTGCTCGGCTCACTCGCGAACCGCGTCGATGTGTCGGCGCGCGCGCACTTCCGGCAGGAGCGCCTGGAGCTGTCGGGTGGCCCGGTGTCACAACAGGGCGTGCAGGTGCTGCGAGCCGGCGGAGGTGAGTTCGAGGGACGGCTGCCCCTGGGTGACTGGCACGTCGTTTCCGCGCTGGCGAGCGTGGGCGGAGAGGGCCTGTCCACGCGAGGCGTCGCCACGCCGACGGAAGAGCGGACCTCCTGGCTGCGCGCCAGCGTCATGGCGATGGATGACGTCGAGTTCCTCTCGGGGCGCCTTCACGTGACGCCTTCACTGCGACTGGAGCGCGTGGGCCCGTACACGCTGTGGTCACCCAAGTTGGGTGCCCGGGTGTCACTGCCCGCGCGCCTGGAGCTGCGCGCCAACGTGGGCCAGGCCCACCGCGCGCCTTCGTTGCTGGAGCTGTACGTACGCCAGGGCACACTGCTGCCCAACGCGGACCTGCGCGCCGAGCGGGCCGTGTCCGCGGACGTGGCCGTGGCGCACCGCACGGAGCGCTCGCTCGTGTCCGTGGGAGGGTTCCACAGCCTCTACGAAGACCTCATCGCCTACGAGGCGTATCCCCCGTTCGCCGCCAAGCCCTTCAACTTCGCCTCGGCGCGAGTCTCGGGGCTGGAAGTGGACGCGGAGGCGCGGCCCACGTCGTTCCTGTCCGGCTCCCTGGCGTACACGCTCCTCGTCTCCCGCAACCTCCGGGATGACCCGCGCTACTACCTCAAGGAGATACCGCTCCGCCCGCGCCACACGCTGTCCGCGCGCGTGGCCGCGGGCCCCTCGTGGCTGACGGGACGCGTGGAGCTGCGGGCCCAGTCCTCGCAACTGCGCAACCGCACCGGAGAGCTGCTGCTGCCAGCGCGTGCCCTGCTGCATGCGGGGGTGTCCAGCACGGTGGGGCGCAGGCCCGCGCTGACGTTCTCCGTCGACTTCAAGAACGTCTTCGACACCTTCGTCGAGGACTTCGACGGCTATCCCCTGCCGGGCCGCGCCGTGCTCGCCTCCGTGGCGATGGCACTCGACGTTTCTCCCTCTTCGCATCGAAAGGCGGACACCCCATGAATGCCGCGTCACTTCCTCCCGGGCGACACCTCGCTGCCCTGGTCTCATTGTTGTCGTGCCTGCTGCTGACGGGCTGCCCCGACGAAGGCGTCGTCTGTAGCGAGGGACTCTCCCGCTGCGGGGACACCTGCGTGGACCTCACCAGCGAGTCCGCGAACTGCGGCGAGTGTGGCAACACCTGCGGCACCGGACAGCTCTGCGCGCAGAGCGCGTGCCGCTGTCAGCAGGGCGCCACGGCCTGCGGCGGCGCCTGTGTCGATACCCAGTCCTCGCCCCAGCATTGCGGCGGCTGCGCGGGTGAAGGCGGCAAGGTTTGCCAACCCTTCGAGGTGTGCATGAACGGCGACTGCCAGGGGAGCTGCGCCGGGGGCATGCTTCAGTGCGGCAACGCGTGCATCAACGGGGAGGCCGACCCCAACAACTGTGGCGCCTGCGGCAACGTCTGCGGAGACGCCCGCAGTTGCCGGGGCAGCGTGTGCACCTATGACGTGGTGGCCACGTGCTTCAACACCGGGCAGGTGGTGGGCATCCAGTCCGGCTCGGACTTCAAGGGTCCGAACACCCTGGTGGCCTCGTCTCCGCAGAGCGCGGCGCGGATGCTGGACGTGCTGCTGGTGCTCGACTCCACGCGCAAGCTCGTCCAGGCGCGACTGAGCGACTACGGCGTGTTGCCCGCGAGCAACGACACGGGCCGCGCTCCCAACCAGGTCCTGGTCCAGGACCCGTACGTCTACATCCTCAACTCGTCCGACAACACGCTCCAGGTGCTCCGTCGCGAAGGAGACCCCCTGCCTCCCGGCCCCCCGGGCTCCCGCTTCCCCAACGGCATCACCTTCACCAACGTCGCGAGCGTGAGCTTCGGCGCGAACACCAATCCCTTCGCCATGACGAGGACGGGCACCCACGACCTCTGGGTCACGCTCTACGGCAACCTGTTGGGAGACCCGTCCGCCGGGGGCCGTGTGGTGCGCGTCTCGCTGGCCAACAACGAACCCGCCGTGGTGGACACCATCGTGCTGCCCTCGGGGGCCGCGCTGAAGCCCTTCCCCGACAACACGACGCTGTCCACGCCCACCGGCATCACCGAACACCACGGCAAGCTGTACGTCACCCTCAACAACCTGAACCCCGTCACGTACAGCCCCGGCGGGCCTGGCCTGCTCGCACGCATCGACCCGACGAGCCGCGCGGTGGACCTCATCGACCTGGGCGACGGCTGCCTCAACCCGGGCTCCGTGGCTCCCGTGGGCGAGCAGCTCCTCGTGAGCTGCGGCGGCAAGGCCGTCTATGACACCAACTTCAAGCTGCTGTCCGTGGAGCGCTCGGCGCTGGTGCTCCTCGACGCGCAGGACCGCGTGGTGTCCACCGCGCCCATCCAGTGCTCGCCGGGCATCGGCTCCTGTCCGATTCCGGCCGCCGGCCGCTTCGCCGTGGTCGGCAATCGCACCTACCTGGGCGACACCAACGGCGGGCGCATCTTCGTCCACGAGGTCGTGGGCAGCACGCTCGTCGAGCGCAGGGGACTCCTCGACACGTCGGAGCCCGCCATCGCCGCCTGCCCCGCGAGTGGCTTCTCGCTGGTCAGCGACGTGGTGGCCCTGCCCAAGGGGTTCTGAGGCGGGGGCACTTCGCCCCCACGGGGCAATGTGCCCCGGTCTCGGCGGGTCATCCCGCCCCGCCGAGACACCCTCCTCCGAGGCAGAGCGCTCCGAGCACCGCCCTGGCATGGCGGATGCTCTAGGCCTCCGTGTGACGCACGAAGGTCGCTCCCACTCCCTCCAAGGACTCCGGCACGACGCACTGCTCTCTTCTCGCGGCACTCGCGGTACGTTGTGAGTACTTCCTTCCGGTCCATGCGTATTCGACCCCTCCAAGGTGCATGGACCGGAATAGCCTCGACCTCCCGTGAAACTCGCTCGCAAGTTCACCCTCGCCCTCGTCCTGCTCGCCGTGGCTGTCATCGCCGGGCTGCAGGTCATCCAGGTTCGCCGTGAGCTGGAGCGCTCGGCGCTGGACATGCAACACGACCACCAGCTGCTCGGTCACACGCTCGCCGGAGCCATCGGCAAGGCGTGGCAGCTCGCCGGTGAGCGTGAAGCCCTCACCATCCTGAACCAGTCCAACAGCTACCAGGGGCAGGTCCACCTGCGCTGGGTCTGGCTGGATGGTGGCCCGGGGACTCCGTCACTCGTCGGATTCCCGCCGCGCCTGCTGGCCACGTTGCGCCAGGGGAAGGACGGCTCCATGGTGGACCCGAGCCCGGACCCTGGCCTGCTGCACTCCTACACGCCGGTCTTCATCGGCCGGGGCCAGCGCTTTGGCGCCATCGAAATCACCGAGTCGCTGGGCGAGGAGCGCCAGCACGTCTTCGTCACGGTGGTGGGCACCATCGTCGCCACCGGCACCATCACCTTCGCCTTCTTCATCGCCGCCATGGCCATGGGCCGCAAGCTCGTCGGCGAGCCCGTGGACGAGCTGGTCCAACTGGCGAACCGCTTCGGCCAGGGCGACTTGACGGCCCGCGTGCGGCTGCCGACCCGGCGCCGGGGTGATGAAATCACCATGCTGGCCAACGCGATGAACCGCATGGGCGAGCAGTTGGAGGAGACGCGCTCCCGCCTGTCCTCGGAGACTGTCGCGCGCCTGTCCGCGGTGGAGCACCTGCGCCACGCGGACCGGCTCACCACCGTGGGCAAGCTCGCCTCCGGCGTGGCGCACGAGCTGGGCACGCCGCTCAACGTGGTGATGGGCCGCTCGAAGATGATTTCCTCGGGCGAAGCGGAGGGCGAGGAGGTGGGCGAGTGCGCTCGCATCATCAGCCAGCAGGCCCAGCACATGACGGGCATCATCCGGCAGTTGCTCGACTTCGCGCGGCGCCGCGCGCCCCACCGGGCCCCGGAGGACGTGCGGGAGCTGGTGGACCGCTCGCTGTCGCTGCTCAAGCCCATGGCCTCCAAGAAGAGCATCACCCTGGTGGACGACGTGCCCCCGGGTGTCATGCTGGAGGCCGATGGAGGACAGGTGCAGCAGGTGCTGACGAACCTGGTGATGAACGCGCTGCAGGCGATGAACAAGCCCGGAACGGTGCGCATCCACGCGACGCGCACGCGCGCCACACCGCCCACTGACGTGGGGGGCGCGGAGAGCAGCTACGTGCGGGTGGACGTGGAGGACGAGGGCGGCGGAATCCCCCCGGACGTGCTGGGCCATGTCTTCGAGCCCTTCTTCACCACGAAGGACGTGGGCGAGGGCACGGGGCTGGGGCTGTCCGTTTCGTATGGTCTTGTCAGAGACCATGGCGGCTGGATTGCCGTGCGCAGCGAGCTGGGACGCGGTAGCTGCTTCTCCATCTACCTGCCGAGCGGAGGGGACACATGCCAGGCCGCGTCCTGATGGTCGAGGACGAGCGCGAGATGCGCGCCATGTTGGAGAAGGGGTTGACCCGTCGGGGCTACACGCCCGTGGCGCTCGGGTCCGCCGACGAGGCGCTGGCGCGACTGTCCGGCGAGGACTTCGACGTGGTGTTGACGGACCTGCGCATGCCCGGGATGGATGGGCTGGCGCTGTGCGAGCGCATCGTCCTCAACCGGCCGGACATCCCCGTCATCGTGTTGACGGCGTTCGGGAGCCTGGAGACGGCCGTCGCCGCCATCCGCGCGGGGGCGTACGACTTCGTCACCAAGCCCATCGACCTGGACGCGCTGGTGCTGGTGCTGGAGCGCGCGGTGCAGCACCGGGCCCTGCGCGACGAGGTGCGCCGGCTGCGGCAGGAGCTGGGACGGCAGCAGGACAGCGGCGCGGTGGTGGGAGAGAGCCCCGCCATGCAGCAGGCCTATGCGCTCATCGACCGGGTGGCGGACCTGGACTCCACGGTGCTGATTACCGGCGAGAGCGGCACGGGCAAGGAAGTGGCCGCGCGCGCGGTGCACACGCGGGGGCGTCGCTCGGCGGGGCCGTTCGTGGCGCTCAACTGCGCGGCGATGCCGGAGGCGCTGCTGGAGAGCGAGCTGTTCGGCCACGCCAAGGGCGCCTTCACGGACGCCAAGGCGACGCGCACGGGCCTCTTCGTCCAGGCCAATGGCGGCACGCTGTTCCTGGATGAAGTGGGTGAATTGCCGCTCACACTCCAGCCCAAGCTCTTGCGCGCGCTCCAGGAGCGAGTGGTGCGGCCGGTGGGTGGGGACACGGAGGTGCCGTTCGACGCGCGCATCGTGGCGGCGACGAATCGGGACTTGGAGCTGGCGGTGGAGGAGGGCCGGTTCCGCGAGGACCTGTACTACCGGCTCAACGTCATCGGCGTGGAGCTGCCTCCGCTGCGGGCGCGGGGCAATGACGTGCTGCTGTTGTCGCAGCGTTTCATCGAGCAGTTCGCGGCGCGCAACAACAAGCGCGTGGTGGGACTGTCTCCGGCGGCGGCGCAGCGGCTGTTGGCCTATGGGTGGCCGGGGAACGTGCGGGAGCTGCAGAACTGCATGGAGCGCGCGGTGGCGCTCACGTCGTTCGAGCAGCTCACGGTGGATGACCTGCCCGAGCGCATCCGGAACTACAGCCAGCCGAAGGTGGTGCCGGAGAACACGGACCCGTCGGAGCTGGTGACGCTGGAGGAGCTGGAGCGGCGCTACATCCACCGCGTGCTGGAGGCGGTGGGTGGCAGTCGGACGCTGGCGGCGCGCATCCTCGGCGTGGACCGGAAGACGCTGTACCGGAAGCTGGAGCGCGACGACGAGGCGAAGAAGCCCTGAGCGTCAGTCGACGGTTTCCAGGCGCACTTCGAAGAGCTTCGGCCAGAGCTTGCCGGTCATCAGCATGCGGCCGGTGCCGGGCTCCACCGCGATGCCGTTGAGGACGGCCTCGCGGCTGTTCAGCTGGGGAGACACGGCGCGCGACAGGGCGGAGGCGTCGATGATGGCGGTGACGTGGCCCGTGGCGGGGTCGATTTCCAGCACGCTCGAGGAGTGCCAGACGTTGGCGTAGATGACGCCGTTGGCGCACTCGAGTTCGTTGAGCTGGTCCTGGGGGAGGCCTTGCAGGGTGACTTCCACGGAGCCCACGGGCTCGAAGGTGTCGGGTGCGTGGAAGGTCAGCATGGAGGTGCCGTCGCTGCGGACCAGGCGGCCCTGCCAGTAGCACAGGCCCCAGCCGTCACCGGAGTAACGCGTGGTGCGCTCACGCGTGGGGGGCAGGCCGCTCCACGTGTAGAGCAGGCCCTCCGTCCAGGTGAGCTGGTAGAGGCGCTCGCCGTCGCTGGCGAGGCCCTCCGTGAAGATGTTGCCCAGCGGCTCCATCCACAGCGGCGTGGCGGACTCCAGGGAGAGTTCGCGCAGCGTGCCCTGATTGCCGGTGCTTTCAAACAAGCGACCCTGGTGGAAGACGAGGCCCTGCGTGAAGGCGTCCGTCGAGTGCGGATACTCCTGGACGATGTGCGCGACCTTCCGCGTCGGCGCGCCCTCGGGGGTGATGCGCCGCTGCGCGGGGCCACAGCTACAGCCGTTGCCCAGCCCCATGCCCAGGACACAGAGCGCCGACACCCACGCTGTTTGAT
Source organism: Myxococcus sp. CA051A (assembly GCF_013336705.1). Lineage (NCBI taxonomy): Bacteria > Pseudomonadati > Myxococcota > Myxococcia > Myxococcales > Myxococcaceae > Myxococcus > Myxococcus sp. CA051A. Next base: position 132,205 of record NZ_JABUMS010000003.1, on the reverse strand, counting down.
GGACTCGCATCGAGTGGGCCACGGAAGCAGGAAACGAAGGCCGGCACAACACGCGCGCGGAGCCCCTGTTCACGAAGGTCAAGGAACTGAGCGACCACCAATCTCCGGGAACCGTTCATAGGTCCGCAGGAGCACGTCCAGATGGGCGGGGTCATCCAGGTCGAGCGGCGCGTCCGTGAGCTGTACGACCCACCCGCCCGATGGAGTTCCACGCGCTCGCGTGAGCAGTTCGGCGTCGCGCGAGGCATCCGGAAACCCGATGGCTCGGGCAGCAGCAGCCGACCAATAGTTCAGCCACCCCAAGCGATGGGGAATCTCCGGCGAGCGGATTCTCTCAGGGAATTTGAGTACTGGGAGCCCTCGGGGCGGAACCCCAGGCTTGTGCACCGGGTCGACCGTCTGCCCAGCGATCTGCGCCGCCGCTTTGGACGGCGTCGCATGCCCCCAGTACGCGCGGGCGCCCTCCGCCACGCCTTCAAGCACACCCGGCGCCACCGCGGTCATGGCCTCATCCAGCGGCAGCTTTGCATGGACATCGAGCATCGGCTGACCGCCCGGCGCCTGACTCCCAGGTGTTTGCAGTCCATGAACCATCACGGGGTAGCGCTCGTCACCGTTGCACACGAGAGGGAATCCCCCGTCCCTCATCTCCTCAGCGAGCCATGTGTCGCGCGCAGGCAAGGCGATGGGGTGCCCGTCTTCGGAGACCTTCCACTCCAGACGCAAGCCGAGCAGAGCCCGTTCCATGCCTTGGATGACCGCGAGCACGCGGCCGTCACTGTTCGTGAGCGCTGGCGCGTAGACGGCGATGCCGAGCCTTCTTCGAGTTGTCACCGCTTGCATCCCGTGACGACGATGTTGAGAGTTGCTTCTTCTTCCACCAGTGCTTCCTTGTGGGCTTCGGTGCTCACCCCAACCACGAAGCCATATCCGCACTCGGTCGCGATGCTTCGCTCTTCTCGCATCGTCGCCACCTGCTGCCGGACCACCTGCCCCTGAAGGAAATCAGAGTACGTGTCGAATTGATCGGTCTTGATTTCCCACAGCACACGCACGCCGACCTGCAGCGCGTCGAAGCGTTTGCCCTTCACGAGCACGTCCTTGCCGGGAAATCGGTTCGGAGGGAACTGGTCGGCGCACCTGTCATGAGCTGCATCTCCGCCAAGGTGAGGCACTGGGACGGGCTCACACCGGGGGTGGCGCTCTTTCTCAGGGGAATCGGGTGGTGTTGGAGAAAACCAGTCCTGCCCTGCTGGCTCGGGTTGGGGCTTTCGATTCGAGGAGGACTCCCGCGATGCTGGCTTCGCCAGGAGCGTGACCTCTTCCTCCTCGGGGTGACTCCCGCTCAGGGCATATGCATCCAGCGCCTCTTTGATGGCGACGCCCACCACCAATACGCCAACGACAAGTACAGCACCCGCGATGAGTTCCGGGGCCGCGAGGACACAGAGTCCGGTTCCCATGACAGCCATGCCCACCGAGGCAACGGCGCACCTGCCCGTGGGGTCATTGAACCGGACTCGATCATGGTCGAGTGCCTGGAAACACCGCTCCGCCAGTACGGGCCATGGCTGGGAGGCCTGATGGACGGCGCACTTCCCTCCGTCCGTCCACGGCAGCTTTGCCGCTCTCTGGAGATTGGCGACCCTCCGGCTCGGGGGCACGCGCGCTCCTGGACCCGGGGCCGACGTCGCACACGCCGAGAAGAAGAGCAGGAGCACGGCGCACGCGAGGAGTCGCATCGCTCCATCCTCGCGGACCTTCGCTAGAGGATGCCAGCCCCGCGAGACGAGCGTCCTCCCTCACCCCTCCTGCCGTCGCCGTCCCAGCCGCGCTCGCAGCTCCGCCAGGTGGCCGCGGTGCTGCGAAAGCTCGTGCCCCAGCAGCATCACCACCGCCACCGCGAAGGGCAGCAGGTAGTAGACGATGCGGTACACCACGAGCGTGCCGAGCAGCATCGACGCCGGCACCTCCGGCGTCAGCGCCGCCAGGATGATGGAGTCGAACACGCCCAGCCCTCCGGGCACCTGACTCGCGATGCCCACGAGCTGCGCCACCGCGAACAACGCCACCATGCTCGGCGGCGAAATCCCCACCCCTGACGGCAACAACACCCACAACACCATCGCCGCCAGCGACCAGTCCAGGCACGACACCACGAGCTGCTCCAACGCCTGCCTCAGCGTGGGCAACGACACCTCCAGATGCAGGCGCTCCACCTTCAGCGTCCGCCGCATCCGCGCGCACAGCACCAGATAGCCCAGCAACACCCCGAGCAGCGAGAAGCCCAGCCCCCGCGCCACCCCGGGCGAGAGCGACAGCGACGCCATGGCTCCCTGCCCCGCATCCACCACCAGCGCCACACCCGCCACCGCCAACAACCCCACCCAGAACGTCAGCGCGTTGAACGTCCCCACCTGCGCCACATCCAGCGCCGTCAACCCCCGCGCCGAATACAGCCGGTAGCGAACGCCCCCTCCCGTGAGGAACGACATGCCGATGTTGTGGCCGAACGCGTAGCCCACGAACGCCGTGAACCCCACCTGCCGATAGGGCAGCCTGCGCCCCAGGTGCTTCAGCGCCAGCACGTCATAGAGCGTCAGCGCCAGGTAGTTGAACGCCGCGCACACCACCGCCAACACGATGCGCTCGCGAGGAATCGACGCCAGCCCTTCGGCCACGTCCGCCCCTCGCAATTCATGCAGCTCGTGGCGCATCACGATGAACGCCAGCGCCAGCAGCACCAGGGGGAGCAAGGCGAGGAGCGCTCGCCTCAACGCGGTTCGAGAGAGCACCCTTCGAGAGTGCACACCTGCTTCCATCCCCGCCCGCGTCGGGCAGGCAGGCGCTCAGCGGACCGGCGGAACGAGCGCCTCCGCCGTGGCGCACAAGTCCTCCATCGCGAAGGGCTTGTCCAACACACGCGCCGCGCCCAACAGCTCCGCGTCCCGATGCAGCTGCGCATCTCCAAACGCGGTGATGAGGATGACCGGCGTCGTCCAGCCCTCGCGCCGCAGCCGCGCCACCACTTCCAGCCCCGAGTACCCCGGCATGCGCACGTCGGTGATGATGAGGTCCGGCACCTGCGTCTGGTCCGCGAGCAGGCCATCGATGATGGCCTTCACCAACCCAGGCCCGTCCGCCGCCTCCACCACCTCATAACCCTGGCGCTTGAGCGCCCTGCGCAACAACGCACGCATCTCCGGCTGATCCTCCGCGACGAGCACTCGCGGGCGCTGCCCTCGCTCCGGGTCCAGGAGCGGCCACGGCCGCGCTCCTGATTGCTGCTCCTGCTCTTCGTCTGGCCCCATCAAAGGTCGACTCCTTCCAGCGCGGTGGGCTGCCCGCCCTCTCTCCAGCCTCCACGATGAAGGCCGGAACGTGGGTGCGAGCGGGTCCGGGCAGAGCATTCGACGTGCCACTTCATTCCCCAGGAGAAGGAGGCACTTCGCCCCGGGGACATTTGCCCCGAGCGGGGCACATTGCCCCGCGCTTCCTGCCCCGCGGCTCCCACCCTCAGAGGAGAGTCCCCCGCGCGGAGCCCTGGCCCGGCACGTGCACAGGTGTCTGGCATCGGTTCGGATGTGGGGACTCGCGGAACGAGCCCCGAGCAATGGCAGCCGTCGGGAGTCGGGGGACGACCAGCGGCACACCTTTCCACCTCCAAGGGGAGCCGCTCCGCGTCCTCCCCACGTCCGGGCCGATTCTCAAACACTCTTTCCTGGCCGGAACGCCTCCGGCCTCACGGAGAACGAACGATGGCCTGCTCGCTCCCCTCTCGCCGTTTCCTCGGTGCCCTGGCCCTCCTGCCCGCCGCGACGCTGGGCTTCGCGTGCGGACAGGCCCAGGCCCTGGGTGCCTCCAATTCCTCTCAAGCGACCGCCACGGTCGCCGCCACCGCGACGGCCGCCGCCGCGACACCTTCCGGCGCGCCCGTGCAGCCCGCGCGCTTCAATCCCGCGACGTCCGGCACCGTCACCTCGCTGGCGCCACTCGTCGACTCGGTGAAGGGCTCCGTCGTCTATGTCGAAGTGCAGGCCCGCCCCAAGCGCATGTCGGGCATGCAGGGCCTGCCTCCGGGCTTCGCGGAGCGCTTCGGCATGCCGCCGGGCATGCAGGGCAATCCGCAGCCGCGCCAGGGCCTGGGCTCGGGCTTCATCATCGACGCGACGGGCACCGTCCTCACCAACAACCACGTGGTGGAGGGCGCGGACGCGGTGCGCGTGAAGCTGGAGGATGGCCGCTCGTTCGACGCGGAGGTGCTGGGCAGAGACCCGCTCACCGACGTCGCGCTGCTCAAGCTCAAGGGCGCGCCGAACAACCTGCCCTTCGTGCCGCTGGGTGACTCGGACGCGGTGCGCGTGGGCGACGCGGTGATGGCCATCGGCAATCCGTTCGGCCTGGACTCCAGCGTCAGCGCCGGCATCCTCTCCGCACGCGCTCGCGACATCCACTCCGGCCCCTATGACGACTTCCTCCAGACGGACGCCGCCATCAACCCCGGCAACTCCGGCGGCCCGCTCTTCAACATGAAGGGCGAAGTGGTGGGCATGAACACCGCCATCATCGGCGGCGCCAGCGGCATCGGCTTCGCGGTGCCCAGCAACCTCATCCGCGCGCTGTTGCCCCAACTCCAGGAGACGGGCGCGGTGCGCCGTGGCTACCTGGGCCTGGCCATCCAGGACCTCACGCCGGAATTGGCGCGCGCGCTCAAGGTCGACGCGGCCAAGGGCGCCGTCGTGTCCGGCATCAGCCGAGGGGGCCCTGGCGACCGCGCGGGCCTCAAGGAAGAGGACATCATCACCTCCGTCGGAGGTCGCGCGGTGGAGTCCGCTGGAGCGCTCACCCGCGCCGTGGCGCTGCTCAAGCCCGACAGCCGCGTGAAGGTGGAGCTGGTGCGCGGTGGCAAGCCCCTGTCGCTGGAGGTGACGCTCGGAACGCGTCCGGCCCAGCGCGGCGAGGAGGAAGTCACGCCGCGCAACTTCACCGCTCCCGCCACGCGCAAGCTGGGCATCAGCCTGCGTGACGCGGAAGGCGGCGGCGCTCAAATCATGGAAGTGGAGCCCGGCAGCCCCGCCGAGCGCGCGGGCCTGATGCCCGGCATGGTGCTGGTGCAGGTGGGTGACGACAAGGTGTCCAGCGCGTCCGACGCGGCCAACACCCTGTCCTCTGTGAAGTCGGGCGCCGCGCTCCTGTTGCGCGTGCGAGCCCCGGACTCGGAATCCACGGTGCTTCGCGCCCTGGAAATTCCGTAGTCCCTCACGGTGTCCGGCGGGCCTTCCCTCCCACCCGCCGGACGCCGCTGAGGTTTTCTAGAGCGAGACGATGGGCTTGAAGCCGCCGTACATCATCCGCTTCATGTCGAAGGGCATGCTCTGCATGCCACTCAGGCGGGGGTCCTTCATGACCAGCTTGTTGATGCGATTGCGGTCGGCCTTCGACGCATAGACGATGAAGGAGAACACCACCGTCTCCCCGGGCTTGCGCTTCACGCTCTTGGCGAACAGGGCGAGCGGGGCTTCGGCGATGTCATCGGCGACGCACTCGGTGTACTGGAGCGCGCCGTGCTCGCGCCAGATCTTGCCGGCCTTGCGCGCAATCTTGCGGTAGGCGGCGAGGTTCTTCGTGGGCATTGGCAGGACGAATCCATCGACGTAGGGCATGACAACCTCCAGGAACGAGAAGAGCGGTCAGTCAAACACGCCGCTCCTCGCGCCACGGGAAGCATCCCTTCATCACGACGAAATTCCGACACCTCGGCGCGACGCGCTCACGTCCCCGGGCGGAAGCGCAGGGCGCTCCAGACCGTGTCGATGGCCACCTGCCGCACGGCCTGGATTCCCTCCTGCTCCAGGCGCCTGGCGAGGATGTCCCGGTTGAGGTCCGTGTCGAGCTGCCCCGCCTTTGGGTACGCCACCCACGCGACGCGGTCCTCCTCGGGGAAGGCGGCATGACAGCATCGCCACCCGGGCGGGGCAATGAACGTGCGTTCGCGCCAGCAAGAGGCCCTGGAGTCCAGGTGATGCGAGACCGACCCCCGGGGTTTCCAGGGGGTGTCCTGAATCCCCATTGCATTTGGCGTAGAGTTGCCGCGTGCCGCGGTGCCAGACATGTGGGCGGCGCTGGGAAGGCTCCCACGCGCCGTGCCCGCCGAACTCACCCGTCGACGGGGCGGGACGTGCGTCGTCCGCCGAGCCCCCTCCACCACTCATCCCCGGCTACCTCGTCGAAGGGGTGCTGGCGCGCGGCGGCTTCGGCGTGCTGCTGGGCGCCCGGCGTGAGACGGACCAGCAACGCGTGGCCATCAAGCTGGCCCGCACCGGCAATGCCCTGGCCCGCGCGCAGCTCGTCCGGGAGTCGGAGGCGCTGCGCACCCTGGGGCCGCCCACCGTACCCGCGCTGTACGAGGTGGGCGTGCTCTCCGGAGGCATTCGCTTCCTCGTCATGGAGCACGTCCCGCTGCCCACCCTGGCGGAGCGGCTGGCGCGCGCCGCGGGGCCCGTGCCGGCCCAGGAGCTGGCCGCCCTGGCCCTGTCCGTGGCGGACACGGTGGCCCACGTCCACGCGCGAGGGCTGGCGCACTGCGACTTGAAGCCCGAGCACCTCTTCCTGAACGAGGACGGCGGCGGGCAGGTGCGTGTCTTCGACTTCGGCCTGGTGCGCGGAACCTCTCCCCTGGAGGGCTCGGCCCTGCCCGGTGAGGGCGCGACGACGAGCGACTCGTCTGGCTTCGCCGGCACCGCGGAGTACATGGCGCCGGAGCAGTGCGCGGGAAACTCGGACGTGGACGCGCGCACGGACGTGTACGCGCTGGGTGTGCTGCTCTACGAGATGCTCACCGGTCGGCCGCCCTTCTTCGGCCCCACGCCGGACGTGCTCCAGGCACACCTGGCCCTGCGCCCGCCTCCACCCTCCGACTTCGCGCCCGTGCCTCCGGCGCTGGAGGAAGTCGTGCTGCGGTGTCTGGCCAAGGAGCGCGCGCGCAGACCCGAGGACGCCACGGCGCTCGGCACCGCGCTGCGCGAGGCCTTCACCCACGCGCACCGTCCCCACGAGCCCGTCACGCCCCGTCCCACCGCACCCGGTGAGCCTCGGCCCGCGCAGGTGCGCCGCTCGGTCGCCGTGCTCTTCCTGACGTCCCGCGCCAACCCCGTCAGCCTGCAGAAGGGGCTCGCTTCCTACGGTGGGCATCTGGCCTTCACGGATGGGCCGCGCATCGCCGCCGTGTTCGACCCAGACGTGGGAGAAAATCCCGTGCGCCGGGCCATGCGCGCAGCGGAGGGACTGGCCGACCGGGGACTGGCCGCGAGCGCCCTGGTGGACGTGTCCGCCGTCACCGTCCAGCGCCGTCCCACCGGCACCCCTCGCTACCTGGGCGCCATCCTCTCCCGCGCGGACCGCTACCCCATTGGCCCGGAGACCCACGGGCTCCTGCTGTCTCCCGCCGCCGCGGAGGCCGTGCCGGAGGTGCCCTGCACGGAGGTGCCCGGCCATCCCGGCCTGCTGCGTCCCGCGTCCCCAGGCGCCGCGCCTCGTCCAGACATCACCGTGCTCCAGTTGGGCAGCGAGGTGCTCGTCGGCCGCGAGGCGGAGCTGACCTCGCTGTTGGACAGCGCCCGCGCGGCGGTGGGCGAAGCGGCGCCGACGCTGGTCACCGTGATGGGCGAGCGAGGGCTGGGCAAGAGCCACCTCGCCGCGGCGCTCGCTCGCGAACTCCAGATGCAGTTGCCACTGACTCGCATCTACACCACGCGCTCACGCGAGCCGGTCCAGGGCGACCCGGACGGTACGCTGCGCACGCTCCTGCGCTGCGCGCTCAATGCCTTCGAGAGCGACAACACGGACACGGAGGAGCAGGGCCGCGCGTCCATCATGCAGCGGCTGGGGCCCACGCTCGGCACGGAGTTGTGGCCGGGCGTGGCCGCGACGCTGGGGTGGTATGCGCCGGGCGGGCCGGAGCTGCAGAGCTGGGCGGCGGCGCCGGGTGCGCTGCGCTCCCTGGCCATGCGCGCCACGGGTGAGTTGCTGGCCGCCACCGCACGCGAGCGCTCGCTGTGTCTGGTCATCGACGACGCGCACTTCGCGGAGGAGACGGCGCTGGATGCGCTGGAGTACGCGTGTCTCGCCGAGGCGAGCGTCCCCATCTGGGTGTGTGTGCTGGCGCGCCCGGGGTTCGAGAAGAGCCGGCCACTGTGGGGCACTCGCGCGGCCCGACAGTCCACGGTGACCCTGCGCGCGCTGGGGGCGGAGCAGGCGCAGGAGCTGTGCCGCATGCTCCTCAAGCCGGTGGAGAACGTGCCGGCGCAGGCGGTGGACCGCATCGTCGAGCGCGCCCAGCACGTGCCGCTCTACATGGTGGAACTGGTGCGCGGCCTCAAGCGCCAGGGACTGGTGCGCCAGCGCGCTCCGGGCGGGAGCTGGTACCTCGTCACCGACGGCGTGGAGAAGGTGCCCGAGCTGCGGCTCGTGGAGTGGCTGGCGGACCGCGAGTTGGGGGCGCTGCCGCCGACGCTCGCCGCGCACGCCCGGCTGTGCGCCCTGCTGGGCACGGACTTCACCGCCGCCACGGCGGAGGGCGTGGTGCGGGAGCTGGAGCGCGACGGCGCGGCCGGTGGCTTCCCGCTGGATGCGGGACATGCGACGCGCAGGTTGCTGGACTCTGGACTGCTGGTGTCCCACCGCCTGGAAGGACTGAGCTTCCGCAACGAACTCTTGCGCGACGCGGTCGCCGCCACCCTCCCCGCCGCCGAACGCCAGCGCATCCACCGCGCCGCGTACCGCTACTTCCTGGGCCCCACCGGGGCCAGCGAGCGGCAGCGCCTGCCTCGGCTGGCCCTGCATGCCGCCGCCGCGGACCTGCGCGACGAGGCCGCCGCGCTCTCCATCGACCTGGCCGAGTCCGCACGCGGACGCCACGCGTTCCTCGACGCGGAGGCCATGTACACGCGCTCGCTGGACCTGCTGGAGAGCACGGACGAGCTGCGCTGCCTCACCGCGCTGCGAGGACGCGGGCTGATGCGCATCCGCATCGGTCGGTATGACGACTCGCTGGCGGACTTCGCCGCCGCTCGGGAGCGAGCCCAACGGTTGGGTGACACGCGCACGGAGGTGGAGCTGCTGCTCGACGAGGCCATGGCGCTGGACTGGGTGAATGACTATCCCGCCAGCGAGGCTCGCGCGCTGGAGGCACAGGCGAAGGCGGCCCGCGTGGGCTCGGCCTATGTGCAGGGCCGGCTGCTCCTGGCGGTGGGCCGCGCGCTGTTCCGCAAGGGCGAGTGGCAGGAAGCCCGCGAGCCCCTGGAGGCGGCGGCGGAGATTGCCCGGCGCCTGGGCGACGCGGGCTATGAGACGCAGGTGGTGTCCCAGTTGCTGCTGGCGGTGATGCTCCCCAATCTGGGCGACATCGACGAGACGGACCGGGTGCTGTCGGAGGTCGTCGCCGCGTGCACCGAGCGTGGAGACCTGTTCCATCTGGGCAGCGCCATCAACAACCGCCGCAACCTGTGGGTGGCTCGCAGGGATTTGGCCAACGCGTTGAAGGACCAGGAGCGCTTCATGCACCTGGGACGCGAGCTGGGCATGGTGGGCTGGGAGTACTTCGCCGAGCACAACCTGGGTGAGCTCCACTACCAGGCGGGAGACGTCGACGCGGCCACGCCGCACATCACCCGGGCCATCACGCTGGAGCGCCGGCACCCGGAGGTGGCGCCACGTCCGTGGGCCCTGCTGCTCCAGGCGCGCACCATGGCGTGGCTGGGACGGCAGGCGCGGGCCCGCGAGTTGCTCGCGCAGGTGCGGCAGGTGTTGTCGGAGGGCCGCAATGGGGTGGAGCTGAGTCCGTCGGAGGAGGTGCTCTTCGCCATGGTGGAGCTGGCCACGCGCGACGCCACGGCGGAGGCCTGGCACACGCTGCGGGAGTGGTCCGCCCAGGTGTCCGTGGAGCAGGAGCCGCTCGAGGTGCTGGAGATGATGGGGTTGGCGGCGCTGCGCCGGGGTGAGCGAGAGGAAGCCATCCGCATCCTGACGGACGCGCTTCAGCTCGCCTCACGGCTGCCCAATCTCATGGAAGCGCGCATCCGCCGCTCGCTGGAGCGTGCTCGGGACAACGCCCCTCCGACGTGAAGTGTCCGCTACGCCATGAGGCCCAGCAGCTTGAGCGCGCCGATGAGCACGCCCACGAGCGACTCCGCGGCAATCGCGCCCGCTGCCAGCGCGGGCACATTGCGCCCCGTCGCCTGCGGCCAGCGCCACCGCGCCACCGCCGCCATCGCTCCACCCAGGCACAGCGTCACCGCGAAGTAGGCGGGCAGGATGAAGCCGATTCCCATCGCCACTGGTGAAGGCATCCACCGCGCCGCCCGGCCTCGCGCCAACACCGTCAGGAGCGCGCCGACACCCGCCGCCACGCCTCCCGCCAGCGCCGCGTTCGGCGGCAGGCCCGCGAGCCCCTTCACCGCCAGCTCCGCCACCGCGCGGAACTGATGTGAGAACGGCGCGGGCAACGCCTCCGAGCCCAATCCATACGCTCGCGTCAGCAGCAGATACGCCGGCACGCTCACCAGCGACCCCGCCAGCACTCCCACCAACTGCGCCCCGAGCATCCTCCGTGGCGAGGCCCCCAGCAGGTGCCCAGCCTTGAGCGCCCACATGCTCACGCCCGTCTGCGCCGCCGCCCCGGACACCACACCGCCCACCGCGATGTTCGGCGCCACCGCCCCAGGCAGCAGCACCCCGGCCGCCACCTGCGAGAGCTGCCCCACCTGCGTCACCGGCGACACATCCACCTGTCCCGCGCCACGCGCGCACACCGCGCACAGCGGCAGCAACACCACCAGCGCCAGCAACACCTGCGGCACGCTCATCCCAAACAGGCCCACGCCCAGCGCCAGCGTCACCACCGCCGCCGCGCCGCCGCTCAGCCACGCCCACCGAGGGAGCGTTCCACTCCGCTTCAGTGAGCCCAAATCCTTCGCCGCGCCCCAGAAGTCCCGGGCCTGCGCCGCGAGCGACACCACCGCCGAGCCCACCAGCAACCCCACGCCCGGCCACGTGAGCCAGCCGAGCAGGGAGTCATAGGTCGCGTCCTTCACCGCGCCCGTATTCAAGAGCCACGGCGCGAGCACGCCCCACCCCACCAGCGCCCCGGCCAGCATGCTCAAGCCCAGGTGCAACCCCGCCATCATCCCCACCGCGAGCAGCATGGGGCTCCACGCCAGACCCCACGTCAGCGACGCGGTCGACACCCCGCCCACCGAGCCCGGCGCCGCCACCATACCGGGCAGCTTCTGGAGCACATCGCGCACCGCCGTGATTGCCGCGGACACCCCCGCCGCCACCGCCAACCACACCCCGCGCCCGCGATTCTCCTCGGGCGCCGAGGCATGCATCGCGGTGATGAGCTCCGCCGTGGTGATGCCGGTGGGAAAGGCCAGCGCCTCTTCCTCCATCAACCGCCGCCGCAACAGGTGCGCCGCCAGCACGCCGAGCACCCCCAGCGCCACGCTCCACACCGCCACTCCCACGCCGGGCACGTCCAACCCCAGCAGCATCAGCGCGGGCAGCGGCCCCAGGAGCCCCGCGGCCGCCGGCATCGCGCCCACCGACACCGCTGTCACCTGCGTGAGGTTGTTCTCCAGCGGCGTGTACGGCGAGCCGCGCCTGCGTGACACCGCCGCGAGACCACCGAAGCCCAACACCGCCGCCGTGACGGAGCCGCTCTCCCACCAGCCCAGCTTCAACCCCATGGACACGTTGGTGACGGCCAGGAGCGCGCCGACGACGAGCCCCATCCCCAGCGCACGCGCGGTCCCCTCCCTCGGCTCGCGGACAGGGGACGGTGCTTCATCGGAGACCGCCGCCAGACGCGTCTCGCCGGCGACCTCGGGAACAACAGGAGTGGAGGACACGATGGGTTCCAGGGGACTGCTCATCTGCCCGCCTCCGCTGAACGACCCACCAACTCCCGGAGCTGGGTGAGGTCCAACGGCTTGGAGATTTTCAGATTGGGCACGTCGCGCAGGAAGGACACCGTGCGCGGGGTGAAGGCGCCGCCCGTCATGAACACCATGCGGCCCGCCTGCTCCGGCACGCTGCGCCCCAGCTCGTGGTACAGGTCCATGCCCGTCATCCCCGGCATCATCACATCGCAGAGGATGAGGTCGAAGCGGCTGCCCTCGTTGAGCAACCTCAGCGCCGCCTGCGCGCTGTTCGCCGTGGCGACCTCATGGTCCGCCGCCAGCGAGCGCTGGAGCGCCAACGTCACGTTCGGCTCGTCATCCACGACGAGGATGCGCGCCCGCGCATTGACGGCCACCACCGCCGTCAGCCTCGGCAGCACCTCCAGCTCCCGCGTTGCCGCGCGCAACACCACGCGGAAGGTGCTCCCTTTGCCCGGGTCGCTCTCCGCATGGATGGAGCCGCCCATCGACTCGATGATGCCGTGGCAGATGGACAGCCCCAACCCCGTGCCCACGCCCACGGGCTTCGTGGTGAAGAACGGGTCGAAGATGCGGTCCATCACCTCGGGCGACATCCCCATGCCCGTGTCCCGCACCTCCACCAGCACCCGGCCGCGGTCTCCCGCGCGGATGACGACGCGGATTTCATGCTCGTGCTCCGGCGAGCGGTCCTCCGGAATCGCCTGCGCCGCGTTCAGCAGCAGGTTGAGGAACACCTGGCACAGCCGCGACTCGCTGGCCTCCACCGGGGCCACCGGCTCGAACTCCGTCACCAGCCGCGCGCGGTGGCGGATGACGTTGTCCGCCATCTTGCACGCCAGCTCCACCGCGCGGCGCACGTCCACCGGCATCAGCCGCACTTCCTGCTCGCCGCGCGCGAAGACCTTCAAGTCGCGGACGATGGTGGCGATGCGCTCGGCGCCCTCGGTCGTCTCGCGCACCAACTGCTGGAGCGAGGCGATGGCCGCCGCGGGCACCTGACTCTCCATCCGCTCCAGCCCCTCGCGCACCAGGTGCAGGTTGACGAGCATGTAGGCCAGCGGGTTGTTGATTTCGTGCGCCACGCCCGCGCCCAGCGTGCCCACCGACGCCAGCCGGTCCGCCACGACGAGGTGCGCCTGGAGCTGCTTTCGCTCCGACGTGTCGCGGTGGACCATGATGTTGGCGATGGTGCGCCCCTCGCTGTCGCGCAGCGGCACGACGACGGATTCGCACCAGCAGGTGGTGCCGTCGTGGCGCTTGAACTCCAGCTCCCCCGTCCACCGCCCCTGCTTCTCCAGCGCGGCGAGCACCATGCCGGTGAGCCGGTCCGGCTCCTCCGGATGCAGCACGCGGAAGAGCGTCTGTCCCAGCGCCTCCGTCTTGTTGCGGCCGAACATCCGCTCCGCGCTGGCGTTCCAGTCGATGATGCCGCCGCCCAAATCGGTAATCACCACGCCGTCGTAGATGCTCTCGAAGATGAGCGCCTGACGGTTCAGCTCCTGCTCGGCCTGCTTGCGCGCGGTGATGTCCATCACCGTGCCCGTCACCCGCGCCGGCATGCCCGACGCGTCGCACAGCACGTCACCCTTGCAGGAAATCCACCGCCACCCGCTGCCCTGTGGCTCGATGCGGTACTCCACGTCCACCTGCGTCTTCTTCTCCAGCGCGGTGGACAGGGCCTCTCGCACGCGCGGCAGGTCGCCGGGGTGCACCACCTCCTCCAGCTCCATGGCGCGGCCGGACAGCTTTCCCACCGCCAGCCCCAACAGCCGGTCCACCTGCTCGCTCCACGTCACCCGGCCGCTCTGCGCGTTCCAATCCCAGATGCCCACGCGCGCGGCGGACAACGCCTGCCGCAGTTGCTCCTCACGCTGCTCCAAGAGCTCCCGCTTGGAGAAGCGGAACACCGTGACGGTGCCAATCTGGAGCCGGTCTCCCTCTTGAAGCTCCGCCGTGGCGATGGGCGTGCCGTTGAGCAGCGTGCCGTTGGTCGACTCCAAATCCGTGACGTGGCAGCCCCCGTCGAGCGCGCGGATGATGCGGGCATGCTTTCGCGAGACGCCGTGGTCGTCGATGCGCACCGTGGCTTCGGAGCCTCGGCCGATGATGTGCTCGCCGGGCTCCAGCCGGTACGCCTTGCCGATGGCCGCGGGCGTGGTGGTGCTGATGAGGATGAGGCAGGCACCCGTCGAGGAAGGCGGAGCCAGCGCCATGCCGGCGCAGGTCGTGAGGTCATCCAATGTCGTCATCAAGAGGCCCCCCGGCACCACGCGCCGCTTCCGTCCACCCGACCTGCCCCGACTCGCACGCGTGATGTCACGTCCCGAGAATCCAGCAGTCCCCAGCCACGGCGTCCAACCACCCGGGGTGTTGGGGCGTCCGAGCATTCGCAAGGCAACATCTGCCCCCGCGCACCCCACCCGAGGTGATGGGTGGTGAACGCATGGCGGGGATTGGCGCGACGCGGCGGTCGCTTCGGGCCCGGGGCATGCAGCAGGGCTCCAGGGTGGGTGGTAGGGTGCTGACCACACATGGCGGCCGACTCCGAGAGCACGTTCCGCATCCAGGCACGGGCGGATCTGCATGGCTCCGAGCGAGGTCGTGGCGATGCGGGCCGAGGTGAACGGGGCCCTGGCACGCTTGCGGGCGAGTACATCCTCAAGGCCCTGCTCGCCTCCGGTGGACACGGCAGCGTCTACGAAGCCGAGCACCGGATTCTGGGCCGCCGCGCCGCGGTGAAGGTGCTGCATCCGCACCTGGCGGATCAGGGCGAGATGCTCAAGCGCTTCGTGCGCGAGGCCCGCGTGGTTAACCAGATTCGCCACCCCAACATCGTGGATGTCTATGACTTCGGGCTGATGCCGGACGGCAGCCCCTACTACGTCATGGAGCTGCTCGCGGGCCGGACGCTGGGCCAGGTGGTGCAGGAGCGCGGCCGGCTCTCCGCGTCCCGCGCGCGCGCCTACCTGGAGCCCGTGTGCGGCGCGCTGGAGGCCGCGCACCGCGCCGGCGTCGTCCACCGCGACTTGAAGGCCAGCAACATCCTCGTCGTGGAGGAGGGCGAGAAGCCCCGGGTGAAGCTGCTCGACTTCGGCATCGCCAAGCTGATGCACGCGGAGCCCTCGCAGGAGGGCCTCACCATCGCCGGCCAGCGGCTGGGCACCGCGCACGCCATGGCGCCCGAGCAGTTCCGCGGCTCCACCATTGGCCCGTACACGGACATCTACGCGCTGGGCGTGCTGCTGCACCAGTTGCTCACCGGCCGCTACCCGTTCCTCTGCGAGGACCGGATGGAGCTGGAGCGGCTGCACCTGGAGGCCCCCGCTCCCCGGCCCAGCGCCATCGCGCCGGTGTCCCCCGCCGTGGACGCGGTGGTGCTGCGCTGTCTGGAGAAGGACGCCAGCCGGCGCTTCAGCAGCGTGGGCGCCTTCCTCGCCTCGCTCGCCGACGCCGCGGAGGAGCCCGTGCAGCCCGCGAACCGCTCCCGGCTGGCGCTCGCCGTCCACGCGGAGGTGATGCTGCCCTCCGCCGCCCAGGACGACGACGCGATGTACGCCGTGCTCGCGGATGTGCTGGACGGACTCGAGCAGGGCCTGCGCGGCGGCGGCTTCCTGCTCGCGCTCCAGTCCGGCACCACCCTGCTGGCCGTGCGCCCCCTGGAGAACGGGGCGCCCACGCCGGAGCGCACCGCGTACCTGCGCGAGGCCGAGCGCTCCCTGCGCATCCTCCAGCAGGCCGCGCAGAAGCTCGCCGACCCCGTGGATGCCCGCGTCCACCTGTGCCTGCACCTGGGCCAGGCCGAGACGCGCGGCGACACCGGAGAGTCCGAAGTCGTGGGAGGCCCCGTCACCGACGTGGGCGCCTGGCGACTGCGCGGACCCGAGGGCTTCGCCCTCACCCCCGCGGCGGCCTTGTCCCTGGAATTCCCGGAACCAATCTAGGCCTCCCGGAAATCACAGACATCCGTTGATTCCATTTCATCCAGGACTGCCTGAGTCCTGGACCTTACAGCCTGACTGTTGTGATTCAGCTTCCATGGGAAAATTATTTCCCATGCGGCATGCAAAAGCCTGAAACCCCGGCAAATCTTGTCGAACCCATCAGTTACAGCGGCATTCTTTGGGAGTGCTGAAACAGGTGGGCGGCAAGGTGGTCAGCGAACGCTGACTGCCACACACGGGGGAAAAGCATGCACCGCACACCAGCTTCGCCGTCGCGTCGTCACACCACCGCTCTCCAACTCCACGCCCGGGGATGGCTCGCGGGGCTCCTGAGTCTGGCGCTTGGAACGGGGGCCTGTGGCGTGGGGGTGGAACCGGTGGGAGATGACCTCGGGCACCTGCGACAAGGCCAGCTGTCCACGAATGGCCTGTCGACAAATGGCCTGTCCACGAATGGCCTGTCGACAAATGGCCTGTCCACGAATGGCTTGTCCACGAATGGCCTGTCGACAAATGGCCTGTCCACGAATGGCTTCGTGACCTGGTTCAACCAGGATCCGGCGACGGCGGACTCGGTGATGGCCTACGTGGTGACGTGCGCGGTGC
The DNA here is from genome assembly GCF_013336705.1 of Myxococcus sp. CA051A. NCBI lineage: Bacteria > Pseudomonadati > Myxococcota > Myxococcia > Myxococcales > Myxococcaceae > Myxococcus > Myxococcus sp. CA051A. The sequence goes on along the minus strand of NZ_JABUMS010000003.1, from coordinate 115,719 downwards.
AGGCGGGGGTGGCGCGCCAGTTCACCAATCCGGTGACGGGAATCACACACATGTGGCTCGGAGCGCTGGGGCTGGCGCCGCGCTGGGCCTCGGGGCTGCCGGCGACGGAGGTGGAGCAGCAGGTGGTCTCCGCCTGCCTCGCGGCGCACGCGAACAAGTACGGCCTCCACGTGCCCATCTCCGTGCTGGGCCTCACCACGTCCGAAACGAACGCGCCCATCCCCTACACGGCGGAGGAGCTGGCCACGTACAACCAGCAGGAGGCGTGCTTCTTCGGCAACCTGTTCGACGGCACCGGCGTCTTCGCGGCCAATGACCAGCCCTACCTGTCCGCGGACAAGAGCACCCCGCGCACGTGTGGACTGGCGTCGGGCCCCACGCAGGCGTGCCCTCCCATCACCCACGTGGGCATGTGCGCCACGCTGTGCCAGCCCGCGGTCGTCGGCACCACGCCCCAGCCCTACTACGAGAGCTGCGCGTACAACGGGAAGTCGTACCGCCCCATCACCGCGCGGATTCGCTCGCAGGAAATCTATCGCTGCGGCGACGGCATCTGTCAGTTCACCGAGCGCTGCGGCACGGACACCACCGCGTTGAGCTGCCGCGCGGATTGTGGCACGTGCCCCTGAGGGCGGACCGTTGGTCTTCCACGACACAGTCCGCGCCGGCGTGTCGGGCCCCCGGGCCCCCGCCGGTGGGGACATCCCAATGGGTGGTGTTAATCTCTCCCCATTCCCGAGGTCGGGCCGGACACGGGAGGTGGCATGAACGGTCTTCACGTCCTGGACGCGCCCGAGGGCACGGACATCGCCGGTTACACGGTGGAAGGACTGCTGGGCGCGGGCGGCTGCGGCGTGGTGTATCGGGCCACTCGCGACGGACAGGCCGTGGCGCTCAAGCTCCAGTCGCTGGCGCAGTTGGGCGGCTGGGCCCGGCGCGAGGTGGCCATCCTGACGCGGCTGGCGCACCCCAACGTGGTGGGCTTCCGCGAAGGCGGCCTGTTCCCGCCGGAGGCGCCCGAGTGGCTCTATCTGGCGATGGAGTACGTGCGCGGGCGCCCGCTGGCCCAGTGGGTGGAAGAGGAGAACCCCGGGGCACGGAGCGCGGCGCGGCTGGCGCTGGGGATGGGGCGAGGACTGGAGGCCGCGCACGCGGCGCAGGTGCTCCACCGCGACATCAAGGAAGCCAACGTGGTGGTGCGCGAGGAGGACGGCACGCCGGTGTTGATGGACTTCGGCGTGGGGGACTACTCCGGAGCGCCCCGACTGCCGCGCGGCGTGCTGCCCCCCGGAACCCCGCGCTACCGCAGCCCGGAGGCCCTGGCCTTCCGCCGCGAGGGCCGCGACGGCGTGTACCCGGCCACCATCGCGGATGACCTGTATGCGCTCGGAGTCGTCCTCTACTGGATGCTCACCGCGCGCTACCCCTTCGAGCAGGTCGAGACACCCGAGGGAGAACTGGCCGTCATCCACCACCCTCCGGTGACGCCGTACGTGCTCAACCCCCGGGTGCCGTGGGAACTCAGCGAGCTGTGTCTGCGGCTGCTCTCCAAGCAGCCCTGGCGCCGGGGCACCGCGAGAACCTGGTGCGAGGCCCTGGAGACCGCGCTCGCCAGCGCCGACGCGGCGTGGGAGCAGCCGCTGTTCCCGGACGCCGCCGAGCTCCCACCCGACGGCCCAAGCCCGCGGACCCCGTCGCGAGGACGGCGCTCCAGCCACTCCGGGAGGCTGCCCGCGATTCAGACCGTCGAGCCCCTGGCCGAAGCGGAGCCGCCAAGACTCGTGGTCCGGGCGCGGCCGGTGACGCGGACGCGTCGCGCCATCGAGTTACCGCGCGCCCTGCTGGCACTGGGCGTGGGGGTCTGCCTGGTGGGCGGCGTGGGGTGGTGGGCGCGGCGCTGGCTGCCCTCGGTGCTCGCGGTGACGTTGAGCAGTCGCGCGCGAGCGCCGGAGCAGAGCGGGGCCTCCCATCCCCACCTCCGAGAAGCACCCACACCGGCGCGGTGACACGCGGACCTTCCACTCGCCAACGCTGTCGGAGTCCGTTGGGAGCGCGGGCGTCGACTAACCATCTGGACGGGCACCCACCCTCGCGCGGGCCGACATCGGCTCCTTGCCCGACACGGCCCGGCGGTGTTGACTGGGAAGGTCCGCTCCGCCTCCGCGCGCAGCACTCGGGACGGACACCTGACGCCGGGACCGCGACGTGATGACGCTACGAGCCAGGGTGCTGTTGATGTCAGCGGTGGCGCAACGGCGCGGCACGCTGCGCCGCGCCTTCCAGACTCGCGCGGGATTTCCACACGGAGCGGAGCGTCCAGGGACGGACCTCACCCGCGAGGCCGGCGAGTCGGGCAGGCGGTTGGAGGAGACGGTGCGGGAGCGGACCGCGGAGCTGGAGGCCGCCAACGCGAAGCTGTCCCGCAGCCTGGAGCAGCTGCACGCCACCCAGGCTCAGTTGCTCTTCGCGGACCGGCTCATCGCCCTGGGCCGCATCGCCGCGGGTGTCGGGCACGAAATCAACAACCCCCTCGCCTTCATCCTCAGCAACCTGGAGTACATCCACCAGGAGCTCCAGCAGAAGGAGCAGCTCCCCGAGCGCGAGCGCCAGGAGGTGCTGGAGGCGCTGGCGGAGACGCGCGACGGCGCCGAGCGCATCCGCCTCATCGTGCGTGACTTGCAGACGCTGTCGCGCTCGGAGGACGTGGGCAGCGGGCCCTCGGACGTGGGCGCGGTGGTGCGCACGGCGGCGAAGATGGCCATGCATGAGCTGCGGCACCGCGCGCGACTCGTCGTCGAGTGTGACGGCGTGCCGCCCGTGCAGGGCAACGGCTCGCGGCTGGGGCAGGTATTCCTCAACCTGCTGCTCAACGCGGCGCAGGCCATCGTCCCCGGTCAGGTGGAGGTGAACGAGGTGCGCGTCGTGGCGCGCGAGGCGATGCCCGGCCGCGTCGCCGTCGAGGTGCGCGACACCGGCTGCGGCATCTCCCCCGAGCACCGCGAGCGCATCTTCGACCCGTTCTTCACCACCAAGCCCCTGGGCGTGGGCACCGGCCTGGGCCTCGCGGTGTGTCACGGCATCGTCACGTCCCTGGGCGGCACGCTGACGGTGGAGAGCGCGCCCGGTCAGGGCAGCATCTTCCGCGTCACCCTGCCCGTGGCCGGCGCCTTCGCCCAGCCCCCACGTCAGCTGGACGCGGCGGTTTGAGCGACGCCACCTGGTCGTCGTAGGGCGTCATGCCCTCCATCGGCGGCGCATAGAGGTGCAGTGACACGGCGCCGCGCCGCGACGTGTTGAGGACGCGGTGGATGGTGTCCGACTCCTCGAGCAGCAGGTCCCCCTCCGCCGCGCGCAGGGACACGTCGGGCACCAGCCTGTCTCCAGCCCACGCGTAGCGCGTCTCCCGCAGCTCGCCTCGCACCAGCAGGGACACACCCGACGAGCCTCCGTGGTCATGGACGAGCGAGCCCTGGCCCGGGCCCCAGCACACCAGCAGCAGCTCGCACGCCCGCGTCTTCGCCAGCGTCTTGCGCACGTAGCGCGCGGGGTCGAACTCGACGAACGACTCCAGCAGCCCCCAGTCGGGCCGGCTGTCGCGAAGCCTCTCCACCAACCACGACAGCGAGGGAATGGACCCGCGTCGCTCGGGCAGGGGCCAGCCCAGCAGGCTTCTCGCGTCCGGGACTTCTCCGTCCCAGTCTTCATTGGGGCGCTCGCGCAATGGATCCTCCCGGGATGTGCGTGGGAGTGTGGACACGCTCTCGTACCGCGACCAGGGGTTGGCATTCGATTGTCCACGCACATCCACGGATGCCGCTGGACGGGAGCGGACATAGGATTGCGGCGTGCAAGTTCAGAGCAGCCCTTGGGACGTGGCCGTGGTGGGGGGCGGGGCCAGCGGAACGTTGTTGGCCATCCACCTCTTGCGGCAAGCACGCGCGCCGTTCCGGATTCTCCTGGTGGAGCGCGGCGGGCGGGTGGGACAGGGGCTTGCCTACTCGACCCGGAGTCAGCGTCACCTGCTCAACGTCCCCGCCTCGCGGATGGGCGCCTTCGCGGACGAGCCCGAGCACTTCCTGCGCTGGCTGCGCCAGGAAACACCCGACACGGAGGCCGGCGACTTCGTCCCCCGCCTGCGCTACGGCCAGTACCTGGAGGCCGTGCTGAAGGAGACCGTCGCGCGCGCTCCGCCGGGCGTCCAGTTGGAGACGCTGGCAGGCGAGGTGACGTCCACCCGGGAGCATGGCGGACTGGTGACGCTGTCGACGCGGAGTGGCGGAGAGCTCGTCGCGCGGACGGTGGTGCTGGCGCTGGGCAACGCGAGCCCCGCGGACCTGCGCGTGGCGGACGGCGGACTGTATGCGAGCCCGCGTTATCACCGCTCGCCGTGGGCACCGGATGCGCTGGCGGGCATTGGCGAGCACGACGCCGTGCTGCTCATCGGCACGGGCCTCACCATGGTGGACGCCGTGCTGTCGCTGGAGGAGATGGGACACCAGGGCCCGCTGCACGCGCTGTCGCGGCACGGGCTCCTGCCGCACCGTCATCCGCGCGCGGCGGCCCCGGGGACGTATGCGTCGCCCGGCATCCGCGACGTGCTGCGCGCGCTGCGCCGCGAGGGACTGCGCGCTCCGGAGCCCTCCCATCCCATCCCCGTGAGGGTGCGCGCGCTCTTGCGCGTCCTCCGCCACGAGGTGCGGCTCGCGACACAGGCCGGGGCGAGCTGGCGCGCGGTGGTGGACGCGCTGCGGCCCGTGACGGTGCCCCTGTGGCAGCGGCTGGATGACGGGGAGCGCAGGCGCTTCCTGCGGCACCTGCGCGCCTATTGGGACGTGCACCGCCACCGGATGGCGCCGGATGTCGGCGACGGGGTGGAGCGGCTCAGGGCCCAGGGCCGGCTCGCGCTGTCCGCGGCCCGGGTGCGCGGCTTCCAACTGGACGACTCCGGCACGGTGCGGGTGAGCGTGCGGCGCCGGGGCGAGCGGCGGGAGGAGCAGCTCCAGGTCCACCACGTGGTCAACTGCACGGGGCCGGAGGGCTCTGTCACCCGCCATGGCCACCCGCTGCTCAAGCACCTGGCGGAGGCGGGCCGGGTGCGCCCGGATGCGCTCGGCCTGGGCCTGGACACCGACCGCCACGGGGCGCTGCTGGACGCGCGCGGACATGCCGGGGGCCGCCTCTTCACCCTGGGCCCCCTGCGGCGCGGAGAGCTGTGGGAGACCACGGCCGTGCCGGAGATTCGCACCCAGGCCCGTGCCCTGGCCGAACACCTCCTCAAACGCCTGGGCCACGGCTTCGTCGCCCCCCGCCGCAGCGCCGGCTGAGCCCGGACTGGCAGTGAAGCCTATCCAAGGATGGGTGGAAATCCCTGGAGCCGGGGTTTCGTGCGAGGCTTCGGCCCGCGTTACTCCCCCTCATGACTTCTCACCGCTCTCTCGTCACAGTCGCTGGAGGCGTGTTCGCCGTCCTCCTCGCCTGCGCGGGGGGCCTGGCGTACGTGAAGTTGCGCACGGGGCCGCTGGAAGCGCGGCTGGTGCGCGAGGTGAACGAGCTGACGCAAGCGCGGTATGCGCGGCCCTCGCATGCGCATCCGCCGAGGCCGGGCACCTTCGCCCGCCACCTGGAGCCGCTGCTGGATGACGTGTTGCACCTGTACCAGGAGCGACAGAAGTCGGGCACGGGGCCGGACTCCACGCTGGGGCAGTCCTGCCGGGACGTGGCGGACGGGAAGCTGCCGACGTCGGCGCTGTCCTCGGCGTGCGCCGAGACGCTGGAGCGGGCGCGGCCCCTGTTGGAGCAGGTGCTGGCGGCGACCCACGCGGAGGTCGGCGGGCTGCCGCGGAGCCTGGGGGTGCTCGCGCCCTTCACCCAGGCGCGCGCGAACGGCAGGTTCGCGTTGATGTACGTGGTGAACCTGGCCGCGCTGGACACGCGGCTGAAGCTCGCCGAGGGGCGGCCCCTGGCGGCGCTGGACACGTGCCTGGACGCGCTGGCGCTGAGCCGGGAGCTGGAGCTGGGCGGGGGGATGGAGGGGCAACTGCTCTCCGCCACGGGCCACGGCGTGCTCTACCGGCCGTGCGCGGACGCGCTGGACGCGGCGCCGACGGAGCGCAAGCGGCTGGCGATTTCGCAGCTGGTGAAGCTGGCCGAGGGCTTCGCGCCCTTCTCCATGACGCTGCGGCACGAGTCGGCGCTGGTGCAGTTGGTCCACTTCCGGGGGCTGCTGTCCGACGAGGCCCTGGCCGCGCTGCCTTCGGGCAGTCAGGACTGCGTGCCGCCGGAGCTGCGGGACGCGGAGGCCTCCGACGACGGCCCCCTGGCGGCGCGACGCGCGTGGTGGACGCTGGTGGAGGGCTTCGACGCGCTGACGACCGCGGCGGACCTGCCCACTCCGGCGCGCCGGCGGGCCTTCGCCCTCATGGAAGCCAGCGAGGAGGAAGAGCAGTTGGGCTCCATCCATGGGCCCCACGTCGCCACCTACGGCGAGTACGCCGAGCGACTGGACCTGCGCAAGCTCCAGCACGACGCGCTCATCACCCTGGCGGAGGTCGACCTGGCGCGCGCCGAGCGGGGCCACTGGCCGGAGTCGCCGCCCCGGCACAAGGACTCCTCCTTCGTGCTCGAGACGCTGGGCCCCACGGAGGCCCGGCTCCAGCCGTGCTCGCGCGCCCATGCGGCCCACGGCCTGCGAGTGACCGCGGACCCGCCGCTCACCACGCGCCAGCCCAAGCCCTGAGCGACGCCAGGACGCCTCCTGGGCCCTCGGGCGGGCAGGCCGGTGTCGGCGGCCTGCTCGGGTGCTCTTCAGGGCCTACCTTCCCGATGGACGCGTCACCGCCCTGGAGGGGGTATGGACCTGCCGCACGCGAGGAGTCCCGGCTGGGATCCGCCGAAGCGCTCCGGGTGTGAAGCGGGGCCGCCATGAGGGCGCGCCGCTTCGTCGCGGACTTCGACTCGTCGGCCGCCATGCTGCGCGCGCTCGCGGGCTTCCTGCACGGCCGCGACTTTCCCGCGCTGGGCACCCACCGCCACACGAGCCCGCTGTTCGAGGCGCTGCTCCCCGTCGTCAACCGCCTCCCGGTGCCGAGGCGCGAGGCCGCCTATGTCCGCAGCGGACTGGCCGAGGCCCTCACGCCGCGCGCGCTGACGCACTTCGATGCGGAGGCCCTGTCGCGCTGGGTGGTGGCCCGCTATCCGCGCCAACGCTATCCGGCCGCCGTGGTGGGCTCCTCCAACGGCGCCCTGGTCCACCTGTGCGCGGCGCTGGGCATTCCGTGGCTGCCCCAGACGCAACTGCTCGCCGTGCGTCACGACGGGCGCGTGCCCGTGGACGAGCCGCTCCAGCACCTGGACTTCGCGCGAGAGCCCGCGCGCCGGTTGCTGGAGTCCCATCCAGACCTCCAGTTGCACCACACGCACGACGCCAACCACGACCGGCTCCTCTTGCGAGGGCTGACGCACTTCCGGGTGAAGCGACGACGCCTGGGCGTCGCCTACGTCCGCTTCCTGGAGGACGTGCTGGAGCCCGGCGCCACCCTCTTCGTGTCCGAGTGCGAGCTGCGCTGGCCGACGCTGCGACAGGGCGAGCGGCACGTCTTCCAGCACGGGGCGCTCGGCGGCGCGAGCCCTGACGAGTACTACCTGGGCGGCCCGCGCGTGGAGGCGTACCTGCGGCGCCAGGGCTCGCCGCGTCCGCGCTGGCCCACGCCGCCTCCGGACAGCGACAGCCCGGAAGCGGAGTGGGGTTACGAGCCCGCGCTGAGCGAGGACCTCCAGCGCCTGGCGCGCAAGCGACGCTGGCGACTGCGGCGCATCGTCTATCCGGAGCCGGAGGCGCTCAGCCCGCTGGTGGCGGACCTGTACCGGCACTGGTACCGCGACAGGCACATGCCGCTGGGGCGGTTGCTGGTGGAGTCGTCGATTCTGATGGAGCCCTGGTGGGCGCTGCGCGGCGGCGCGGTGCCGTTCTGGATGGTGCTCAACACGCGGCCCTCGGCGCGCGCGCTGGAGCACTACCTGGACGCGTCCGAGCCGTGGGAAGCGCTGTACCTCATGCTCTGCTCCCGGGGCGTGGAGTCCATTGGCCTGGCGCCGCTGCAACGCTGGCGGGAGCTGCTCTCCCGGGGTTTGGACCGGGGTGAGTTCCTGGGCGTGGACGAGCAGGAGTATCCGCGCGACTTCGCCGCCGTCGTCCGCTACCACCCCGCGGTGAAGCGGGCGATGGCCGCGCGCTACCCGATGCCGGAGCGGCTGGACTTGAAGCGCCTGGACGCGTTCCTGCGCCAGCACGGGGACCGCTACCCGGTGCGCTGGGAAGAGGCCGACACGAGCCCGCGCCACTCGAGCGCGGGCGTGTCGTCCTGGATGCACTGAGCTACGCGGCCGACACCGCCACGGAGCCCAGGCCCTCCACGATGAGCCGCACCCGGTCTCCGGGCTGGAGCATGTGCGCGACCGTGGCGGCGCCCGCCAGGACGATGCTGCCGGCGGGGAGCACCTGGCCGCGCAGCGCGAGCAGCTCGCACAACTGCACCACCGACAACACCGGGTCCCCGGAGATGGCGTCCGAGCGGGCCGACTGCGCCAGCGCGTCGTTCACCGACATCTTCATCTCCAGCCGCGTCAAATCCAGCGAGCGCGGCGGGTGCTCCTCTTCCCCGAGGACGAACAGCGAGGAGGACGAGTTGTCCGCCACCACGTCCGGCAGGGAGAAGTACTTGAAGTCGCGGTAGCGCGAGTCGAGGATTTCCATCGCGGCGAACACGGACTCGCACGCGTCCAGCGCCTCCTCGCGCGTCACCGTCCCGCGCAGCTCGCGCGCGGTGCGGAAGGCAATCTCCGGCTCGATTTTCGGGTGGATGCCCTGGCCCAGTGCGATGACCCCGCCCGCCGCCACGCGCATCCGGTCCGTGAGGACGCCGTACACGGGCGAGTCCAGGTTCATCTGCCGGCGCTTGGCCTCGGACGTCAGGCCCATCTTCAGGCCGACGACGCGCTCACCGTCGGCGAGGCGCAGTTGGAGGCCCGCCTCCTGGACGGCGTAGGCCTCCGGCAGCGTGAGCTTCGGCAGCTCGTTGGTGAGGGGCGGTACCTCGCGCCGCTCTCGCCGCGCGGCGTCGAGGCGTCGGGCCAGCTCCGAGGGGTCCACGGTCTGCGTCATTGCATCCCTCTCCAGGTCGGTTCAGCGCGGACAGACGCGCCGGGCGGCGCAGCAGAGCACGGCCAGGGGTCCCAGGCGAGGCGGCTGATGCGCAGGTTGTCCCGCGTCGGGGTATTAGCCGCGCGCACCGGAAGCACAGGGCTTCCGGGGACTGGATTCACCGGGCCGACGTGCTGCATAACCCCGGTTCCAGCCCCCCGGCCGGGGCGGGCCTCCGAAGCAAGGACTCCCATCATGCGACTCTTCTGGCTCTTCGCGGCAGTGCTTCTTCCGACCTCGGCGGCGTTCGCGGACGAAACCCCAGGGCGGCACACCCACGACGGCTTCTACCTGCGCGGTCAGCTCGGCATCGCCTACACCCACTCCGAGGCGCAGGAGATTGACCTGGCGCTCAAGGGCGCCGGCGCCACCATCAACCTGGAGCTGGGCTACGCGCTCATCGAGAACTTCATCATCTACGGGAAGCTCTTCGGCACCTCCACGCCGAACCCGGACATCCAGTTTGGCGACACCACCATCGAGGGTGACGACGACGGCGACGTGAGCAGCAACTACGCCGCGCTCGGCGTGGGCGCCACGTACTACTTCATGCCCGTCAACCTCTACATCTCTGGCGCGGTGGTGGCCAACCAGCTGAGCATCACCCAGGACGGCGAGCGCGAGGCGGAGACGGACTCCGGCGTCGGCCTGCACTTTGGCCTGGGCAAGGAGTGGTGGGTGAGCAACAACTGGGCGGTGGGCATCGGCGGCGAGGTGGCGCTGGGCCGCATCCGCAGCGACAACGACGATGGGGACGACTGGAACGTCACCCACTTCTCGCTGCTCTTCACCGCCACCTTCAACTGACCGTGGGACGGGTGGCCGTGACGCTTCCGTTTCTTCCGAAGTGTCACGGCCCCTCCATCGGCGTGAGCGTGCTCAGGCCTGCTGGTTGAGCCCCGCGGCGATGGCGCGCGCGGCGGAGCGCGGGCTGAAGCGCACCATGAAGGCGGCCAGCCCGTTGAGCGCGCCGTGGATGGCCAGCACCCGCCCGCGCAGCATCGCCTTGTAGGCGTGCTCCACCACGTCCTCGGGCTTCGCCACACCGGAGCGCTGGAACAGGCGGCTCTTGTCATTGCCCGCCTTCTGCGCGAACTCCGTGTGTGTCGCGCCGGGGCAGGAGCACGTCACCGTCACGCCGGTGCCCTTCAGCTCGTACGCCAGCGCCTCCGACAGCGACACGACGAACGCCTTCGTCGCGTAGTACGTGGACATGTAGGGCCCGGCCTGGAAGGCGGCGGTGGAGGCCACGTTGAGGATGCGCCCGTGGCCGCGCTCACGCATGGGCCGGGCGAACAGGTGCGTGAGCTTCAGCAGCGCGGTGCAGTTCACCTGCACCATCTCCGCCTCGCGTTTCACGTCCTGGTCCAGGAAGGGGCCCGAGGAGCCGAAGCCCGCGTTGTTGACGAGGAACTCCACCTCCAGCCCGCGCTCGGCCACCTGCGCGAAGAGCTGCTCGGGCGCGTCCGGCTGGGACAGGTCCGTGGGCAGCACGTGGGCCTTCACCCCGTGCTCCTTCTCCAGCGTCGCGGCGAGCGCTTCCAGCCGCGCCGCTCCGCGCGCGACGAGGATGACGTCGTGCCCGTCCCGGGCGAAGCGCCGCGCGAAATCCACTCCGAGGCCAGCCGAAGCTCCGGTGATGAGGGCCACCTTGCGTGACATGTTGTTTCCTCCCAGCGCCTTTATAGCCGAGCGCGGGAGGACTCACGCGGTGCTCTCGTGCCGGGGGAGGCTGACCTCGAAGCGGCTGCCCATGTCCGGCTCGCTGCGCACGCCGATTTCGCCGCCGTGGGCCTCGACAATCTGCCGGGTGATGTAGAGCCCCAGGCCCAGTCCCCCGTAGTGGCGCTCGCTGACGGCGCGGCCGAAGCGCTCGAAGATGTGCGACTGGTACTCCCGCGCGATGCCGATGCCCGAGTCCTCCACGCGCAGGAGCACCCGGTCCGCCTCGCCCCGGAGCGCGATGTGCACGGGCTGGCCCGCGCCGTACTTCAGCGCGTTGGCGAGCAGGTTCGTGAGCACCTGCTCCAGGCGGACGCGGTCCCAGTGCCCGCGCAGGTCGCCCTGGAGGGACAGCGACACGGGGCTTCCGGCCTGACTGGCGGGGACCGCAAGCCGGTCTTTCACCTCGCGCGCCACGGCCTCCAGATTCACGTCCTCGCGATGCAGCGTCAGCCGACCGCTGGACAGGCGCGACACGTCGAGCAGCCCGTGGACGAGCCCCGACAGCTTGTCCACCTGGCGCTGCACGACGTCGAGCTGCGAGACGACCAGCGGCGTGGGAAGGAAGGGCCGGTCCTTGCGCGTCTGCCGCCGCAGCCACTGCAGGCGCAGTTGGAGCGGGGTGAGGGGTGTCTTCAGCTCGTGACTGGCCACGGCGAGGAACTCGTCGCGCAGGCGCACGGAGCGGCGCGCCTCGCGGTACAGCCGGGCGTTGTCCACGAGGAGCGCGGCGCGGCGGGCCAGGTCCTGCGCCGTCTCCAAGTCCGTCTGGTTGTAGTGGCGCGAGGGGCGCACCGCGAGGAAGGTGAGCGCGCCCAGTGAGCGGCCTCGCGCGAGCAGCGGCACGGCGAGGATTTCGTGGAAGCCCACCTCGCGCATCGTCTCGAAGTGGGCCTCGCTCACGGAGACGCCGCGCAGCCACGCGTCGTCGATGTTGTCCACGAGCAGGGACTCGGCCTGACGGGCCACGCGGGTGGTGGGGTGCGCGCTGCCCTCGGGCCCGGGAGGAAAGTCCCGCACGCGCCGGGCGAGCGCGTCCTGGCCGGGGTCGGCATGCGCCACCGACGTGCGCTGCACGGTGCCCGACTCGTCCACGATGTCGACGAAGCACCAGTCCGCGAGGATGGGCACGCAGAGCCGGGCCAGCGTGTCGAGCGTGGCCTTCGGGTCCAGCGAGGACGTGGACAGGAGGCGACTGGCGTCGGCGAGGAAGGCCGCGCGCTGCTCGGCGGCCTCCGCTTCCGAGCGTGCCTGCTGCTCCTCACGCAACAGGCGCGCGGACTCCAGCGCCAGTCCCGCCAGCCGGGCGAGTCGGTGCAGGGCCAGCTCGTCCTCGCGGCTGAAGTCGCCCACCTCCCGGTCGAAGAGGTAGAGCACGCCGGCGTCCGAGGGCAGCGAGGCGGAGATTCGGCCGCGGGGCTCCGCTCGCGCGCTGCGACGCTCCCTCGCCGTGCGACCCGGCTCGTCGCCGGAGGGCACCGCGTAGCCACCCCAGACCTCGTAGGCCCGTGAGAGCGACGTGACGCTCGCCCCCCGCGTCTTCCCGGCGGCGGGCGTCATCACCACGGTCGCCTGGTGGGCGCGCGTCAGACGGCGGGCGATCTCCACGAGCACGGCGAGCGCCTCTTCGACGGTCGCGGCCGACAGGAGCTGCCTCGAGTCCGCATCCTCCGCCGCGCGAGCCTCTTCCAGCGACATGGGCGCGACAGGTTCCATCGGCATGTTCGACTCCCCTTGGGTTCAACCCCGTCCGGCCCCTCACCCCCTCCGGCCACCCGTGGGCCTTCACTGCTCCCCTGCCCTCCGGACAGCCTGGGCCGTCATGCGTTTGACGCGAGCGGACGACATGGTGGGGTGCGCCTGCCGTGATGCTGGTGACGGCTCCGTCGGTTGCGTACATTGCGCGCCGTTCGACCGGGGTTCCCGCGGTCCCCCTCCCTCTCGGCAACCGAGGAGGCGGGCGCCCGTGAGCGACTCGTGGTGCGGGCACGCACGGAGGGTCCAGCCATGGAGAAGGTGCTCAACTACATCGGTGGGGAGCTGCTGCCCGCCCGCGGTGGCCAGTGGCTGGACAAGCCAGAGCCCGCGACGGGGAAGACGTACGCCCAGGTGCCCGACTCGGACGCGACGGATATCCAGCACGCGGTGGAGGCCGCCACGCGCGCCTTCCCGGCCTGGTCCGCCACGCCCGCCGCCGAGCGCTCCCGCCTGATTCGCCGCCTGGCCGACGCCATCCGGGGCCGCCTGGACGACTTCGCCCGCGCGGAGTCCATCGACTCCGGCAAGCCGCTGTCCGTCGCGTCGAGCGTGGACATCCCGCGCAGCATCCTCAACTTCGAGTTCTTCGCGGACGCGGTGACGCAGTTCTCCAGTGAGGCGCACGCCACCGACGGCGTGGCGCTCAACTACACGCTGCGCTCGCCCCTGGGCGTGGTGGGCTGCATCTCGCCGTGGAACCTGCCGCTGTACCTGCTGACGTGGAAGCTCGCGCCCGCGCTGGCCATCGGCAACTGCGTGGTGGCCAAGCCCTCCGAAGTCACGCCGATGACGGCGTATCTCCTGTCCCAGGTCTGCCGCGAGGTCGGCCTGCCGCCGGGCGTGCTCAACGTCGTCCACGGCCTGGGCCCCAAGGTGGGCGCCGCCATGAGCCAGCATCCGGACATCGCCGCCATCTCCTTCACGGGCAGCACCCGCGTGGGCTCGGAGATTGCGCGCGTGGCCGCGCCCCACTTCAAGAAGCTGTCGCTGGAGATGGGCGGGAAGAACCCCAACGTCATCTTCGAGGACTGCGACTTCGAGGAGGCGCTGGCGACGACGGTGCGCTCGTCGTTCTCCAACCAGGGGCAAATCTGTCTGTGCGGCCCGCGCATCTTCGTGCAGCGCCCCCTCTACGAGCGCTTCAGGGACGCGCTGGTGGCGCGCACGCGGGCGCTCAAGGTCGGCGACCCGCTGGAGGCCGGCACCGAGCAGGGCGCGCTGGTGTCACAGCAGCACTTCGACAAGGTGATGGGCTACATCGACCTGGCGAAGCAGGAGGGCGGGCGCATCCTCGCGGGAGGCCGGCGCGCGAGCCTGTCCGGCCGCTGCCGCGAGGGCTGGTTCGTGGAGCCCACGCTCATCGAGGGCCTGGACGCGGCGTGCCGCACCAACCAGGAAGAAATCTTCGGACCTGTGGCCAGCATCATCCCCTTCGACCAGGAGGACGAGGTGCTCGCGTGGGCCAACTCCACGAAGTACGGCCTGGCGGCCAGCGTGTGGACGAAGGACGTGACGCGGGCGCACCGCTTCGCGTCCCGGCTGCACAGCGGCATCGTCTGGGTGAACTGCTGGATGCTGCGAGACCTGCGCACGCCGTTCGGCGGAGTGAAGGATTCGGGCGTGGGACGCGAGGGCGGGTGGGAAGCGCTGCGCTTCTTCACCGAGCCGAAGAACGTGTGCATCAAGCTGTGACGCGCTGGACGGAGACACGACGTGAGCACCAGTGAGCGAGTCGATTCCCAGAAGGCCCCGGAGCCCGTGGGCCTGTACCCCCACGCGCGCCGCGTGGGCAATTTGTTGTTCCTGTCGGGCGTGGGCCCGCGTGAGCGCGGGGTGAAGAAGATTCCCGGCGTGGAACTGGACGCCGAGGGCAACATCACCTCGTACGACATCGAGGCGCAGTGTCACTCGGTGTTCCGCAACGTCCGCTACATCCTGGAGGCCGCGGGCTCGTCCTGGGAAAAGCTGGTGGACGTCACGGTGTACCTGACGGACATGAAGAAGGACTTCCCCACGTACAACCGGCTGTGGGCGGAGTACTTCAAGGACAACCCGCCGTGCAGGACGACGCTCGAAATCAATCGGCTGCCCACGCCCATTGCCATCGAGCTCAAGTGCATCGCCACCATCGGAGACGACTGAATGGGCCGCCTGACCCCCATCAACTTCAAGAAGTGGATTGATGAGCACCGCCACCTGCTCAAGCCGCCCGTCGGCAACCAGCAGGTGTGGGCGGACCGCGAGTTCATGGTCACCGTGGTCGGCGGCCCCAACTCGCGCACGGACTTCCACATCAACGAGGGCGAGGAGTTCTTCTACCAGTTGGAGGGCACCATCAACCTGTGCGTGCTCGACGACGGCAAGCCCGTGGACATCCCCATCTCCGAAGGGGACATCTTCCTGTTGCCGCCCAAGGTGCCGCACTCGCCGCAGCGTCCCGCCGGCACGGTGGGCCTGGTGCTGGAGCGCCGCCGCCTTCCCGGAGAGCTGGATGGCTTCATGTGGCTGTGCCCCACGTGCGGCGAGAAGCTCTACGAGGAGTTCGTGCACGTCACCAATCTGGTGACGCAGCTGCCGCCCATCTTCGAGCACTTCTACGGCAACCCGGACAACTGCACGTGCAAGAAGTGCGGGACGAAGGTCACCAAGGAAGGGCCGAAGCGTTGAAGGTCGACATCCACACGCACCTGTTGCCGGAGAAGCTGCCGCGCTTCGCGGAGCGCTATGGCTATGGCGGCTTCATCACGCTGGACCACCACCAGCCGTGCCGAGCGCGGATGCTGCGCGACGACGGGAAGTTCTTCCGCGAGGTGGAGAGCAACTGTTGGGACCCGGCGAAGCGCATCGAGGAGTGCGACGCGGCGGGTGTGCACGTCCAGGTGATTTCCACCGTGCCGGTGATGTTCAGCTACTGGACGAAGCCGGAGCACGGGCTGGATTTGTCGCGCTTCCTGAACGACCACGTCGCCTCCGTCGTGCGTGAGCACCCCAAGCGTTTCGTGGGCCTGGGCACGGTGCCGCTGCAGTCGCCGGAGCTGGCGATTCGCGAGTTGGAGCGGTGCGTGAAGGAGCTGGGCCTGGCGGGCGTGCAGATTGGCAGCCACGTCAACGACTGGAACCTGTCCGACGAGAAGCTGTTCCCGTTCTTCGAGGCCGCGAGCGAGCTGGGCGCGTCCATCTTCGTCCACCCGTGGGACATGATGGGCGAGGCGAAGATGCAGAAGTACTGGCTGCCGTGGCTGGTGGGCATGCCCGCGGAGGTGTCGCTGGCCATGTGCTCGCTCATCTTCGGCGGCGTGCTGGAGCGGCTGCCCAGGCTGCGCTTCGCCTTCGCGCACGGTGGCGGCTCGTTCCCCGGGACGCTGGGGCGAATCGAGCACGGCTTCGAGGCGCGTCCGGACCTGGTGGCCGTGGACAACAAGGTGCCGCCGCGCGACTACCTGGGCCGCTTCTGGGTGGACTCGCTGGTGCACGACGCGGAGACGCTGCGCTTCATCGTCAAGCTGTTCGGCGCGGACAAGGTGGCGCTGGGCAGTGACTATCCCTTCCCCCTGGGCGAGCTGCGCCCGGGCACTCTCATCGAATCGATGAGCGAGCTGGCGCCCGACGCGCGCGAGCAACTGCTCTGGAAGAACGCCCTGGCGTGGCTGGGGCGCTCTCGCGAGGACTTCGCACCATGACGACGACGCTTCCCTACGAGGACTCCGAGGACTTCGCGCGCCGCGCCGACGCGGAGGACCCGCTGCGCACCTTCCGCGACGCGTTCCTCTTCCCTCCCGCCCCGGACGGCAAGCCGGTGGTGTACCTGGCGGGCAACTCGCTGGGGCTCCAGCCGCGCAACGCCGCGCGCTACGTGCAGGAGGAGCTGGAGGATTGGGCGAAGCTGGGCGTGGAGGGGCACCACCAGGGGCGACACCCGTGGCTGCACTACCACGAGCTCGTCACCGAGCAGGCCGCGCGGCTGGTGGGCGCGAAGCCGCAAGAAGTGGTGGTGATGAACACCCTCACGGTGAACCTGCACCTCATGATGGTGTCGTTCTACCGGCCCACGCGCGAGCGGTTCAAAATCCTCGTCGAGGGCGGCGCGTTTCCGTCGGACCAGTACGCGGTGGCGTCCCAGGCGCGCTTCCACGGGTATGACCCGCGCGAAGCGGTGCTGGAGCTGAAGCCGCGCCCTGGTGAGGAGACGCTGCGCACCGAGGACATCCTCGCCACGTTGGACCAGCACGGGCATGAGGTGGCGCTCGTGTTGCTCGGCAGCGTGAACTACCTCACGGGCCAGGCGTTCGACATTGCGGCGATTACGCGCACGGCGCACTCGAAGGGGTGTCTCGTCGGCTTCGACCTGGCGCACGGCGCGGGGAACTTGAAGCTGTCGCTGCACGACGACGGGCCGGACTTCGCGGTGTGGTGCTCGTACAAGTACCTCAACGGGGGCCCGGGGAGCCTGGGCGGCGTGTTCGTCCACGAGCGTCACTCGCGCTCGCGGGACATCCCCCGCTTCGAGGGCTGGTGGGGGCACGACAAGACGACGCGCTTCCAGATGGGGCCCGACTTCGACCCGATTCCAGGCGCGGAGGGGTGGCAGTTGTCCAACCCGCCCATCCTCCAGCTCGCGGCGCTGCGCGCGTCGTTCGAGCTGTTCGACAAGGCGGGCATGGAGGCGCTGCGCGCGAAGAGCGAGCGGCTCACGGGGTATCTGGAGTTCCTGTTGGACAAGTTGCCGCCGGCCTTCGTGCGCATCACCACGCCGAGGGACCCGAAGCAGCGCGGCGCTCAGCTCTCACTGCGCTTCAAGGGCGAGGCGCAGGGGATGCTCAAGCGACTGTCGGATGCGGGCATCGTCTGCGACTTCCGCAAGCCGGACATCATCCGCGCGGCGCCCGCGCCGCTGTACTGCAACTTCACCGATGTCTACCGCTTCGTGAAGACGCTGGAGGGCCATGCCCGTGGGTGAGCGGAACGAAGCCGTCACCGTGGTGGGCGCGGGCCTCGTGGGTTCGCTGCTCTCCGTGTTCCTGGCGCGCCGGGGCTACTCCGTGGAGGTGCTGGAGCGCCGTCCGGACATGCGCCGCGAGGTCATCGACGCGGGCCGCTCCATCAACCTCGCCATCTCCACGCGCGGCCTGTACGCGCTGAGGCAGGTGGGGCTGGAGGAAGAGGCGCTGAAGCACGCCATCCCGATGCGCGGGCGGATGATTCACCCGCCGAAGGGGGCGCTGGCGTACCAGCCCTATGGCAAGGACGACTCGCAGCACATCAACTCGCTGTCGCGGGCGTGGCTGAACAAGTTCCTGATGTCGGCGGCCGAGGCCACCGGCAAGGTGCGCATCCGCTTCAATCAGCGGGTGACGCAGGCGGACCTCGCGACGGGTTCGCTCACGGTGCTGGACGAGGCCTCGGGGCAGGAGCGCCAGGAAGCGGGCCGAGTGTTGTTCGGCACGGACGGCTCCGGCTCGGCGGTGCGGCAGGCGATGGAGCAGGTGCCGGGCTTCGCGGCGACGCAGGAGCAACTGGGGCACGGATACAAGGAGCTGACAATTCCGGCGGGCCCGGGCGGCGCGTTCCAGATGGAGAAGCACGCGCTGCACATCTGGCCGCGTGGCACGTACATGCTGATCGGGCTGCCCAATGAAGATGGCAGCTTCACGTGCACGCTGTTCCTGCCGTGGAAGGGGCCGGTGAGCTTCGAGTCGCTGGACTCGCCCGCGAAGCTGGAGGCGTTCTTCGAGGAGCAGTTCCCCGACGCGAAGGCGCTCATCCCGGATTTGACGGAGGCCTTCTTCGCGCGGCCCACGGGAGGCATGGTGACGGTGAAGTGCGCACCCTGGCGCGTGGGTGACAAGGCCCTGGTGCTGGGCGACGCGGCGCACGCCATCGTCCCCTTCTTCGGCCAGGGGATGAACTGCGGCTTCGAGGACTGCACGGTGCTGGATGGGCTGTTGGAGCAGCACGGCACGTGGGCGGACGTCTTCGGGACGTTGGAGCGGCTGCGCAAGACGAACGCGGATGCCATCGCGGACATGGCGGTGGAGAACTTCGTGGAGATGCGCGACAGCACCGGCAGCCCGCGCTTCCTGTTGGAGAAGGCCGTGGAGAAGGCGCTGCTCAATGCCTTTCCGGGCGAGTTCGTCAGTCGCTACTCGATGGTGAGCTTCAGCCGCGTGCCGTACCGGCTGGCCTATGAAGTGGGGGCGATTGCCGGCGGCATCGTCTCCGAGTTGTCCGAGGGGCTGACGCGCGCCGAGGACGTGGACCTGGGGCGGGCGAAGCAGCTCATCCAGCAGCGGCTGGTGCCATTCATGAAGGAGCACGCGGATGGATTTCGGACTCAAGGGTAGGCGCGCGCTCGTCATGGGCGCATCGGCGGGGCTGGGCTACGCGACGGCACAGGCGCTGGTGAAGGAAGGCGCCACGGTGGCCATCTGCTCGCGCGGTGGCGACAAGTTGGAGCGCGCGGCGAAGGAGTTGGGCGCGGCGCTCGCGGTGCCGTGTGACTTGAACCAGCCGGGCGCGGCGAAGCGACTGGTGGACGAGGTTGTCGCGAAGCTGGGTGGCGTGGACGTGCTCGTGGTGAACACGGGCGGGCCTCCGGCGGGCGGCTTCGAGTCGCTGACAGCGGAGCAGTGGCAGCTCGGCTTCCAGAGCCTGTGGATGGCGGCGGTGGATGGAATCCAGGCGTCGTTGCCGGGAATGAAGGAGCGCAAGTGGGGCCGCATCGTCCTGGTGACGTCGCTGGCCGCGCGCGAGGCGATGCCCAACCTCACCATCTCCAACGGCCTGCGCGCCGGGTTGCTCGGGCTGGTGAAGACGGTGAGCAACGAAGTGGCGCAGCACGGCGTCACGTTGAACGCGGTGCTGCCGGGCTTCCACGCCACCGAGCGGATGACGCAGCTGGGCCTCACGGACGAGAAGGTGGCGCCGCAGATTCCCGCGCGGCGACTGGGTCGTCCCGAGGAGCTGGCCTCGCTGGTGGCGTTCCTCTCCTCCGAGCAGGCCTCGTACATCACCGGCCAGTCCATCGTCGTCGACGGCGGCGCGCAGCGCGGGTTCTGAAGCGACGAAGGCTCCGAGGGAGATGAGCGGGCAGGGCTCATCCCCTCGGAAGTCACGGCGCCTACGCCTCCCGAGCCAACAGCGCGTCCAGCGCGCGGTAGCTCTCGTTGAGGCCCCCTTCCATGCCGGAAGACGCCATGCCGTCGCGCTCCTCCGTCGTGTAGAAGAGCGACGTCGCCACCAGCTTCGTGCGGCCGTTACCCACGTCCTCGAGCGTCGTCGTGATCAGGATGACGTAGCCCGGCATGCCATCCCACTCGAAGGTCTGCACCATCCGCTCGGGCGGCGTGACTTCGCGGAACCGGCCCTCGAAGCCGTGAGCGTCGCCCTCGGCGTGCTCGACGAAGCGCCAGTGTCCTCCGCGCTCGACCTCCAGCCGTTCGACGACGAGCTTGTTGCCACGGCCCCACCACTGGGCCACCTGCTTCGGGTCCGTCATCGCCCTCCAGACGCGCTCGCGCGGGGCATCGAAGATGCGCTCGGTGCGAATCTCCCGGTCGGACGGCTGCGTGACGACGGCATCCCTGGACATCTGCTGCGAAGACTTGCTCATGACTCCTCCTCATCTTTCGTTCGCGCGAGGAACTCACCCAGCCTGTCGAGCCGAGCGTCCAGCATCCGCCGATAGCCGGCGATCCACGCCGCCTCGTCCTCCAGGCGACGCGGTCCCAATTTGCAGGTCCTCACCCGCCCCACCTTCTCGGTGGAGACCAGCCCCGCCTCTTCCAGCACGTGCACGTGCTTCTTCATGCCCGTCAGGGTCATGTCGAAGGACCCGGCCAGCTCGCTGATGGACGCCTCGCCACGTCCCAGCCGCTCCAGCACGCCCCGACGCGTGGCATCCGCCAGCGCTCCGAAGGCCAAATCGAGCTGCGAATTAAACTGAACCATATGGTTCAGTGATAATCAAGGTCGCTGTCGCGCGCAAGTCCCTCGCGACAGAACGCGCTCACGACGGGGCCGCGACGACGGGCCCGCGTGCTCGTGCGCCGAGGGACTTCGCGAGCGCTCCGCACGAAGCTCGGGAGCACACCCGTGGCGGGTACGCCTTGGAGCACGCGCGCATCCGACGCGCCGAATCCTTGGTGCGCCTTTTCACCCGCAGTACGGTCCCTGGGCGAACCTGCCTCGGAGTCCCCCTTCATGGTTTCGCGTCGATTGGTTGCACCCGTGGTGTCGCTCGGCTTGTCCACGCTCGTGTTGGTGCTCACGGTGGGCAATGGCTGCAGGACGACGGGCACCGGACTTCGCACCAACGCGGACTCCTCGCCGCCCGTGACATGCCCTCCGGGCTTCCGTCCCTTCACGCTGACGAACCAGGCGAGCCAGACGGTGTGGATTGGACAGACGGCGGGCGCCGCGCCTCCGCCCTTCGCCTGCACCACCGACACGGACTGTGGTCCGAATCAGCAGTGCAACAACCCGGGCTGTACCAGCAGCGCCGACTGCAACGCCGGCAACATGTGTGACACGAACACGGGCCAGTGCATGGTGGCGACTGGCAGCGCGTGCAACGGTGGCGCGCCCATCGTCACCGTCAATCTTCCCTCCATGCAGTGCACGGGTGCGAAACAGGTGGCGGCCTGCGCGGGCTGCGGTTCCGAGGGCTGTGACTCCACCACGGGCCTGTGCAACTGCGCGACGGGTGGCCAGGGCGTGTGCCCCACCGGGACGACGTGCGCCAACACCGTACAGGAGTGCAGCCTCGCCAACGGCGGCACCTGCTACTTCCAGCAGGTGGTCCCCGGTGAGAACCAGGCCTGCGGCTCGGGCAACACCACGTGTCCGACGGGACAGACGTGCGACGTGGAGCTGGGCCTGTGCCAGTACTCGCGCACGGATGGCGGCGTGCCCCTGGATGCGCTGGAGCTGACGCCCCAGGAGACGGCCACGCTGTGCATGCCGTCCTCGCTTCCGCCCGCCTACGCCAACCTCCAACCCCAGTTGACGGCCTGCACCCAGGACTCGCAATGCCAGAGCAACCGCTGCCTGGTGGCCAGCGGCCCCGACATCACCAACCCGCCCACGGACTGTCCCCAGGACGCGGGCTCCACCGCGTGCCTGTGTCGCCCCGTCGTTGGCTGGAGCGGCGGCATCTTCGGGCGCACGGGATGTCAGGCGGACGGAACGAAGTGCCAGAGCGCGGACTGCGGCAACGGGCCCGGAATGCCGTGTCCGCTCGGCAAGGGCGGCACCAATCCCTTCGCCGCGGCGGAGTTCACCCTCCAACCCAATGCGTCCGACTTCTACGACGTCACCGTCATCAACGGCGCGAACGTCAGCATCCAGATGGGCCCCACGAATGACGGCGGCTTCGCGCCAGCGTCCCAGCCGTCGCCCTACAACTGTGGCACCGCGGGCTCGCGCGTCGCCCAGAGCGTTCCCGACGCGGGGACACTGGAGGCGTGCTCGTGGCAATTCACTCCGGACACGACGGCCGGGCTCTCGGCCGACTACTCCACCCTGCTGCGCGCCATCACCCTGGCGACGTGCGGCCAGAACAGCGACTGCGGAGCGGGCACCACCTGCATCAGCGGCGTGTGCCAGCCCACGCTGACGAAGTGCTCCCTCACCGAGCCGTACTGCGCGGGCAACGCGGTGTGCAGCAACCCCAACAACCCCGCCGCCGGCTATTGCAGCACCTGCGCGTCGAACAGCGACTGCGCGGGCCTGGATGACGGGGGCACGCCGACGTGCGGTACGGCCTTCCTTCCGGGCGTCAACACCATGACGCCGCTCATCCAGACATGTGGCCAGTCCATCGGCTGGTGGTCCTACGAGGACCTGTGCGCGGCGATGCCTCCGTTCAGCTACGGCCCGCTCAACTGCGCGCAGCCGATGAGCGCGGGCACGGTGACGGACACGCTGAACAACCTCTTCCAGTGCGCGGGGAACTTCGGCCAGTCCTGCTACAACTCGAGTGCGGGCAACACCCCCTCCTGCTGCGGCTGCCCGACGTTCCCCGGCAACCCCGCGGGCGGCTTCTGGCCCACCACGTTGGAGGCCGGCAACAACCCGGCCCAGCAGGCCCAGGGACAGTGCATCAACAACAACACCACGTGGGCGCAGAACGTCCAGCCGTGGCTCGCGTTCCTCAAGAAGGCGTGCCCCACCGCGTACACGTATGCGTATGACGACGCGACCAGCACCTTCACGTGCATGACCACGGGCACCGGAGGCCCGGACGGTGGGACGCCCAACTCGGTGGGCTACGGCCTCGTGTTCGGTGACGTGAACTAGCGACGGGGCCTGGCGCGCCGCTCATGCCGACAAGGCGATGAGGGCGCACTCGATTCCAGATGGGCCTGGGGACGACGGCGCTCAGAGCAGCGAGCGCACGGCGTCCACCACCTGGGGCCACTCGCGTGAGCGTGGGTCGACGACCTCGAAGTGGCCCGCGCCGGGCAGCACGACACAGCGCACGTCGTCGCCATGCGCGCGGCCCCGGGCACAGTAGTCCGCGCTCATCGCCACGGGGACGGTGTCGTCCTCGGAGCCGTGGAGGATGACCTGGGGAACACCCAGGGGCTGGAGCGCGGCGGGCGAGGCGCGCTGGTAGCGCAGGGGCACTTCCAAGGGGGAGCCGCCAAGGAGGAGTTCCGCGGCGCGGTCGCTCAGCCCCAGCTCGTAGGTGCGCGTCAAATCGGCCAGGCCCGCGAGGGAGACGATTCCGCGAGGGCGCAGCGGGTCCTCGCGGCGCAGCGCGCTTCCCACGGGCATCCGGTGACGCGCCCCGAGCCACAGCGCGAGGTGGCCGCCCGCGGAGTGTCCCAGGAAGACGACGCGGGAGAGGTCCAGGGGATGCGCTTGCGCGAGGGTGCGCAGGAAGTCCGCGCCGAGCGCGACGTCTTCCAACGTGCCGGGATAGCCACCGCCCTCGTGGCCGATGCGTCGGAACTCCAGGCTCCATGTGGCGAAGCCGCTCGCGGTGAGCGCGGCGCACAGGTGGCCCAGGTGAGCGAGGTCATACTTCGCGCGCCAGAAGCCCCCGTGGAGGGCCACGACGACGGGATGAGGCCCCGGACCCGACGGAAGCCGCAACTCCCCGAAGTGGTGCGGCCCCGGGCCATAGCTGATGCGTGCATCCGGCGCGGGAGGCGCCTCCTCGAGAATCCACAGCGAGCTCATGCCCGCATTTTCAAGAGGCGCCAGGGCCCTCACAAGCCGTGCCCGTCCATGGCCCTTCAGGGCAGGCAAGCTCCCAGGGCGTCCAAGTGTCCTTCGGACGTCACTCCCACCCTCCCGGAGGCCCTCCCAAGTGTTGCCAAACGGGCTTTAAACGTTTTTAGACCAAGGATTTAGCCTTCACTCGCCTAAATTTAGGCTTGATTTCCCGTCGCCAAATGTAAATACCTGCGCCCACGGATTCGCTGCCGCCGTTTGACGGCGGGCACCGGCCTGGAGGCACGGACACATGGAGACGAAGGGGCTGCGGACTTTCCTGGAGATTCCCTACGACGAGCTGGAGGAGCGCAACCTCAAGGTGAAGGAGCAGCGCGTCCAGCACGTGGCCGCCGACAAGGTCCGCGAGGAGCGCATCAAGTACCTCACCGACGAGCGCAACCTGAAGGCCGTCACCGTGTGCTTCACCGACCTCGAGGGTCGGCTGCACATGCTGGACTACGACAAGAAGTTCCTGCTCAAGAGCGCCGACAACCTCACGTTCGACGGCTCCTCCATCCGCGGCTTCTCCCAGCAGTCGGAGAGCGACCTGCGGCTGAACATCGACTGGGGCTCCTTCTACTGGCTGCCCTCCGACATCTTCGGGCCCGGCAAGGTGCTGGTGTTCAGCGAAGTGCTGGAGCGCGACGGCAGCCCGTACCACGCGGACATGCGCGGCCAGCTCAAGCGCATCACCGAAGCGCTGTACCAGAAGGACGGCACCGTCTTCCACGCCGCGCCCGAAGTCGAGGGCTTCCTCTTCAAGGGCCGTGACGCCGAGCGCCACTACCACGAGACGGGCAAGTTCGACTTCATCTCCACCGGCGGCTACTACCACTCGCTGCCCGGAGACCCGCTGCGCGCCTTCATCGACAAGGCCGCCGAGGCCCAGCGCGCCATGGGCTTCCAGAACGAGAAGGACCACCCGGAGGTCGCCCCCAGCCAGTTCGAGATGAACTTCTCGTACAGCGAGGCGCTCATCTCCGCGGACCAGATTCAGCTCTACAAGCTCTTGTGCCGCCAGGTCGCAGCCCAGATGGACACCACCGCCAGCTTCCTCCCGAAGCCGGTGACGGGCGTCAACGGCAACGGCATGCACATGAACATGTCGCTGTCGAAGAACAACAAGAACCTGTTCTACGACAAGGCCGGCCAGGACAACCTGAGCCCCATGGGCTGGGAGTTCATCGACCGGCTGCTCACCAACGCCAACGACATCTGCCTGGTCCTCAACTCCAGCGTGAATGCGTACCGCCGCCTGGACCCGCACTACGAGGCCCCGAATCAGATCAAGGCCAGCGCCAACAACCGCGGCGCCATGGTGCGCATCCCCTACGGCAACGAGCGCTCGGCGCGCGTCGAGTGCCGCTCCGTCGCCCCGGACGCCAACCCCTACCTGGTGCTCTACTCCCTGCTCCGCACCGGCCTGGAAGGCCCGCAGCCGCAGGAGGACGCGGAGTCCAAGCGCAGCCGCACCCGCTTCCTGCCGGACAACATCTTCGACGCCATCCGCCTCTTCAAGGGCAGCTCGTTCATCGCCAACATCCTCGGTGAGAACGTGCAGTCCAAGTTCGCGGAGCTGAAGACGGCCTCCGCCGAGCGCTGCCCCAAGCAGCTGGGCGCCCGCGTGAAGACGTCCGAAATCCAGTTCCACCACGAAATCACCAACCAGTACCTCTGGAGCCAGTTCTAGGCCCTCGGCCTGGACAGCCCCAGCAGCACCAGGCCCGCCACCACCGCGACTCCGGTGGTGGCGGCCTCCCGAAGGCTCGCGCCGAACGCCACCAGCGTCAGGCCGAGCCCCAGCGTGGGCACCGCCAATATCGCGTGCACCGGCCGCAGGCCCCGCTGACGCTTCCACGAGAGCCACGCCAGCGCCGCCGCCGTGACGCCGTACTGCATCAGCACGGCGATGCTGGAGAGCGCGAAGAGCTCCGACAGGTTCCCCAGATTGACGAAGAGCAGCACCGCGCCCCACGTGACGGCCAGCGCCCGCAGGGGCACGCCCCGGGGTGACATGCCCTCCAGCCCCAACAGCGACCGGCCTCCCGACGCGAGCGCGGACAGGTAGCGCGGCGTCGTCACCATCATCCCCACGCAGATGCCCAGCGCGGACACGCTGGTGCCCGCCGACACCACCCTTGACAGGCCCGTCCCGCCCCACACGCCCGCCGCCGCGGCCAGGGGCGCGGCGCTCGTCGCGAGCTCCGGCAGCGCCGCGACACACGCCCAGACGAGCCCCACGTACAAGAGCACCGCGCCCAGGAGCGAGCCCACCGTGGCCAGCGGCACGCTGCGCTCCGACGAGCGCACCTGTCCGGCAATCACCGGCACGATTTCAAAGCCCTGGTACGCGAACATCACCGTGAGCCCCGCGCGCAGCCACGCGCCATCCGCGAGCCCCGACGTGGGCGCGATGACGGGCCGGGGCCCGGAGGCGAGTGAGAACGCGATGAGCAGCGCGGCCAGCGGCAGCAGCTTCAGCACCGTGAGCGACGTCCACGTCCGCGCGGAGACCTGGATGCCCGAGGCGACGATGGCCGCGAGCGCCGTCACCAGCGCGGAGGCGAGCAGGCGCTGCCCCACCGGGCCCTCCAACCCCAGCGATGGCGCCACCGCCTGCGACAGTCCCGCCACCACGGCGGCCGTGCTCAGGAACGCGCTGACGTAGGCCACCCAGCCGACGAGGAAGGCGACTCGCTCGCCAAAGGCCGCCCGCGCGAAGACGACGGGCCCCCCATCCGCGTCGAAGCGACGACCGAGCACCGCGAAGGCCAGCGCCACGGGAATCAGCGAGAGCCCCGTGAGCGCGAATGCCAGCACCGCGCCCATGCCCGGCGTGGTCGCGGCGACCTCCGCGGGCGCGAAGAAGATGCCGACACCGACGATGCCGTTGACGCCCAGGGCGAGGAGCTGGAGCGGACCGACCGTCCGTTCCTGAGACGCGACGGAGACAGCGAGGGGAGCGGGCACGGACCGCAGTTCACTACAGCCACGGCCCCGGCACCAACCCACCCCCTCGCGTCTCGATATAGCCGGAGCGCCGGAGCGTTCGGTGTCGAGTGACAGGCGGGCGGCCGGGAGTCGCGAGCGGCCGGGCGCCCATGGAGGCTTCCCATGCGCTGGATGGCGGTGATGCTAGGCCTGGTGTGCTCGGGGTGCGCGGTCCTCTCGCGCGGCCTGGGTGTCCCCATCGACGAGGCGGGCGAGCCCGCGCCGAAAGAGGAGACCGTCTATCTGGTCCCCCTCGCCGATGCGATGGCGATGACACGCAACATCCTCGAGGAGCAGCGCTATGACGTCTTCGAGAAGGAAGGCGGGCTGGAGCTGTTCACCTCCGCCCATGAGCCCGGCAAGGGCAGCGCCGGCTCCCGCAACTTCGAGCGTTATTACGTGAAGGGCGAGAAGCTGGGCGAGCGCAGGACGCTGGTCCGCGTCTTCCGACTCTCCTACAGCGAAATCGACACCGTGGCGGAGACGCCGCCCCTGGCCGCCGGTGTCCGGGAAGAAGCGCACCGGAACGCGGACGGCGTGGACAATCCCTTCAAGAGAGACCCCTTCGCCGGAGCGCCCCAGGTGGAGGGCTATCGCCTGGCGCGCGGCAACCGGGATTTGGGCATCGAGCGCACGCTCCTCCAGCGGCTGGAGATGGTGCCCTCCCTGGAGCTGGTGGGCGGTAACGCCTCCGTGCCCGTGCGCTCGGTGATGATGGAGGAGTGGGCGGAGGAAGCCCCGGCGTCCGCTCCCGAACCCGAGTGCGGCGCGCCCCTGACCGGCACGGACGTGGTGATGACCGCGGGCGCCACGGTGCTGCTCGCGGACCCCCTGGGAACGCGCGAGGTGCCCTCGGCCGCGCTGCGGCTGGTGTGTGACGCGACGGCGAAGGGACTTCCCGTGGTGCTCGGCCTGTCGATTCCCTCCACCGAGCAGGCCCTGCTCGACGCCTACCTGGCCAGCGCCGGACTCGCGAGCGACGCGCAGACGCTCCTGGGCAACGGCTCCTTCTGGCGCCGCGTGTATCAGGATGGTCGCAGCAGCCGCGCCATGCTGTGGCTCATCGAACAGGTGCGCCGCCTGCGCGCCAGCGGCAAGGACGTGTCGCTCGTGGCCTTCGACGCCGACAAGGCGAGCGGCAACGAGCGCGAGGCGTGGATGGCCCGGCACGTGCTCGACTTCCAGCGCCAGCACGCCCCCGCGTGGACGCTGGTGCTCGCCGGAGGCACCCACACGCGCACGCAGAAGGTCGGCTGGGACAGCGACTTCGAGCCGCTGGGCGCACGGCTCGCAGGTCAGCTGCCCTCCGTCCAGGCGCTCGATATCGGCTTCCAGCGCGGCACCCAGTTCTCCTGTCGCTACAGCGTCTGGGAGGACGTGGAGTGCGACGTCTTCGCCATCAGCCCCTCGAAACAGACTCGACACCCCGTGGGCCAGCCCGCGAGCCTGGAGCTGTTCGGCGCGCCCCTTCCGGAGGGATTCCACGGCCGGCTGTATCTGGGCGCGTTGAGTGCGTCGCCGCCCGCACTGCACGCCCAGGCCCGTGCCCCTGTCGACACACCCACGCGGGCGACGCACTGAGCCGTGCGGGAGGCCGCGATATACTCATCCGCCACCGGGCGTTTTGTGTGGGAGTGACGCGCCGGGCATCTCACGCCTGGAACAGGGAGCCAAGATGCGCCGGTACGGACTGCTGCTGGGATTGATGCTCACGGGGTGTGCGTCGCTCACCCGTCCGCTCGGGGCGAACATCAACCCGGAGACCGGCCAGTTCGAAACCCCCGTCGAGGAGACGGTGTACCTGGTGCCCGTCGAGGACGCGATGATGACGGCCCGGCGCATCCTGGAGTCGGAACGCTACGACGTGCTGGAGAAGGACGGCGGACTGGAGCTGTTCTCCTCCGCGCAC
Organism: Myxococcus sp. CA051A; assembly: GCF_013336705.1. NCBI lineage: Bacteria > Pseudomonadati > Myxococcota > Myxococcia > Myxococcales > Myxococcaceae > Myxococcus > Myxococcus sp. CA051A. The sequence goes on along the minus strand of NZ_JABUMS010000003.1, from coordinate 86,920 downwards.
GAGCCCGGGAAGAACAACAAGAACCTGCGCACCCTCGAGCGCTACTACGTCAAGGGCGAGCGGCTGGGGCCTCGCAAGACGCTCGTCCGCGTCTTCCGGCTCCGCTACAACGAGATGGAGAACGTCGTGGAGCAGGGGCCGCGCGTGGCGGGCTCGATAAACAGGGACCTGCTCTCCGACCAGAGTTCGAACCCCCTGGATGCGCGGCTGGAGGCCTTCCGGACCGAGACCAACGCGCAGGGCTTCCGCCGGCAGGTCGCGCTCGAGGACCCGTTCCCGAACGCGCCGGGCATGGAGCGATTCCGGATGGTGCACGGCGTGCGCGATTTGGGCATCGAGCGGCAGCTCCTCGAGCGGCTGGAGATGGTGCCGGCGCTGGAGCTGGTGGGCGGCAACGCGCCGGTGCCCATGCGCTCGGTGATGATGGAGGGCTGGGGAGAGACGGGCGAAGCGGGCACGGTCCGCGCGGCGGAGTGCGGCGAGCCCGTGGAGGGCGCAAGCCCCCTGCTGGCCGCGGGGCAGGTGCTGTTCGTCGCGGACCCGCTGGGCACCCAGGAGGTGCCGTCCACCGCCTTGCGGATGTTGTGCGAGGCCACGTCGAAGGGGCTGCCGGTGACGCTGGCCCTGTCGGCGCCCATCTCCGAGCAGCCGCTGCTGGAGCGCTACCTCGCCAGTGAGGGCACGTCCGAGGACGCGCAGGAGCTGCTGTCGGAGAGCGCCTTCTGGCGCCGCGTGTACCAGGACGGTCGCAGCAGCCGCGCCATGCTCTGGCTCGTCGAGCAGGTGCGCCGCCTGCGCGTCTCCGGCAAGGACGTGGCCCTGGCCGCCATCGACGGGGAGAAGGTGCAGGGCAACGAGCGCGAGGCGCAGATGGCCAAACACCTGCTCGCCTTCCAGGCCAAGCGCGCCCAGTCCTGGACGCTGGTGCTCACCGGCAGCGTGCATGCGCGCACCGCGAAGGTGGGCTGGGACGGCGACTTCGAGCCGTTCGGCGCGCGCGTGGCCCGGGCCCTGCCCTCGTCCGTGCGCGCCCTGGATGCGGGCTTCAAGCGCGGCACCCAGTTCGCCTGTCGCTACAGCGTCTGGGAGGACGTGGAGTGCAACGTCTTCGCCATCAGCCCGACGAATCAAGCACTGCAGCTCTCCAAGGTGAACGACGGCGTGCAGCTCTTCGACGCCGCGCGGCCGGACGGCTTCCACGGGCGGCTGTACCTGGGCACGCTGAATGCCTCGCCCCCGGCACTGCAGACGCAGAGCAAGGTCGCACAGCTCGACGCCGCGAAGTAGCCCGCGACAACCCCTGTCGTGAGCCTGGAGCCCCGGCGCCCGTAGGTGGCCGGGGCTTCGTCATTCACACCCCGGCAAGATTCGCCGGGGACGGCAAGCCTTGCCGGTCCGAAGACCGCGCCGTGCGGCAACTCCTGCCGGGGGGCGTGTCCCCTCCCTCGAAAGGCGGGCCGACAGGCGCTGGCATCTTCGTTGCTCTTCCCTGTCCCAGCACGCCACCCGGGTTTGCGCATGACGCGACATCTCGGGGGTGGCGCGCAGGACAAGGAAAATCCCATGACGAAGAATACGTTCAAGAAGTCGGTGGCGGCGCTCGCGCTGCTCGGTGCCCTGCCGGCGGTCGCCGGTCCCGCGACCTACGCGGGCGCGCTGTGCACGTCCGTGTCGGGCTTCGCCGCGCCCAGCATCTTCCGCAGCGGCCGGCTCATCAACCAGACGGGCGGCGCCATCGAGGTCGTCTGTCCCGTGCAGCGCAACGTCCTCGCCCCCTCGTTCAACGAGAACGTCTCCTTCCTCATCACCGCGCGAGACCCGCACCTCACCGAGAACGTCTGCTGCACCGCGACGCTGACCGAGCCCGACGGGACGGCCATCACCGCTGACTCCGGCTGCACCGCCGGCGCCGACACCGCCAACCCGAAGACCATCTCGCTGAACCTGGCGACGGCCTTCGCGTCCGTGAACGGCTACATCGCCCTGCGCTGCGAGCTGCCGGGCCCCTACTCCGGCTTCCAGTCCACGCTCTCCAGCTTCTACATCTCGGAGTAGCCACCATGTCCAAGGTCCGCTGGGGAGTCCTGGGGTTGGCTGGAGCCACCGTGGCCGTCGCCGGAGTGTGGAGTCTGAGGGGGGATGTGCCCGTGCAGGGCGCGACACCTCCGGCCGTCGCGGAAGTTCACACCGGACCTCCAGCGGACCTGGAGCAGGAAGTGCGCGCGCTGCGCGCGGAGCTGGAGGCCCTGCGCCGCGCACAGGGCCGCCTGGAGCAGCAGTCCCATGTACCGGCGACGCCTCCGGGGGGGAGCGTCACCGCGAAGGAGGAGGGCTCCGAGGGCCCGGACACCGCGCCCACGAAGGAGGCCGAGCAGGCGGCGCAAGAGCAGCGTCGGCGGGAGCGGGTGATGGAGCTGGATGCGGAGCTGGAGGCCGCCGCGAACACGGAGCCTCGGGACACGCAGTGGGCGGTCCCCACCGAGTCGCTCGTCACCAGGTCTTTTCAGGGCCCGGACTTCACGGGCTCGCGGCTCACCCGCGTGGAGTGCCGCACCCACCTGTGCACGCTGGAGGTGGAGCATGACAACGGTGATGCCCAGGCGGAGCTGTTGACCTCGCTGTTGCGCGTACAGGGCCTGCGGGGGCAGGCCGTCGTACGTCCCCAGAACGAAGGGGGCCGCCGAAGCTCCCGCGTCTACCTCTCCCGGGCGGGAGAGCGTCTGCCCATGACGCTGCGCAAGTGAGCATCCTTCGCTCGGGTCCCAAGCGGCTCCTTGTTTCCTGGGTACCCCTGGGTTGCTCGACTCGACGCGGGCGTGCCAGCATGGACGACCGCTTGATGTCCGCTCCGCCTCCCAGTGCTCGAGACACCCGCCCCATCGGCACCCCCTCGGAGCCTTCCGGGACGGGCGCGGCGTACCTGCTGGTGTTGGAGGGCGAGTCGTCGTGGCGCTTCCCGCTGCCAGCCGAGGGCGTGGTGCTGGTGGGCCGCGACGACAAGGCGGACCTGAAGCTGAAGGACGAGAGCGTGTCGCGCCGTCACGCGCGCATCCTGGTGACGGAAGAGGGCGCGCGGGTGGTGGACCTGGGCAGCCAGAATGGGACGTCCATCAACGGCCGCCAGCTCGAGGATGCGCGGCCGCTGTTGTCGGGGGATGTGCTCTCCTTCGGCGCGGTGGTGGCGGTGGTGCGGGCGAAGCGCCGGCCCATGCCCGCGCGAAGGGCGCTCGACGCGGACCGGTTGATGGGGCAGTTGCGCGAGGAGGTGGAACGCGCGCTGCGCTATGGCCGGCCGCTCACGGTGCTGACGCTCGCGCTGGCCGAGCAGGGCTCCTCCGAGCGCGAGGCGGTGGAGGCGGTGCTGGGCTCGGACGCGGGGCCCGCGGAGGCGGCGGGCTGGCTGGACGGTGAGCACCTGCTGTGGCTGTTGCCCGAGGTGTCGGGAGATCCAGGCGAGGAGGGGATGGGGGAGCGCGTGGAGGCGCTCTTGAGTGCGTGCCCTCGCGCGCGGTTGGGCTCCGCCACGTGTCCGTCGGATGGCTGTGACGCGGAGACGCTGGTGGCCGCGGCGCGCACGGCGGCGCGGACGGCGGCGCCGGGGGGCTTCGCCTCGGCGGCGGAGGACATCACCCGGGTGTCGTTGGGCGAGCGCACGGTGCTGGTGGCGGACCCGGCGATGGCGCAGCTCTACGCGCTTTTGCGCAGGCTGGCCGCGAGCGAGCTGCCGGTGCTGGTGTGCGGAGAGACGGGCGCGGGCAAGGAGAACGCCGCGTTCGCGGTGCATCACTGGTCTCGTCGCGCCTCCGGTCCGTTCGTGCCCGTCAACTGCGCGGCCCTTCCGGAAGGCCTGGTGGAGAGCGAGCTGTTCGGCCACGAGCGCGGCGCGTTCACGGGTGCCACCACGTCGCGCGCGGGGTTGCTGGAGAGCGCGCAGGGCGGCACGGTGTTCCTGGATGAAGTGGGCGAGCTGCCCGCGTCCGCGCAGGCCAAGCTGCTGCGCGCGCTGGAGGTGCGTCGCATCACCCGCGTGGGAGATACGCGGGAGCGGCCCATCGACATCCGCGTGGTGGCCGCCACGCATCGGGATTTGGAGGCGGAAGTCGCGGCGGGGCGCTTCCGGCAGGACCTGTACTTCCGGCTGGGTGCGGCCACGGTGCTGCTGCCTCCCTTGCGGGAGCGGCCTCGCGAGGTGCCCATGCTCGCGCGTGACTTCCTGGAGCGGGCCTGTGTGGCGCTGGGGCGTGGGGAGTTGGAGCTGGCGTCGGGCACGTTGCATGCGCTGTCGCGGCACACCTGGCCGGGCAACGTGCGCGAGCTTCGCAACCTGATGGACTACGTGGCGGCGGCGGTGACGGGCGACGTGGTGGAGCCGCACCACCTGCCGGCGCGCATGTCGAGCGGGCGGACGGTAGCGCAGGCGGAGGTGGTGGAGCCGGAACCGGAGCATGCGCTGGCTCCGGCGCATCGGCCCCGGCTGCCGCTGGCGCAGGAGATTCGGGAGCTGGAGCGACGCAGGATGCAGGAGGCGCTGGAGGCGGCGGAGGGCGTGCAGACGCGCGCGGCGGCGCTCATCGGAATGCCCATCCGGACCTTCTCGTTCAAGCTGAAGCAACTGGGACTGCAACCTCGCTCCGCGCGCCGAGGCACCTCGCCGGAATGAGCGCGCCACCCGGGCTGCTGGAGCCCCCCCGCGAGTTCGAGGAGTACCAGGTGCTGCGCCCCCTGGGGCGTGGCGCCATGGGACAGGTCTTTCTCGCGCGGGACACCTTGTTGGACCGGCTGGTGGCGGTGAAGTTCATCGCGACGCCCGCGGGGCGACTGCCGGACGCGGTGGCGCGCGCGCGGTTCTTCCAGGAGGCGCGGGCGATTGCCCGGCTCCAGCATCCCAACGTGGTGGCCATCCACCGCGTGGGCGAGGTGCGCGGCCAGCCGTATCTCGTGTCGGAGCTCATCCGAGGCGAGCCGCTGGACACGCTGCGGCGTCCGATGGACGGGCGGCAGGTGCTGGTGCTGGGGATTGGACTCGCGCGTGGGCTCGCGGCGGCGCACCGCTGCGGGGTCCTGCACCGCGACATCAAGCCCGCCAACGCCATCCTCTCCGAAGAAGGTGAGGTGAAGCTGCTCGACTTCGGGCTCGCGGAGTCGTGGACGGGCGAAGACGGTCCTCGCGCGCTGGTGTGGACGGGGGGAGCGAGCACAGCGGGTCTTCGAGACGCGCGTGACGCGGGACGAGAGGCGCCGCTCGACACGGGACGGAGAGAGGCACCGCGCGCGACGCGCGACACGGGACAACGAGAGGCACCGCGCGAGACGCTCGACACGGGACGGGGAGCTGGCGGGGAGGACGCGCGTGGGGGCACGGAGCCCGATGTGGAAACGCGCCTGGTGTCACATGTTGGCGGGGGCACCACGCCGAAGGCACAGGTGCAAACGCGTCCCATGACGCCACCTGGCGACGCCACCCCGCTAAACGCGCTGGTGCAGCCCTGGCCCATGACGCCTCCTGGCGACGCCACCTCGCCAACGTCCCGGGTGGAGACGCGTCCCATGGCGCCTCTTGGCGAGAACGCCGCGCCAGGACAGCCAGCGGAGATGCGTCCCATGGCGCCTCCTCGCGAGAACGTCGCGCCAGGGCAGCCAGCAGAGACGCGGCCAGTAGCACCTCTTGGCGAGAACATCGCGCCTGGGCAGCCAGCGCAGAGTCGTCCCGTGGCGCCCCCTGGCGAGGACGCCGCGCCAGGGCAACCAGCGGAGACGCGTCCTATGGCGCCTCCTGGAGAGGACTTCGCGCCAGGACAGCCAGCGGAGACGCGTCCAGTAGGGCCTCCTCGCGAGAACGTCGCGCATGGGCAGCCATCGGAGACGCGCCCGCGGCTCGCCGTTCCGTCAGCGCTGCATTCACAAGATGCTCTCGCGAACGAGCATCCATCAAGCACGTCGCAAGACTCGGCTCCCTCGGCGCACGGAGCACAAAGCGGAGCACCTCGGCCGACGACGGACCATCGCGAGGTCGCGAGCCCTCGCGACGACTCGTCTCCCGGTGGGCCCTGGGACGGAGTGCCCCCCGCGCACCGAGGACCCTCGCCCCTCCCGCTCACCGTGCCCGGCACGCCGCTCTATCTCGCACCCGAACTCTGGCGCGGTGAGCAGGCCAGCCGAGCCAGCGACATCTACGCGATGGGTGTGCTCCTCCACGAGCTGTGCACTGGCACCGCGCCCCACGAAGACGTGCCCCTGTCCGACCTCGGGCGCGCAGTGCTGGAGCAGCGCCCTCGCCTGCTCGTGGAGCAGGACCTCGACCTTCCTCCCGGACTGGCCGCCGTGGTGGACCGCTGCCTCGCCCTGGCCCCCGAGCAACGCTTCGAATCCGGAGACGCGCTGCGAGAGGCCCTGGAGGCCCTGGCCCAGTCCGCTCACACCTCTCCCCTGCCCTCCGGCAATCCCTACCGGGGACTTCGCACCTTCGAGGCCGAGCACCGGGGCGTCTTCTTCGGCCGCAAGGCGGAGCTGGGTGAGGTCCTGGACCGGCTGCGCGGCGAGCGCTTCGTCCTGCTCGCGGGAGACTCGGGCGTCGGCAAGTCGTCGCTGTGTCGCGCCGGAGTGCTGCCCGCCATCGCCAGCGCCGGACGCGGCGACGACAACCCCGCGTGGACCATCGTCTCGTGGACTCCCGGAAGGCACCCACTGGAGGCGCTGGCCGAAGCCCTGGCGCCCGTGCTCGCGGAAGGCCCCGATGCGCTCCTCGCACAGGTGGCCACCGAGGAACCCGGAGCCCTCGCCCGAGCCCTGCGCCGTCGTCCCTCGGGCGCCCCACCGGTGCTCCTCTTCATCGACCAACTCGAGGAGCTCGTCACCTTCTCCGAGCCCACCCAGGCCACGCGGCTCGCCGAGGAGCTGGCCCTGGCGCTGCACCGGGTTCCGCGCATCCGCGTGCTGGCCACCGCGCGCAGTGACTGCCTCACCCGCCTGGTCGCCTTGCCGGGCCTGGGAGACGAGCTTCCCCGCGCGCTCTACCTCGTCCGCGCCCTGTCCGAGCGAGGACTGCGCGAGGCCGTGGAAGGTCCCACCCGCGCACTCGGCGTTCGCTTCGAGTCCCCCGCGTTGGTCGACACACTCGTGACTTCCGCCGCGCGAGCCGACGGCGGACTTCCGCTGTTGCAGTTCGCGCTGGAAGCACTGTGGGAGGCACGCGACGTCGCGCGAGGCACCATTCCCGCCGAGGCGCTGGCGTCACTCGGCGGCGTGGAGGGCGCGCTGGCCCGTCATGCGGACGCGGTGGTGGAGAAGCTCCGACCGGAACAGCGTCCCCGCGCACGGGAGCTGCTGCTGGAGTTGGTCACTCCCGAGGGCACGCGACTGCGCCGCACTCGCGAGGAGTTGCTGCGAGGGCCCGGCGATGACAACGGCCGCGCGGTGCTGGATGGCCTCGTGCGCGGTCGCCTGCTCACGGCGGGCGAGGCCGAGAGCGGCGAGGGTGTCTACACGCTCGCGCACGAAAGCCTGCTCACGGGCTGGGACACGCTGCGCGGCTGGCTGGGTCAGGATGAGCAGCGCCGCGCCATACGGCACCGCCTCGCTCGCGCCGCCACCGAATGGGCACGACTGGGCCAACCTTCCGAGCTGCTCTACGCGGAGCGACAGCTCACCGAGGCGCGCGCCGCCGGAGTGCTTCCCGAGGGAGCAGGCCAGGAGGACTTCCTCGCCCGCTCGCACCAGACGGCCCGTCGTCGCCGGGCCGCACGCTGGACGGTGGCCATCGCGGCGCCGCTCGCGCTACTGGCGGTGGTGGCGGTGACTCGCGTGCAGTCGCGCGCGCAACTGGAAGCCCGCATCGCGCAGCACCTCGACGAAGCACGAAGACACCACGACGATGCCCGCGAGAAGGACGCGACGGCGCGGCGACTGCGCCAGGAGTCCCTCGCCCTCTTCGACACGCCGGGCCCCGAGCGCCGCGAAGCCGCCGAGACGCTGTGGGCGCGCGTCCGAGACGAGGAGCAGGCGGTCGAAACCCTCTCGCTGCGAGCCCAGGCCGCGCTGGAGACGGCCTGGGGCCTGGACCCGGGGAGCCCTCGGGTGAACGAGCCCCTCGCGGACCTGCTCGCGGAGCGCGCGGAGCGTGCCGACCGACAGCGGCAGCCCGAGCTGCGCACTCAACTGCTCACGCGCCTCGCCGCCTACGACACATCGGGCCTGCGACAGCGGAAGCTGGTGGCACCCGCGCGCGTCTCCATCATCACCTCGCCTCCGGGTGCACGGGTGCGGCTGCTGAAGGCCACCCCCGACATCTCTCCAACGAGCGACACGGCGCGGCCCTCGGACTCACCTGCGCCACCGGCATCCTCCGGACAAGACCTGGGACAGACGCCGCTGCGTGAGCTGGAGCTTCCCGCGGGCTCTCATCTGATTCTGGTGGAGGCACCGGGTCACTTCCCCGTGCGAGCCCCCATCCTGGTGCGACCGGGCGAAACCCTCGCCCTGGACCTCGCGCTGCCCGAAGCCTCCGCCGTCCCCGAGGGCTTCGTGTACGTGCCCCCCGGCCGCTTCCTCCAAGGCGCATCCGAGAGCGAATTCCTGCGCCGGGCCTTCTTCTTCTCGCCCCCGCTGCACGAGCTGGAGACCGGCGCCTATCTCATCGCCCGGCACGAGGTGACGTTCGGCCAGTACATCACCTTCCTGGAGACCCTCTCGCCCGAGGAGCGCACCGCGCGCATGCCGGGCTCGCGGCGGCGCCTCACGGTGGTGGACCTGGCCCAGGAGCCGGACGGACGGTGGCGCCTCAACCTGCGGCCGGCCTCCGCCAGCTACAGCGTGCTCAACGGAGAGCGCCTGCGCTACGGCAAGCGAGACCGACGTCTCGAACAGGACTGGCTGCGCTTCCCCGTGTCGGCCATCTCCTTCGTGGACGCGGAGGCCTACGTGGCCTGGCTGGACCACACCGGCCAGGTCCCCGGAGCGCGCATCTGCACGGAGCACGAGTGGGAACGCGCCGCCCGGGGCGCCGACGGACGACGCTACCCGGGGGGCGACTGGCTGTCCCCGGACGACGCCAACCACGACGTGACGTACGGCCGAGAGCCCGGAGGCTTCGGACCCGACGAGGTCGGCAGCCACCCGCGCTCGCGCAGCCCCTTCGGTGTGGACGACCTCGCGGGCAATGTCTGGGAGTGGACCCGCTCCAGCGTGGACCCCACCAAGCCGTCCGCGCAGGGCGGCAGTTGGTACCAGAGCGACCTCACCGCGCACTCCGCCAACCGGGACCGAGTGGAGCCCACGCAGCGCGAGGCCCTCATCGGCCTGCGCGTCTGCGCCACGCCGCGCCCCTGAAACGGCAACCCTCGCCGGACCCCGGCAAGTCTTGCCGGCCAGAACCGCCACTTCACCCCACTCCCCGAGGCCCCGCCCACCCTCCCCCCAAGGTGTGCGCGGACGTGTCCGTGGCATACGACATGCTCTAGGGACCTGGGTCTGCCTTGAACGAAACCGAGGTCCCTCACATGAGCGCCATCTCGCGACTGTTGTTACCCAGTTTCTGTCTCTGTCTCCTCGCCGCATGCGGGCCGCTGGCCCCCGAGGACGCGACGCCTCCCCTGGAGTCCCAGGCCTTCTCCGCTGGAAACGACGACTCCCATTCCCAGGGCACGCAGCTCCACGGTTCGCACATCCCGTCCGCCGCCTACACGGGAGCGTCCGTGCTGCACGACGGCGTCCGCCGCGCGGCGACGCTGCGCATCTACAAGGGTGAGCTGGTCGCCCGAATCAACCTGTCGGTGACGGGCCCCACGCCCAGCCTCACCCCGTGCCTCCTGCGTGGAACGGGGCCCGAGCGAACCTGTGGCTTCTCCGTGGAGGGCCAGGGCACCTGCTCGCCGAACACGCTGGTCACCCTCTCCAGCGGCGAATGCTCGGGAGCACCAGGGAGCTGCACGGGCCGCCCCATCCTGCGCGTCTGCTCGGGGGAGAGCCCCTGCGAGTTCGAGCGCACGGGTTACCTGGGCTCGGGCGTGGGGACGGCGGGGCCCGACCTTCAGTGCAGCACGTCCAGCTGTCCCGCCGTGAAGTTCACCTGCCCCAAGAGCGGCATCTTCACCGTGTTGACGGGCCCCTATACGACGACGCAGAGCGCGAGCGTGACGCTGCGCTCCACCGCCGGCCGCTTCCCGGTGACGGTGAAGGACCTGCGGGGTGAGCAGCTCATCGGCGCGCGGATGCTGAGTTCGTCACCGTCCGGATACGGCACCGTCCTCGAAGTCAAGGACGCGACCAACGCGGCCAGCGTCACCATCCCCGAGTCACCCGGCATCTGGGACGCCACCGGCGACACCTTCCTCTATCGCCTGCAGATAAGGCCCACCAGCGGGTCGCCCGTGGACCTGTGCAAGACGGGCGCGGACCCCGCCGTGGGCTGGGCGTGGACGCTCCCCCTGGAGGGCCTCTTCTCGAAGGCGGGTGAGCGCGAGGAGAGCACCCACGCCTTCACGCTCGCGTGCGACCCGGGCGTGCTCGCCAAGTGCTACCGCTGGGGCTACAAGCCGTGGCTGGATGGCGCGAACCCCGGCGCGGTGACGAAGACCCACTGGGCCTGCACCCGGATGGCTCGCGCCGACTACTGCGGGAGCGGCACGTCCTTCACCCAGGACGGCACCCTCATCCAGCCGTGGGACGCGCTGACGCCGAACATCATCGCCCCGCCCACGGAGGGCTCGGGCCCGTCGGGCATGCAGTTCGAGGCGGGATGGGACACGGGCGGCCCGGCGTGTCTGAGCCACTGGCGATGGAAGCACCTGCAAGCCGGCTGCGTGACGCTCCAGCCCCCCATCGAGGACTCGAACGGCCACGTCATCAACGACTGCAGGGACCCGCACAACGTCGCGGGCGCGTACAAGTGCTCGCCCATCTGCGACAACGCCGAGGAGGCGAAGCAGCTCTTCAAGAGCCTCGTCTTCAACAAATCCCTGGCCAACGAGCAGCTCGCCAATCCCCAGCCCTGAGCTAGCCTCCCGGGCCGCGAGGAGGACGCGGCATGATGACGGGAGCCATCTGGCTGACAGCGCTGCTGTCACTGGGGAGCGCGGAGATGAAGTGGGTGACCCAGGACAGCCACACCACCGTGCGCCTGCGAGGCGTCAGCGCCGTCGACGGACGCGTGGCCTGGGCCAGCGGAGACAAGGGGACCTTCGTCCGGACGACGGACGGAGGTCAGACGTGGAAGGCGGGCACCGTGCCCGGCGCGGAGGCGCTCGACTTCCGGGACGTGGATGCCTTCAGCGACACCACCGCGTACCTGCTCTCCATCGGCGAGGGTGACAAGTCCCGCATCTACAAGACGGTGGACGGCGGCGAGCACTGGACGCTCCAGTTCACCAACCCGACGCCGGGCGCGTTCTTCGACGGCATGGCGTTCTGGGACGAGAAGCATGGCCTCGCCTTCAGCGACCCGGTGGAGGGCCACTTCCTCGTGGTCGCGACCTCGGACGGCGGAGCCACCTGGACGCCCCTGCCCGCCCAGGCGTTTCCTCCGGCACTCCCCGGCGAGGCGGGCTTCGCGGCCAGCGGCACCAGCATCGCCGTGCGAGCACCGAAGCAGGCGTGGTTCGGCCTGGGGGGCGCGGCGGCGCGCGTGCTCCGCACATCGGACGGAGGCAAGTCGTGGAGTGTCGCGACCACGCCCCTGGCCACAGGAGAGGGCGGCGGCGTGTTCTCGCTCGTCTTCTGGAGCGAGCGCGACGGCATCGCGGTGGGCGGCAACCACAAGCTCCCCATGGACGCCAAGGGCAACCTGGCCCTCACGCGAGACGGCGGCAAGACGTGGAGCGTGCCCGGGGGAGCAAGGCCCGCGGGCTACCGCTCCTGCGTCGCGCAGGTCCACGGCGCGCCAGGGCCCACGCTCGTCACCGTCGGGCCCTCCGGCTCGGAGATGTCCGCGGATGGCGCGCGGAGCTGGCAGTCGCTGGGGTCCACGGGCTTCCATGCCGTGTCCGCGTCGCTCACCGGCAAGCGCGTGTGGGCCGTCGGAGACGCGGGAATCATCGCGATGCTCCAGCGCGTGCGGGCGCCGCTGCCTACTCCTTCAGCACCTTCACCCAGTCGTCCTCGTCGCTGAACAGGCGCGCGCCCAGTCGGACGACGGTGTCCGAGTGGGCCACTGCAGCCGCGCCGCCCACCCAGACGGGCACGCCGTCCGGCAGCGCCCGGATGAGCTGGGAGAGCGTGTCGCGGAACACCTCCACGCCGTGATTGGTGATGGCGGACAGCCCCACCATCTCCGGCTTCAGCGACGCCACCGCCCGCCCCAAATCCAGCGCGGGCACCCGCTGTCCCAGCAGCGTCACCCGGAAGCCCGCGTGGCGCAGGCGCAGCGCCACGCCCAAGAGCCCCAGCTCGTGCTCCTCATCCGGGAAGCACGCCAGCACCGCGTGGCGTCGCCCGCTGTCCGGCGCTCCGTGCAGCAGGCTCACCAGCCGGGCGCGCACCACCTGCGTCACCAGGTGCTCCTGCGCCACGGACAGCTCGCCCGTGTGCCAGCGCTCGCCCACCTCGCGCTGGAGCGGCGCCAGCACGCCCTCGAACGCCTTGAGCGGGGGCAGCGCGGACAGCACCTCGTCCACCACCGCCGACACGCCGCCCTGGTCATACGCCTCCGCGGCGAGCAGCGCGGCGTCGCGCCAGAACTCCAGGCCCGTGCTGGAGCCCTGGACGTCTTCGGTGGCGGTGGGCGCGGCGTCCAGCTCCTCGAGCAGCTGAGGCAGCAGCTTCGCCGCCTCGCTGATGGCCACGCCCTCGTCCGTCAGCTTCTTCAGCCGCTTGAGCAGCGCGACGTCCCGCTCGGTGTAGACGCGGTAGCCCGCGGGCGTGCGCAAGGGCTGGAGCACGCCATACCGCCGCTCCCAGGCCCGGATGAGCTCCACCCGAACCCCTGACAGCTCCGCGGCGACGTGGATTCGGTAGGTGCGCTCGGCCATGGGCGATACGGGTCAGGGGCGACTTTGCGCGGTTCGCACCTGGCTCCAGAGGGCAATCAGCTCCTGCGAGGACTCCGCGTACTGCGCACCCAGTGTGAAGGTGGTTTTCAGGTGCTCGCGCGCGCCGGGCCCTCCTACCACGACCGGAGAGGGGGCGCAGGCTCGCAACGCATCCGACAACAGCGTTGCGAATTCGTCCGTTTCGCGCCGCTGCACGAAGGACAGCGCCACCATGTCCGGGTGGAGCTGCTCGCACGAGGCACGCAGCGCGTCAGCCGGGGTATCCGCCCCCAGCATCGTCACCCGCCACCCCTTGCGCTTGAGCTGCACCCCCAGGCCCAGCAGGCCCCCTTCATGGAAGTCCCCCGCCGGACACGCCAGCAGCGCGCGGGGCCCGTTCGCCGTGCTCTCCAGGCTCGACAGCACCTGCCGCAGCCGCTGGCGGACGTACCCGGACGCCAGGTGCTCGCGGGCGACATCCAGCCGCGCGCTCATCTCCCGCAGGAGCGGCATCAGGAAGCCGTCGCAGTAGGTGTCCACGTCCATGGCCTCCTGCGCCTCGTCCAGCACGCGCGAGACCTCGTCTCCGTCCAACAGCATGACGGCGGCCCAGAAGCGCTCCTGGTGCCGCTCCGCGCGGGGCATCGTCTTCACGGGGGAGGCAACCACCTGGGCAATGGCCTCGCTCACCGCCAGGCCGTCCAGTTCGATGAGGCGCGCCACGCGGCGGATGGCCTCCACTTCCTCGCGCGAGTACACGCGGTAGTTGTTGCCCTCCGAGCGCATCGGACGCGGGAAGCCGTAGCGCCGCTCCCACGCGCGCAGCGTCGCCTCGCGGATGCCCGTCAGCCGGGCGATGGTGCGGATGCGCAGCATCACGGCCCCACGCCCCGAGCCGCGTCCCACTTCTCCGCCACGCCCCGCGCGCCCGACACCTTGCGCGTGAAGCCCTCCAGCGTCGTCACCGCCGCCAGCTTTCGCACCACCGACTCCAGGCCCTGCTGGAAGACGGCCAGCGAGCCGGGCGGATGCGGCGTGCCCACTTCCAGCAGCACGTCCGGGCGCTCGTGCTCGAAGAAGGCGTAGCGCACGCCAATGGGCACGCACTCCACCTTGGCCACGCGCGCCAGCAGCTCCACGCCGCGCTCCAGCCGCAGTGGCAGCTCGCCGAAGGGACGGTGCTCGCCTTCGGGAAAGACATACAGCGCCGCGCGCGGACGCTTCAGGAGGTCCTTCGCGTAGCGCAGCGACTCCACCGACGACACCGCGTCCTTGCGGCGGATGCTGAACGCGCCAATGCGCGCCAGGAAGGGGTAGCGGCGCAGGTTCTCCTCGTCCATCAGGCAGTAGGCGTCCCATCCCGCCACCCGGGAGAGCTGGTGCAGCATGAAGCCGTCCCACCAGTTGGCATGGTTCAGGTACACCAGCCTCCCCGGGCCGGCGGCGGGCAGCTCACCGCGCACCCACAGGCCCCGGAACGCCGAGCGGAACTTCCACCCGATGTACGCGTCCAGCGCCCACCCGAAGGGGCCTCCCTTGGCGGCGGGAATCACGACGCCCCGGCCTCCTTCTTTGTCAAGAGCTCCACCAGCCCCGTGAAGAGGGCCAGGCCCAGCGACACGAGCACGCTGGTCAGCAGGAAGAACAGCACTTCCTCCAGGGGAACGAGCCCCACGTAGATGCCCAGGTGCAGGCCCTCGCCGAAGTTCCAGATGCCCGTGGAGATGGCCAGGTGGTCCGCCACCGCTAGATAGATGCCGATGATGAACGCGGGCGGAAGCACCGCGCGCAGCACCGCGCCGGAGCGTTCCTTGTAGTGGCGCACCAGCACCACCGTCTGGAACACGATGAGCGGCAGCGTCCAGCCAACCAGATGGATGAGGTAGGCCCAGCGCGAATCCATCATGAGGACACCTCGCTCGGGGACAGGGCTCGCTCGGAGGAGACAGTGGACTCCGCAGCCGACGCTGGTGTCGTCGCGGGCCGAGCCAACGCGCGGGCGAGCCGGGCCCGAGCCCACAGTCCCACCAGCAGCGTTTGGAGGCCGAAGAACAGGTACTCCTCCAGTGGCAGGTAGCCCAGCTTGATGCCCCAGATGCGGGTCTCATCGAAGCCCCACAGGCCCCACTTCACCGCCAGGTTGTCCCAGGGTGACGTCGCCGCGTAGACGACCACGAGCAGCAGGCCCATGGGCGCCAGGCTTCGGGCCGTGAAGGTGCGGCGGTAGCGCCACAGCAGGAAGAAGATGGGCAGTACGACGAACAGCCCGAGGAAACGCGCGTAGGTCATCCAGGTCCTCCTGTCAGCTCCGGCGACACCCGGACCATGCGGCCTCCCGGCAGCAGCGCGTACGTGCGCCCCCGCCAGGTCACCATCCCCTGGCGACCCAGGGAGATGACGAAGGCCGTCAGCAACAACATCTCACCCAGGAGCCAGTCCGTCAGCGCGTGTCCCAGGCTCGCGTCGTGAACACCCGCCGCGCGAGGCGCGCCGAGCACCGCGAGTCGGAGCGCCAGCAGCGCGCGCACACCCACGAGCGACACCACCGCGAGCGACAGCACCGGCGAGCCCAGAAGCGCCGCCAGCAACACCAGCGGAACGGTGGGAGTGAACAGCAGCGGCACCGTGGGGTACAGCGCGGGGCGGTGACTGGCCAGCACGCGCATCCAGCGGGTGAAGCGGGACAGTGGGACTTCCCAAGCGCCGATGTCGCCCAGGGGAACCACCGCGGGCGCGTCGCTCAGCGCGACGTCCAGACCGCGGGCATGCAGGCGCTTCGACAGCTCCAGGTCCTCGCCGATGTGGTCGGCCAGGGACTTGAGCGATTCCATGGCTTCGGGGGAGAGGCCCAGGGCCTTGCCACACACGGCCTTCGCGCCCGCGCTCATCGCGTGCAGCGCGAGGAAGCTGTGATGCGTGTAGCGCAGCAATCCGGCCATGGCGCGGCCGGCTCCGTCACGCACGTCCACGGGTGTGGGGGCGGCCGTGCTCAGCGCGGCACCTCGGACCAGAGGAGCCACGAGTCCCTCCACCAGCGCGCCGGTCACCGCGACATCGGCGTCGACGGAGAGGACCACGCGGCCCTCGGTGGGGAGCGTCTCCAAAGCATAGAGAAGATGGCCCACCTTGCGGTTGGGGGTGAGCGGGTCGCTCGGCAGCCAGCGCACGCCGGGCGCGAGCCGAGGCCGATAGGGAGACACGACCACCTGCTCCAGCGCGCCTGCGTACTCGATGGGCAGCGCCAGGTTCTCCAGCTCTCGAGGCGTAGGCGCATCGACCGGGCGCAGGAGCAGCACCGAAGGAGTGGTGCGCGGGGACTCGACAGGCACGTCCTGGCTCCGAAGCGCGAGCGCCTCTTCAGGATGAAGGGGACTCTTCGCTGATTGAGGGCGCAGGTCCTCGGTGGGCGGCTCCTCATCCCGAGGTGCGAGCACATCCTCTGAATGCAGGTGACTCCGCGCGGGCTGAGCACGCAGGACCGCTGCGGACTGCTCCGTGCTCCGAAGCGTGGACATCCCCGTCGTACCGCGGAGCCCCTGCGCTGACCGTGCCCCCATGAACGAGCCGCCTCTGCGCACGCGCAGCAGGCGCGCAAGCGCGACTCCGCTGAAGCCCGTCGCGAGCACGGCCCAGCCCAGACACAGGAGGACGGGCGCGTTCATGCCGCCGTCCCCAGCCGCGTACGGAAGTGCGCCATCCAGCGGATGAAGGGCGAGTGGAAGCGGCGGAAGTCCGCCACCTCACCCATGCAGTCCAGCGCGCCCTTGCGAGCCTCCAGCCGTGCATAGAACGGCGAGGACTCCAGAAGCCGTGCCTCGCCCACCTCCACATTGTCCGTCTGCAAACGCGTGGGCACGCGCAGGCCCCAGCCCGTGATGACGGTGGGACGCGTCTGCGGCCCCGGCCCCCGCTCACAACGCACGCTCTGCTCGCACGCCGTCATCCGCAGCGGCGCCACACCATCCGGCAGGTGGTAGTCCACCACCGTCGTCGCATCCCCGCGATGCGTGCGCGCCCAGTGCCAGCCCGCGAGCCGCTCGCCCAGCAACTCCTCACCGTGGTTCGTGTCGTGGTAGCCCAGCCCCTCCGCCTTCACGCCGAGCGACGACACCTCCAGCCGCGCACGCGCTCGAGGCGCCAGGGCCTGCCAGTAGTGCGGAAGCTCCGGCATCAACCGCACCACCTCGCCCACCGGCGTCAGCGGCTCCAGGGTGAGGCGCGCACTCACGGGCCGACCCCAGGGCGCCGTCCAGTCCTCCACGTCCATGCGCACCGTTCCGCCCTCTCCATACGTCAGCGTCGAGCGTCCAATCCGCAACCGCCCCGCCGACTCCACCTCCGCGCGAGAGTACTCGCTCAACACCCACAGGCGGCGCACACCCTCGTGGTACAGCGCGAAGTTCACCGCGCTGTGCTCCATGGGCCGGCCGCCCCGTCGCGCCGCCACCGAATAACGCGGGGAGAACAGCGAGCCCAGCATGAAGATACACACCGCGCTGTAGGGCCCCGCCGTCACGTCCGCGTAGAACCAGCGATAGGCCCCCGCCTCGATGGGCAGCGCGGGAATGTCTCGCAAGGTGTTCATTCGCCCCTCCGCAGGTGCACGGAGGCCATCTCCGCGGCGAAACGGCCGGACAGCATCACCAGGGGCACGCCCCCACCCGGGTGCGTCCCTCCTCCCGCGAAGAACAGGCCCGGCGTGTTGCCCCGGATGCGCGGACGACGAAACGGCCCCAGCTTGCCGTGCGGCAGGAAGCCGTAGATGGACCCACCCGGTGCCCCCTGCGCGGCCAGGTCCACCGGCGAGCGCTGGCCGATGACTCGCACGCGACCCTTCAGCTCCGGGAAGTGCGCGACGAGCTTCTCGAACATCTGCGCCTTCACCTGCTCGGCCTGAAGCTCCCAGGCACGCGTCGCCACGTCCGCCTCCGCGGCATCCACGGGCAAGGGCGGCGCGTTCACCATGACGAACAGACCCGTGCGTCCCGGAGGCGCCATGGTGGCATCCGTGGCGGACGGGTTGCAGAAGTACACCGTCGGGTCCGACGCGAGCTGCCCGCTGAACAGTTCGTCGAACTCGCGCCGGTAGTCCCTCCCGAAGAGCACCGCGTGGTGGGGCAGCGCGGGACGCCCCTCCACCTCCAGCAACAACACGAAGCCGGAGAGCGCCAACGGCTCCTCTCCACGACTCAGGGACTCCATCGGGTCCGCGTTCACCACCACGCTGTCGAAGGACGCGGCGTCCTCACCAGGTCCCACGCGGTAGCCATCGCGCGTGTGCGCGAAGCGGGCGCGCGTCTGGAGATGCACCGTGACGCCGAGCCTGCGCACCGCCTGTCCCAACGCGTTCACCAGCGCGCCCACGCCGCCCCGCGCATGGTGGACGCCGTACGCGCGCTCGATGTGCGGAATCAGCGCGAAGGCCGCGCTCGCCTCGTAGGGAGACGCGCCCGCGTAGGTGGCGAAGCGGCCCACGTACTGCTGGAGGTGCTCGGTGCGCAGGTGCTTCACCGCCAGCCCGTGCAGGGACGACAACTGCATGCCCGCCATCACCGCGCCAATCCCCCGGCGAGCCACGCGCCCCATGAACCCGGCCATGCCCTCGAAGGGCGCCTCCAGGTACGGCTCACCCGCCGCGCCCCAGATGGCGGCGGCCTCCGCGTAGAAGCCGCGGATGCCCCTGCGCTCCACCGGCTTCACGTCGGCGGCGCTGTCCGCGGTGCGGTCCATGTCCTTGTACGCGGTGAAGGCGCACCCATCCCCGAAGCGGTAGGAGCACTGCGGCTCCAGCTCGGTGAGGGGCGGCATCAGGTCGAGCGCTCCCAGTTGCTCGAACGTCCCACGCACCAGGTCCGGCAACGTCAGCAACGTCGGGCCTGTGTCCAGCGTCACGCCATCCACGGTGACGGCCTGCGCCTTGCCACCCAGTGAGGCCCCGCCCTCGAAGAGCGTCACCGCGTGGCCTTCCTTCGCCAGCAGCCCCGCGGCGGTGAGGCCCCCAATGCCTCCGCCGACCACCGCGACACGCGTCGTGCTCATGGCCCCCGCCTTCGCCACGCCACCTCGGTGTCCTGGAGGACACTCGCGCTCCCCCATCGAACCCCGCGCTCAAGCGACCTCGAGCCGGCCTTCGCACACGCATCACCCATGGCGTTGTCCCCCCACTTCGCTCGGCAGCAGTGGCACTCGCGGCTCGCCCGGAAGCGAGGGCAACACGGACTTGGGTCGGATGAAGGCCGCGGCGGCCAGCGACAGCTTGCGGCGCGTCGTCACATACGCCCGCGCGCTGAACACGTCGTAGTCGCGCGCCTCGATGTCACGGAGGATGTCGCCGTAGATGGCGCCCATCAGCCGCACCATCCGCTGACTGCCAAAGCCCGTGAGCGACGGCACGCCCCGCGCCGCTCGCGCGTAGTACGTCCGCGCGCGCTCCACCTGGAAGCGCATGAAGTCACGCCACCGCGCGTCCACCTTCCCCTGCCGCAAGTCGTCCTCGGACAGCCCGAAGGACGCCAGCTCCTGGGAGGGCAGGTACACCCGCCCCCGCTCCAGGTCCTCGCGCACGTCGCGCAGGATGTTGGTGAGCTGCATGCCCCGGCCCAGGTCCGCCGCCGGCTGCAGCGCGCCCTCGTCCGAGCACCCCAGCACCGGCGTCAGCATCAGCCCCACCACGCCCGCCACGCGGTAGCAGTAGAGGTCCAGCTCCTCCCACGTGTCGTAGCGGTGCTTCGTCAGGTCCATCTCCATGCCGGAGATGAGGTCCTGGAAGGGCTGCTCCGGAATCCGGTAGTGGCGCACCGTGTGCGCCAGCGCGGCGAACTCTCCCGCGTCCCACGGCGAGCGCGCCGCCGCGCCCTCCAACCGCCCACCCGGCGGCCCCAGCTCCCGCGACGCCAGCTCCGGCATGGGCACATACAGCTCCGCCACCATGCGCCGCGCCCGCCCCAGTCGCACGGACAGCTCCTCCATCCCAGAGCCGGCCTCATCCACCAGGTCATCCAGCCGTCGGCAGAACGCATACAGCGCGAACGCCGCCTTCCGACGCTGGCCGAACAACAGATAGGAGGCGAAGAAGAAGCTCTTGGCGTGGTGACGCGTCACCCGCCGGGCCAGCCAGTATCCCCGGCGCACCAGCGCCCTTTCGTCGGACACGCTCATGCCGCCTCCGCCACCTTCACCGGGGCCGCGCGCGGCGCCAGCTTCACGCCCTGCTGGCGCGCCCAGTCTCCCAGTCGCTCGGTGACGAGCCGCGCGGAGATGAGCACCGTGGGCAGCCCCGTGCCCGGCTGCGTGGAGGCCCCGACGAAGAAGAGGTTCTTCACCTTCGCGTCCTGGTTGGCCGGACGGAACGGACCAATCTGGAGGAAGTTCTGCGCCAGGCCGAAGGCACTGCCTCGCGCCAGGTTGAAGGTCCCCGCCCAGTCGTCCGGCGTGAAGACTCGCTCCACCTCGATGTCCGACTCCAGGCGCGGGAAGCCCAGCTCCGCCAGCCGCGCGAAGACCTTGGCGCGCAGCGCCGGCCCCTCCGTCTTCCAGTCCAGCGACGGGTGCTGGTGCGGCACGGGCACCAACACGTAGAGCGAGTCCTTGCCCTCGGGCGCCAGCGACGCGTCCGTGCGCGTGGGCGCATTCACGTAGAAGCTCGGGTCCTCCGGCACGCGGAAGCGCTTGAAGATGTCCTCGAACGAGCCCCGGTAGTCGCGGCCGAAGATGACATTGTGATGCAACAGTCCCGGGATTTTCCGGCGCATGCCCAGGTAGAGCATGTAGCCGCTGGAGGTGTAGCGCAGCGACTCGCGGCGCTTGAGCGTGGTGGCCTGGGGGTCCAGCAGCTTCTCGTACGCGTAGGGCAGGTCCGCGTTGCACAGCACCGCGTCCGCCTCCAGCACCTCGCCGCCCTCCAGTCGGACTCCGGTGGTGCGGCCTTTCTCCGTGAGAATACGCTCCACCGGCGTGCCGTAGTGGAAGCGCACGCCCTCCTCGATGGCCACCCGCTCCAGCGCCTGCGGAATGGCGTACAGCCCTCCCTTGGGAAACCAGATGCCCACGCCCAGCTCGGTGAAGGGCAGCAGGCCGTAGACGGCGGGCGACTCGAAGGGCGACACGCCCAGGTACATCGTCTGGAAGGTCATCGCCGCGCGCAGCCGGTCATCGCGGAAGAAGCGGCTGACGTCCGGGTACATGCGCCGGTGGGCGCGCACCTGGAAGATGCGGGCCAGCACGCGCGGGGACAGGTAGTCGGTGATGCCCGCGTAGTTGCGGCCCACCAGATGGTCCAGGCTGGTGCGGTACTGGACACGCCCCTGCGCCAGGAAGGCGAGGTAGCGCGCGTAGCTGCCGGGCTCCACCCGCTCCAGCTCGCGCCCCATGGCGCACAGCTCGGAGGTGAACGTCACGTCCGAGCCGTCCCGGAAGTGCACCCGGTAGTTCGGGTCGCACTTGAGCAACGTCAGGTAGTCCTCGATTCGGCGGCCGAGCGCGCGGAAGGTCTCCTCGAACACCTCCGGCATCAGCACGATGGTGGGACCGATGTCCCAGGAGAAGCCATCCACCCGCAGCCGGTTGCAGCGCCCTCCGGGTCCCACCGTCTTCTCGACGACCTGGACGTCGAAGCCCTGGTGCGCCAGTCGCGCCGCGGCGGCCAGACCTCCAACACCGGCGCCCACCACCACCACACGTCTGCCTTGTGTCCGCGGGCTCATGTGTTCCTCAGGCCGCGCGATGCGCGAGCCGCGCGATGAGGGCGTCCATCAAATCCCTCACGCCGTTGGGGTTGGGCAACGACTGGAGGGTGCGGCGAGCCGCGCGAGAGGCGCGCTCCACCATCCGCTCGCATGCGGCACGGCCGCCATGCGCCTCCACCAAGGCGCGAGCACGCGCCAGGGCCACCGTGTCCTTCTCACACTCCGGCAGGGCCCAGAGCGCCTCCAGTTCCTCACGTCCCTCGGGCGTGGCGCGCGCGAAGGCCGCGAGCACCGGGAAGGTCCGCTTGCCTTGGGTGAAGTCGCCATCCGACGACTTGCCCGCCACGCTGGAGTCACCGAAGAGGCCGATGAGGTCATCGCGGAGCTGGTAGGCGAGCCCCACCTGGCGGCCCACGCGCTCCAACCCCTCCAGCAGCGCGGGGCTCGCGCCGCCCAGCATCGCGCCACACACCAGCGGCGCGCAGAAGCCGTAGCGCGCCGTCTTGAGATAGGCCACGCGCAGCACCTGGAACAGCGACACCTCCGACAGCGGCGCGCGCTCCAGCGACAGGTCCAGGTACTGGCCCGCCGCCGTGTGCCGGCACACCGACAGGTAGTAGCGGACGACCTTCGCCACGCCCGGCAGCTCCGACTCCAGCATCGCCTCCAGCGCTCGCGCGAAGAGGTGGTCGCCCACCACCACCGCCAGGTCCTCGCCCGTCCGGCCCGGCGCCAGCAGGTGATGCAACGCCGCGCTCCCGCGCCGCAGCACCGCGCGGTCCGCCACGTCGTCATGAATCAGGAGGAAGGTGTGGAGCAGCTCCAGCCCCGCGGCGAAGCGCCACAGCTCCGAGGGCACCACCGGCGTGCCCTTCGCCAGACAGTGCCCCGCCATCACCAGCGCCGGCCGCACCCGCTTCGCGGGCCGCAGCGCGTACAGCCGCGCCTCCTCCAGCGCCCGCGTCCACCGCGCGTCCAGGCCCGCCTCGTCCGGCAGCTCGAACAGCTCCGACAGCGACGCCTCCACCTCCGCGTGCACCAGCCCCAGCCACGCCTGCTCCAGGGGGACCTCGCCCGGCAACGGCTGCGCAGCGGGACGCGGGAGTGCCATGGGGTGATCCTCCAGATTCAGGACGTTCCTGCCCCCCAGACGTAGCGTTTGCGTCGAGGGCTTGTCAAGGCTATGTACAGGGTTTGTAAGAACCTTGTCCACCGGGGGTCACCTCATGAGGATGTGGATCACAAGCACACTGGCGGCGGCCCTGCTCACGCAGGGCGCGTTGGCTTCCAGCCCAGCAGACGGCCCGCTCGACGCCACGTTACGGAGTTCCAGCGGAGATGAGGTCCGCCTCTCTCGCTGGCGCGGAAAACCGGTAATTCTGTTTTATGAGGACAAGGACTCCACGACGCTCAACGCGGGGATGAAGGAAGAGCTCTTCGCGCGCGGCAAGGAGCGGAATCTCTTGGGCTCCGCCTGGGTGGTGGCGGTGGCGAATCTGAGGAAGTTCGACTTCTTTCCCGCTCGGCAGATTGCGCTGTCCTACGTGCGGGACGAGGAGAAGAAGGTGGGCGTGCCCATCCTGGTGGATATGGACGGGACGCTGGGCGCGCCGCCCTGGGGCCTGCCAATGAAGACCTCCAACATCCTCCTCCTGGATGCCCAGGGCGCCCTGGTCTACCGGCATTCCGGGAAGATGAAACCGGAGGAGCAGGTGGCGTTCTTCTCCGCGCTCAGCCAGTTGGTGGGGGTGGACCTCAACACGCCCGCGGCCCCCAAGGCCCCGGAGGCCGCGCCATGAAGGTGGCCGTCACCGGCGCCACGGGCTTTCTCGGCCCGGGGCTTGTCCAGGGTTTGTTGAGCCAGGGCCATGGCGTGCATGTGCTGACGCGGGACGTGGCGCGGGCGCTGGAGAAGCTGCCTCCGGGAGTGACGGGGGCGCCCTTCGACGGGCGGACGGCGCTGGCTCCGGAGGCGCTGGCGGGCGCGGACGCGGTCATCCATCTGGCCGGCGAGCCGGTGGCGCAGCGGTGGAGCCGGGACGCGAAGCAGCGCATCCATGACAGCCGGGTGCAGGGCACTCGCACGCTGGTGGAGGCGATGAAGGCGGCGGGCACGGTGAAGCGCTTCGTGTCCACGTCGGCCATTGGCTACTACGGAGGCGCGCGCGAAGCGGAGCCGCTGACGGAGCAAAGCCCGCCGGGGGACGACTTCCTGGCGCGCGTGTGTGTGGATTGGGAAGCGGAGGCATGGGGCGCGCGCGGGGCGGGTATCGGCACGGTGGTGGTGCGGATGGGCGTGGTGCTGCACCCGGACGGCGGCGCGCTGCACAAGATGCTGCCCCCCTTTCGCATGGGCGCGGGGGGACCGGTGGGCAGCGGCCGGCAGTACGTGAGCTGGATTCACCGCGAGGACGCCCAGGCGCTGCTGCGCTTCGCGCTGGAGCACGCGACCCTGGAAGACGGCCCGGTGAACGCGACGGCCCCGGAGCCCGTGACGAACGCGGCCTTCGCCCATGCGCTGGGACATGCGCTGGGCCGCCCTTCGGTGATGCACATCCCCGCGTTCGTGGTGAAGGCGGCCATGGGGGAGATGGCGAAGGTCGTCCTGGAGGGCCAGCGGGTGCTGCCCGAGCGCGCGCGGGAGTCGGGCTTCACCTTCCGCTTCCCGGAGCTGGAGGCCGCGCTGAAACACCTGCTCGCATGAACGCTTGTTCGTACCGAGGCGTCACCTGACGCCTTGCACACATGTACCCGTTGTGTGTGTTTCAAGCATCCTCGAGCCGAAGGGGACGCGCGCGCAACTTCAGACATCGACTCCTGAGAATTCAGAAGACAACATGACTTGAGCCTTCCCACACCCCCCTTCAGGCTCGAGGAGTCGACAATGACTGTGGAACGAGTAGGCAGTGGTGGTTCGTCCGAAGCGGCACAACGCGCGGCGGAGGCAGCGGCTCGACGCGCGGCGGAAGAGGCGGCGCGCCGTGCGGCGGAAGCAGCGCGCCAGGCCGCCGAGGCCGCGCGTCAGGCCGCCGAGGCCGCGCGCCAGGCGCAGGAAGCCAAGAAGGACGAGTCGACGTTCGAGGCCGCGGGCGCGAAGAACACGCTGAACCTGGATGGAAAGGGCTCCGCGCCGGCGACCTCGCTGTTCACGGAGAACAGCCAGGACAGCAAGGTCAACTGCCTGGACAAGGCGGCGGACTTCGTCAGCAAGAGCTCGCCGGAGCTGCAGGGCCGCTCGGACCTGGTGTTCCTCAAGGACTCGCGCACGGGCGCCGAGGGCCAGGCGGGCCACGTCGTCGTGCGGCAGGGTGAGCGCGTGCTCGACCCGAGCAACGGCAAGAGCTACGAGGACATGAAGAGCTACCTCAAGGAGCAGCCGCACTACTCCGAGGCCGGCTCCATCCCAGGCACCACCGCCGCGAAGATTCTGGCCACCGAGGCCGGCTCGCCCGAGCGGGCCCAGGCGCTGAGCGACGGGAAGGTGTCACCCGAGCTGCAGAAGATGATGGTCGCCGACCCGACCATTCCCTCGCAGGCCCCCGACGCCGCCAACGCTCCCACCGGCTCCCTCCCCCTTCCGCCCCTCACGGTGCCGGTGGGGAACGGCTCGGTGGGCCTGGAGTTCAGCGCGGAGCTCGACAAGAAGGTCAAGAAGGCGGACGGCTACACCACCGTGGAGCTCTCCGCGGAGATGTCGGTGGGCGCGAACGCCGAGCTGGACATGAAGAAGGTGACCGTGGGCGGAGGCGTCTCCCGCGCGAACACCCAGACATACGAAGTGAAGATGAAGGACGAGGACTTCGAGAAGCTGAAGCAGGGCAAAATCGCGCCGCCGCATCCGCTCAAGCCGGAGACGATTCCGAACGGCGCCTCGGTGAAGATGGACGCCGCCGAGCTCAAGGGCTTCTCCTACAACGGCAGCGTGGACGTGAAGGGCGTCGACCTGGGCCTCGGCGAGGAAATCCAGAAGGGCCGTGGCGTCTCCTTCGAGACCTCGAAGGATGACAAGGGCCAGGTCACCGTGACGGCGGGCCCCACCGACCTCATCAAGAGCGGGGCCTCCGTCAGCGTCGGCGCGGCGGGCGCCACGGTCTCCCTCAACGGGAGCACCGAGCTGACCGACTACAAGATGCGCACCGCCACGTTCGACGTGAACACGAAGGAGGGCAAGGACGCCTTCGAGCAGTTCGCGAAGACGAAGCAGCTGCCGGAGAAGGACGGCGCGGGCGTCTCCGACTCCGCCACCGTCGACAAGCTGGAGCTCTCCTCGGACGCCAAGGTGAAGCTGGAGCTGGGCCCCCTCAGCAAGGAGTTCCAGGCCGTCCCCGAGAACGGCGGCAGCATCACCATCACCACCAAGGGTGATGGCTCGCGGGACACGGTGCTGGAGACCCAGGACGCGGACGGCACGCGGCTCGACTACAAGCGCAGCTTCGACAAGGACGGCAAGGAGGTCTTCGACAAGGACAAGTTCGAATACAAGATGTTCATGGAGGGCCTGTCCGGCGGCGCCGAGTACACGTTCGCGCAGCAGTACAACGTCGACCAGCACGACTTCGACAAGAAGAAGGACATCGAGCTGACGTTCTCCGGAGACCAGCTCACCGAGCTCGCCGATCGCGCCCGCGACTTCAAGTCCCGGTGGGAGAGCCACTCGGGCAAGATGGCGACGAACCAGTTCGAGTTCGTCCAGAAGCTCGCCAACGCGAAGGACCCGGCCGAGGTCGCCGAAATCCTGACGTTGACCAAGAACGCCCCGCGAGGGCTCGGCGGTCTCGCGGAGGACCTGGGCCCCCTGCACGTCCCCGGCAAGCCGCTCCCGGGTGACATCCAGGCCCGCCACCGCGACAACGTCGGCTGAGTCCACCCGCGCTCCGGGGCCACCACACACTCCGGAGCACGGCGCGCGCCCGCGTGGCCGTCTCGCGCTAGAACGCGCTCCCTGGACCCACCAGGGAGCGACACGGGATGGACGCCAAGGAGCTGGAAGCAAGAGCGCGCGCCGAGGGGACACCCGTCATCATCGGAGACACGGCCACCTTCGTGTGGCGTGGGCGAGGCCCCGTCTTCGTCCAGGGTGACTTCCAGGACTGGAGGGGCGAGCCGCTTGCGCTGGAGCGCGTGGCCCCCGGCCTGTGGACGCGCTCGCTGGCGCTGCCCCGCGACGCCTATGTCGAATACGCCCTCTTCGATGCGCACGGCCAACGGCTGAAGGACGACTTCAACACCCGCGTCTCCGACAACGGCTTCGGCGACGTCAACCACGCCTTCTACATGCCCGACGGCGGGCCCTCGCTGCCCCTGCGACGCCCCCGGGGCGTGCCGCGCGGCCGCGTCACCCGCCACCGCGTGGACATGTCCGACGTGGGCCTGGATGGACAGCGCACCGTGCACCTGTACGCCCCGCCGACGCGAGAGCCGGTGCCGCTCCTCGTCGTGCTCGACGGAGACGACTACCTGCGCCGCGTGCGCCTGCCGGAGCTGGTGGACACGCTGGTCGCCGACGGCCGCATGCAGCCCGTCGCCCTCGCGCTCGTCTCCAACGGCGGCCTGACGCGCGGCGTGGAGTACGCGTGCAGCGAGTACACCGTGGCCCTGCTGCTGTGGAAGGTGCTGCCCCTGGCGCGGGAACACCTTTCGTTGGTGGACGAAAGACACAACCCGGGGGTGCATGGGGTGCTGGGCTCGTCGCTGGGCGGGCTGATGTCGCTCTTCATCGGGCTGCGCGCGCCGGAGACCTTCGGGCGGGTGCTGTCGCAGTCGGGGGCGTTCATCGTGGAAAACCACGAGTTCGTCGTGTTCGATCTGGCGCGGCACGTGCCCCGGCGCCCGCTGGAGGTGTGGATGAGCTGCGGGCGCTTCGAGGTGCTCCTGGAGGGCAACCAGCGACTGGGGCCCTTGCTGAAGGCCACGGGACACCGGGTCGAGTACCGGGAGTACAGCGGCGGGCACAATTACCCGGCCTGGCGGGATGACGTGGTGCGTGGGCTGGAGTGGCTGTTTCCCCCGCGGCCCGCGGCCAAGCGCCGGTAGTTGCTGCGCTTCTTCAAGTGTCTTCTGGCGGTCATCAGCGCTGCACTCGCGCGTGTGCCACCTCACCTTTGCACTGGACGCAACTGGCGCCGGGGGCGTCCGATAACTTCCTTGAGACTTCCCGGAGCCATGCCCGCACCGGCTCGCAGTCTTCCTGGAGCGCACTCATGTCGCGCATTGATGGTGGCAACCGTTCGTCCTCGCCGAAGAGCTCCGTCTCGGAGCGCTCCAGCACGGAGCGGCCGGACTCCGCCTCCAAGGGCGCGCAGCAGAGCCCCGGAAAAAAGGACCTCCCGGCACACCAGGCGGTGAGGCCATTCCAGGGACGCAGCGACTTCGAGCCGGACCGCCGTCCGACGCCGCGCGCCACGCCGGCCATCAACGCCGCGCTGGCGCCCGCCGCCTCGGAGGCTTCGGCCATCGCCGGAGCGGACGCGGAGCTGGAGCTGCTCTCCGAGTTCCCCGATGCCGACGCCCAGGGTGGTCTCGCCTCCGCGATGCTGCATGCGCACGCGGACGAGCCCGCCTCGCAGGCGCGAATCGTGGAGCGGCTGAAGCAGGACGGCCGGCTGGAGTCGCTGTTTGGCGAGGTGTTCCGCGAGGGCAATCCCTACGTGGAGCAGCCGCACCGCGCCGCCGTCGTCCGCGCGCTCGACACCGCGATGGCGCGAGGCACCGTGACGAGCGACGACCTGCGCACCTTCACCCGGGGCGCCTACGCCCAGGAGTGGCAGCAGATCGGCTCCGAGCTGTCCACGTCGGACGCGGGCCCGAGCAAGCCGTAGCTTCCCACTGACGTTCCACCAATGTTCGCGCCATGGGTGAGTCGCCCATGGAGACGGTGGACGTGTGTCAGGCGCCGAGCCGCCCGATGAGCGCGCCTCGAACGGCCTGGGCGACGGCGCGCGAGTCACCGGCGAGTTCCTCGGGCAGCCAGTAGTAGAGCAGCCGGCCGCTCGTCTCCACCTGGGCGCGGACGAAGCGCATGCCCTGGGCCTCCGCGCGCTCGGGGCTTCGGGGGAAGCACTGCTTGCACAGGCAGGGCAGCGCGGAGTGCTCCTGATGCGCGGTGAAGTTGATGGGGCCGCCTCCCGCGCTCGCGAGCAGGAGCTCCGCGTCCGTCGAGGTGAGGACGCGAGGCGTCTGGAGGGACATGCCCAGCGCGCCCTTCGCGGCCTGGAGGCCCTTGCCGGATTCGAAGCGCAGCGTGGGAATGGCGGATGTGACGTCGGTGATGGGGATGCGGTTCTTCCGACCGACCCAGCCCTCGTCATCGGAGGACAGGCCCTCCAGCACGGCGACGAGCCAGAGGGACTCGTTGGGCGGGCGCACCGTGACGAGGAAGAGGCGTCCACCGTCTTCGAGCGGGGACAGGTGCCTGCTCTGGCTGCGGTAGCGGTCCGTCGGCAACACCTGGCCGGGTGAGAGGCCAGCGGCCTCCTTCTCGAAAATCGCCTTGCTGATGATGGCCAGCATGTCGGGCATGTCCGCAGTGTAGCAGGGCGCCTAGAGTCCCTGGCGATGCTCGAACTGGACCTGGCCACCGTGCGGTTGCTCGATGAGGACGTCACGGTGCGGCGCGAGGCGGCGAGCGCGGTCGATGCCTCCGAACTGGTGGGGCGCTTCGCGCTGAGGCAGGCCCTGCTCACGGATGAGGACGCGGAGGTCCGGGCCATCGCCGCGCGGCGGCTCGGCGATGCGCGGGATGGACGCTTCATTTCCGCGCTGCTCGAAGCGCTCGACGACCCGATGCCGATGGTGCGGGACAGGACGTGGCGGGCGCTGGCGCGATTGGGCGCGGAGGCGCTGCTGCCTCACGCGGCGCGAGCGGTGCGGCAGGAGTCCGTGTGGTGGGTACGAAGGGCGATGGTGCGGGCCTCGGCCTCCGTCGCGGGCACGGGTGCGGTGGGGGTGTTGCTCGCCGCGCTGGAAGACCCGTTCTGGCGCGTGCGTCATGCGGCGGTGCAGGCGTTGGCGTGGCTGGGGGCGGAGCACGAGGACCTGCGGCAACAGGTGCGTCGGGCCGCGGAGGCGGGAGAACAGACCCACGGTCCGATGCGCTCGGCGGTGGCGTGGCTGGAGACCGAGTGGCGCGCCGTGGCTTCGGGTGAAGCGGGTCCTCGTCCGTTTGAAGCCGAGGGCTCCGCGACACGGCAGCGCGTCGCCGTGGGAACGGCGGCGAGCTCCCGGACCGAGGACACGCGCGCAGGTGACACGACTGCATCGACGGCGCTTCCGCACTCAGGTGGTCAGCTCAGCAGCGAAGGTCCACCCGGCCCGCCAGAGCACTCTCACGCGACCGCATCCACGGAGATGGAAGCAGGTCTCACCAGTGAGGACCCGGCGGTCACCACCGCGAGACTGGAGGCTCGCCCCGCAGGCTCGCTCTCCGCGCGGGAACTGGTGGAGTGGCTGGGAGATCCGCACGAACCTCTTCGCGTTCTCGCGCGTCGGCGACTCCTCGAGCGCAAGGACCCGGAAGCGCTGCGCCTCGCGATGCACTGGTTGGACGAGCCGCGCGTACCACACGCACAGGACGAAGCGCGCGCGCTGCTGGAGCGCCTCAACGTGGACGAGGTCGACCTCGCGACCCGCGTCCTCGCGGCGCTCCCTCGTCCGGGCTCACTGGCCTGGGCCGCGCGTGTCGCGGTGAAGCAGGGACACGAGACACTCCTTGCTCGGGTGCGCACGCTGGCGAGTCACCCCGAGGCCGCCATCCGCCGCGCGGCGCTCTCCGCGCTCGTATTCGACCCGGACAGTCGAGGCCTCGTGTTGAAGGCTCTCGACGATGAGGACACCGCCGTGCGCGCGGAGGTCATCGGCGCATGGGAGCGCCGGCCCCGGTCCACCGCCGCCGTCCAGGACTTCGCCTCGGCGCTCGTGGCCTTCGCTCCGCGCGCTACCCCTCCCCGAGAGCGGCGGGCAGTCGCGACAGCCGCCGCGTACCTGGAAGCCTCCGAGGCACTCCTCCACGCCTCTCAAGACGAGGACCCCTCCGTGCGCGCGGTGGCACTGCAAGCCCTCGCGTCCCTGGATTGGCTCACGGAGACCGAGCGTCAGCACGCCGAGTCCCACGAGGACCCGTGGCTGCGCGCCGCCGTGCTCGACGTCGACAGCGCTGCCCGGGGCTGCCTCGCGGACTCAGACCCGAGCGTGCGGCGCATGGCGTTGCAGCTCGCCCTCTCGCACGGGCGCGCGCTCGCAGTGGAGGACCCTTCGTTCCAGTCCACCCTCGCGCTCGGCTGCGCCCTCTCTCCCGACCCGTGGATACGAGCCCGCGCCGCCGAGCAACTCCGACCCGAGAACGGAGACGCGGAGCTGCGCGCCCTGCTGCGCCTGTCGCGCGACACCGAGCTGATGGTCCGCACGGCGGCGGCCTCTCCGCTGGAAGACTGCGACACACTCGATGCACGACTGGAGTCCTTGCTGGGCCTGCCGGCCACCGATGCGCCCAACGCGCGACCGGGCGCCTCACTACTTCAAGCCGTTCACGACAAGTTGCCCACACCCGAGGCCTCGATACTGGAACGAGGCGTCGAGTCGGACAGCCCTCCCAACAAGTTCCACACAGTGCCCGCCTCGCCACTGGAGCGACTCGACACACGCGACACGCGACAGGCAGTGCCACCACGCCAGCCCGCTCCCGACAGCGACACGGACCTGCGCATTGCCGCATGGACCTGGCGCTTGCGCCGCGCGGATGACAACGCCTTCGCCCGACTCCGTGACGCCCTGCTCGCCCACGCCGAGCCCTCTCGCGTCGTCACCCATCTGCAAGCGCTGTCGCTCACCTTCCCCGATGCGCTCTTCACCGCCGAGCCCGAGCTCGCGCGTCTCCGCCCCACCTCCGCCCCGCGTCAGCGGACCACCCCATCCCCGCGCCCAGCGCCTCCGCCGCGAGCCTCGTCCCGCCCCCTGGGCCGCACGGGCCTGAACGTCTCGCCGCTCGTCCTCTCGGGCGCGCACCTCACCACGCGCGAGCCCTTCTTCGAGGCGCATGAGGCCGGCATCAACACGTTCTTCTGGGAACCCCGCTACGCCGCATTGACGCAGTTCCTGCGCAGCGGTCGCGGCCCTCGCGAGCGCTCCGTCATCGTCGCGGGCACCTACCACTCGGGCCCAGGCGCCATCCGTCGCGACGTGGAGTCCGCGCTGCGGCGCCTGCGCACCTCCTGGCTCGACGTCTTCCTCCTCTTCTGGGTCCGCGCCCCCGAGCGACTCTCCGACGAGGACTACTCCGCGTTGGAGCGCCTGCGCACCGAAGGCAAACTGCGCGCCTTCGGCTTCTCCACGCACCTGCGAGACCTCGCCCGCGACGCACTCGCGCGACAGCCCTGGCCCGTCGTGATGACCCGCCACAGCGCCGCGCACCCGGGCGCCGAGGCCGCGCTCCTCCCCGAGGCCCAGCGCCAGGGCACCGGCGTGCTCACCTTCACCACCACCTGCTACGGCCGACTCCTGCGCCCCGTCCCCGGCGCGCCTCAAGACACCACCCTCCCCTCCGCGGTGGACTGCTACCGCTACTCGCTCTCCCAACCCGGCGTCAGCGCGAGCCTCACCGCGCCACGCAACCGTCGCGAGCTGCTGCACAACCTCGACGTGCTGTCCCGCCCGTGGATGGAGCCAGATGCCCTGTCCGCCATGCGCGCCCACGGCGAGCGCGTGCGCGCACAAGGGCGACAGCTCGACACCCTGGTGCGTCGGGCGCCTGGAGGGCCTCGAGAAGCCCTGCTCGCACTGCTGGAAGAAGATGGACCCGCGGAGTTCGACGACCTTCCTTCAACGTGAAGGATGTGGTGAGCTTCGCTCCGCTCCTGGGGCCGCGTGCAGCCAGCCTTTCGTCCGCGATGTCACGTCGCGGCTGCCGATGACACCCATTGAAGGACGACGCGGTACGAGGTCCGCCTGGCGGGCTTCCCCGACCTCGTCCGCCTCTGCCGTGCAGGTGGCGGCGTCCCCAGGAGCTCGTGGTTCCCACCGCACCGGTGGCCCTGGAGCGCTGAATGGACCTGGTCTCACTCCTCCTCGAGCTCAAGCCCTTGATGGAGGACCCGGAGGCGCACTTCAGCCGCATCGCCGAGCTGCTGGAGCGTCACCAGGGCCTCGCCGAATACGAAGTGGCCCGCTTCTACGTCAGCCGCCACTGGAGTGAGACCGTCGCGCGGCGCCTGGGCAGCGTGGACCCCCGCGAGCGCCTCCAGGCCGTGCGCCTCATCCCCTTGCTCTTTCCCCGCGTCGCCGCCGCCGGACATCTGCGCCGCCGGGTGAAGGACGCTGACTCCCGCGTGGCCTCCGCCGCGCGCGCCGCCGTGCGCAAGCTGGGCCTCGCGGACGTGTCTCTGCCCGACAGCCGCGTGGAGCCGCCGAGGCGCCCGAGCCCCAGGTCCGTGGGAGGCTGGAACCCCACGGGCTGGCTCTTCGGCCTCTACCCGGGGCTGCGCGACGACGAGGTGAAGCGCAAGCCCTCCGCCACCGAGAACCTGCCCCCGCTGCAATCCCGCGAGGACGTGGCGAAGCTGGTGGGCGTGGACGTCGCGGAGCTGGACGCACTGATGCGCCCAGGCTCCGGCGCGGGCTCCGGCTACGTGGAGTTCGAGACGCCCAAACGCTCCGGCGGCGTGCGCCGCATCTGCGCTCCCCGCGCGAAGCTCAAGGCCGCGCAACGCGCCCTGCTCGAAGGACTGCTCGCGCACCTGCCCACGCACCCCGCCGTGCATGGCTTCGTGCCCGGCCGCTCCACGGTGACGAACGCCGAGGCGCACGTCGGCGCCCACGTCGTGGTGCGCGTGGACCTGGAGGACTTCTTCCCCACGGTGCACTACCGCCGGGTGAAGGGCTGCTTCGAGGCCCACGGCTACAACGACGAGGTGTCCTCCACCCTCGCGGGCCTCACCACCTGGCGCCCCAAGCTCCCGGACGGCACCGTGGTGTGGCCCGGCGTGCTGCCCCAGGGCGCGCCCACCTCGCCCGCCATCGCCAACCTCGTCTGCCGCCGCATGGACGCGCGCCTGCACGCGCTCGCGAAGAAGGCGGGCGCTTCCTACACCCGCTACGCGGATGACCTGTCCTTCTCCTTCGCCAGTCCTCCGGAGCGGCTCGGCCGCTTCCTCTGGTGGGTGAACGCCATCCTCCAGCAGGAGGGCTTCTCCGAGAACGGCGCCAAGCGCCGCGTCATGCGCCAGGGAGGACGCCAGCGGGTGACGGGCCTCACCGTCAACCAACGGGTGGCCATCCCTCGCGAGGAGCGCCGCCGCTTCAAGGCCATCCTCGCCAACTGCCGCAAGCACGGCGTGGAGTCCCAGGCGCGAGGCCGCCCCAACTTCCCGGCCTGGCTGGAGGGTTACGCCGCCTACGTGCGCATGGTGCATCCGGAGCTGGGCGCGCGCTGGCAGCGCGAGGTGAAGGAGCTGCTGACCTCATGAGCGACCTCGATGCACTGCTGGCGAAGGTGGTGGCGGACCCCACCAACGACGCGCCGAGGCTGGCGTGCGCGGATGCACTTCAAACCGTGGATGCCGCGCGCGCCGAGTTCATCCGCGTGCAGCTCGCCCTGCCCGGCCGCATGGACCCGGCTCGACGCCGCTCGCTCCAGTCGCGCGTGCGGGAGCTGATGGACGCGAACGGCCGCGCCTGGCTCAAGCCCCTGCGCGACGCGAAGGTGCATGAGCCGCGCTACCACCGGGGCTTCATCGAGGAGCTGAGTCTCGCGGAGGACCGGCTCGCGAAGCACGGCCCGGAGCTGTTCGCGCTGGAGCCCGTGTCCCGGCTGTGCGTGGACACGCGCGACGGCAAGGGCCTGGAGCACGCCGCCGAGCAACCCTGGTTCTCCCAGGTCCGCTGGCTGCGCCTGGAGGGCTCCGGCGTCGATGCGGCGACGAAGGCCCTCGCGGCCTCACCTCGGGCCGGAAACCTGTCGGGCCTGGTGCTCGCGGGCGCGAAGGACACCGCGGTCCGTGCCCTGGTCGAGAGCAAGGCTCTGCCCGCGCTGCGCTCCGTCAGCTTCTCCAGCGGCGCGCTGACGGACACGAGCGCGGAGGTGCTCGCGAAGGCGACCCTCGTGTGGGAGCGGCTCTATCTGTCCGGCTCCGGCCTGTCCGACGAGGGCGTGGCGACGCTCGCGGGCGCGAAGGGCCTGGGCGCGCTCCAGTGGCTGACGCTCAACCGCAACGAGCTGAGCGACGAGGCCGCGGAGGCGCTCGCGAAGAGCAAGGGCCTCACGGGCCTCGAACGTCTGGAGCTGTCGCAGAACGACCTGAGCGAAGAGGGCGCGCTCGCGTTCCGCACCGCCAAGGCGCTGCCGAAGTTGCGCCGCCTGGAGCTGATGGAGATGGGCCTGGACCGCGACGAGCTCGGCCCACTCATCAAGCGACTGGGTGCCGGACTGCGACTCTGAGCGGCGCCGAACCCGGTGCGCCGGGGCGAAGACAGTTGTGCCGTCATCGCCCCGGAAACAAGCGCGGCCTCAGGGCAGTGCCACGGCCCCCGGCACGGCACGCTGCCCTGGCACACCCACGCCCAGCGTCCCGTGGAAGTTGGTGCCCCAGCTCAACGCCGTCCCTTCACCGTCGAGCGCGACGGAGAAGTCCGTGCCGGCGGAGACGGAGTTCGCGCCTCGAAGGCCCTTCACCCGCGTCGGCTCCAGTCGCGGGGAGCCGTCTCCGGTGCCGAGCTGTCCGTGCGAGTTGCGCCCCCAGGCCCAGACCTCGGAGCCCACGGCGAAGGTGTGGCTGGCCCCGACGCCCAGCGACACCACGCCCGCCAGTCCCGGAACCGGCGAGGCGAAGATGCGCGTGGACAACCCTCCATCTCCCAACTGGCCATGGTCGTTGTTCCCCCAGGTCCAGACGGTGCCGTCGTCGCGCAGCGCCACGGAATGGTAGCCCCCCGCCTGCGCGGACTTCACCCCTTCGAGCCCCAGCACCTGGAAGGGTGAGGTGCGGTTGGTGGCCGTCCCCTCGCCCAACTGCCCATGCGCGTTGTGGCCACAAGCCCAGAGCGTCCCGTCCGCGCGCAACACCAGCGTGTGGTGCTCACCGCCCGACACCGCGACCGCGCCCTCCATCCCCACCATGCGCGTGGGGACCTGACGCGCCACCAGCGTGCCGTCGCCGAGCTGCCCGAAGACGTTGTAACCCCAGCTCCACACGGAGCCGTCCTCCCGCACCGCCAGCGAGTGGTAGCTGCCCGCGGACAGGGCCACCACCTTGTCGAGCCCCACCACCTGGACGGGCCGCGGGCGCGGCGTGGTGGTGCCGTCACCCAGTTGCCCGAAGACGTTGTTGCCCCACGCCCACACCGTGCCGTCCTCGGCCAGCGCCAGCGTGTGCCACGCGCCAGGAGAGACCGCCTGCATCTTCGGCAGCCCCTGCACCGTGGTGGGCATGGCCTGGCTCTCGATGGTGCCGTCGCCGAGCTGCCCGTAGCCATTGCCGCCCCACGTCTGCACGGTGCCATCCTCGAGGAGCGCCACCGCGTGCTGGTACCAGGCCCGCAGGGACAGCACGGGAGCGAAGTCCTTCGACGTCGGAAGCTTGACCGCCACCGGCGCCGTCCTCGGCCCCGACTCCACCTCGCCGAGCTGGCCGTATTCGTGGCTGCCCCAGGAGCGAGCGCTCTCGTCGTCCAGCAGCGCCAGCGAGTGCTGCTCGCCCGCGGCCACCTCCGCGACCTGCGTGAGCGCCAACACCTGCACCGGCGTGAAGCGCAGGTAGTGGGTGCCTTCGCCCAGTTGTCCGTAACCGTTGTCACCCCAGGCCCACGCCGTGCCGTCCTGACGCACGGCCAGCACATGGTGCGGGCCCGCGGCCACCGCCTTGATGTTCGTCGGCAGGAGCACCGGCTTCGGCGTGCTCCTCGGGATGTTGGTGCCATCCCCGAGCTGCCCGGAGTTGTTCGCGCCCCAGCTCCACACCGTGCCGTCGTGCAGCACCGCCAGCGAGTAGGCCCGGCCGACGCTCACGCTCACGGCGCCCGCGAGCCCCGTCACCCGAAGCGGCACCGTGCTCGCCGTCGTGGTGCCGTCCCCGAGCTGGCCCTTCTCGTTCGCGCCCCAGGCCCACACCGCGCCGTCCTGTCCCACCGCCAGCGCATGCGCTTCACCCATCACCACGGAGGCGATGCCCGACAAGCGCTTCACCTCCATCGGCGTGGCGCGGTCCACCAGGCCTCCTTCACCCAGCTGCCCGCTGCCATTGGCGCCCCACGTCCACACCGTGCCGTCCACGCGCAGGGCCATCGAGGCGTCGCCCCCCGCCGCCACGGCCACCACGCCCCACAATCCCTCCACCATCGCCGGCAGGAGGCGCGGCTTGACGGTGCCATCCCCGAGCTGCCCGCGCTGATTGGCGCCCCATGTCCACACCGTGCCGTCGCAGGCGAGGGCCAGGGAGTGCTGAGCTCCCGTCGCCACGGAGCGGGCGCACGGCAGGCCCTGCGTGGGCACGGGCGATGCGCGGTAGGTGGCGGTGCCATCTCCGAGCTGCCCCGACGCATTCTGTCCCCACGCGAGCACGGTGCCGTCGGCGCGCACGAGCATCGAATGCGAGCTCCCCGCCGCGAGCCGCCGTCCCTGCCCCAGTCCGCGCACCTGCACGGGCAGCGCGCTCCAGCCCGCCGCCCCGATGCCGAGCTGACCAAAGCGGTTGTAGCCCCACGCCAACGCCATGCCGTCCTGGCGCACCGCCAGCACATGCAGGTAGCTGCCACCCAGCAGCTTGATGCCGGAGGCACCGGGCACCACGCCGGGCACCACGCGCGAAGTGACTCCGCCATCCCCCAGCTGCCCATACATGTTGGCGCCCCAGCTGCGCAGCGTTCCGTCCAGGCCCAGCGCCATGGAGTGGTACAGACCTCCCGCGACGGAGGACACCCCCGTCAGCCCCGGCACCTGCACGGGGCGGAACCGGTCGACCCAGGAGCCATCGCCCAGCTGCCCCTCCGCGTTGTCGCCCCATGCCCACACGGCGCCGCTCTCGAGCACGGCCAACCCATGCGCCGCGCCCGCGGCCAGGGCCCTCACGCCCGTCAGCCCCAGCACCGGCACCGGTGACTCGCGCTGGACGCCGCCGCCATCTCCCAGTTGTCCCTCGAAGCCGTCACCCCAGGCCCTCACCGTGCCGTCGGCGAGCAGCGCGAGCGAGAAGTAGGTCCCCGCCGCCACGGACACCACATTCGACAGGGCCTTCACCGGCACCGGCGTGAGGCGGTCCTTCGTGGTGCCGTCACCCAGCTGGCCCACGCCGTTGTAGCCCCACGTCCACACCGTGCCGTCACCGCGCAGCGCCACCACGTGGCTGCCTCCCGCGGCCAGGGACGTCACGCCACTCAAGCCCACCACCTGCACCGGCGTGAGACGGTCCTTCGTGGTGCCGTCACCCAGTTGCCCGTTCGCGTTGCGTCCCCACCCCCACACCGTGCCGTCGCTGCGCAGCGCGAGCGAGTGGTGTCCGGACGCCGTGACGGAGCGCACGTTGCCGAGGCCCAACACCCGCACCGGCGCGTGACGCTCGGCGGCGGTGCCGTCTCCCAGCTGCCCGTAGTAGTTGCGCCCCCAGCCCCACACCGAGCCGTCCGACAGCGCGGCCAGCGAGTGGAAGCTGCCCGAGGCCACCGAGGTGACGCCGGACAGGCGTG
Source organism: Myxococcus sp. CA051A (assembly GCF_013336705.1). Classification (NCBI taxonomy): domain Bacteria; kingdom Pseudomonadati; phylum Myxococcota; class Myxococcia; order Myxococcales; family Myxococcaceae; genus Myxococcus; species Myxococcus sp. CA051A. The sequence continues at coordinate 48,612 of NZ_JABUMS010000003.1, read as the reverse complement.
TGACGACCTCTGGAGAGAGCAGCCGCTCGGAGCTGCCGTTGCCCAGTTGGCCGGAGGTCCCATTCCCCCAGGACCACATCGTCCCGTCGGCGCGCAGCGCCACCGCGTGCTGCGTCCCCGCCGCCAGCGCCGTCACCGAGCCCAGCCCCCGCACCTGCACGGGAGAGCTGCTGTCGGTGGTGGTGCCGTCGCCGAGCTGCCCCTGCGTGTTGCGGCCCCAGGCGAACACGGTGCCGTCCTCGACGCGCACCAGCGAGCCGGCGTCCTGCGCGGCCACGGACGTCACTCGCGAGAGTCCCGCGACCTGCATCGGCGTGGGACGGTCCGTCCAGGTGCCATCACCCAACTGGCTGGAGGCATTGCCACCCCAGGCCCACACCGTGCCGTCCGCGCGCAGCGCGAGCGCGTGGTAGATTCCCGCGGACACGGCGGTGACGTTCCCGAGATTCATCGCCTGCGTCGGCGCGAGGCGCTGGGTGAAGGTGCCGTCGCCCAGCTGGCCGGAGGCATTGGCGCCCCAGGCCCACACCGTGCCGTCCGCGCGCACGGCGAGGGAGAAGTCGAAGCCAGCACCGAGGGCCACCACGTTCGTCAGGCCGACGACCGGGGCCGGAGTGAGCGCCTGCTGGGTGTGACCGCGACCGAGCTGGCCGTAGAAGTTGCTGCCCCATGCCCACACGGTGCCGTCGGAGCGCAGCGCGAGCGAGTGGAACTCACCGGCGGCCACGGACACCACGTCTGCGAGCCCGGGGACCTGGCGCGGCGTGGCGCGGTCCACGGTGGTGCCGTCACCCAGCTGCCCGGAGGAGTTGCTGCCCCACGTCCACACCGTGCGGTCGGAGCGCAACGCGAGGGAGTGGGAATCACCGGCCACGACGTGGGTGATGTCCTTCAGTCCCGGTACCTGCCCGGCGAGGACGCGCTGGAAGGACTTGTCGCCGGTGCCCAGCTGCCCGGAGGCATTGCCACCCCAGGCCCACACGGTGCCCAGCGGCGTGACATAGAGCGAGTGCTGCGCGCCCGCCGCCAACCTGGGGGCCGCGGCCGCCAGGGCCTGCGAGCGCGTGGCGACCGCTTCCGTCGGGACGACAGGCGCGACGGGCGTGGAAAATCCTTCGCACCCCGCGGTGAGCAGAACGCTCAGCACCAAGACCAGCGGGAACTTCTGCCCCGCCTTCAAGTTGTCCATCCGCATCACTTCGCCTCCAGCGCGAGAAGCGGCCGTCCATACCTCGTGTCCTTGGCGGATGAGAAGCGTCGTGCATGGGCACGCGCACCAGGAGGAGGACGGCGCGACGGGAAGACCCCGCACGGGACGCCTGAGTCACACCCTTTCGGGAGCCTCCTCCACGGCCAGGCAGGCGGGGTGCACGCACGGGGCGATTCACGTTTCTTCACGAGGAATGCGTTGCGGCGCGTCGAGGCCGGGCGAGTATTGGGGCGACCATGGACTCACCGGCGCGCTTCATCATCTTCGCGGTCCTCACGAGCCTCATCACCGTGGGGGTCCACATCTACCTGTACCGGCGCCTGTTCGCGGACACGTCGGAGGACCGGAGCTGGCGCCGGGTGGGCATGGCGGTGATGACGGTGCTGGGCGCACTGCTGGTGCTGTCCTGGTCGGTGACGCGCTTCCTGCCGATGGACGCCACGTTCGCGGTGGCCACGGCCGTGTGGATGTGGATGGGCGCGGCGACGTACCTGCTGTTCGCGCTGTGGGCCATTGGCGGCGTGCGCGCCCTGTCGCGGAGGCTGACGCGGGCCCGGGCGGCCACGGCCGACGGCGTGAGCCTGGCCACGCTTGGGGGTGCGGGCGCCGTGGCGATGACGCAAGCGCCCTCCGTGGACCTCTCCACGAGTCCGGCTGGAGCGGCGAGTCAGGTCGAGGTGCCGGAAGTGGATGTGGCGCGGCGGCGCTTCCTCGCGCGAGCCACGGCGGGCGGCGCGCTGCTCGCGTCGGGGAGCCTGACGGGCTACGGGACGTGGAGCGCGTTCCATCCCCCGGTGGTGAATGAAGTCGCGGTGCGGCTGCCCGGACTGCCTCGGGAGCTGGATGGCTTCACCCTGGTGCAACTGAGTGACATCCACGTGGGCCCCGTCATCCAGCGCAAGTTCATGGACGAGCTGGTGGCGCGGTGCAACGCGTTGCGCCCGGACCTCGTGGCCATCACTGGGGACCTGGTGGACGGGAAGGTCGCCTCGCTGGGGCCCTCGGTGGCGGCGCTGCGGGAGCTGCGCTCACGGCACGGCACGTACTTCGTCACGGGAAACCACGAGTACTACTGGGACCCGGGTGCCTGGGCGGGAGCGCTGGAGGGCATGGGGGTGCGGGTGCTGCGCAATCGCCATGTGCGGATTGGAGACGCGGGGGCCTCGTTCGACCTGGTGGGCGTGGATGACTGGTCGGCGGGGCTGTCGGGCGCGAAGCAGGGCTATGACTTGAAGGCGGCGGTGGCGGGGAGGGAGCCGGAGCGGGCGGCGGTGCTGCTCGCGCACCAACCCTCCAACTGGCGCGTGGCGGCGCAAGCGGGCATGGGGTTGCAGTTGTCCGGGCATACGCACGGGGGACAGTTCTTTCCGTTCACGCTCGCGGTGTCGGCCATCTGGGAGCACGACGCGGGACACTTCGAGGAGGGCGACAAGCACCTCTACGTCAGCCGGGGCACGGGCTTCTGGGGGCCGCCCCTGCGCGTCGGCGCTCCTCCGGAAATCGTCAAGGTGACGTTGCTGGCGGCCTGAAAGACAGACACAGGTTCAACCCTTGACTCCTGTTGGTGCGCGCTCCGGGCACCATGAGCCGCCAACGCGTTAGAATGACGCCCGGGTGTCGCCGCGGGACTGGGGTATGGTTTTCGTTGCCATGAGCAAGGAACCGGCGAAGAGAGAGCTCAAGCAGGAACGCTCCGCGCGCACACGCGTGGACATCCTCGAAGCAGCCATCACCCTGTTCGCGAAGCGAGGGTTCCTGGCGACGACGATGGCGGACCTGGCGCGCGCCATCCGGATGACCCCTGGAGCGCTGTACTGGCACTTCCCCACGAAGGAAGACCTGCTGCTCGCGGCCATCGAGGAGCTGCACCAGCGCTACCTGAGTGGCTTCGTGGACCTGCTCGACGAGCACCGCGGCCTGTCCGCTCGCGAGCAACTCCAGGCCTTCACCCGCGGCACGCACTCCTTCCTGGGCCAGCATCGCGAGTACGGCATCTTCTTCGGCATGCTCGCGGCCGAAGCGGCGGACTCGAACGAGCGGGTGGCGGAGGCCATCCGCGAGAAGCTGGGCCTGTACGCGAAGGTGCTGGGCGGCATCCTCCGTCACGGGCAGACGACCGGCGAGTTCCGTCAGGACGTGGACACGGAGCTGGCGGCCCACGGCGTCTTCGGTGGCTACCTGGGCGCGCTGATGTACCAGAACCTCTTCCGCGCCACGCTCGACTACGACTCGATGGCCGCCTCGCTGGACCGACTGCTGATGGACGGCGCGCTGGTACGCAAGGCGCCGTAGCGCCCTGCTCAACCCCAGAAGCGCCACCAGGGGCGGCGCTGTCGCTCCCGCGCCTCGTCCCTGAGAACCTCGACGTGGCCATCCACGTCCCTCGAAAAGGCTCGGGCGGCCCCGACATCGCGGGAGCCGCCCGAGCAACTTCTCACCGTGTCACGCGGCTCGACGCCGCGCGGGGTGTCACGGCAGTGGGGTGATGATGTTCTGCCTGCCGGGGGTCAGCGTGGTGGTGAACCTGAAGTCATCCAGGTTGTCGTTCGTGTCGGAGCTGTCCGCGCCGCGCGCCAGCGTCCCCTCCGTCGTGTCGATGTCCGCCAACGCCGCCGTGCTCCGCGGCCCCTCCGTGAAGTCGAACCGCTTGTTCGCCACGCCCGCGATGGTGCCCTGATTGACGGGCCCCTCGTAGGCGAGCGAATCGAGGATGGATTCCGTGGCACTGTCGAAGAGGGCGACCGCGTCCGCCGTGGGAGTGGAGTTGCTGCCACCATTCTGGATGGCCTTCGTCGACAGCAGCGTCTTGATTCCCGCCTGACCCGCGAGCGGATCCACGATGGCAGCGGGGCCCACCACCAGGTACTCACCCGGCGCCAGCGTGACGACGCTCGCGAGGTCGATCTTCTCGTAGCTCGCCGGCACCGCTGGCGAACCATTGACGAACACGAGGTACACCCCCACCAGGGAGATGGCCGAAGCCGTGGGGTTGTAGATCTCCACGAACTCCTTGTTCGCGGTCGTGTCCGTGCCCTTCGGGTCGTAGTCCACCTCGTTGATGACCAGGTGGTTGATGGCCGGGCGTGGCACCGTGGTGATGGCCGCCGTCTTCGTCACGCCCTCGTACGTCGCGGACACGGTGCCACTCAGGGCCTCGGTCCCCGCCGTGAAGAGGACCTGGACGCTCGTCTGTCCCTCCGGCACCGTCACCGTTGCCGCGGGCAGCGACCCCAGCGTGGCCGAGGACACCGCCAGCGTGACGGCGGCGCCACCGACGCCCGCCCTGCGGTCCAGCGTCACCGTGAAGGCCTGCTTCGCCCCGAAGTACACCGACGCCGTCTCGGGCGTCAGCGAGGCGAGCTGCGCGGGCGGCGGCGTCACCGTGACGGCCGACGTCCGCCGCACACCGAGCAGCGACGCGGACACCGTGCCCTCGCCCTCACCCCGCGCATCCGCGGTGAAGAGGAACGTGGCCTCCGTCGCGCCCGCGGGCACCGTCACCGTGGCCGGCACCGTGCCGAAGAGCGTGACACCCGCGCCCGGCGTGGCGGCCAGCGCCACCGCGAGGTCCGCCGTCGGCGCCGAGGACAGCGTCACCCGGAACTCCTGCGTCAACCCGTACCGGACGACCACCGGCCCCGTGGGCGTCATGCCCAACAACCTCGGGGAGACCAGGTCCACCGTCACCGTGGAGCTCGCGCTGCTGGCGCCCAGCTCCGCCGTCACGGTGCCCGTGGGGCCCGTGGCCGTTTCGTCGACAGTAAGGGTGAACGTCGCCTCCATCGCGTTCGTCGCCACCGTCAGCGCCCCATCCACCGGAGTGAGCGTGCCGAAGCCCGACGTGGGATTCACGGTCAATGCGATGGTGGAGTTCGCGGGGGCCGGACGGTCCAGCGCCACCGCGAAGCTCACCGAGCCCCCCGGAACCACCGTCGCCTCGGAAGGCGTCAGCCCGGTGATGGCGGGCTGCTCCGTCGCGCCCAGCACCCGGAACGACGCCTGGCGGGTGGTGTTTCGCAGCGACGCGGTCAGCGTCACGTTCGCCGCCGGGGCCAGGGGCTCCACCTTCACCTCCACGGCGCTCTGACCCGCGGGCACCGTCACCCGTCCGTTGGCCACGCGCAGCGCGCTGCTGTCGCTGGAGGTGATGAAGATGTCGAGCGGCTCCGAGTAGGTGCCCGACAGCGTCACCGTCAGCGCCTGCGGGAAGGTGCTCACCGCGCCCGTCTCGCCCAGGCGGACGAACCCGTCGCCCGGCCCGAAGCCCGTCAACGACGGCATGGGCGGCTTCAGGTCCGCGATGCTGCGCGGCATCACCTTGGAGTCGCTGAAGCTGAACGTCAGCACACCGCGCAGCACGCCGAACCGCGTCCCCAGCGTCGGGTCCGCGTAGGTGTACGCCAGGTCGTCCACCATCAGCCCGGGCTGCGACGTGTTGCCGCTCTCGTTGACGAAGAACTGCTTGAAGTTGTCCACCGTGCTCGTGGTGCTCACGTCGTACACCTCCACCAGCACGCCCTCCAGCGCCTCGGCCCTCGGGCCTCCGGTGCGGATGTCCGCCGTGGTGACGGGCACCGGCGCCGGCAGCGGGTTGCCAGCGCTGCGCCGGACGTACTTCACGTCCACCAGCTCCGGCAGCCCGTTGAAGAGGGTCAGCGTCGCGGTGACGATGTCCAGCCGGTCTCCCACCGCGAGGTCACCCTTGGGCGCGTACACGTAGATGCCCGAGTTCTCCACGCTCGCTCCCGACGGCAGCGGGTGCACCTGCAGCCAGTAGCCCTCCACCGTCGCGGCGCCCTTCACCACGGCGGTGACGATGACGTCGTTGAACGACACCGGCCGCCCTTCCAGGGGCAGGCGTCCATCCTCCCGCGTCTTCAGCGCATGGATGCTGGACGGGCAGCCCAGGTGGCCCGCGTTGGGCGTCGCGGCGCACACGTCGCACGCATCGCCCTTGCCGTCTCCATCCTGGTCCGCCTGGTCCTGGTTGGACGTGAAGGGGCAGTTGTCCTGCCACGTCGGGAACCCGTCCTGGTCATCGTCGCCGACGACGACGTGCGTACACGCGGAGGTGTTCGCCGCCAGCGGGCACGGGTCGCACGCATCGCCCACGCCGTCGCTGTCCGAGTCGGCCTGCTTGCCACCGTCCATGGGACGGATGGGGTTGAAGATGGTGCGGCAGTTGTCGATGGAGTTGCGCAACCCGTCGCCATCCGGGTCATCCACCTTGCTCTCACCGGAGTAGACGTTCGAGCCGCGCACCGACGCCGGGAAGTCCGGATTGTTCGAGATGCGGCGGGGCACGCAGACAGGCTCGCCCTGGGGAACGCCGCAAGCGAACAGCGGATAGCCCACGGGGTTGGCGGCCTTGAGCGCCTCCAGGTTCTTGCCCAGCTCCGACTGGAGGCAGACGGTCTTGGCGGTGCCGCACACGTCCATCGCGTCGCACGCCTCCGCCTCGGCCTTCAGCGCGCCCACCAGCGTCTGGTCGCCGTAGAGGGCCTTGCCGGCGCGCATCGTCAGCACGACATCGGCGGGCTCGGCGGAGATGACCGCCCGGTGCGGCGAGCTGGCGTGGGTGCGCAGCGAGTAGATGGCCAGGTCGCCCAGCTTGCCCGGCGCGAGGCGGCCCACGCGGCTCTGCATGTCCACCGCCTCCGCGGCGTTGGCCGTCGTCATCTTCCAGAGGTCCACGTCGCTGAACGTCCGGGCGAACTGCACGGTGTTGAGCGTGTCCGCGCACTTCAGCTCGCGCAGCATGTTCATGGAGCCGGACTGGGCCCAGTCGGTGCTCAGCGAGATGCTCACGCCCAGCCGCTTGTACGCGGACACCATGGCGGTGTCGCCGTACAGCGTGAGGTTGGAGCGCGGCGACCAGATGAGCGCCGTGCCCCGGTCCGCCATCAGCGTGATTTCGCGCGCCGTCATCGCGATGCCGTGGATGAGCGTCGTGCGCGGCTGCAGCACGTCATTGGGCGCCACGGACACGCAGCGAATCTCGTTGTAGGCCTCCGTGCTGATGCCCTCGCCCAGGTGCGGCAGGTAGGCGGCGACCTTGGACAGGCTCGACGTCCTCGGCATCCGCGCATAGGTACAGTCATCCGCCCTCAGGTCCGTCTCCTGGTCCCCCAGCGGATAGGTGTCCGAGACCGCGACCCACATGTCCATGCCCTCCTGACGAGTCACGGGGACCTGGTCCAGGTTGCGCAGGAGGCCCGCGACGCCGCCCACGCCCGCGATGGACGTGGTGCCCGAGAGCAGGTGGCGCAGCTCGATGAAGCCCACCGAGTCCGCGGCGGACCGGGTGCTGTTGGCGACGCGGGTGTGGTTGCCCAGGCCCCGGAACCAGTCCAGCCGGTGCTCGTAGCGCTCATCCGTCCACGCGTACGGGCCGTTCTGGAAGGTGACGTGCTCGTGCGGATTGATGAGGCCCGGGGAGATGACACCCGTCGGGCACGAGATGTGGGTGGCTTCAGCGGCGCCATCCTCGGTGGAGCAGTCACACGACGCGCAGGTGATGACGCCCTGGGGGTTCACCATCACCTGGCCGCCCACCAGCGTCTCGCCGTCCTTCAGCACGACGCCCGTGAAGAGGCGCGCGCCATTGCCGGCCTTCGTCACCGCGCACGTGGCCCCATCCGCGAGCGGGGGTACGTCCGCCGCCGCGCAGCGGGTCAGCGTCAGCGAGCAGTCCACCTGACAGCCGTCACCGTCCGCCGCGTTGCCGTCGTCGCACGTCTCCGTGCCCTCCAGCTTCCCGTTGCCACAGACGGGTTTCTCCACCTCGGGCGTCACCGTACAGTCCGCGTCGCAGCCGTCGCCGCTGACCCTGTTGCCGTCGTCGCATTGCTCGCCCTCTTCCTTGGCGCTGTTGCCGCAGACGGCAGGGGCGACGCAGCTCGCGCCCTCACATTCCGGCCTGTCGTCGCCAGAGCAACCAACGTGGGACAGCAACACCGCGGCGAGCGCGGCCAGCAGCAAGCGAGGGAACTTTCGCATCTCGTGGGTCTCCCGGGGACACCGGCCTGGGGTGAGGCGGTACGTCCTCGACACGCGCGGAGAGTAGCTCGTGAAACATTTCAGCGACAGGCGACCCCGGGGCCCCGCCGCGAAATACCTGTAGTCAGGACGACCCCACGAGCCAGATGCGGGCTGGAGGGCCGGGGGGCCGTGTCGAGTTCCCAGCTTTTTGTAGAGTGGGACGACCGATGACCGCGCACACCCTGACGAGCCCCGTCTCCCGCTTCCTGGACGGACACCTACGACGCGATGCGCAGGCCCGGGAGCTGTCGGTGGCGCGCTTCATGGCGGGCCTGTCGGGCGCGTCGGTGGTGGTGGCCGCGGCGCTGGGGCCCTCGATTGGCTGGGGCTTGACGCAGGCCCTCATGGGGTTGTCGGCGGTGCTGGCGCTCTACTACACGGCGCTGTGGCGAGTGCTGCGCTCGGGTGCGTTCCACCCGGCGATTCCCTGGCTCAACGTGGCGATTGAGGTCAGCATCCCCGCGGTGGTGCTGGCGTTCGACCTGCGCTTCCAGGGGCCCATCTACGCGCTCACCGCGCCCACGCTCGTCATCTGGCCCACGCTGATTACGCTCGCGACGCTGCGCAGCAATCCCCGGCTGGCGCTGGCTGCGGGCATCCTGGTGGCCGCCGAGTACCTGGGCATCTACTTCCTCTTCGTCCAGCCGCTGTTGCCGGAGTCGGCGCTCATCACGCTGACGCCGCGCTTCATCGCCACGCGGGCCTTCTTCTTCGTGGCCGCGGGGGTCTTCACCGCCACGCTGGCGAGGCACTTCCTCCAGCTGACACGGGGGGCGCTGTCCGCTCTGCGTGAGCAGGAGGTCATGGGCAAGTACGTGCTGCACGAGCGCGTGGGCGCCGGAGGCATGGCGGAGGTGTACCGGGCCACGTACTGCCCGGAGGGTGGCTTCCAGAAGCAGGTGGCCCTCAAGCGCATCCTCCCCTCGTTCGCGGACGACGATGAGTTCGTCACCATGTTCCGCCGGGAGGCGGAGCTGTGCTCGTCGCTCAACCATCCCAACATCGTCCAGGTGTTCGACCTGGGGCGACATGGCGGCACGTACTTCCTGGCGATGGAGTTCGTGGATGGCATGCCGCTCAGCTCGCTGATGCGGGGGCTGTCGCGCCGGCCGCTGCCGGTGGCGGCGGTGACCTTCCTGGGCGCGGAGCTGGCGGCGGCGCTCGACTATCTGCACCGCCGCACGGGCGCGGATGGACAGCCGCTGCGGCTGGTCCACCGGGACCTCAACCCGCCCAACGTGCTGGTGTCCCGCTTCGGGGAAGCGAAGCTGTCGGACTTCGGGATTGCGCGGGACTCGGCGCGCTCGCAGCTCACGGCGGCGGGCAGTGTGCGCGGCAAGCTGGGCTACATGGCGCCCGAGCAGGCGGCGGGACGGCCGTTCGATGGGCGCGCGGACCTCTTCGCGCTGGGACTGACGCTGCATGAGGCCCTCACGGGCCGACGCGCGCTCCAGGGCTCCACGCAGGAAGCGCTGCTGCGCGCCACGCTGGACCAGGAGCTGGCGCCGCCTTCGCACTTCAACCCGGAGGTGCCGCCCGAGCTGGACGCGGCGGTGATGGGGTTGCTCGAGAAGCGGCCCGAGCAACGCACGGCCAGCGGCGCGCTGCTGCGACAGCAAATGCTCGCGATAGGCGGTGAAGCCGCGCCCTATCCCCGAGGACAAGCTCTGCTCGCGCACGCGTTGCGTGAGGCGCAAGAGCGCAACCAGAAGGACAAGGCCAGTGATGCGGGCGGACAGGCACCGCCTCGCGCCCCCGCCACCGCTCGCCCGGCCTGATACGCGTCGAGGCGCGACCAGCCACCGCGCCCTCGGGCCTGACGCGCATCGGCGTTCAATCCGCCACCGCGCACAGGGCCTCCCTGCTCGAACAACCACGCTCCGGGCATCGCCCTCGCGGCAGCCGCCCCTCCACTCAAAATCCCTGCGCGCTCGGCGCCTTCGCGCTACTTAGGGCGCGCACGCCTCACCGGGAGCAACACACCATGGACGTGGCCGTCCTCACCTATGCCGACCTGCCGGAGCTCGACGCCTTCGACGCTCCCCTGCTTCCCGCCTTGAAGGCGCTGGGACTGGATGCGCGGCCCGTCGTGTGGGACGACCCGACGGTGGACTTCCGCACCGTGCGCATGGCCGTCGTGCGCACCACCTGGGACAGCCACCTGCGCCGCGACACCTTCGTCGCCTGGGCACAGAAGGTCGGCCGCCTCACGAAGCTCCACAACCCGGCCGACGTGCTGCGCTGGAACACGCACAAGTTCTACCTGCGCGAGCTGGAGGCCAAGGGCATCCCCGTCACGCCCACCGTCTGGGTGGAGCGCGGCGGCACGCTCGACATCGGCGCCCTGGTGAAGTCGCGCGGCTGGGACGCCGTCGTCCTCAAGCCCGCCGTGTCCGCGGGCGCACTCAAGACACACATTCTTCCGCGCACCGAAGCCGCCGCCGCCACTCAGCTCGTGACGGAGCTGGCCGCCGAGTGCGAGCTCATGGTGCAGCCCTACCTCACCGCCTTCGAGACGGAGGGCGAGCGCAGCTACATCTCCTTCGACGGCGCCTTCAGCCACGCGGTGCGCCGCCCCCCCACGCTGAAGTCCGCGCCCCGGGGCTTCGCGCAGCCCACCGTCTTCACGCCCGACAACCGCGAGGAGTCACGTCTGGCCGAGCGCGTACTGGAGGCCATCGGCCAGCCGCTGCTCTACGCCCGCGTGGACGTGGCCACGGACAACGCAGGCGTCACGCGCCTGCAGGAAGTGGAAGTCACCGAGCCCTCCCTCTTCCTGTCACTGGACCCCGAGGCCGCAGGCCGACTGGCTCGAGCCATCGCCGCCAGACTCTGAAGCCCTAGAGGCCGCACACCTTCGCGTCGGTGTTGCGGAACACGCAGAGCAGCTTCGGCAGGCGCTTCTTCCAGAAGGACCAGTCGTGCTGCCCGCTCGGCTCGTGCACGTGGGCCACGTCGTAGCCCCGGCTCTTCAGCGCCGCGATGAACTGGAGGTTGGACTGACAGTCGTCGGAGCCCTGCTCGCCGTCGTCCGTGCAGCCCGTCGCCGGCGAGCCGTGGTCCACGTAGAAGCGCACCGGCACCACCGGCTCCTGCGCCGCGCGCAGCACCATGGCGTTGCCGTCGTCCCGGTCCACTTCACCGTCGTGCGGCCAGAACAACGTCCCCGACTGGGTGCCCACGAAGCCGAACTTCTCCGGGAACTGGAAGCCCGCGTACACGGAGATGAGGCCCCCCAATGACGCACCGAAGATGCCCGTGTCCTGGGGACCCGTCTTCACCCGGAAGCCCGCCTCCACGCGAGGCATCAGGTCATCCTTCAGGAAGGCCAGGTACTCATCGCCCTTGGGCGCGGGCCAGCCCGGGGCGCGCGCGGGCGCGAAGGTGTACTGCGCCAGCCGCACGTCCTGCGTGGGAAGCGCCACGAAGACGAGCACCGCCGCGTCCTGGGGCCGCGCCTTGTAGTGCGCGTCCGCCGCGTCCACGAAGGACTCGCGGGTGATGCTCTCGTTGCCATCGTGCACGTACATCACCGGCAGCGTCGGGCACTCCGGACCGTCGTAGGACGGCGGCGTGTAGACGAACACGTCGCGCGCATCCCCGAGCACCGTGGCGCGCACGCCGTACCAGGCGGTGAGCCGCCCCTTCGTCGCGTCCTGCGCGTCCGGATAGACAAGCGAGTTGAACTGGCCCACCGCGTTGCGGTTGAGGCGGTCCCACACCACGTGCTTCGCCCGAGGGTCCTCGAAGAAGCCTCCACCCTTCACCAGCTTGTACGGGTGCGGCCCCGTGCGCGGGATGTCCACCTCCGCGACGAACAGGTCCGTGTCACGCACCTGCGCCAGCGGCGTGGCGGTGGGGGACCACTCGTTGAAGTCGCCAGCCACGGACGTGTCGCGCGCGGAGTCGCCGCGCGCGAAGAAGACCACCCGCTGCCGGCCCGAGCGCGCATCGCTCACCAGCGGCGTGCCGCCCTGCGCCGCCACATCCGCCACGAACTGGTCGATGGCCGCCGTGCGGACCTCGGGTGAGGTGGCGCGGCTCATCGCCAGTTGCAGGTTCACCCACAGGGAGATGGGCGCGCCGCGCACCACCGCCGAGCGCTGACAGGCCCAGCTCTCCGGCCCCGAGCCGCCGTCCGGCGAGACGCCCCCATCCGGATACGTCTGGGTGAAGGGCGGAGGTGGCACGTACGCCGCGCCCTCGGAGTCATCACAGGCGGACAGCAGCGTCGCGCACAGCAGGACGGCGGACAGACGGCGCATCAACGTCTCCAGTGGCTGGAGGGAACCAGCGTCAGGGCTGGGGCGTGGCGGCGGTGGCGGTGCCCGACACCGTGAACTCGCGCCCCCACAGCCGCACCTTCGCGGCCTTGTCGGCCTCGCCATCGAAGAAGACGCTCGCCTTCACCTTCACCGAGGGCGGCACCTTGATGGAGTCCGCGGCCTGTCCCGGAGAGCGCGCCTGGAGCGGCGTGGCGAAGCCGTCCTTGTCCAGCAACTGCGCGCCGCCACCCTCCTGGAGTCCCAGCAGGTGCAGCGGCTCGGCCGTCTTGTTCGTCACGGCCAGCACCACCTCCACCCCGCCCCCGCTGGACGCCTTCACTTCCAGCACGGACAGCTCCGTGTTGGCGTGGACCTCGTCGGCCGCGGACAGCGTGCGCGAGCCATCCGTACTCACCGCGCCCTTGCGGCCTTCCTTCATGCCCTCCACCACGCCGCTGCCCGCGCCCTTGGCGACCTCCACCGTCTTGCCCACCACCGCGGCAGTGACGTCCTTCGCGGTTTCACCCTTGCAGGCGGGGACGAGGAGCAACAACGGGGCGAGCAGCAGGCGACGCATGGGACCTCCAGACATATGTGGGCGCGGGTGTACTACAGGCTCCCGCCCGGGCGCGAGAGGGGCCTCCTCGCCTGGATTCCGACCATTCGTGGACACCCAAACCCACCTTCTCGCGCCTGGCGGGCCCCGAAGAGGTTATGAGTTACCCATGGCACGCGCTCTGCTGCTCTCGCTGCTCGTGAGGCAGCACATGGCTCTCAAGGAGAAGTTTCGCGCCAAGTACCCACACCCCTGGTTGGTGTGGGAGGCAGGCGCGTGGAACGTCCCCGAAACGACGGAGGGGAACGTGGGTGCCACTCGGCTGCCCTTGACGGACCTGCGGGACTGCCTGCCCGCCGGGGACGCCATGTGCTTCGAGCTGGTGGCCCTGGCCGAGCGAGGCCCCATGCGGATGGGGCGCGCCTCGAACAACGCGCTGGTCATCAACGACGCCACGGTGTCGCGGGAGCAGCTCATCCTCACGCCCCGCCCCGACGCGGGCTGGCACGTGGCGAGGGTGGCGGATGCCCGTCCGGTGAAGCTGGACGGACAGGAACTCCCCGAGGAGGGCGCCGTGCTGAGTCCGGGCGCGAAGCTGGAGGTGGGCGACGTACGCCTCACCTTCCACGACGCGAGCGGCTTCGACGAGCGCATCTCCCGCATCGCCGCGCAGGTGCTGGCGCAAACGGCCGCCTCGCGCTGAGGCGGGGAGACCTCGGTGCCCCTGCGTGGAGCGCGGGCGCGCCGCCAGCAGCGCGGCAACCGGAGTGGCGCGGGCTGGGCTCTCACCCCGCTGCGCCGCTGCGTGGAGCGCGGATGCACCGCCAGCAACGCAACCACCTGACACTGTCCGTGACGAGGGGTGGGTAACTCACCGCGCTGCGTGGAGCAGGAGCCCGGCGGTCCGCGCTCAACGTGATGCGGGGGCGGCGCTCGCGGCGCGCGCGCCCTTGCGAGGCACGGTCGCGTTCCGGGTCCCCTTCTTCGCGTTCGCGGCCGGCTTTGGCGCCGTGAGGGACTTGGCGAGCGGCACTTCCAGTTCGGTGTGAGCATCCAGCCGCACCGAGCGCTCCGACGACACGTAGCCCGCAAGCTCCACGCGAAGACTCAGCGGCACCTCACGGCGCGGCAGCTCGCGCACCAGCGGGGTGATGCCCAGCACTTCACCCGTGTCCGAGCGCACCACCTGCGCCCCCTCCGGGAAGGAGTGCACGGTGAGCGTCACTCCGGGCTGCATGGGCGCGGGAGGCAACAGCTCCAACTGCCTGGGCTCGACCCTCCGCTCCGGCGAGACAACGGACACCGGCGCCTGCGCGAGCACGGGCGCATCCGCCGCACCCAGCCCCGTCCACAGCAGCGCGCCCGTCAGCAGCGCCAGCGCGCCTCCACCGGCCAGCATCACCGCGCGGCGACGCCCCGCTCCAACGACGGACATCCGCCGCGTGGGCCGCTCGGACAACTCCATCGCGGCCACCGCCTCCGGCGACGTGGGCACCTGGACGGGCAGCAGCAACAACCCCGTCGTCACCTCCGCGAGCGACTGGGGCCGCCCCTCCGGCTCCTTCGCCAGGCAGCGCATCACCAGCTCCGTGAGCTGGGGCGGCAACGGCTCACCCGAAGGCAGGTGCGAGGGCAGTGGCGGCGGCGGCTGCGTGATGATCTGCACCACCAGCTGCCCGAAGGCCTCTGCCTGGAAGGGCGGATGCCCGCAGAGCATCTCGTAGAAGATGTTGCCCACCGCGTAGATGTCCGAGCGCGCGTCCACCGAGAGGCCCGCGGCCTGCTCCGGGGACATGTACGCCGGCGTGCCGATGATGGTCCCGTCCAGCGTGCCGGTGGGAGCCCCCTCGGAGGACAGGTGCTTGGCCACACCGAAGTCCAGCACCTTCACGAAGTCCGGCTGGCCCGCGCGCTGGGTGAGGAAGAGGTTGTCCGGCTTGATGTCCCGGTGCACCACGCCCACCTGGTGGGCCGCGCCCAGCGCCGCGCACACCTGCACGGCGATGCGCTGGATGCGCGCGAGCGACAGCGGCTCCTGCTTCAAGAGCACGCCGAGCCCCTGGCCCCGCAGCAGCTCCATGACGCAGTAGACGTGGCCACCCTCGCCCTCGTCCACGAAGTCGAAAATCTCCACGATGTGCTCGTGGTTGATTTGATTCACGGTGCGGGCTTCCTGGAAGAAGCGCTGC
The DNA here is from genome assembly GCF_013336705.1 of Myxococcus sp. CA051A. Lineage (NCBI taxonomy): Bacteria > Pseudomonadati > Myxococcota > Myxococcia > Myxococcales > Myxococcaceae > Myxococcus > Myxococcus sp. CA051A. Next base: position 33,351 of record NZ_JABUMS010000003.1, on the reverse strand, counting down.
ACGAAGCCGCCGTCCCGCGCGTGCTCCGGCTTCAGCACCTTCAAGGCCACCTGCCGCCCCAGCCGCGCGTGACGCGCCTGGAACACCCGCCCCATGGAGCCTTCACCCAGGAACGTCTCCAGCTGGTAGCTGCCCAGCACGAAGCCCTCCCGCAGCTCCTCGCCCATCCGGGGCTCTCCGCTCATGGAGCCTCCACGACCGGACAGCAGGGTCTGCGCGAAGAGGTCATCGTTGCCCATGGTGTGAAGAACTCTCCATGCTCAGGAGCAACGGCAACCCACACCGGGCCCTCTGTCTTCCATCCAACGTCAGCGCCGTTCCCTCCCTGTGGAGACGACGCATCCGAGGTCCTCGAAGACCCTTCTCCCTGCGCAGGGGAAGTCAGCCCGCACGGACGCGCCCACGCCTCGTGCGCCGTCCTCCACCGGACAGGCTCGCTCACCGGGCTTTGGGACGTCAGGGAGAGGATCACGACTGCGACTCGCGGAGAGGAAGGATGAGACGGGAGGCGGGGCCGGGAAACCCCCACCTCCAGGGAGGTGCTCAGGTGCAGGAGCCCGCCTGACAGACACCCGGCACGCGGTTGCTTCCGACCATGCGCGTGCAGGCCGTGTTGTTCGGACAGTCCGCGGTGTCCGCGCAGTCCTGGCCGTTGTTGCCGTCATTGTCGACGAGGTCGTCGCAGACGGTCTCCTTGCGGGTGGTGCCGTTGCACACGCAGCCGGTACCGCATGACTGGTTGTTGCAGTCGGAGTCCGCGCAGTCGATGCCGTTGGTGCCATCGTTGTCGACGCCGTCGCTGCAAATGGTCTCCCGACGCGCGCCGCCGTTGCACACGCAGCCGGTGCCACACGACTGGTTGTTGCAGTCGGAGTCCGCGCAGTCCAGGCCGTTGTTGCCGTCGTTGTCACGACCATCCGAGCAAAGGGTCTCCCGGCGCGTGCAGTTCTGGAAGCTGCAGCCGCGCCCGCACTCGCCGCTCACGCAGTTGGCGTCCGCGTTGCCCGTCTGGCAGTCAATCGCCCCATTGCCGTCGTCATCCTGGCCGTTGGAGCACTGGACTTCCTTCGCGGCCCCCTGGGTGCACATCACCGTCACCGTCGCGCCGTTGCTGGCCACGGTGACGTAGTCGCAGTCATCGCGGTCCGCGCAGTCCATCTGTCCATCACCGTCATTGTCGGTGACGTCGCGGCAGTTCTGCTCCGCGCACTTCTCGCTGATGCACACCGCGTTCACTTCACCGGCCACGCAGCGCTGGCTGGCACAGTCCGGATCCAAGCAGTCGATCTTGTCATCGCCATCGTTGTCGAGGCGGTCGGTGCAGTCCGACTCCGTCTTCGCCGACGCCAGACAGGTGCAGCCCATGCCGCACGACTGACCGCCACAGTCCACATCCGCGCAGTCCGTCTGTCCGTCCGTGTCGTCGTCGTTCCCGTTGCCGCACGCGCCCTCGACACAATTGATGCCACGACACGCCAGTCCGGGACCGCACTCCCTGCGCTCGCAGTCGGTGTCGTTGCAGTTGAGCTGGCCGTCGCCATCCTCGTCCGCGCTGTCGGGCGTGCACAGCGACTCCGCCTTGCGGCCCTGGTCACACACGCAGCCGGCGCCGCAGGACTGGTTGTCGCAGTCGTCGCGGTCCGCGCAGTCGATGCTCCGGTCATCGTCGTCGTCCACGCCGTTGCCGCAGCCCGTCTCGGTCTTCTTCCCGTTCTGGCAGGTGCAGCCCGCGCCGCAGGCCTGGTTGTCGCAGTCGTCGCGGTCCGCGCAGTCGGCCGGGCCATCCCGGTTGTCATCGATGCCGTTGCCGCAGTCGAGCTCCGTGCGCTTCTGACACTGGCCCTCCACGCAGTTCTGCTGCGCGGTGCACGCCGTGCCGCAGGTGCCGCAGTTGAACGGGTCCGTCATCCGGTCGAAGTCCTCGTCGACCTGACCGTCGCAGTCGTCATCCACGCTGTTGCAGCGCTCGCCGGCGGGCAGCACATCGCCCACGCAGGCCACCGTGCCTTCACGGGTGCAGACGGACTGGCCATCGCGGCACGCGCCTACGTTGCGCAGGTTGGCGGCACCCGAGAAGCACGCCGCCTCCAGCTCGTCGACCGCGCCGTCGCAGTCGTCGTCCACGCCGTTGCACTTCTCGTCGGGCTCCGGGAGACAACAGTACTTGGGTCCCCCGTTGGGCAGCGCCGTACACAGATAACCGTCCCCACCACAGTCCGCTTCCACCGCGCAGGTGTAGGCGGCGTTGTCGGGGAACTCCACCTTGCAGCCCGCCGCGCCGGACACCAGCAGCAGGGCGGCGAAGGCTCGCAGCCAGGAATTGAAGGTCTTCATAAAGCTCAGAAGCTCCCGCCGACGACGACATGGACCGCCGTGGCCGCGCCCGCGCTGACCGTGCCCGCGGGCGTCGGCGCCTCGCTGCGCGAGGGCACCACCAAGAGCCACGTCACGCTGCCCGCCGTCACCGCGCCACCCCCAATGAGCAGCGCCGTGGCGAGGTTCGCCTGCGACTGCGCATCCAGCCGCTCCTTGCGGGACACATCCAGCATCCCGTCTCCATCCGCGTCCTTCGCCCGGCCCTCCACGTCCTTGGCGCCCTTGCCCAGCACCGCGCCCACGCCCACCGCCGCCAGGCCCACCAGCGCGGTGTAGAACGCCGGCCGCTTGTAGATGGGCGTGCCGCGACCGCGCTTCGCCACCTGTCGGGCCACCGCGTCCTCGGGACCCTCCGGCGCTGGGCCGGAGATCTCCATGCGGACCTCCAGTTCCTCGCGCCCACCGGGCTTGAGCGTCACCGTCCGCGTGAAGGACGCATACTCATCCGCGGACACCTCCACCTGCACGGTGCCCGGCGGCAGGCGCGCCTCCACGCTTCCCACGCCGAGGATGCGCTCGCCCGCCTTCACCACCGCCGTGGGAACGTTGACGCTCACCTTCAGCAGCGCGCGCGGGCGGCCCAGCGCCATCATCCGATTGCCCAGCTTGGTGGCCGCCTCCTGCTGGAAGGCCGCGTCCTTCGGGTTGCGCCCCGACACCACGTCCTCGTGCACCACGCCCTTGTCCCTGTCGTACGTCCACGCGCGCAGCGTCCAGCCCGCGTCCTCCAGCGACAGCCGAGCCGTCGTCAGCAGGTCCGCGTCCAGCGACTCCGCCGGCTCCGCCAGACACGACGCCTGCGAGCAGCGCAGCGCCGCGTCGTAGTTCGCCTCCAGTCGCTCGCGCACCTCCCGGGGGCCCGCGCCGAAGGCCACCATGCCGGACGACATCGCGCCCTTCGCCAGCTCCCGCAGCCACACCGACGCCTGCTGCGAGCCCGCGCGCTCTGGCGTGTCCAACCCGAGCAGGACGAAACGCGGTGTCAGCGACACGGCGTTCTCGTCCTCCGCTCGCAGGTCCAACCCCATGTCCTGTCCGCCCGGCTGCTCCGACGGGGACTCCTGGGAGGAGGTCTCTGAGCTGAGGTCCAGCCCCAGGCCGCCCTGCTCCTGAGCCCGCGCGGGACGGGCCAGCAGCGCGAGCGCCAGCATGGCGACAGGCAGAACGACGGGAATGCGCATCCCGCCGTTCTACTCCTTTGCCATTCCCAACGGAATGATCGGTCAGACTCCAGACACCGTGGGTCTGGGGGTGGGTGTCAACCCTGTGCGACATGGCCGCCTGCCCTGCGCACGAAGGGGAAGCGGCTCGGGGCCGGAAGCTTGCCGGGTGTCGCGTGGGTCCTCATCTCCCATCCTAAGGAGGCGTGACACATGGCGGACGCAAAGCTCTGGATTCTTGTGGGGAACGCGAGCCGGGCAAGGCTCTTCGCGACGGACGCGAAGGCGGAGAAGGATTGGAGTCTGGTCGAGGAGTTCCACCACGAGGAGAGCAGGGCCAAGGGCGATGACCTGCGCGACCAGCCAGACAACCCCAACGCCGGCACCCTGCACGGGCCCCCCGGTGAGAATGAGCCCAATGGCCGCAAGGAGTTGGAGCACGAGCGGTTCGCCCGGGAGCTGTCCGGCGTCCTGGACAAGGGGCATGACCGCCACGCCTTCGACAAGCTCGTCATCGCCGCGCCCCCTGAATTCCTCGGGCGGCTGCGCAAGGCGCTGAGCACCCGCGTCCGACAGCGGGTGTTGCTGGACGTGGGCTCGGACTACTCCACCGTGCCGGCCCGCGATTTGCCTGAACGCGTTCCCCTCCTCTAGCGTGGCCTTTTCCGGAATTTCCGGAACAGCAGTCCGGGCGGCAGCGGTGGGGCGACGCCCGGGCCCGCGCGGGCCGCGCGGCACGAGGAGCATGAATGGCGGCGGTGAAGGCGGTCCTGTTGGACCTGGGCAACGTCCTCGTCTTCCACGACAACGCGCTGCTGTTCGCCAGGCTGGGAGCGTGTGCCCGGATGCAGGCGCACGAGGTCTCCCAGCGGCTGATGGGCGCGGGATGGACCGCGGCCAACAAGGGCCTCCTGGACGCCGAGGGCATCCGCCGCAGTGTGTGCGGGGCGCTCAACCTGGAGCTGCCCATGGCGGAGTTCGCGCCCCTGTGGAGCAGCCACTTCACCACCCACGACGCAGTGCTCCCCCGGGTGGAGTCCCTGGTGGGTCGGGTGAAGCTGGTGCTGGTGTCCAACACCAACGCGCTGCACGCGGCCTACCTGCGGCCTCGCCTGCCCCTGCTCCAGCGCTTCGATGCGCTGGTGATGAGCTGCGAGGTGGGCAGCGTCAAACCGGAGCCGGACATCTACCGAATCGCCCTGGAGCGCGCGGGCTGCGCGCCCGAAGAGGCCGCCTTCTTCGATGACCTGGCGGAGTTCGTGGACGCGGCCAACGCGCTGGGCCTGCGCGGCCAGCTCTTCACCACCGCCGCCGCCTTCGACACCCAGCTCGAGGCGCTCGGATTATGAGGCTCGGTGGCTACGTCCTGCACCGCGACAACAAGGACACGCTGGAGCCCTGCCTGCGCGGCCTGCTGGCCCTCTGCGATGACGTGGTGGCGCTGGACTCCGGCGCCACGGACGGCTCGGGGGAGCTGGCGCGCTCCCTGGGGGCGCGCTCGGTGCCACACTCCTGGAAGGGCTATGGCGCCGCGCGAGTGGCCGCGGTGAACGCGCTGGCGCCGTGCGACTACGTCTTCTACCTGGACTCGGACGAGTCGCTGGAGCCCGGCGCCGTGGACACGCTGCGCGCGTGGAAGGGCTCCTCGCCCGACGCCGACGTCTACCGGCTGCCCCGGCGCGACTGGGCGGAGATGGAAGGCCGCCGCTTCCTCTTCCGCACGCAGTGGCGCGCACGGCTGGTGCGGCGGGAGAAGGCCGTGTGGCACGCGCGGCACATCGTCCATGAGGCCCTGCCGAAGATGCGGGGCGGGCGCGTGCTGGCGCCCATCGACCACCGCTTCGCCACCTCGGTGGCGCGCCGCTGCGCCAAGGAGGAGCGCTACGCGCTGCTGTGGGCCCTGCGCGCCCACTTCGAGCAGCGCAGGCTCAAGCCCGTGGTCATCCAGCGCCTGGCCGCGTGGGTGCGCGACTGCGTGCTCACCGGCGCCGTCTTCCGGGGCGGAGCGGACGCCTCCCGGCTGGCGTGGGGCGTGGCTGGCTACCACTCCACCAAGTACGAGTACCTGGGCCAGCTGCGCGAGGGCCGCTTCGCGGAGCTGGCGCGCATCTATTCGGAGGAGCGCTACGACGAGCTGTTCGCCCGCGTGCGCGAGGGCCGGCTGGACTGAGGCCCAAGCCGGCGGCTCACTCGTACTTCGCGACGGGAGGCTCGCGCAGCCCCGCCTCCGCCCACTTCTGGAAGGCGGGCTGGGCCAGGAGCGTGTCGCGGTACGCGGCGCACACCGGCTCCAGCGCCACGTCGTAGGTGACGAAGCGCGTGGCCACCGGCGTGTAGAAGGCATCCGCGATGGTGAAGTGGCCGAAGAGGAACGGCCCGCCCTGCCCGAAGCGGGCGCGGCAGTCGGTCCACAGCGCCTGGATGCGAGCGATGTCCTCGGCCACGCCCGGCACCCGGCCCTGTCCCGGACGGCGCGCGCGCAGGTTCATCCCCATGTGCTCGCGCAGCTTCGTGAAGCTGGAGTGCATCTCCGCCGTCACCGCGCGCGCCACCGCGCGGGCCTCGCGCTCCTGGGGCCACAGCCGGGCCTCTGGAAACGTCTCCGCCAGGTACTCGCAGATGGCCAGCGAATCCCAGATGGACACGTCGCCGTGCTTGAGCAGAGGCAGACGGCCCGTGGGGGAATGACGGGCGATGAGCTCCCGCGTGTCCGGTGTGTCCAGGGGGATGACCACCTCCTGGAACGGCTGCCCGGTGTGGGCCAGCGCCAGATACGGCCGAAGCGACCACGAGGAATAGTTCTTCGAGGCAACGACGAGGGTGAGCTGGGACATGGCGCGCACGGTAGCGCTCCATGCCACGGGACGCCCGCGCTTCAGTTCGCCGGCGTGTTGCGGCCCAGGAACGAGCGCACGCGCGACAGCCACGGCTGGCGACGGCGGTGCTCCGGCGGGTCGATGCGATACACGGCCACCGGCAGGCGGATGTTCTTCATCTCGCCCCGGCCCAGGCGCACCGGCGGGGACTCCAGCTGCCCCTCCACCTGTCGCGCCACCGTCTCGCTGACGTAGAGGGTGCCGGGCCGCGCCAGCGCCTCGATGCGCGCGGCCAGATTGACGCCCTCGCCGAACACCTCGCCATCGCGGTGCACGACGACGCCCAGGTGCACGCCCACGCGCATCACCACGCGGCGCTCCACGGCCACCAGCCCGTTGTGCACCTCCAGCGCCCGCTGCAGCTCCAGGCCAAAGTCCACGGCGGCCAGCCCGCCCTCGAACTCCAGCAGGAAGCCGTCCTCCAGACGCTTCACCTCGCGGCCACCGTGTCGCGGGAGCAGCTCGCGGACCAGCACGGCGTGCTCGTCGCGCACCACCTGCTGGAGCGCTTCGTCACGCCAGGACTGGCGTCCCGCGGCCTCGATGCCCGTGAACAGGATGGCCGACAGTTTGCCCGGCTCGGGTTCCTCCACCACCATCGCTCAGCTCCCCTCCCCCCGATGCCAATTGTCCAAAACGTTACTCCAGGACGAGGTCCCCGGTCCCAGCCGAGCCCCCCGTCACGGCTGGGACCGGGCCCCGGATGACCTCTCGCCCGGACGGGCGCGGCCATGCATCGCGTGAAGTCCCTCGCTCCTGACGTCTCGGCTTCGACGGCCGCTCGCTCTCAGTCCCGCTGCGTCAGGGCCGGGGAGCGATGGGACGAACACTGAACCACTCTGCTCGACTCCATCAGGATAATTCATCACTGACGCGACGCACAAACAGCCCAGGAGGTCGGACTCCACGGGTGTCCGACCTCCAACGCAGTGAGTCAGGTGCGCGTTCTTCTCAGGACAGGTGAGGGGTGGGCCTCACAGGTCGTCGCAGGGGGTTCCCAGGCGAGCGCCGGTGTAGATGCCGAGCTCGTTGTAGATGAGCGCCAGGTTCTCCGAGACAGGCACCTGTCGCAGCTTGCGGCGGGCCTTCTTCTCCACCCAGAGCGACGGCAGCTCGCGGTCCAGCAGCAGTTGGAGGTCTCCCTTCTTCGTGGAGAAGATTTCCCCCTTCGAGTCGGAGACGACGTTGACCATCTGCTGCTGCTTCATCCGGCCACGGGGGCCGATGAAGACGCGGAAGCTCTTCTGCTCGGCCTGGAGCCGGCCCCGCTCCACCAGGAAGTAGACGCCCTTGGTGTCGCGCAGGAGGGCGTACGGCTCGTACTTCATGGGGCTGGGGGTATAGGCCGCCTTGCGCAGCAGCTCGCGCGAGGTCTCCGTCGCCAGCAGCTTGAAGGCCGTCGCGCGCTGGCCGCAGCGCACCGAGCAGGTGCCCTCCTTCGGGTCCACCTGGACGACGGAGTAGGCGCGCGCGTCCACGCCATTCGCGTTGGATTCCAGGTCCGGGTTCCAGAAGCGGGGCTCGAAGAACGAGCCGGTGGGGAGCCGGACGACGTTGGGGGCGATGGGAATCTCGGTGAAGGTGGCGCCGTCTCCGTAGAAGAGCTGCGGCTGCGAGCTGTCGAAGACCTCCGTCGAGGAGACGTAGTGCCCCTTGCCGTCGGTGCAGACGGCGGTGCGCTCCAGGAGCATGCGCTTGCGCAGCGAGTCCTCGCGCGCCCAGGGGGGCTCGTGGGCCAGGACGGCGGTGGACGACAACGTCAGGAGCAGGGCGAGGCGATGGGCCAGGGACATGGGATGGAGCCTCACAGGTGGTCCAGGAAGAAGTCGGCGTAGGAGGCCGTGTCCATGCCGCCCGCGGCGGGGGCGATGGTCCACTGGAGCGCGCCGCTTTCGACCTTGCCTCCGTAGGCGGCGCCGTTGCGGCACTCCACCCGCTTCAGCGTGCTCTTCACGGTGCGCCGGGCTTCCTCCGAGCCCCGGCACAGGAACTCGAGGGCCTCGAGCGGCCCGGCGCAGTACGCGCCGATGGGGTACTCGCTCAGCTCCTTGTCGGAGACGGTGTCCCAGGCCACCTGGACGGCCACGTTCGAGCCGCACGTCTGGTTGAGCGTCTTCACCTTCTCGGCCAGGTCGCGCTCCTCGGATGCGGCCCAGAACGCCTTGTCGAACGCGGCGGCGCGGCTGAGCGTGCCGTCGGCGAGCTGGCGCTGGTACAGCTCCACCACGTCCTCGACGTCCACCTTCTTCGAGCGCTCCTCGCTCGCGTAGAGGGTGACGGGGTCTTCCTTGTCGAAGCGGTTGAGGGTGTTCCTCCCGTTCGACTTCTGGGACGGCGCCAGTCGCACCAGGCGCAGACGCTTGCCGCGCCAGTCCGTCCAGTAGGAGTTGTCGTCACCGACGCTGTGGAGCGCCACCTTCCCGTCCAGGTCATCGCCCGGGGCGTGGAACTGGACCAGGGCCCGTCGGGGCTCCGCGGGCAGGAGCGGGACGATGGTGATGATGTCCCCTCCCTCGGAGGTGAAGACGAGCCCCGTGCCCTCCGGCTTTGGTGCTTCGGTGGTGGGCCGCGCGCTCCGCGAACAACCGAGCGCGACGACGATGACGACACTCAACGCCAACAAGACTCTCAAGCAACGCCCCCTGTTCGTGGAGCCCCGCGTGGACGCCCGACACGGGCGCCGCCGTCACAGGGCGATATCGTACTGCTTGCAGTACTGGCGAACCTGAGCGCGCTCCGCCGTGGGAACCCGAAGCCAGACGGTGCGCGCGTTGGACAAATCTCCCTGGCGGCAGTGGACCCGCGTCAGCAGCGCGAAGGAGGCGCCTGTGACTTGCGACCGCTGACTGCGGCGCACCAGGTGGAGGGCCTCGCTGGTGTCTCCGCTCGCCAGCGCCTTCTCCGCCAGTTCGAGGTCCGCGAGCGCGCCTTCTTGGATGGTCTCCGGGCTGCGTCGCCGCTCCGCCTCGGGCGTCGGACGCGAGGTGCCCACGGGGTTTCGAGCGGCGTCATTCGGTGGGGTTCCGTTGCCCCGGGGTTTCGCCTTCACCTCTGGGGTCACGCTCGTCTCCGCCGATGGAGGGGCGGCTTCCGGAGAGCCGACCGCCAGTGCGCCTTCTGAGTCGGCCTTCGCCTTGGGTGGGTCCGCGGGGGCCTCGCGCGCCAGGGTGGGATTTACATCCGGGGGACTCGCGGGCGCCTGGACAGGAGGAGCCGCCGGGTCGGCGGAGGCGGACACGGAGTCCTCCCGAGACGCGAAGGGCAGGACCCGCGAGAACCCCACGCCCACGGCGATGAGCACGCCCGCGGCCAACGCCATCCAGACCCAGACCTTGCGCGAGCCCGCCAGGACACCTCGCGAGGCGGACCGAATCGTCGGGGGCTCTGGGACCGAGTCGGGCTCCGAAGGGTCCGGACTCATCGGCGCGGCATTCGCGACCGAGGGCCTCCACACCTCGAGCGGAACCGCCGCCGCGGGCTCGGCCACCGGAGGCGCGGGCGGAGCGGAGGACACGACCTTCGGCGGCGACACACGCACCGACTTCCCGATGAGGCCCGAAGCCTCCGAAGGTCGTGAGGCGTCTGCCTGCGCCGAGCGTCGCGAAGCATCAGGAGACTGGGCGGACTCACCCTGTGCGGAGCGCCGCGACGCTTCAGCGGACTGCGCGGACTCACCCTGCACGGAGCGCCGCAAGGCTTCAGGCGACTGGGCGGCCTCACCCTGCGCGGAGCGGCGGGACCCGGCGTGCTGGGACGGACGGCGGGGCACGGCAGCCACCGTGGCGGGCCTCGACGGGGGCGACGCGATGGGCCGGGGCTGCACGGTCGCCGTGGGCACGTGCGCGGCGGCCTGCGCGACGACGGGCTGAAGCAGCACGTCCGCGGGCGGCGTCACGGTGCGCAGCGGCGTCCCGGTGAGCGCGGCGATGAAGGCGCTCACGTCCGGGAAGCGGTCCTCCGGGCGCTTGGCCAGCGCCTGTTCGATGGCGCGGATGACGTGCGCGGGAGTCTCCGGCGCCACTTCGGCCAGGGGCTCCGGTGGATCATAAACGATGCGGTAGATGAGCTCCGGCAGGATGCCCCCGTCCTTGAAGGGCAGCTTGCGGGCCAGCATCTCGTACACCATGCACCCGAACGAGAAGATGTCCGTGCGCAGGTCCACGTCCTTGTTCTTCCCCGTGGCCTGCTCCGGCGCCATGTACTGCGGCGTGCCCAGCAGGATGGCGTCCTGCGTCTGCACCGTCTTCGAATCGAGAATCTTGGAGATGCCGAAGTCGAGCAGCTTCACGTGCTCCACCGGCATGCCCGCGATCTCCATGGGCACGAGGAACACGTTGCCGGGCTTCAAGTCCCGGTGGATGACCCCCGCGCCGTGCGCCGCCTGGAGCGCGGAGCCCATCTGCCGGGCAATCGAGTACACCTCCGTCAGCGTCAGGGGCGCGCCCTTGCGCATGCGCCGCGACAGCGGCATCCCGCGCAGGTGCTCCATCACCAGGAACGGCGAGCCGTCCTCCAGCGTGTCGAAGTCGATGACCTCCACGATGTTCGGATGGCCCAGCCGCGACGCAATCTCCGCCTCGCGCCGGAAGCGAAGATAGACATCCTTCCCCAGGCTCGAGTCCGGCCGCAGCACCTTGATCGCCACCTGCCGACCCGGAAGCCGCAGATGACGCGCCAGGAAGACGGTGCCCATGCCTCCCCGGCCGAGCACGCCGGCAATCTCGTACGTGTCCCGTAGGACGGTGCCGAGTGGAATGTCGTGGGCTGGCAAGGAACTCATGGAAGACCGGCCTTCACTCCGGAAGCCGCATTCTATCCTGGAGCCCCTGACACGCCTTGGCCAGTCATCTGGCGTTGCTACACGCCCCCGCGAGATTTCCGCAAGGACACTGAACGCCGGCACGCCTCGACTCGGGCGCGCCGGCTATCGCCTTCTCACAGCATGAGGAACCGGTGGGGTCCACCGCCGGAGGGCTCCGGCGGCGAAAACCCGGCGCCGGCCTACCTGACGGGTGGGGTCGCGACCTCGCTCGCGGCGCGCAGCTCCTTCACCACCCGCGTGGCGCCGTAGACGTGCTCCAGGGCGGCGAGGATGCCGTCTCCGTGCACCGCCACGGCGCGGTTCGTCTCCGGGACGTACGCATACCGGCCGCCCAGTGAGTGCAGGTTGCCGTCGAAGACGAGCCCCACGACGCGTCCATCGCGGTCCACGACGGGAGAGCCGGAGTTGCCACCGATGATGTCGTTGGTGGTGGCCATGTCCAGCGGCGTCGCGTCCGGCACCTTGCCCTTCGCCTTCATCCAGGTGTCCGGCAGCTTGAAGGGCTCCTTGCCGGTGTGGCGCGCATACGCACCGCCGAACGTCGTGAGCGCCGCGACGGGGCGGCCATTCTCGTCCCAGCCCTTCAACTGGCCGGCGTTGAGGCGCAGCGTGAAGGTGGCGTCGGGATAGCCGGAGGTGCCGTACACCGCGAGGTGCGCCTTGGCCAACCGCTCGCCGTTGCGCTTGAGCACCGCCTCCACCGAGTCCTCATAGCGCTTGCGCACCGCGCGCGCCTCCGCGTCCACCTTGCGCGCGAAGAGCAGCATCGGGTCCTTCGACGCCTCCACCGCCGCCTTGCCTCCATCCAGCAGGGCCTGCCGCGTCTTCACGTCGCCCAGCTTCGTGCCGCGCACCAGCGAGCGGGCCAGGGACTCCGGAGACTCCGTGCCGAGCACCTGCCGCACGAAGGGGTCATCCGCGCCCAGCGTCTCGCGCAGGCGGCCGAGGCCGAAGGCGAGCACCGCCTCGTCCAGCTCCACGGCGATGGGCGCGCCGCGCAGCAGTTGCTGACGCAGCGAGGGAAGCTGCGCGTCGGTGTACTCGCGCAGGCGCTCCGCGTTGGGCTTGGGCTGCTCGTCGGCGATGCGCACCAGGTGACGCGCCAGCGAGTAGAACTCCGAGGAGAACGCGTCCCCGCCCTCCTTCATCCGGTACTCGGGCAGCATCCGGCGATACGTGTCGAGCGCCTTCGCCGTCTCCTCCCACGCCCCCGCCGTGGCGGCCTTCACCGTGGCGTTGGCCTCCACGCGCTTGCGCAGCTCCGCCTCGTCCTCCCGCTTGCGCGCCAGCAGCGACGGGTCCGCCAGGGCCTGGTGCCGACCGCGCAGCGCCTTCAGGCCGTTCTCCACCCCGCGCAGCCGCGAGCGCGTGGTGCGGTAGCGCTCCGGCGAACCGCTGGAGAACTCCTTCAACTTGCCGCGCAGCTCGGAGAGCATCAGCAGCGTGTAGGGCAGGTTCACATCGCGCTGGAACTCCAGCTCCGCGACGCTGGCCTTGCGCTCGGTGCCACCGGGGTGGCCGGAGACGAAGACGAGGTCCCCGTCTCTGGCGCCCTGCTTCGCCCACGGCAGGTAGTCCGGGCTCTTCGCGGGCGCGTCGTCCTTCCACACGCGCAGGAACGCCACGTCATAGCCGAAGCGCGGGAAGTTGAAGTTGTCCGGGTCCCCGCCGAACGCCGCCATGGAGAACTCCGGGGCGAAGGCCAGGCGCACGTCCTGGAAGCGGCGGTACTCGTAGAGGTGATACTTGCCGCCGTTGAACAGCGTCACCACGTCACAGCGCACGTCGGTGGACGTGGCGCACGCGGACTCCACGGCGGACATCTCCTTCTTGAGCGCGGTGTTGTAGGCGGCCCCGGTGAGGCCCTTCGTCGCAGCGTTCATCCGCTCGGTGACATCCGTCATCTTCACCAGCTGGTTGGCCTCCACCTTGGGGCAGCGGCGCTCTTCCGCGGGGGTGCGGGCCTGGAAGCCCTTGGCCAGCAGGTCGTCCTTGGGCGAGGACAGGTCCTCGATACAGCCGCGGACACAGTGGTGATTCGTCATCACCAGGCCGTCCGGAGACACGAAGCTGGCGGAGCAGCCACCGGCCAACCTCACCGAGCCGAGCCGGACCTTGTCCAGCCATGCTTGAGTGGGCGTGAAACCATGGGCCTTGTTCACCGTCTCCACGGGGAAGGCGTCGTAGGTCCACATGCCCTCGTCCGCGGCGGCGGGGAGAGACATGAGCAGGCCAAGTGCGAGCAATGCACGGTCCACGGTGTTCGTCCTTCTGGCTGATGGGGTGAGAAAGGCGCCGGTGAACGCCTGCTCGGAGAGTGCATTCCCGAGCGGGAATCACGCGTCGCGTCAGGTATGGTGGAGACAATGGCCGCGAAGCACCACATCTATCTCGTCCCCGGGTTTTTCGGGTTCATCAACCTGGGCGAGCTCGTCTACTTCGGACACGCGCTCGACTACTTGAAGGCGGAGCTGGCTCGTCGAGACATGGGTGAGTCGGAGGTCGTCATCGTCCTGTCTCACCCGACGGCGTCCATCCGGACGCGGACGGCGGACCTGCTCCGAGCCGTGCAGGAGACGGCGAGCGGTGATGACGGCCCCATCCACCTGATAGGGCACTCGACGGGAGGCCTGGACGCGCGGCTGTTCGTCAGCCCGGGCGCGCAGCTCGCGGAGGGGTTGGAGCTGGAGCCGTTCGCACGGCGGGTGCGCTCGGTGGTGACGGTGTCCGCGCCGCACGCGGGCACGCCGCTGGCGTCGTTCTTCCTGGGGCTGTTCGGACAGCGACTGTTGAAGCTGCTGTCGCTGTTCACCGTGTACGTGCTGCGCTTCGGCCGGCTGCCCCTGCGGGTGGTGTTCCGCTTCGGGCACCTGATGGCGCGCGTGGATGACCAGCTCGGGTGGAAGCAGACCTTGTTGGATCAGCTCTATGACCAACTGCTCGGGGATTTCTCCTCCGAGCGGCGCGACGCGGTGGCGAAGTTCCTGAGCGACGTGGGCAACGACACGTCGCTGATTCCGCAGCTCACGCCGGAGGGCATCGACCTGTTCAACGCGAGCACGTTGGACCGGCCGGGTGTGCGCTACGGCTCGGTGGTGACGCAGGCCCGGCCACCGTCGCTGCGCACGCGCGTGTCGGCGGGGTTGGACCCCTACGCGCAGCTCACGCACACCATCTATGCGTTCATGTATGGGCAGACGCAGCGGATGCCGCTGACGGCGCTGCCGCTGCACTCGCCCGCGCAGACGGCGGCGCTGGTGCAGGCGTATGGGGCGATGCCGGGCCCCACGGCGTGTGACGGCATCGTCCCCACCCGCTCGCAGGTCTACGGGCGCGTGCTGGCGGCGGTGCGCGCGGACCACCTGGATGCGATTGGCCACTTCGACCAGCCGGCGCATCAGCCGCCGCACGTGGACTGGCTCATCTCCGGCTCCGGCTTCCGGCGGCCCCAGTTCGAGGCCACCTGGAAGGCCATCACCGACTTCCTCTTCGAGGACGAGAAGCGCTGACCCCCTGAGCGGGCCCTCGGATGCCTCTTCGGATGGTGGCGCGATTCGATGAATCTTTGGCGCCATGCGATTGGCGCGCGTGAGGGGCGGTTCGTAACTCTTGGGCGTGGCCGAATTCACGGCGCGACGAAGAGAAGGACGGTCCCCATGTCGAAGGTCTGGCTCATCACTGGAAGCTCTCGCGGCCTCGGCCGTGATTTGGCGGAGGCCGTGCTGGCGGCCGGTCACCGGCTCGTGGCCACGGCGCGCAAGCCGGAGCAACTGAAGGATTTGGTGGAGCGGTATGGCGACCGGGTGCGCGCCGTCGCGCTCGACGTGACGGACTCCGCCGCGGCACGAGCCGCCGTCGCCGAGGCGACCTCGGCCTTCGGACGGCTGGATGTCGTCGTCAACAACGCGGGCTACGCCAACGTGGCCGCAATCGAGGACGTGGACGAGGCGGACTTCCGCGAGCAGTTCGAGACGAACTTCTTCGGGATGATGCATGTCACCCGCGCCGCCCTGCCGGTGCTCCGCGCGCAGCAGGACGGCCACATCATCCAGGTGTCCTCCATCGGCGGACGCCGAGGCTCGCCCGGACTGGCGTCGTACCAATCCGCGAAGTGGGCGATGGAAGGGTTCTCGGAGGTCCTCGCCCAGGAAGTGGCGCCGCTGGGCATCCGGGTGACCCTCGTCGAGCCCGGAGGCATGCGCACCGACTGGGCCGGCTCGTCCATGAACGTCGGTGACATCAGCGACGCCTACAAGGCCACCGTGGGCGCCTTCTCCCAGCACGTGCGCCGGGGCGCGGACAGCCCGCGCGGAGACCCCATCAAGGCCGCGAAGGCGATTCTCCAGATTGCCGACGAGAAGCAGCCACCTCTGCGTCTGTTGCTCGGCTCGGACGCCGTCTTCCTCGCGGAGCTCGTCGTCCAGCAGCGCACAGCGGAGGACTCGCGGTGGAAGTCGCTCAGCGTCTCCACGGACATTGATGGCCTCGTCCCCTTCGCGGAGACTCCGGTCGCCAGGATGCTGATGCCCAAGAGGAACTGACGTGCCCGCCGACCTCGTCCCTGTTCCCAGCGTGCTGCTCGACCGCCTCACCGCGCTCGGCGTCGAGGTCGAGCGCGTGCTGCGACACGCGGGCCTGGTCCGCTCCCGCTTCCAGGAGCCCAAGGCGCGCCTGACGACCCAGGAGTTCATGGCGTTCTGGCACGCGGTGGAGGCCACGGGCGGAGGGAGGGAGGTCGGCCTGCGCGTGGGCTCCGACGCCAGACCCCATCACTTCGATGTCGCGACGATGGCGGCCCTCCACTCGCCCACCCTCGGGGAGGCCCTGGCGAAGCTCGCCCGCTACAAGGGTCTGGTCTGCCCGGAGGAGGTGAGCGTCGAGGTCGTGAAGAACGAGGCGCGGTTCAGGTTCCACTGGCTGCTGGCCGAAGGACCGCTGCCCCTGTTCCTGGTCGACGCGACGTTCGCTTCCACCCTGGCGCTCGCGCGGCGAGGCACCGGCAAGCCCCTGGTGCCCAGGCGTGTCGAGCTGGCGCGACGTCGCTCCGACGCGGAACTGCTCACCCGCCACTTCGGCTGCAAGGTCCGCTTCGATGCCCCCGTGGACCTGCTCGTGTTCGAGGCGAGCGCGCTCGACGAGCCCCTCCTGACGCACAACGCGGACCTGCTGGCGCTGCTCGTGCCCGGACTGGAGCGGGAGCTGGACCAGCGACAGCGACACACCCTGGCGGACGACGTGCGGCTGGCGTTGAGACGCCGCATGTGTGGCGAGCGTCCCTCCGTCGACAAGGTCGCCGAGGAGCTGCACCTGAGCTCGCGCACGCTCCAGCGAAAGCTCGAAGCCGCGGGGACCACGTATCAACTCCTGCTCGATGAAGTGAGACACCAGGCCGCGCGCCAGTTGCTCGGGAGCACGGACCTGGACGCCAACGAAGTGGCCTTCCTGCTGGGCTTCGAGGAGCTGAACTCCTTCAGCCGTGCGTTCCAGGGCTGGGAGGGAACGACACCGCTGCGCTGGCGCGGGGCCACGCGCGAAGAGGCTACCGGGTCGGGCCGTCGAGCACCCCACACAGCGTCCTGACAGCGGCGCGAAGCCCGGCGGGACTCGCGCCGGAGAAGCCCAGCACCAACCCCTGCTCGCGCTTTCGCCCCAGGTAGAGCGGAGACAGCCGGCGAGCCCCCAGCCGCCGTGCATCCGTCCGCGCAATCACAGCCTCATCCAGGAGCCCTTCGGACAGGAAGGCCGTGACATGCATGCCCGCCTCCGCCGTGCCGATTCGCAGCACTCCGGGTGCCTCGCGTTTCAGTGAATCAAGGAGCGCGTCGCGGCGCTCCGCATAGACCAGGCGCATCTGTCGAAGGTGCGCGGCGTAGTGCCCTGACTCCATGAACCGCGCCATCGCGGCCTGCGTGAGCGGAGGCGCGTGGCCATCCGTGGCGGCGCGCGCGGCGGTGAAGGCGTCCACCAGCATTTCCGGGACGACGAGGAAGGCCAGCCGCAGCGAGGGGAACATCACCTTGTTGAACGTGCCCGCGTAGAGGACCCGCCCCGCCACGTCCATGCCCTGAATCGCGGCGAGCGGCCGGGTCGCGTAGCGGAACTCGCTGTCGTAGTCGTCCTCGAACAGCCACATCCCGGAGGCGCGCGCATGCTCCAGCAACGCCAGCCTCCGCGACAGGCTCATCGTCACGCCCAGCGGGTACTGGTGCGAAGGCGTGACATAGGCCAGCCGTGCCTTCGGCGCCCGCGACACCGCCAGCTCCACGCGCGGGCCCTCCGCATCCACGGGGACGGGATGCAGGCGCGCTCCCGCCGACTCGAAGGCCACTCGAGCGCCGAGGTACCCCGGCTCCTCCAGCCACACCCCGTCCCCTTCATCGAGGAGCAGCCTCGCGGAGAGGTCCAGGGCCTGCTGCGTGCTGGAGAAGACCAGGACCCGCCGCCAGTCACACCGCACGCCACGCGCAGGTCCCAGGTGGGCCGCGATGGCCTCGCGCAGCGGACGAAAGCCCTCGGGCTCACCCGCGGTCATCCGCCCGGGCTCCAGCACCCGGGCCTGCTTCGCCACCGTGCGTGCCCACAGCTTCGCGGGGAAGAGGTCCAGCGCGGGCAGGCACGGCGTGAAGGGCCGCACGTCACGCGGCTCGGGCGGAAGCACCTCGCTCGCCATGCGCTGCCCCCGGCGAGACAGCCCTCCCTGTCGCGAGGACTTCGCGCTCCCGCGCGCGAGCGGAGACCGGGGCTGACGGGCGTGCTCCGGCAGCGCGACGACACTGCCCGAGCCCACGCGCCGCTCCAGGAAGCCCTCCGCGTCGAGCTGCGCGAAGGCCTCTTCCACCGTCCCCCGTGAAATCCCCAGCTCCCGGGACAGCGTGCGCGTGGACGGCAGCCGGCTTCGTGGCGCGAGCGTTCCCGCGAGGATGGCCTCGCGCAGCCGCTCATAGAGCCGCCGATGCAGCGAGCCCACTTGCCTGCCTGTGTCCGGCAACAGGAAAGGCAGCGACACACCCACGGAGCGCTTCGACATGCGCACTCTGTAGTCGGCCCCCTGCCCCATCACAACCCAAGGCGACTGGAAGTGGTCCAGTCTCCTGGCGCTGAATGGCGCTTTCGCGTGGACCACTCCGGGAGCACTGTTCCGGGCATCGAAGCCCAGGGAGTACTCGTCATGACCACGCCCGCCACCCCATTCTCGTTCGTTCTCGAAACCCCCGCCGCCCCGCCCGAAGAGGCACACCGCCACTTCCTCGCGAAGCTCTCCGTGGAGACCGACGCCGCCGACCTGCACCTGGACCTGGAGCGCGGAAAGAAGGGCTTCGTCGTCGTGGACGTCCGCTCGCCCGACGCCTACGCCGAGCGCCACATCCCCGGCGCGCTGAACCTGCCCGCGCGGACCCTCTCCGCCACCACGACGGCGCACCTGAGCAAGGACGACGTCATCGTCACCTACTGCTGGAGCCCTGGTTGCAACGGCTCCACCAAGGCCGCCGCGCGCCTGTCCGCGCTGGGCTTCCGCGTGAAGGAGCTCATCGGCGGAATCGAGTACTGGGTGAAGGAAGGCTACGCCACCGAGGGCACCGCGCCCCAGGGCCAACCCGTCTACGCCGAGCGCCTGCCGCGCTGAGCACACCCCGTGTGAGCCAGGCGGCTCAGTACACGCCGATGAGCACGACCTTCACGCGGGGATTGCCCAGGTACTCCTCCAGCCGCCACCGGCTGCGCAGCTCATCCGCGCGCAGCCCCGGGCCCGACTCCGGCGGCGCGTCCGCGCTGGCCAGCGCATCGCGCAGATGCGACACCGCCCACGCGTCGAACTTGGGGTCCCCCGAGCCTTCCAGCACCTTGAGGTCCAGCAGCTTGCCGTCTCGCGCCTGACGCACCTCCAGCACCGTGGCGAGCGCGAGCACCGGCGTGGTGACGTCCATCATGAACATGTTCGCCGCCCGCCCCGCCTCGACGGCCGCCTGGAGGCGGTTGCGCTGCTCCAGCCGCCGGTCCCGCTTCTCCGCCACGTAGGGCGAGCCCGTCTTCCCGAAGCGCTCCGTGGCCTCCACCTGCTCGCGCTTGAGGCGTGAGCCCAGCACGTTCAGGTCCGGCGACGGCGGGTTCACCAGCTTCTTGGCGAACCGGTCCTGGAGCTTCGTGAAGTACGGATTCACGGCGCCGCTCTCCGCGCGTGCCGCCGCGCTCGCGTCCGCCGCCCAGCCATCCACCAACTCCTTCGCCTGCGCTTCCTCCCTCCGCGCGATGGCCCGAGGGTCCTCACCAGGCTGTCCGTCATTGCGCAGCGTCCTGCCCGACTGCGCGGGCTTGCCCGGAGGCTCGCTCCCCCAGAGCCCCTTGGGCACGAGCGAAATCGTCGGCGGCGCGGTCCGGGTGGGCGCATCCTCCGGAGAAGCCTCGGGCCCCTGCTCCGTCGACGCGACTCCGGGCGCTTCCGCGACGGCCGGGGGCTCTTCTTCCTTCTGCTTGCCCTCGGGTGCCCGCGCGATGGCCTCGGGCGGTTTCTCCTCCGTCCGACGCGGAGGCGGAACCGGCTCGGGCTTGGGAGGCCGCGGGGTCGGCGCTGGCACGGGTGGGGCCGCTACCGGCGCCTTGGGCTCCAGGTAGACAATCTCCAGTTCGGTGGCCGACGGACGCGCTGGCGCGGCTGACCGCACTCGCGACAGCGCCAGGAAGAGCGCCGCGTGCACGAGCACGGAAAGCAGGACCGCAATCCACCACGATGAACGCCGGGACACACCTCGGAGTGTGCCTCCTAGCTCCTCCGAGGAGAAGCGCCCTGACGTCCGAGCTCGATGATGTCCAGTCGCTCCCTCCCGCCGCCTCCCCGGCGACGGAGGTAGCGTCATCAATGACCTCTAGAGCGGTTTCTCATGGAACGCCCGGCTGTCCGCTCGCCCCCCAGCCAGGACGCCTCGGCATGGCGCGTGGGGAAGGCCATCCCCACTCTTCCGAAAGCCTTCTTGGAGGGAGCGCCAACCATGAACTTTCCCAGCCATGTGAATGTCCCCAGTGAGACGCGCGAGGAGATCATCGACCTGCTGAACAACCTGCTGGCCGACTCCATCGACCTGCACTGGCAAATCAAGCAAGCGCACTGGAACATCCGGGGCACCCACTTCTACAGCCGTCACCTGCTCTTCGACGACCTGGCCAAGCATGCGCGCAAGCAGGCCGACGAGTTCGCCGAGCGCGCCGGCACCCTGGGCGGCTACGCCGAGGGCACCATCCGGCTGGCCGCCAAGAACAGCGAGCTGCCCGAGTACGACCTCAAGGCCGTGGAGAGCGAGGACCACCTGAAGTGCCTGGTGGACCGCTTCGCGCGCTACGGCGCCTCCATCCGCGGCGGCATCGAGCGCTGCGATGAGCTGGAGGAGCCCATCACCGTGGACCTGCTCACCCAGGTCCTGGGCGACGTGGAGCTGGACATGTGGTTCCTGGAGAGCCACCTCAACGGCGCCCCGCGCCCCAGTCCGCGCACCAAGGGCGGACGCGACGACGCCCGCTCCAGCGAGCCCACCCGGCCTCCGCACGCCTGAGCCACGGCGGCACCCAGACCTCCCTTCCCCATGGGCCCGGCGCTTCCACGAGCGTCCGGGCCCGTGTCGGCATATAGAAGGCGTCCTCGAAATCCAGAGGACGCCCCATGAGCGCTGAGACACGGTTGGACGGGAAGGTGTGCCTCATCACCGGGGCCACCGGCGGCATTGGCCTGGAGACGGCCAAGGCCCTGGGACGACTTGGCGCCACGCTGGTACTGGTGGGCCGGGACCCCGCCCGCACCCAGGCCGCCGTCGACGCGGTGAACCAGTCCGTCGCGGGCGCGCGCGTCGACACGATTCTGGCGGACTTGAGTTCGCTCCAGGCCGTGCGTGCGGTGGCCGACACCTTCCGCTCGCGCTACTCGCGCCTGGACGTGCTGCTCAACAACGCGGGCCTCATCATCGACCGCCGCGAGGTGACGGTGGATGGGCTGGAGGCCACGCTCGCCACCAACCACCTGGCGCCCTTCCTCCTGACGCATCTGCTGATGGACACGCTCAAGGCCAGCGGCCCCGCGCGCGTCATCAACGTGTCGTCGGACGCGCACCGGGTCGGCAAGCTCGACTTCACCGACCTCCAGAGCGAGCGCCGCTACGACGGCTTCCGCGTGTACGCCACGTCCAAGCTGGCCAACATCCTGTTCACCCACGCGCTGGCGAAGCGGCTGGAAGGCACGCCCGTGACGACGAACGCGGTGCACCCTGGCGTGGTGCGCTCGGGCTTCGGTCACAACACGAAGGGCTTCTTCCGCTGGATTGTGAAGCTCGGCGCGCCGTTCATGCTGTCCGCCGAGGGCGGCGCGCGGACGTCCATCTACCTGGCTGCCTCGCCGGAGGTGGACGGAGTCTCCGGGAAGTACTTCATCCGTTGCCGGAAGAGGAAGCCGTCCGCCGCCGCGCGGGACGACGCCCTCGCCGAGCAGCTCTGGCGTGAAAGCGCGCGGCTCACGGGAGTCTCACCATGATTGACCTGTATACGTTCGCCACGCCCAACGGGCGCAAGGTGTCCATCGCCCTGGAAGAGCTGGAGCTGGCCTACACCGCGAAGTCGGTGAACATCGGCAAGGGCGAGCAGTTCACGCCCGAGTTCCTGGCCATCAATCCCAACAACAAGATTCCGGCCATCGTCGACTCGGAAGGGCCGGACGGCCGCCCCATCACCGTCTTCGAGTCGGGCGCCATCCTGCTGTACCTCGCGGAGAAGACGGGCAAGCTCATGCCGTCCAGCCTGCGCGGCAAGACGGAAGTGACGCAGTGGCTGATGTTCCAGATGGGCGGCGTGGGTCCCATGTTCGGCCAGCTCAACCACTTCGGCCGCTTCGCCTCCACCAAGATTCCCTACGCCATCGACCGCTACACCGAGGAGTCGAAGCGACTGCTCAAGGTGCTCGACGGGCAGCTGGGCAAGGGAGACTTCGTGGCGGGCCGCTACTCCATCGCGGACATCGCCCTGTACCCGTGGGTCGCGGGCATGCGCACGTACGTCCCGGAGCTCTTCGCGGGCCTGGGCCAGGTGCCGCAGTGGCTGGCGCGCGTGGGTGAACGTCCCGCCGTGCAGCGCGGCATGAAGGTCCCCTGAGCGTTACCGCTTCCCCCTCCATGCCCGCGCTCGAACAACTTCGCTTCGACAACACGTACGCTCGCCTGCCTCCCGGCTTCGGCGCGAGGGTGTCCCCCCGCGCCTTCCCGAATGCCCGGCTGGTGAGTCTCAACCCCGCCGCGCTGCGCCTGCTGGAGCTGGCGCCAGAGGAAGCCCGACGGCCGGAGTTCGTCGAGGCGCTCGGCGGTGGGCGTCCGCTGCCGGGCATGGAGCCCTTCGCCATGGTGTACGCCGGGCACCAGTTCGGCGTGTACGTGCCCCGGCTGGGTGATGGCCGTGCCCTGCTCCTGGGCCAGGTGCGCAACGGCGCGGGCCAGTCCTGGGATTTGCATCTCAAGGGCGGTGGGCCCACGCCCTTCTCTCGCGGTGGGGACGGCCGCGCGGTGCTGCGCTCCTCCATTCGGGAGTACCTGTGCGGCGAGGCCATGCACGGGCTGGGCATCCCCACCACGCGCGCGCTGTGTCTGATTGGCGGCGACGAGCGGGTGTACCGCGAGGAAGTGGAGACAGGCGCCATGCTGGTGCGGATGGCACCGTCACACGTGCGCTTCGGCACCTTCGAGTTCTTCCACCACTCCGAGCAGCACGAGCACGTGGCGCTGCTGGCCGACCACATCATCGACGGCCACTTCCCCCACCTGTCCGGCGCGCCGGGGCGTCATGCGCGCTTCTACGCGGAAGTCATCGAGCGCACCGCGCGGCTGGTGGCGCAATGGCAGGCGGTGGGCTTCGCGCACGGGGTGATGAACACGGACAACATGTCCATCCTCGGGCTCACGCTGGACTACGGCCCCTTCGGCTTCCTGGACGAGTTCGAGCCGGGCTTCATCTGCAACCACTCCGACCACCGGGGCCGCTACGCGTTCAACCAGCAGCCGCGCATCGCGATGTGGAACCTGGCCTGTCTGGGTGAAGCGCTCCTCACGCTGATGTCCGAGGACGAGGCCCGAGCCGCCCTCAACACCTTCGAGCCCACCTTCAGCGCGCACTTCCTGACGCTGATGCGCCAGAAGCTGGGCCTGCGCGAGGTGCGCGAGGAGGACCGCGCCCTGGTGGGTGACCTGTTCGCGCGCATGGCCGAGGCCCGCGTGGACTACACCCGCTTCTTCCGCGCGCTGGGACAGCCGGACACGGTGGGGGCGATGTTCGCGGACCGGACGGGCTTCGACGCCTGGGCGGAGCGCTACCGGGCGCGGCTCGCCTCCGAGGGCAGCGTGGACGCGGAGCGCCGGACGTTGATGGAGCGCGTCAATCCCCGGTACGTGCTGCGCAACTGGATGGCGCAGGCCGCCATCACCCGGGCCCAGGAGGGCGACTTCTCGGAGGTGGACCGACTGCTCGCCGCCCTGGAGGACCCCTTCACGCAGCGCTCCGAGTACGAGGAGTACACCACGGAGCCTCCCGCCTGGGGCCGGCACCTGGTGGTGAGCTGCAGCTCCTGAAGGACGGTGGGCCCTGGCTGGCGCGCGCCAAAGTGTCTGGATTAGAACCGCGCGCCATGCCTGCCGACGTCGTCATTCCCAAGAACGAGCTCAGTGAGTTCGACCTGCCCCGTGTCTGCGTCATCACCGGACAGACAGAGGGCATCTCCTTCAAGCCCGTGAAGTTCGCGTGGTACCCGCGCTGGCTGCTCATCTTCCTGCCGTTCGCGGCCCTCATCGTGCTGATCATCGCCAGCATCCTCACCAAGCGGGCCAAGGGCACCCTGCCCTTCAGCGAGGAGGGGTGGGCCCGGTGGCAGCGCAGCAAGCTGCTCTTCGGCCTCTCCTTCCTGGGCACCATCGCCATCCTGGTGGGCGGCATCGCGGTGTTCGCGGGCAAGGGCGATGGGACTCCCATCCTGGTGGCGGTGCTGGTGGCCGTCCTCGTGCCCGTCGTGGCCTACTTCACGGCGGTGAAGGGACGGGTGCCGTCGGTGAAGAAGATCGACGAGCGGACCATCACCCTCCGCCTTCCCAGCGACTCGGCGGCGACCACCATCGCGGCGCACCTGAACTCCGGGCGGCGGCCGCGAAGCGCGCAGCATCCGCTGGAGCTGCGCTCGGCATGAGCCTGGAGACGCCGCCAGAGGGGGCCTCCTGCGCGGCACACCCCGACGTCATCGCGAGCTGGGTGTGTGGCCGCTGCGGCACGTTCATGTGTCCGGCGTGCGAGCGGCGGATGCGCCCGGAGGCACGCCCCATGTGCCCCACGTGCTGGGATTTGCGCACGCGCACCGTCGACGCGCCCGAGCGCCATGGCCCGGCGCTCCCCATCATCGGGCTCATCCTCGGCGTGCTCTCGCTGCTGCCGGCGTGCTTCGTGCTTCAGATAGCCGCCCTGGTGGTGAACATCATCGCCTTCGGCCGCACGCGGGAGCCACCGGAGCGGGCGCGACGATGGATGCCCATCACCGGCCTCGTCCTGACGGGCGTGGGCTTCGTGGGGGTCGTCATCATCGCGCTGAGGTCCGTGGGCTGAGGGCACGCTGGCTCGCCTGCCCGCCTGGAAGGTTGGCGAGCCAAAAGTCACCCTGAAGGGCGCTTGCCGCACGGGGGAGGCAGGCTGACCTTCCACCTTCCATGACGACGGACCTCACCCGCCTGCCCTCGCGTGGGTCCCAGGGCGCATTCCACGTCGTCGTCGAGTCCCCACGGGGTTCGACGGTGAAGCTGAAGTACGACGCCGCGCTCTCGGCCTTCACGCTCTCCCGTCCCCTCACCCGGGGTCTGCGCTACCCGTTCGACTGGGGCTTCATCCCCTCGACACGCGGGCCGGATGGGGACCCGCTCGACGCCATGGTGTTGTGGGACGACACCACGTGGCCCGGTGTCGTGCTGCCCTGCCGCGCGCTGGGGGTCCTCCAGGTGGACCAGAAGCGCAAGGGTGGCAAGCCGGGCGAGCGCGAGCGCAATGACCGCATCATCGCCCTGCCCACGGCGTCGCCTCGCACCGAGCACCTGCGCACGTATCAGGACGTGTCCCGACGCGAGCGCGAGGAGCTGGCGCACTTCTTCCTCACCGCCGTGCACTTCGAGGACAAGGAAGCGCGCATCCTCGGCTGGGAAGGCCCCGAGGCCGCCGAGCGGATGTTGAACACCCAGGCCAGGACGGGAGGTTAGCCAGGTGGCCCAACCCACGCCCATCCGCGGACTGGGCCCCGACAGCGAGCTGGGACAGGCCGCGCGGCGCATCCTCGCGGGCCGGCTGGCGGATGTCCGCAAGCCGGAGGCGAAGCTGTCGGACGAGCTCGACGACGACGGCGTCCACGACATGCGCGTGGCCACGCGTCGGCTGCGCGCCGCCATCCAGGTGTTCCGTCCGCTCGGCGGGCTGGGCAAGTTGGAGGTGGAGGTGAAGCGGCTCCAGGACGCGCTGGGCGACGTGAGGGACCTGCACGTCCAGGCGGCCTGGCTGGAGGAAGTCGCGAAGAAGGCGCGCCGCGAGAAGCCCGACACCCGCGCGGGCATCGCCGCGCTGGGCAAGGCGCGACTGGCGGGCCTGAAGACGAAGGAGAAGCGACTTCGCTCGGAGCTGGAGCGGTGGGCTTCGCGCACCGTGCCTCGGATGCTGCGCAAGGTGGATGCGCTGGAGGACGACCATCGCTTCGGTGGGCGCCGGGTGAAGGAGCCCCTGCACTGGCGGGTGCGCCGGGTGCGCAAGCGGATGCAGGTCTACATGGACGCGCCCGATGCGGCGTCCGCGCATGCGCTGCGCAAGGACTTGAAGAAGCTGCGCTACGAGCTGGAGATCTTCCAGCCCGCGTTCCGCCGCACCCTGGGCGCGCTGGTGGAGGTGCTCGTCCCGCTCCAGGAGGGGCTGGGGGAGCTGCACGACGCGGACGTCCGGCTGGAGGTGTTCGAGCGGCTCGCGGCGGGCGGCAAGCCCCGGGAGCGCAAGGCCGCGCGCGCCCTGCTGCCGCTCATCCGCGAGGGTCGGGCGAAGCGCTCCGCGGAGATTGCTCGCGAGCTTCAGCGCTGGCACGCCGAGGCGATTCCCCGGCGACTCATCCAGGTCCTCACGTAGCGAGGGCCCCTGAGTGTCTCGGCCACGTCGCGCCCATCATCGGTGGCGCGACGTGGCACTCACGAGGCGAAGCTCAGCCGTCACAGTCGAGCGGACAGCTCTGATGTGACTCGAAGGACTCGCACAGCCCGTTCCCGCAAGGGTCGCCAACGGGAGTGTCACAGTCGAGAGGGCAGCTCTGGTGTGACTCGGCCGGCTCGCACCGTCCATCTCCGCAAGTGCCGCCGATGGGGCCGCCACAGTCGGCGGGGCAGCTCAGGTGCGTTTCGGACGATGCGCACAGTCCATCTCCACAAGTGCCGCCGATGGGACCGCCACAGTCGGAGGGGCAGCTCAGGTGCGTTTCGGACGGTGCGCACAGTCCATCTCCACAAGTGCCGCCGATGGGACCACCGCAATCGGCGGGGCAGCTCTGCTGCGTCTCGGACGACGCGCACAGTCCATCTCCACAAGTGCCGCCGATGGGACCACCGCAGTCTGCGGGGCAGCTCTGCTGCGTCTCGAGCGGTTCGCACACGCCGTTTCCGCAAGGGTCGCTGGGCCCGTCGCAGTCGAGCGGGCAGGTCTCGTGCGTCTCCCAGGGGTCACAGACGCCGTCCTCACCGCAAAGCCCCTGAGGTGACGGGCCCTCCTCGGTGAGCGCCGCTCTCGCCACGGAGTCCTCCGCGGCTCGCGACAACCGCGCTTCGTCAACACCACAAGCCACGAGCGCGCCGAGACACCATCCACCCAGGAGGACGACCAGTTGCTGCTTCATGTGTGACCCCTCTCGAAAGAGGGGCCGGGGATTATCATGGGCAGCGCCGGAAGGAGTGACACTGACGCTATGTGATTACTGCTGCTGCGTGGGTTGCGTCTCCTGGGTGGAGCCTGTTCCCGTGGTGCTCCCCTTGGACGTCGCGTTGATGCTCACCGCCTTGGCTTCCCCCGTCTCGTCCGTGGTGAACGAGGCGCGGACCTGGGCTCCCTCCTGGATGTCCTCGGCGACCGCGCTGAATCCATCCACTGTTACCTGTGTCTGTGGGTTCACCGTCAAGCGGAGCTGAGGCTCACCGCCCTGACTGAGCAGGACCTCGGTTTCGCTCGCGCGGACCACCTCGCCGGTGAACTGCTGTGGCGTGTTCTGCTGGCTCTGGGTTCCCGACGAGGTGCCGCTGCCCTGCTGTGAACCGGAGGGAATCGGGAGCGCGACCACGGGCGGTTGCTGGGGCAGCTGCGTGCCCGACTGTGGTTGCGAGGTGGTGCCCGAGGTGCCCGTCGTGGAATCAGAGGTCCCGGAAGCAGGCTGTTGCTGCTCGGTCGTCGAAGGCGCGGTGGCGATGGGCTGCTGCTCCGTGCCGGACGAGGCCGAGTCGGTGGTCTGCTGTTCCGTTCCGCTCGTCGTCTGTCCCTGTTGCTGCCGGGCATCGAGTTGCTCGAGGGGAGACAGCGGCTGAGTGCCTTCGTCGACCTGTTGCCCCGAACCCCCGGAGGCCTGGTCCGAGCTCGAATCCGTGGAGGACCCGGTGGAAGGGGCCGTCTGCGAGCCCGTCTCGGAGGAGGAAGCCACCGGCGACTGCGTACCCTGACCGGTCTGCGACTCCGTCCCCGTGGGCGCGGAGGCCTGCGTGTCCTGGCCGGTCTGCGACTGTGTGCCCGACGACTGCGTGTCCTGACCGGTCTGCGACTCCGTCCCCGTGGGCGCGGAGGCCACGGGCGACTGCGGTGTGCCCTGGCCCGGCTGCGATTCGGTGCCCGTAGATGTCGAGCCGGTCTGCGCCGCCTGTTGCTCGGCCCGTTGCTCCGCGCGCAGTTCGGCTTCCTTCTCCGACCGAAGGTCGGCTTGTCGCTCCGCCTCGCTCTCCGAGTCAGTCGCGCTGGCCTGGGCCTGCGGCTGAGTCTCTCCAACCTGCTGTCCTGTCTGGGCGGCCTGTTGCTGCGCATCTCCGGCCTGCTGTCCTGCTTGGGCGGCCTGCTGCTGAGCATCCGTGGCCTGCTGGCCCGCCTGGGCGGCCTGCTGCTGAGCATCCGTAGCTTGCTGTCCCGCCTGAGCGGTCTGCTGCTGAGCTGCATCCGTGGCCTGCTGGCCCGCCTGGGCGGCCTGCTGCTGAGCCGCATCCGTGGCCTGCTGCTGCGCGGCTCCCGCCTGCTGCGTGGCATTCGCTGCTTGCTGCTGTGCGGCGCCCGCCTGTTGCGTGGCATCAGCGGCCTGCTGATTCGCCTGGGCGCCTTGCTGCTGAGCGGCGCCCTGCTGCGAGTTCGCCTCGGCGGCCTGCTGCTGTGCGGCTCCGGCCTGCTGCTGTGCGGCTCCGGCCTGCGCCGTGGCGTCCGTGGCCTGCTGCTGTGCGGCTCCGGCCTGCGCCGTGGCGTCCGTGGCCTGTTGCTGTGCGGCTCCGGCCTGCTGTGCGGTCTGGGCCTCGTCCGACTCAGCCGATTCACGTTGAGCGCGGGCCTTCGCCTCGTCCAGCGCCTCCTGCTTGCGCCGCACCTCATCCTGGGCGCTTTCCGCCTGCTGCTGTTGTTCACTCGCGGTCGCCTGCGTGCCCTGCTGCGACTGCTCGTCCTGGCCGCGCTCGCGGCAGCCGGTGACGAGCAGCGCGGCGGCACCGGCGGCCACCCACCCTCTCGCGCGGAGCTTCATGGAGACCCCCTGTGTCGTGACTCCCGAAAAAGAAACATGGGAAGTCATCGAACCTCGCCAACCCACGCCCTCTCCGGGCGGCCGCCCACTCGCCCGTCCTCCACCGAGCAGCCCGGCTCACGACGCCCTACCCTTTCCCGGAGTTTGGCGATAAGGGGCGCACCCCCATGCAAGCCTGCGGACTCGACTTCGGAACCAGCAACACCGCCGCGGCCCTGCCTGATGGCACGGTGCTGTCGCTGCAACCCCATACCTCGGAGCCCCGCCTCTTCCGCTCCGTGATGTTCTTCCCGGACGACGAGCGCGAGATCTACACAGGCGCCGACGCCATCAACCGCTACATGGAGGACAACACCGGACGCTTCATCCAGTCCGTGAAGTCCTTCCTCCATTCGAACTCGTTCCGCGCCACCCAGGTGAAGGGCCGCACCTTCACCATCGAGGACCTGGTCGCCATCCTCCTGCGGCGCGTGCGCGAGGCGGCGGGCGCCCACATGGGCAGCCTTCCGGAGGCCGTCATCCTCGGCCGCCCCGCCGTCTTCACCCCGGACAAGGACGCGGACGCGCTCGCCCAGAAGCGCCTGCACCGCGCCGCCGAGCTGGCGGGCTTCCAGCACATCGAGTTCCTCATCGAGCCCATCGCCGCCGCGCTCGCCTATGAGGCCCAGCTCACCCGCGACGAGCTGGTCCTCGTCGCGGACTTCGGCGCCGGCACCACCGACCTCACCCTGATGCGCCTGGGCCCCTCGCGCCGAGGCGTCAAGGACCGCCGCCCGGACGTCGTGGGCTCCACCGGTGTGCGCATCGGTGGAGACCGCTTCGACGCCGAAATCATGCGCCACAAGCTGCTGCCCCGCTTTGGCGCGGGCTCCACCTACCGGGTGCGAGGCCTGAGCGACAAGCGCCTGCCCATGCCCCAGCACGTCATGGCCAAGCTGTTGTCCTGGCACGAGATGTCCTTCATCCGGGAGAAGTCCACCCAGGACCTGTTGGACACCATGCTGGAGACCAGTGACAAGCAGCCCGAAATCGAGGCGCTCCACGACCTGGTGATGGACAACCTGGGCTACCGCCTGTTCCGCGCGATTGAAGCCGCCAAGGTGCGCCTGTCGCGCGACGAGGTGGCCACCGTGGACTTCGAGGAGGCCCGCATCAACCTCCACGAGCCCATCACCCGCGCGGAGTTCGAGGTGTTCAGCAAGCCGCTGCTCGACGAGTTGGAGCAGTGCACGGTGGGACTGCTGTCGCGCCACCCCGAGGCGGCGAACATCGACGCCGTGTTCCTCACGGGTGGCTCCTCGCAGATTCCCGCCGTGCGCCAGCTCTACGTGAATCGCTTCGGCGAGGAGCGCGTGCGCACCGCTGACGCCTTCACCTCCGTGGCCGAGGGTCTGGGACGCGCCTCCGCCGCCTTCGGCTGAGCCGCGGTCCCGCTCAGAGCGCGCCGGCCTCCGACAAGACGGGCACGACAATCACCACCTCTCCTTTGTGGTCACCGTCCTTCAAGCGGCGGCCCCACGACGAGATGGCGGCGTCCACCTGGTCGAAGCTGGCGACGTCGACGTAGACCGCGTACGGCGCCTGGCAGCCGGGCTTGCCGAGGATGGCGAAGCCCTGCTCGCCGGGACGACCCACCAGCACGCCCAGGTTGCCACGCCGCGCGATGTCCTCGGGCTCTCCGGCGACGGAAGGCGTGAAGGCCTGAGAACCCTGCCCGGTGAGCACGATGAGGCGCGAGTCCGCATACCGCTTGCACCGCTCCACCGTATAGCCGTCATGCGCGCCCATGCGCGTCTTGACGTCCTCCGGCCCGCCCTGGTCCTGCACCACGGTGATGACCAGGGAGCCCGCGTAGTCCCCTTCCTTCAGCCAGCGCCCCAGGTACGCGATGAGCCCGTCCACGGCGTGGAAGCTGGACGTCTTGAGGTACTGCCCATTCAGCTCGCAGTCATCGCCTGAGTCCGCCGCGCAGCGCTCGAACAGCCACCCCTGGCGCAGCATGAACTCGTAGTCGAGCCCTTCGATGCGTCGCCCGAGGAGGTCGGGCTCACGGGAGACCGCCGGGCCCATCATCACGGGCGAGTCCATGCGCAGCGTCGGAGCGAGCCGGCGTTCCAGGGAGTCCCTCGCCGACACCTCGCGCACGCTCCAGGTCTTGCGCCCCTGCCCCGTCAAGAAGACGTAGCCGCGATGGCCCGCCATCCGGTCCACGAGCTCGAACTCGAACTGCACGGCGTAGCCGTCGTATCGACCCGGCTTCGTGTGGACATCCGCGACCTGCCCCAGCTTCGGCCCGGGACGCGACACACGAGGGGCACAGGCATTCGACGAGAAGACGGCGGCGAGGCCCAGGGCGAGGAGAAGGCATCTCATGACGGAGGAGTCTCTCTCCCGCGCCCGCGCCCACACCCGTCATGAAATCATCATGATGCGGGGGCGCCATTGCCTGACACCTGCAACCCGGTGGAGCTTTACCTCGGCGACACACCGCCCGGAGCACCAGCGTTCCGGGCGGCACGAGTCACTTCGCGACTACTCGACCCAGTGAACGCGGCCCAGGCCGACGCGCAGCATGTCGCACACGTAGAAGATGTCGTCGTAGGGGTAGTTGTCGTAGACGCCCCGCGCGGGGATGCAGCGCGCGTTGTTCGGGTAGGGAGCGTTCAGGTCCTCGGCCAGGATGCGGCAGCTCTCATGGTCCGTGGGGCCACCACACTCCTCGGTGCAGCTGTCGGCGTGAATCCAGGCCGGGTTGTAGAGGGGGTAGGAATCCGCCTCCACCCAGCACAGCCCGGAAGCACACTGCGTGTCGGCCGAGCAGCTCTGGCCCGTCGCCGTCAGGCTTTGCGTCTGCTCCGCGGTCTCCGGGGTGGGCTCGGGGGTCGGCTCGGCGGGCGCGGCGTTACAGCCCAGGAACGTGAGCGAGAACAGGGAGGCAGTCACTGCGAGGAAGTTCCGCATGGGGGAGTCCTTTCCAGGTGAAGGGAGGGGCGGAACCAACCATCCCTGGGGGGCGGAACCAAGCAGACTTCTCGCGAATTCTTATTTTCGTGGACAGAATTAGGTTTCAATTGACTCAGGCCACATCGGCCGTTCCGGTGAACACCGCTCTTGCTGGGAAGCAACCCTCTGGGCGGCAGTGACGGAAGATTTCAGCATTGGGGAAAGTGCGGAATCTCTGCATGGCCTGCCTCCGCCGCGTGTCTTCAGCGTGCAGAGGAGGATGCACCACGATGCGCGGGCGATGCCGTCTGGCGATGAGCCGGGTGATGACGAGTGCGTGTGTGAGTCTGCTGGCGGGTTGCATGTCGAGTTCCCAGCTCGAGGAGGCCACCTCTATCGGCGGCCACGACCTCGCCCGCAACGCCTTGGGCAACCGGGTCCTGGAGTCCCTCGAGGGGTACTGGGGCTCGTCCTACGAGGTCGGCGCCGAGGGCGGGCTCGTCATCCCAGAGTGGCCCTCTCTGGGCTCGCTCAGGGTCGAGGCTCCGCTCGACCTCGCCTTGAACGACAATCTCATCCACATCTGCATGAATCGGCTCGGGCCCCCGAGCTGCGACTATCTGATGAATACCCCTCAGCCCTCCGTCAAGCTGCCACTCAAGGGCTCCATCAGTGTCAGCAGCAGCCATGTCTTCGACGAAGCGGTCATCACCCAAATCAGGGATGACTTGAACATGGGCGTGCCTCGCCCTGACGCAGGGTACCTCCAGTTGGTTCTGACCAACGTGGGCAGCGGCTGTGACGTCACCGACGGCAACACCTTGGTGGCGGGGATGGCCCAGTTCTGGAACAACGTCAGTCTGTCGCCGGACAAGAAGACCTTTTCCTGGAACCTCACCAACGCGAACGCAGCGGTCTTCGAGGACAGCTGCAGCCAGACGCAGGCTCAGGTGAATCTGACCCTGCGCATCGGACTGCCGCTCGTCTCCGCTGGCACGCAGTATCGTTCCTCCATCACCTTGAGCAACGACCCGCTGGTCATGCGTCCGGAGTACGCCTGGAAGCGGATCATCATCACCAACAATTGAACGCCCCGCTCACCTGCCGCGGGTCAGCGACAAGGCACGCGCAGTGACCTGGAGGACCTGCGGCACATCAACAACAGCGCTCTGGATGGGAGGCCGCGCGAGTCTTTCCGAGACATGGGGGGGAAAAGGCCGCACAGGATGAGGGATGCGAAGAATCTCCCGAGTCCTGCTCCCCGCCGCGTTGGTCTGGGTCGTGTCCCTATAAGTGTGTAGTCGGCGAGCAGGGATGAGCGTGAAAGAGGGAAGCTCCTCGGTGAAACCAACCGAGACGGTCTCCCCCTGGCAGGGGAGCCGAGGAGTTCCCGCCGTGGACGAT